>JBJXFH010000071.1:0-2977 GCA_046155365.1 Acidimicrobiales bacterium | reverse complement strand
TTGCCCAACGCCTGCCGCGACCGCGATGACAGGCCCTCCGCACGCAGACCCTCATGAAACGCTTGGACCTGCCGCGCAGTGAGTCCGGCCAACTTGGCCTCACCCAGCGCCGCGCACAACCGATCCGCCGCCCACCGGTACTGCGCCTGCGTGGCCGTGGACTTCTCCGCCTTGGACGGCAACCACTCCTCGACCAGGAAGGACCGCAACGTCATGGCCTCGGGCCGCTCGAACCCTGACGCCACCACCTCAGCCTTGCGGTGCTCAGCGTCCCGCTTGGTGCGAAAGGTCCCCGCCGACACCTGTCGCCGTTTCCCCGTCGACGGATCGATCTCGCTCTCCACGGTCACCATGTACCGCGTGCGCCCGTCGCTGCCCTTCCGAGCCCTGATGTGCGCTCCCGGCCCTCGCATCACCTAACAGTAGTCGTCACCCGGCGAAAGAGGGCTGAAAGAGGACAAGGCCCCGGGAACGACAAAGGCCGGCGCCATCGGCACCGGCCCTGACCTGCTTCTTTGGAGTCGGGCTGGGGAGATTTGAACTCCCGACCTCTTGACCCCCAGTCAAGCGCGCTAACCAAGCTGCGCCACAGCCCGTTCACCCCGTTGCCGAGGCGAGCACACCCTAGCCGACGGGAACGGGCCGGCCGAACCAGCTTCGGAAGGCGGCCGTGGCCACAGTGCGAGACCACCGAACCGCTCCCGATGGGGCAAGGGACCTCCCTCCTAACCCTGTGAAACCCCCGCCCGCGCGTCGCATAGATTTTGCCGATGGTCCGACGCCTTCGTGTTCATTATCAGATTGCGGCGGCGGCGTTTGTGGCGGCGGCGCTATGGGTCGGGCTCCCTGCGGCGACCGCTGGCACCCAGGCTCCGGGCCAGCCGCCGGTCAGAGCGTCACGGCCCCTCCCGGCTCGGTGGGTGGACACCCGGGACCGTATCAACCATCCCGACCTCGGACGCATGGCGGCGGGCGGCGTCTTGCGCTTGTCGTGACCGATCTTCGGCCCACGTTTGCCGCTGCCGTTCAACTCAACGTCACCGTGGTGGACCCCAGCGAGGCGGGTTATGTGACGGTGTATCCCTGCGGCGAGCGGCCCGGCACGTCGACGGTGAACTTCGATGCCCACCAGACCGTGGCCAATGCGGCCACCGCGGCGCTGAACGACGACGGCGAGGTTTGTCTCTACACCACCAGCGAAACCGACCTGGTGGTTGATTACTCCGGGTATCTCCAGACGACCTTGTTCCGATCGATGCGACCGCAGCGGCTTTTTGACACCCGCATTGACGGGCAGTTGGGCCCATCGGCCAAGGTTCCGGGGGGCCATGCCGTTCGAGTGCAGGTGGTCGGGCAGAGCGACATCCCTGCCGACGCAGCGGCGGTCTCCCTCAACCTGACCGTCACCGATGCCGATGCCGGCGGGTTCGTCACCGCCTATCCCTGCGGGGATCGGCCCCTGGCGTCGAACCTGAACCATCCACCGATGAGCGCCGTACCCAACGCCGTGGTGGTGGGCCTCGATGCCGGGGGAGGGTTCTGCCTCTTCAGCACCAGCACCGCCCACCTGCTGGGTGACCTGAACGGTTGGTACCCTGCCGGAGGTGGCATGCGGGCCATGGTGGAGCGCAAGGTCGACACCCGGGTCCAGTGCATCAGCGGCGGGGTGTTGCACCCGGGATTGCGTGTCGGCGCCGTCGGCCTCGACCTGAGGTGGCACACGTGTGGCACCACCCTGAGCTTTGTCTTGCAGGGCGCGTCGCAGGCGGGCCAACGCATCCAGGCATTGACACTGCATTTTGCCGAGCTAGTTCCAGTTCCAGCTGGCGACCTCAAAGCCGGGTGCGGACGGCACGTGGTGAACGTGTCGCCGTTGCCCGGTGGCGGGTTTGGCGCTCAGCTCGCGCGCACGTCGGTGTGCAATCCGGAACCGGGCGCCGCGGCTGACCTCGGCGCAGTGCCTGTCAGCCTCGACGCCAGTGGTGCGCTCAGCGTTGAGCTGCCGCTGGAACTGGTCCGCGTTTGGGGTCACATCATGTGGGGGGCCAGGTTGGTTGACGCCGGCGGAGGCGTGGTGCAGGTGGGTAGGAGCGGCCCAGAGAACGAGGCGGCGCTCTTGCAGCAAGTTCCTCCCATCCGGCCCGATGGAGGGCAGCGCTTCGTTCACGTCGACGCCGCTGACGCGACCGCTGCGATCGTGAACCTCACCGCCACCGGCTCCACCCGTGGCGGGTATGCGGTGGCCGCATCGTGTCACGGCGAGCCGTGGACCTCCACGGTGAACTATGCCGCCGGGGAGACGAGGGCCAACCTGGCCATCGTGCCGCTTGAGGTGAACGCGCGGGGTCAGAAGGGATTCTGCGTGTCCGGAACCTCCACCCACATGGTGGTGGACCTGCTCGGGGTGCTCGCACCCACCGGTACCTGAACGTTCCGAACTGGAGCCGCAGCCGACCTCGCCGGGGCAGGACCACCAAGCCGGCCCGGATCTGATGGCCTACGCTGCGGCGCTGCGGGACCGGGGAACTGCTTCGTGCGTCAGGGGGAACAACCACCATGCCCGACACCAACGGCAAACCGTTCATGCTCGAGGGACTCACTGTGCTCGACTTCACCCAGTACGTGGCCGGATCGGGGGTGACCCGGATGCTGGCCGAGCTCGGCGCCGAGATCATCAAGGTGGAGCTTCCCGGCATCGGTGATCCGGCCCGGTTGCTGCCGGTGCAGTCACCGAAGGGGCGCGGCGGCCTGTTCACCCAACATAACCGCGGCAAGCAGTCCGTTTGCATCGATTGGAACACGCCGCGTGGTATGGAGCTGCTGCTGGAGCTGGCGACCACGGTGGACATTGTGGCGGAGAACTTCGCGTCGGGCTCGGTGATGGGCAAGCGGCATCTGAGCTATGAAGATATCAAAGCGGTGAATCCTTCGGTCATTTACCTTTCTGTTTCCTGTTTCGGGCGTACCTCGGCGTGGG
>JBJXFH010000070.1:0-3002 GCA_046155365.1 Acidimicrobiales bacterium | reverse complement strand
TTGCCCAACGCCTGCCGCGACCGCGATGACAGGCCCTCCGCACGCAGACCCTCATGAAACGCTTGGACCTGCCGCGCAGTGAGTCCGGCCAACTTGGCCTCACCCAGCGCCGCGCACAACCGATCCGTCGCCCACCGGTACTGCGCCTGCGTGGCCGTGGACTTCTCCGCCTTGGACGGCAACCACTCCTCGACCAGGAAGGACCGCAACGTCATGGCCTCGGGCCGCTCGAACCCCGACGCCACCACCTCAGCCTTGCGGTGCTCAGCGTCCCGCTTGGTGCGATAGGTCCCTGCCGACACCTGTCGCCGTTTCCCCGTCGACGGATCGATGTCGGTCTCCACGGTCACCATGTACCGCGTTCGCCCGTCACTGCCCTTCCGGGCCCTGATATGCGCCCCCGGCCCCCGCATCCACCTAACACTAGTCGCCACCCGGCGAAAGAGGGCTGAAAGAGGACAAGCCGTCCGCAACGACGAAGGCCGGCGCCATCGGCACCGGCCCTGACCTGCTTCTTTGTGGTCGGGCTGGGGAGATTTGAACTCCCGACCTCTTGACCCCCAGTCAAGCGCGCTAACCAAGCTGCGCCACAGCCCGTACACCCCGTTACCGGGGCGAGCACACCATAGCCGACCCTGCCCGGGCGTCCGAAGCTGCCCGGGCAGGGGGTTGCGGGCACCGACCCAATGAAGCCCGACGCCGTTGACCTTGGTTGCACAGAGGCGGGCTCGACGGGCGCCACAAGCGGCGGCGTCGGGGACCATGGGCTCATGCATGCCTTGGACGGGTGGGGCCTAAGGTCGTCCCGTGTTCCGATTCCCGAGGCCTGCCCGTCTTTGTCTGGCGGCGGCTCTCGCCGCCTGTTCGTTGGTCGCCGCGACACCCGCGGCGACGGCGGGAGGCCAGACGCTGAGTGAGCCGGCCTTCAAGGTGGCGCCGTTCGAGCCCACCCGCTGGGTCGACACCCGGATTGCCACATCACGCAATGAGGCTCGGCGCTTGCAGGCCGGGGAGGCCTTCCGCATTGAGACCGGACTGCAGTCGAGCTTGGCCGTTGCGGTTCAGTTGAACGTGACCGTGGTGGACCCCGCCGCCGCCGGCTACCTGACGGTGTTCCCCTGCGGTGACCGTCCCGGCACCTCAACATTGAACTTCGACGCGCTCCAAACGGTGGCCAACGCGGCCACGGCGCCACTTGGCGCTGGTGGGGAACTGTGTTTTTACACCACCGCCGAAACAGACCTGGTCGTCGACTTCAACGGGTACATGCCGGCGACGGGAGCGTTCCGATCGCTTCGACCAGAACGACTTTTCGACACCCGCTCCGATGGTCAATTGGGCCCCGCAGCCAAGGTTCCGGGAGGTCAGTCAATCCGCGTGCAGGTCACGGGAGTGAGCGATGTGCCCGTTGGTGCGGCGGCGGTGTCGATGAACCTCACCGTCACCGAAGCCGACACCGAGGGATTCGTGACGGCCTATCCCTGCGGAGGCTTACCGCTGGCATCGAACCTCAATCACCCCCCGGTCAGCGCAGTCCCTAACGCGGTGGTGGTCGGTCTGGATGCTGGGGGAGGGTTCTGCCTCTTCTCCACCAGCACCGCCCACCTGCTCGGGGACCTGAACGGCTGGTTCGCCGGTTCCGGCGGTCTGCGATCCGTCGTGGAGCGCAAGCTTGACACCCGTGAGAAGTGCGGCTCTGGAGCCGCGGTGGCCCGGGAGACGGGCAACCTCGGGGGGAACGAGTTCTCGCTGGGCTGGGGTGCGTGCGGTGATGTCCTGGCTTTCGTGGTGGATGGCGCCTCGCGAGCCGGGGTCGACATCAAGGGCTTCACCCTTCAACTTCTGGAGTTGACCGCCGATGGCGCCCCCCGTCCGAGCTGCTGGCGACATGTGGTAACGGTGCTGCCGCGAGGAGCTGGTGGGTTCGATGGTCAGCTGACCCGCAGATCGACGTGTGACCCGGTGAGCTCGGTCGATGTCGGCGCCGTTTACGTGAGCCTGGATGCGACGAGCGGCAAGCTCACCATCCTGCTCCCGCTGCCCGACGTGCGCACCGGCAGTGAGATCGTGTGGCGGGCCACGGTGCATGACTTCAATGGACGCCCGGTGGAGGCGCCCTCGGGCTTCGGTGGCCAGGAGGCGTGGTTTCGCGGTGCCGTGCCACCCTTCCCGCCATCGAACGAGAAGTACTTCGTGCCCGTCGAGACCATGTTTGGGACGGCGGCGATCGTGAACCTCACCGCTACCGGATCCAGTCGAGGCGGTTACGCGGTGGCCGAGCCCTGTGACAACCCGGCGTTGACCTCCACCGTCAACTACCGAGCCGGCCAGACCCGGGCCAATCTGGCGATCGTGCCACTCAGCCTCAATTCCGAAGGGAAGCGCGGCTTCTGCGTGCGCGGAACGGACACGCACCTGGTTGTGGATCTGCTCGGGGTGCTCGGGCTGCCGGGCACGTGAGCTGACGCCCCGAACCGGATCGGCACGCCAGCCTCCACCGCGGCGCAGCCCACCATGATCGGCCGTCCCGCGGCGATGTTATGGAATACGCTGCGCCGGCCACCGACGGGGAGATCTGTCCATGCCCGACACCAACGGCAAACCGTTCATGCTCGAGGGCCTCACGGTGCTCGACTTCACCCAGTACGTGGCCGGCTCGGGGGTCACCCGCATGTTGGCCGAGCTTGGCGCCGAGATCATCAAGGTGGAGCTTCCCGGCATCGGTGATCCGGCCCGGTTGCTGCCGGTGCAGTCACCGAAGGGGCGCGGCGGCCTGTTCACCCAACATAACCGCGGCAAGCAGTCCGTTTGTATCGACTGGAACACACCACGCGGTATGGAGCTGCTGCTGGAGCTGGCGACCACGGTGGATATCGTGGCGGAGAACTTCGCGTCGGGCTCGGTGATGGGCAAGCGGCATCTGAGCTATGAAGATATCAAAGCGGTGAATCCTTCGGTCATTTACCTTTCTGTTTCCTGTTTCGGGCGTACCTCGGCGTGGG
>JBJXFH010000066.1:0-10114 GCA_046155365.1 Acidimicrobiales bacterium | reverse complement strand
CCGAGAACCTGCAAGCCTCGGAGTCCCGCATCCGCGACCTGGACATCGCCGCGGAGATGGTGAAGTTCACCCGCCACCAGATCATGGTGCAGGCCGGTACCGCCATGTTGGCCCAGGCCAACTCGGTCCCTCAGTCGGTTCTCCAGCTTCTGCGATAGGAGGATCGTCGGTCATCGACGTCCTGAGCTGAGGGAACCTACGCAATGCAGGTGGGTGGGGCGGCCCCGGTCGCCCCACCCCAGCTCACATCTCACCTCACATCCCACCTCACCAACCTCGGGCAAGTGCTGCGGTGATCGCTGCAGCCAGGCCACGAAGCGGCCGAAAGACCCAGCAACAGCAACACCACGAAGACCGAAGCAGTACGGAGGAACAAAAAGATGCCGAGCAGTGTGGGGGGTCTGGCGTCAGGCCTTAACACGACGGAGATCATCAATTCGATGCTCACCGCCGAAAGGGCCAACCGCACGCGCCTCGAGGCGCGGCAGAACACGTTCCAATCCCAGCTCTCGGTCTGGCAAGACCTGAACGCCAAGATCGGCGGCCTGCGCTCCGCCGCCGAGCCTTTCGCCGCCAATGCCGGAGCCGGCGCCGCCGTGGCCACCGCTTCCTCCAGCGATGACAGCCTGGTGGCGGTCAAAGCCGGTGGTGCCGCCCCTGATTCCAGCTTCACGTTCCGGGTCAAGCAACTGGCCGCGGCCCAGCAGGTGATGGCCAGCGGTTTCGCCAACACCACCGATCTGGTGGGCGCCGGCAAGGCGTTGGTGGCCACCGGCCTGGGCCAGGTGGGTCTCAGTGTCGTTGACGTGCCGTCCAGCTCGGTGGGCCGCTATGAGATCGAGGTGCGGGCCATCAGCGGTGGATCGGCCACGGTGTTGTTCAACGGTCATCAGCAGTCCGTCAGCAGCGGCGGCATGGTTACCCTCACCGACGGGGCCGGCAACTACACCACGTTCAACCTCACCGAACTCAAGGTTGGCAAGGCCTCCATCGGGGTGGTCCAAACCACCGCCACCACCACGCTGACTGAACTCGGCGGGATGATCAACACCCTCGGGGTGGCGGTCTCCGCCAATGCCATCAACAAGAACGATGGCAGCGAAAACCCCGCCGGGCTGGTGCTCTCGGCCCGTGAGGCGGGCACCGCCGGTGCCATCAGCTGGAACTTCTCCGGGCTGGATGGGGTGGCCGGCAAGACCTTCGACACGCTGCGAGCCGCCGCTGATGCCCAGTTGGTGCTGGCCGATGGCACCACCACCATCACCCGCTCGTCCAACCGCATCACCGATCTGGTGCCCGGTGTGACCCTCGACCTGCAAAAGGCCGACCCCACCAAGGACGTCACGGTCACGGTGGCCCAGGACCAGCAGAAGATCATTGATGCCGGCAAGGCGGTGATCGATGCGCTCAACACCGTCCTGGCCCTGATGAAGAAACATACGGTGCAGGATCCCGCCACCAACAACAAGGGGCCCCTGGCCGGAGACTCCCGGGCCCGACGCCTCACCGACAGCCTCATGTCCACCATGCGCTACAGCGACCGGGGACAAGAGATGCAGGTGCTCGCCGAGGTCGGTATCACCCTGAGCCGCGACGGCACCTACAAACTGGACGAGGCCAAGTTGCGCACGGCGCTCACCGCGGATCACACCGGCACCATGCGTCTGTTGAGCGGTGACGGCGCGGACCGGAAGGGCGTGTTCGGCACCATGGCGGACACCGCCAAGGGCCTGGTGGCGTCCAAGGGCACGGTAGAGGGGGCCATTGGCGCCACCCGGCAGAGCATCGCCAGCTTCACCAGTCGGCTGGCGGCGGAGGATCAACGCCTCAAGTTGGTGGAGACCCGCATCCGCCGGCAGTACACCAACCTGGAAACCACCATGGCGCAACTGAACAGCCAGGCCAACGGCCTCACCAGCGCACTGTCAGCCTGACCCGAGATCCGACCGAGATTCTGAGAGAGAGATGTCCCAGCCAGCAAACCCGGTCCCCACCCAGCAGGCTCAAAACCCGCAGGCCCCAAGCCAGCCAGCCCGCAACCAGCTCGCCGCCCGTAACCAGATCGCCGCCCGCAACCAATACGTCAAGAGTCGTACCACCACCGCCACTCCGGCGCAGTTGATCGCCATGCTGTATGACGCCGCTATCGCCGCCATGCGTTCCGCTGCTGATGCGGAGTCCAGCGGGCGCCGGTCAGAGGCTTCCGAGCAGCTGGTGCGGGCGCAGACCATCCTGACGGAGTTGCGCTGCTCGTTGAATCTGGAGGCCGGGCCCCTGGCCGAGGATCTGGATCGGATCTACGAGTTCGTGTGGCGTCAGCTGGTGCGGGCCAACGTGACCCGGGACAGCTTGTTGGTCATGCGCTGCGTGGAGCTCATCGTTCCGTTGCGCCAAGCGTGGGGCGAGGCCTGCTTAGGGCTGGGCCATTCCTCGGCTGGACGACTGAGCGCCTGATGAACGGCGGGGGGGCCGACGCCCACGGCGGGCTCGGCGGTTCGTGGGAAGCGGCGCTGGACCTGTTGGAGGCCCGCTTGGCCCAGCAGGAGACCCAGCTGGCGGCAGGCTCGGTGGATGGTTCCTTCGAGCCCGTCGATCTACCGTTCGGTAGGCCCGGGCCGGCTGAGCGGATGCGGGCGGAGCTGGCCCGGTTGCGCATTATCGAGCTGGAGCGCGAGATCCGTCGACAACTCGATCGACGTCCGGCCCCGGCACGCAGTTCGCCGTACAGCTGATCCGCTCCCCGACCTGACCCGCGCCGCGCCTTTCCCCTAAACGGGTGATCGCGATGTGCTGAACCGAACCATCGGTAACGCTGCTGGCGCCGGTTTTGCCGTTGCTTTACTAACGCCGTCAGCGTTCAGTGGGGTCTGGTATCCACCAGGTTGGGAGTTTGGTTCAAGTAGGTCGATGGTCCTGGTCGATGCATGGGATCATGCAGATCTTCACCGATCGCACCCAGGCCGCTCTTGAGATCGGACTGACGGGCGAGGCCCAGCGTCAACGGGTTACCTCAAACAACATCGCCAACGTCAACACCCCCGGGTTCACCGCCCAGAAGGTTGACTTCGAAGGGTCACTGGCCCGGGCGTTGCGCAACCGCGACGGCGGGCCGGTGTCCATCGCCCACAGTGCCGGCGAACCGTGGATGAGCCTCAACGGCAACAAGGTCTCCCTCGAGAACGAGACCACCACGCTGGTCAAGTCCAACCTGCACTACGAGGCCATCGTCAACGCCGTCAACGGCCGCTTCGGTCTGCTCGGCACCGCCATCGGGGTGCGCTGAGATGGGCATGTTCGCGGCGTTGGATTCCAGTGCGTCCGGCACCAAGGTCAGCCGCATCTGGCTCGACGCCATCTCCGACAACGTGGCCAACGTCAACACCGTAAGACCCGCCGGTGAGGAACCGTTCCGTTCCCGCCTGGTGGTGGCCCGGTCCTACGCCCGCGGCGATGACCGCGGCGCCGAGGTGGCCGGCATCGTGTTGGAGCAGGGCGACGCCCAAATGGTGTACGACCCCGAGCATCCCTACGCCGATGCCAAGGGGTACGTGGTCCGCCCCAAAGTGGACCTGTCCGAGGAGATGACCAACATGCTCATCGCCCAGCGCAGCTACCAGGCCAACCTGTCCGTGATCGACCGGGTGCGCGATGCGTACAAGGCCGCTCTGAGCATCCGGGTGAACTGAGACAACCATGAGCATCTCTCCAATCGATCCCATTGCCGCCTTTGCCTCGGTGGGCCAACTCAGCGGGCTTGGTGGCGGCAGCGCCATCGGCGGCGTCGGTTCAGGTTCCGGTTCAGGTTCCGGTACCAACAAGATCACCAAGATCGACTTCTCCGACGCGCTGGGCAAGGTGCAGGCGTCCATCGACAATGCCGATGGGCTGAGCCAGCAATTGGCCACCGGTGAACTGACCGACATTCACGAGTACACCGTGGCGGCCTCCAAGGCGCAGCTCGGGGTGCAGTTGACGGTGGCCATGCGTAACCAGATGCTCAGTGCCTTCCAGGAAATCATGCGCATGCAGATCTGAGCGGTGCGTACCGATACGTACGGTTGCACACACAGCTTCCTGATCGGGGCATGACGCCACGATCGCCCTCGGCAGAGCCCGAGCCAGCAACGATCAACGCCACGGACGGCGTGCCACCCGAACCCATGACCATACCGGTCGGTTCGGAACTTCGACATACCGTCCAGTCCTGATCAGCTGTCCCTCTTCCCAGGCGGTTCGTGCATTCCATGGCACTCGACATCAACGCAGCCCGAGCCCGGGCCACCAAGGTTGCAAAAAGCTTCAGCCCTCAGCAGATGCTGATCCTGGGCGGGCTCGGCATTGTCACCGTCATGGGCATGGTGGCGCTGGTGCGGTGGGTGTCCCAACCCACCTACAGCGCCCTGCTGGCGGGGGCCAACCCCGCAGAGACCGCCAAGGTGACCGAAGCCCTTGATGGGGCCGGCCTGCCCTACAAGCTGTCGGGCAACGGCAGCGGGGTGATGGTGGCCCAAGCCGACCTGGCCCGGGCCCGGCTGGCCATGACCGCCGCCGGGATCAGCGCCACCGGTCAGGCCGCGGGCTACGAACTGCTCGATGGCGAGGGCCTCACCACCTCCGATTTCAAGCAACAGGTCAACTACAAACGGGCCCTCGAGGGCGAGCTGGCCAACACCTTGCTGGCCATGGACGGGGTGGACTCCGCCCGGGTCACGCTGTCCTTGCCAGAAAAGGCGGTGTTCAAAGACGATCAGGACGCGCCGCGGGCCTCGGTCCTGGTGGGCGCGAACGGGGCGCTGGACGGCACCGGGGTGCGGGCCATCATGCAAACGGTGGCCGCCGCCGTGCCCGGGTTGACCACTGACAACGTCACGGTGACGGACACCACCGGTCGGATCCTGTCCCTGGCCGGCATGTCCGCCGAGGACGATCCAATGCAGCTGGCCCACAAGTACGAGGCCGCCACCACCGCACAGGCCCAGAGCATGCTCGACGCCATCTTCGGGCCCGGCAAGGCAGTGGTACGGGTGAACGCGGCGTTGGAGCTGAACGAACAAAGCTCCAAAGAAATCGTCTACGACACCACCAACACGGTGCCGGTGGCGTCCCAGAAAACCAGTGAGATCTATCTCGGCAACGGCGGGACCATACCGGCCGGTGTGATCGGGGTGACCGGGACCACGTTGGGGGTGACCGCGGACGGCAACGCCGGCACGTACGAAAACAAGAGTGACGCGGTGTCCAATGCGGCTGGCTTCAAGGAGACCGTCAGCCAGCAGTCCCCCGGCGAACTGAAGCGGCTGTCAGTGGCGGTGGTGGTTGATCAAGCGGCGTTGGACGCGGTGGGCGCTGACACCCAGGCGTTGCAGCAGCTGATCGTGGCCGCGGTGGGCGCTGATGTGAAGTCCGTCGCTGAGGGCGGGCGGGGCGACACCGTGGAGGTGCAGGCTCAGACCTTCGATGTGGCCGCGGTGGCGGCGGCGGACGAGGCGGCCAAGGCTGCCGCGGGGGCGCAGTCCAAGGACAAGATCGTGGGCTACGCCAAGACCGGCGGGGCGCTGCTGGTGCTGCTGTTGGCGGTGCTGTTCCTGCGCAAGGGCCTGAAATCCCGCCGGGAGGAGATCGACGAGATCGACGAGTTCACCCTGGCCCGCAGCGCCGAGCCGTTCGGGGTGTTGCACGCCGCCGATGTCCCCACCGCCAGCCACACCCCGCTCTCGGCCAACGCCCTCCGACCGGTGCCGGTGGGTGCCGGCGTGGGCGGTGCGCTGGGGTCTGGTACCGAGGATCGTGACGATGGACGCCGGGCGTTGGACCCCGCCGCCGAAGTGCTCGATCTCATCGACCGCGAGCCGGAAGATGTGGCGGCGCTGTTACGTAGCTGGGTGGCTGATCGTCGCTCATGAGCTCTCTCTCCAATGCCGCCAAACTCGCGGCGGACGAACTGAACGGCGGGGACCTGCCCGGCATCGGCAACCTGAACGGACGCGACCAGCGTCGCAAGGTGGCCTCGGTGCTGGTGGCGTTGGGGCCCGAGCGCGCCGCCAAGTTGCTCAAGGGCCTGCCGCCCGAACTGGTGGAAGACCTGGCCCAGGAGACCGCCTCCATCGCCACGCTCTCCGCTGGTGAAGTGAAATCGGTGCTCACCGAGTTCGCCCAGGAACTGGTGGCCCGTCGCCTCATGGCCGAGGGCGGACTGCCCTACACCATGGACCTACTGACCCGTACGTTGGGAGCTGAGCGCGCCGCGGAACTGGCCGAACGGCTTGATCCGGCACGACAACGCCGCTTCGGGTATCTGGCCGACGCCACCCCCCACATGGCGGCCATGGTGCTGGCCGCGGAGCCGGCGTCGCTGGTGGCCTTGGCGCTGGCGCATCTGGACCCGGCCCAGGCGGCCCGCATCCTCAAAGCGCTGCCGGCGGAGCGACAAGCGGACGTGGCGGTGCGTCTGGCGGGCCTGGAACACGTCCACGCCGATGTGGTGGACGACCTCGATGAGGACTTCCGCACCCGGTTGGTGCCCTTGCTCAACCAGCCCATCTCCCAATTCGAGGGCGTGGATCTGTTGGTCGGCGTGTTGCACTCATCCTCTCAGGCCGTGGAAAAGCTGGTGTTGGACCGCATCCGTGAACGCGACAAGGCGCTGGCTGACAAGGTCCGTGAGGCCTTGTTCACCTTCGAGGACATCACCCGCCTCGATGATCGGGGCATCCAGGAGGTGCTCAAGGTGGTGGACACCCGGGACCTGGCGGTGGCCCTCAAAGAAGCCGAGGAAGAGGTGGCTGAGCGCCTGTTCCGCAACCTGTCCGAACGAGCCCGAGAGAACCTCAAAGATGAGATCGAGTTCCTCCGGGGCATCCGCAAGCGGGACATCGCCGAGGCCCAGAAGCGCATCGTGGACGTGATCCGCACCCTGGAATCCAACGGAACCCTGATGATTGAACGATCGGCCCCCGACGATGGCGAGTAACCAACATGCCGCCAGGTATGGTGCGCCGCGGGGTACGCCCTCACCGGTGCTCAAGGCGGCCTCGGTGCGCCTGCGCCATACCGATCCGTACTCCATTCCGGTGGAGGACCGGCTCACCAGCGCCAACCACGATGGCTATCGGCAAGGGTACGAGGAGGGCTTCACCGCCGGTGCCACCGAGGCCGGAGCGGCGCTCATCGAGATCGGTGAGCAGTTGCGTGACCAGGTGATGGCGGCCTTGGCCGAACAATCGGTGACGCTTCAGGCCCAGCGGGCGGCAGACGCCGGTCGTTTGGTGAGCGTGGCCCTGGAGGTGGCTCGGTGGGTGGTCCGGCGCGAACTGGCCTCGGTGCCTGACGCCTTCTTCGGACGTCTGGCCGAGGTGCTGGCGGATCGGGACCGTGATCTGCGCACCGAGATCTACACCGCCCCGGTGCTGGTGGAACCCACCCGGGCGTGGCTTGATGATGGCTCGGTGCTGGTGTTGGGGTCAGCGGACCTGCAGCCCGGCGAGGCCCGGGTGACCATCGGCGATACCACCATCTTCGCCGGCTTCGAGCAGGCCTTCGAGCAAGCCCGGCTGCTGTTGGCCCAGATGGACAATGACGCTGAGGGCGGGGAAGCCCCCCACCACGAAGTCCCTAACCATGATCATGACGACGAGGCTGACGAGGCTGACGAGGCTGACGAGGCTGACGAGGCTGACGAGGACGACGAGGTTGAGGTTGTCTACGACGCCGCCCGGGACGGATCCTGGTGAGCGGGATCATGCACACCGAAACCGCCGGCATGGCTGAGTTCAGCCTGCTGCGCGACCGACTGGACCGTACCGTACCGTACCGTAGGGTGGGTCGCTTGACCCGCTTGTCGGGTTTGGAGATCTGTGCCCGAGGGGTTCGCGGTGCCATCGGGGATCTGTTCTGGGTGCGCCCGGCCGGTCCCGGTACCGCCGCCGGCGCCCCGGCCATGGTGCCGGCGGAAGTGATCGCCTCGTCCGACTCGGAGCTGCGGTTGCTGCCACTGGGCTCCATTGACGGTCTGTCGGTGGGTGACGAGGTGGAGTCCGCCGGTACCCGTTTGCAGTTGGAGATGAGCCCCCACAGCGCCGGCCGGGTGCTGGACGCGTTGGGTCGGCCCATCGATGGCAAGGGTCCGTTGCGCGGTCCGGTGCGACGGGTGGATCTGGACAACGCTGTGCCCAACCCCATGTTGCGCCGGCGCATCACCGAGCCGCTGTCGTTGGGGGTGCGGGTGATTGACACCCTGCTGCCGTGCGGGCGGGGTCAGCGGGTGGGGATCTTTGCCGGGTCGGGCGTGGGCAAGTCCACCCTGCTGGGCATGCTGGCCCGCGGCGCCAACGCTGACGTGGTGGTGGTGGGCTTGGTGGGTGAACGCGGCCGTGAGGTCCGGGAGTTCTTGGAGGATGACCTGGGCGAGGAGGGCGCGGCCCGGGCCACGGTGGTGGTGGCCACTTCCGATGAACCGGCGTTGTTGCGCTTACGGGCCGCGGTTACCGCCACCCGCATAGCTGAGTGGTATGCCGATCAGGGCCTCGATGTGTTGTTGTTGATGGACAGCTTGACCCGTTTCGCCATGGCCCAACGCGAGGTTGGTCTGGCCGCCGGAGAGCCTCCCACGGTGCGGGGCTACACCCCCTCGGTGTTCACCGCGCTGCCCAAGCTGCTGGAGCGCAGCGGGCCCCGCCAACACGGCACCATCACTGCGCTTTACACGGTACTGGTGGAGGGCGACGATCTGACCGAGCCCATCACCGACCACGCCCGCTCCATTCTGGATGGGCACATCGTGTTGTCCCGCCGGCTGGCCTCCGCTGGTCACTATCCCACCATCGACGCCCTTGAAAGCGTGAGCCGGTTGGCCTCCAAGGTGTGCACGCCCGAGCAGTTGGCCGCGGCGTCCCAGCTTCGACAACTGCTGGCGGCATTGGAGGAAAGCCGGGATCTGATCGAGATCGGGGCCTACGTGCCGGGTACCAACGAATTGACCGATGAGGCGCTGGCTCGCAAGGACCGGCTGATGGGGTTCTTGCGCCAACCCCGCAGCGAGGTCTGCCCGGCCGAGGTGGCCTGGCGGCAACTGGCGGAGGTGCTGGCATGACCCGACGTTCGAAGCGGGTGGACACCTTGTTACGGGTGGCCGGCATCCGCAAGAAACAGGCCGAGGCCCACTTGGCCCGGGCCGAGCTGGCCCGTCGGGCGGCACAGGCCCGCGCTTCGGAGACCGCGGATCGGCTGGCGACCGTCAGCTACCTACCGTCCGGTACGGCAGAGGCCCTGGAGCCGCACCGTCAGCACACCGATCTGCGCATCGACGCTGTGCTCAACGCCAACGATTCGTTGAACCAACGGGACGAGGAACTGCTGGCGGCGCGCGAACGGTGGCATCTGGCGGCCCGCAACGAGAAATCCATGGGTGAGCTGGCCCGACGAGAGCGTGCGGTGCTGGCCACCCAGGCCATTCGGGCGGCGGAGCGCGCCACTGACGACGCGCTGCGGTCCCGCCGCAACACGAAAAGTGCAACCGGCCCCACCGGTTCCCGGGGCGGTCCTGAAGGAGAGCAGCCATGAGCGAGGGCATCGCCGCGGTGATCAGCCGCATAAGCCAGATTCGCAGCGCCATCGGTGGCGGCAGCGGCGGGGTGTTGGGGGTTGCCAACACCGGTGACCGTCGCTTCAGTGACGCGCTCTCCCAAGCCACGGACAAACCCAAGACCGGCGCCGGCACCACCGGTTCCGCCTCCGGCGCGGCGGCGCCCGATCCGCTGGAGCGCGCCGCCATCTCGGCCAGAGCGGCCCGGTCGGCTCGGCCGTTGGGTGCCAAGCCCGCCGGTTGGCCCGATGGCGTGCCGGCGGAGGCAGAGGCCTACGCCGATGAGTTCGAGGCCGCCGCGGCCGCCACCGGGGTGCCCATTGAGGTGCTGCTGGCGGTGGCCTGGGCCGAGTCGGGCTTCAACCCTGACGCCGTGTCCAGCGCCGGCGCCCAAGGCATGATGCAGCTGATGCCGGCCACCGGCGAGGGCATGGGTGTCACCGATCCCTTCGATGCCGGCCAGAACATCCTGGGCGGGGCCCATTACCTGAAGGTGCAATACGAGCGATTCGGTTCGTGGGATCTGGCTTTCGC
>JBJXFH010000058.1:0-4549 GCA_046155365.1 Acidimicrobiales bacterium | reverse complement strand
AGCGAGGCGCGCGGCCAGCGAGGCGCGCGGCCAGCGAGGCGCGCGGCCAGCGAGGCGCGCGGCCAGCGAGGCGCGCGGCCCGCGAAGCGCCAGGCCGATGGGCTCCAGCACCCGGAGCGGGCTGCCGTTGAGGTAGGCGACCAGGTCCTCGGCGATCTGGCGGTAGAAGACGTCGTACACGTTGTGGGACACGTAGCCGATGTGGGGGCTGGCCAGCACGTTGGGCAGGGTCCGGAATGGGTGGCCCGGGGGGAGGGGTTCGGTGCCGAAGGCGTCGAGCGCGGCGCCGGCGATAACCCCCCTGGCGCAGGCCGTTGCCAGCGCGTCCTCGTCGCAAATGGGGCCCCGGCTGGTGTTGATCAGCCAGGCGGTGGGCTTCATGACAGTCAATTCGGCGGCACCGATCAGGCCCCGGGTTCGCTCTGACAACACCAGGTGCACGCTCAGGAAATCGGACTCGGCGAACAGTTGGTCCCGGCTGACCAGCTCCACACCCACCTCGGCGCAGCGCTCGGCGGTTAGGTTCTGGCTCCAGGCGATGGCGCGCATCCCGAAGGCCCGGCCCACGGTGGCCACCATGGCCCCGATTCGGCCCAACCCGGCCAGACCTAGCGTGGCCCCGTGCAGGTCGGTGCCGACGGTGGTCATCCACCCGCCCTGGCGGACGTTGGCCAGTTCGGTGGGCAGATGGCGGGCGGCGGCCAGGATCAGGGCCCAGGTGAGCTCGGCGGTGGACTGGACTGATCCGCTGGTGCCGCACACGGTGACGCCCCGCTCCCGGCAGGCATCAAGGTCAATGGCGGCGTTGCCCATCCCGGTGGTGACCAACACCCGGAGGTTCGGCAGTTGGGCCAGGAGGTCCTTATCGAAGGCGGTGCGCTCCCGCATGGCCACCACCGCCTCGAACGGCGCCAACCGCGCCACCAGGGCGGGCATATCCGAGGCGTCGATGTGGTGGGTGAAGGCTTCGTACTGCAGGCGGTCATCGGCGGGGGAGCGGGCCAGCAGATCCAGCGCCACCCCCTGGTAATCATCGAGCAGGGCGACCCGCAGCGAGCCGGCGCTCACGCCACACCTGCCACGTCGGTCATGACGGTGATGAACCGTTCCAGCGCGGCGATGTGCGCACCCACGGTGGTCAGGTTGGGGGCGTTCATCTTGGTCCAGGCGGCGGTGGTGCTCATGGCGTTGATCGCCAGGTAGTCCACGCCGGCCTCCTTCGCCGCTTGCGCCGCGGCTACCCAACGGTCCTCGCCCAGGCCGTACATCAGGGTGAACTCGATGGGGAAGGCGGCAGGGTCCCGTCCTTCCTCTTGCAGCAGGGAACGGAGGGTATGGACCTGCTCGATGGTTTTGCGGCCGGCGCTGGCGAAGCTGAACCCGTCCCCGGTGCGCGCCGCCCGCCGTAATGCGACCATGGAGGATCCGCCGAACCACACCGGGATGGACCGCTTGGGCCGGGGCAGGATCCCGGCGCGGTCGATGCGGTGGTGGGCGGTGGTGACGTCCAGCACCGGCTGGGTCCACAGCTGGCGCATGAGCGCGATCTGATCATCGAAGCGGGCGCCGCGGCCGGCCCATGGCACATCGAGCCCCTCGTATTCAACCGGGTTCCAGCCGGTGCCGACCCCCAGCCGCAGCCGCCCGCCGGAGAGCACATCCACCTCGGCGGCTTGCTTGGCGGCCAGCACCGTTTGGCGTTGGGGCAGGATGATGACCGCGGTTTCGAACTCGATGGTGGTGGTGACCCCGGCCAGGAAGCCGAAGAGCACGAACGGTTCGTGGAACGGATCGGCCTCGCTGTAGGGGCCCCACAGCTTGGGTTCCCGGTCAGCGTGCACGGCCCCCAGCACATGGTCGTAGGCCACGATGTGGCTGAAGCCCAAGGACTCCGCCGCCTGGGCGAAGTCGCGCACGGCAATGGGGTCATCGCCGATCTCAGTGGTGGGGAAGGTCGCTCCGAATCGCATGAGCGGGGATTCTTGCCGCCCGCTGCCGCCCGCGCCGGCCCGATCCCGGTTGCGGGGTGAGTCGTGGAGTCAGTCGTGGGGTCAGTCGTGGGGATCGCAGGCCCGCAGCAAGGTGGTGACCAGGTCGTTGAGGGGGGTGGGGATGGCGTGGCGGCGGCCGAGGATGCCGATGGGGGCGTTGCGCACCTGCCACTCGAGCGGTCGCCCCTCCCGCCGATCGACGGAGATCGAGGACCAGTGACCCTGGGCGTTGCGCACCGCGCGGTCAAGGGCGCGCCCCGCGTCCTCGTCAGTCAGCGCGGCTCCCTCGGCCCGGGCCACCGCCACCACTTCATCGGCCAGGTCCCGGGCCAGGCGGTTGATGGCGGGATCGGCGAGCACGTCAAGGCCTCGCAGGGTCAGCGCCCCGATGCCGCCAACCACGGCGTTGATCAGCAGCTTGTGCCACGCCCGGGTCCGGAAATCCGCCACCGCCTCCACCCGCACGGTGGTCCCGGCGAACAGGTCGGCCACGGCTGCTCCGGCGGGGGTGTCCGGGGTTTGCAGCAGCCCGACGCCGGCCTGGTGCACCTCCCCGGGACCGTGACGATCAACGGCCATCATGACCACCACCGGCACCACCGCAGTGCCCGGCGGGACCAGCTCACTGATCCGTTCCACCTGGTCGATGCCGTTTTGTAGCACCGCCACCACCGTGTCCGGCCCCACCAGCGCCTCCAGCCAGGGTCGGGCGCCGGGGCTCTGATACGCCTTGGTGGCCAGCAGCACCACGTCCACCGGGCCGACCTGATGGGGGTGCAGCGGGCAGCTGGCGCCGGGCCGGCTGGCGGCGGCGGTCGCTTCGGGTGCGGCCTCCAGCGGGCTCAGCTCGCAGGACAGCGCCGTACCGTCGGGGCGTTGCAACCGGAATCGATCGGGCCCCGTGACGCCGGGCCGTGTGCACACCAGCACCGCGACCCGCCCCGCTGCGGCCAACTCGACGCTCAGCGCGGTCCCGATGGCACCGGCTCCGACCACGGCCACGTTCACGGCCACTGACCGGTGATCGTGGTGCGGTGACCCGGCGGAGCTCATCGCCGGCGGAGCATACGAGGTCAGCCCGGCGGCCCGCTGGCGCCCCGATACCGATCCCCCCACGCGGAGTAGCCGGGTGCCGGGGAGCCCGGGAGCAGCAGAGCCGGGGAGCAGCAGAGCCGGGGATCAGGTGGTGAGGGCGGTTTGGCGGCCCCGGCGGCGGTCCAGACCTCGTAGGACGAAGGAGGCCGGTTGAGCTTCAGCCCGGCGCCCATCAAGGACACGATCACCACCGCTTCGTCGTTGGCGCCGGGCCGTGGACCGTCAATACCGATCGGTAGGGCGAACAGGGCCATACCCATCAGTAGGTAGACCATGGGGGGGCGAGAGCGCAGCCCGGTCAGCGCCCGCCGCACGACGGTTGCAGCGATGACCGCCACGCCGAGCACGACGAGCAGCAAGAAGTACGGTTCCACCACGCGGTCGACTTTCTCCACCAATCGATCAGCGGTGATGCACCGCCACCACCGGGTACCCCTGAGGCGGAGCGGCCGAAACCGGCGCCCCCATCGGTCAGCGGCGCCGGGCGGGTTGTGGGTACCCGACGTCGGCTTTCCGTGGGCGGGCCAACAACCTGGCTACCACCGCCACACAGGCAAAGCCCAACAAGGCGCCACCCATCACGTCCGACATGGCGTGCATCCCGGCGTAGGCCCGGGCGAAACCAACCGCCGCCGGCACCACCAACGCCACCACCACCGCCAGGGTTCGCCACACGCGATGCCGACAGTGCCAGAACACGATGACCGCCAACGCGCTGTACACCGCCGCCGCCGCCGTGTGACCCGACGGAAACGAACTATCGATGGGGGATTGCTCCAGTTTGGGCACGTCGGGTCGGGGGCGTTGCACGATGGTGGTCACGGTGATGAACACCGCCGCCTCCAAGATCAGGCTCAGCGCCAGCAGCAGCGGTTCGTGCCACCGCCGCCAGGCGACCCAGAACATACCTGCTAGTACTGCCGTGGCGCCGATCTTGACGAAGGTGTCCGCCACGTAGGCCACGTAGAACGCCACCGAATCCCAGGTCTCGGTCCGGGACTCCGCCAGCCGTTGCGCCGTCCGCTCATCGAAGCCCCGCAGCGGTCCGGCCAGGTCCGAACGAAGGCCGAAGCCGATGACGCACCACAAAGCGGTGAGCACCCCGAAGGAGATCAACAACGGCAGCAACGTCGGACGCAGCGTGGCCCACATCTTGGCGGCTTCGCTGCGGTCCTCCGACCCGGGACCGCTGCCGACCATGCCCGTCGGTCCGGTACCCATCGGTCCGGTACCCGTGGGTCTGGTCTCTGCGCTCCCAGTCTTCGGGGTGGACAGGGCCGGTGCCGCGCTGTGGCGGAAACGTTGCGTCGACATGATCGATGCTCAGCTGTCGTTCCGGGGTGCACGCAGGCGCTGATGGCGGGCGGAGATCACGCAGAACACGCCATAGGCGGCGAAACCCACGGCGATGACGCCGACCAGCACCTGACCCCAGCCGTACTGGGTGAACTGGCGAAGCGAGC
>JBJXFH010000043.1:0-18223 GCA_046155365.1 Acidimicrobiales bacterium | reverse complement strand
ACGACGCCCACTACTGGGTACCGTCGGGTATGCCCGGTGAGGTGTACGACCGGGACCGGCAGATTTCCTTCGTCAACGACAACTTCAACCGGCTCACCACCCGCGTCCGCCAACTGCAGACCGGGGTCCGTTGGGCCCAGACCCCGCCCTCGCCCATGCGCCGGGTGGTGTCCAACATCGAGCTGCTGGAGCTCCCCGCCGCCACCGAGTGCGTGGTGGGCTCCAACTTCGTGCTGTACGAGCTCAGCGCCCAGGCCACCAACGATCTGCGCGTGTGGGCCGGCCGCGCCACCCACCGCCTGCGCCGCCTGCCGCCATCCCCCATCGACACTCCCGCCGACCCCCCTGCCGCCGACGGTTGGCACATGGTCTCCAAGGTTGTGGAGCTGGTGAACGCCTCCCAGCCGCTACCCAACCTGGCGTTCCTGCTGTGAAAGCACCCCGACGCCACCCAACCATCGGAGGTCCCCATGCGCGTGAAACGGCCCATGCCGCCGGCGGTGGCGGATCGACTAGCGGCGGATCTGGCGGGGGCCCGCAGTAGCGCCCGGATGGGAGATTCGGCCCAGGCGTGGCGGCTGCTGGAAGAGGCGCACATCCTTTCCCAACCCTGGGCCCGGCCCCACGTCAGGGTCCATGTGGCCATGGCGGGTAGGGGTTGGCGCCTCCGGGATCGCCACGAGGTCCTCGGGCAGCTCCTGCGGATCGTGGTGGCCGGACCTGGCTCGCTGACCGGTCGCTATCCGGAGGGCAACACCGGCCGGGCATCGGTCCCCGCCACTGCACCGATGCCGGTGCCTGAGGAGTTGCGCGCCCTGCTGGGGTCACCATCGCCCTGAAGCGGGGGTTTCCCACCCGGCCTTTCCGGCGGTCACCGCCAACCCGGTCCGGTCCGGTCCCTCCGGCCAGCTAGGCTTGGTCAAAGCGCGCCCGGACCTGCTCGTCGTCGCCATTTTGCGCACGGCGGGTCGAGGCGCTCGTCACCACACTCATACGTCCACTGGGCGCGCTCGATGGCTGCCGCCCCCTGAAGCAGGAAAGAGGCGATCCCGCATGGCCAAGGGTCGAGAGAGCTTCGAAAAGCGTCGGTTGCAGAAGGTTCGTCAGGAGAAGCAGGCCGAGAAGCGGGATCGACGCTCCGAGGAGCGCCCGGAGGATGGCGAGGCCGTAGACGAGACGGCGTTGATGGAACAGTTCCGCCTCATCAGCGAACAACGTTCGGCCGGAGCGCTGACCGAGGAAGATTACGAGGCCCAGCGCCGGGAGATCTTCGTGGCCCTTGGTCTCGAGGCGGCCGAGGCCTAACCCGGCCTAACCCCGGGACGCCGGTCTGATCAGGAACTCAGCCCCAGCCAGCGCCGGGGATTGGTCTGCAACACCGCTTGGCGTAGCCCCGAGCGGTTGACCCGGGTCAGGCTCTCGTCCAGTTCGGCCAGCGCCCCCGGGAAGGTGCAGTCGTAGTGGGGGTAATCGGAGCCCCACACCACGGTATGGGCCAGCCCCATCTCGGCCAGCTGCCCCAACGCTTCGGCCTCCCCCGCTTCCATGGTCACGAAGCACTGTTCGGACCAGATCTCGGTGGGGTGGCGCTTGAGGGAGGGCACCAGGTGACCCATCGAGGCCTTGTGGTCATCGAGCCGGTCCAACCAATACGGCAACCACCCCAGACCGGACTCGAAGAATCCCACCCGTAGATGCGGGTGGCGGTCCAAGATGCCCGACGCCACGATCTCCATCACCGACGCCATCTGCTCGAAGGGATGGCACACCATGTGGACGTAGAACTGGTTGCTGTAGCGGGTCCGGGCGAAGCTGCTCATCTTGGACCCGAAGCTGCCGTGAATGCCCACGCTGAGGTTGGCGTACTCCGCTGCTGACCACACCTTGTCCATCTCCTCCGAGTACAGCTCCAAGCCGTTGTACCGCTCCGGTCGGAACGTGATGCCGCTGAGCCCGGCCTCCGCCACCGCCTCGATCTCCGCCACCGCCAGATCCACATCTTGCAGCGGGCAGACCGCCATGCCGTACAGGCGGTTTCGATCCACCGAGACGAAATCGGCCATCCAACGGTTGTAGGCCCGGGCGCTGGCCGCCGCCGCCGCCCCATCGGCCACGTCGCCGGACAACAACCACAGCGACGGGAAAAACAGGGCCTTGTCCAAACCCTCCTGATCCATCACCTTGAGCCGCTCGCCGGGGTCATAGCTCCCAGGCAGGATCTCGTCCCAGCTGGTGTTGGCCTTGGAGTAGGCGCCCGGGATGCAGGCCGGGGCGGCGTTGGTGCCGGTGTCCACCCCGCCGCAGACCAGGGACTCCCGCCCGTCGGGGTGACGGCGAACCTGCACCACCAGATCCCGGAACGCGGGGTCCGCATACTCCTGCCACACCGAGGGTGGCTCGCAGATGTGGGCGTCAGCGTCCCACACCTCCGTCAGTTGGTCATCGCTGGGGGTCGAGGTGCGCTGCGCCATGCGCGAAACCTATCGCTCCGTGACGGCGCGCGGGCGGTGGTGCGGACGGGCTAGCCGGCCGTTGGGCTCAGCGGTGTTCGAGCAGACCGTCGAGCATGACCGTGGCCATGTCCTCAGCGATCTTCTCCGGCGGCCCCTCTTCGGGGTGGTACCACTCCACGGTGTAATTGAGCGCCCCGACGATGGTCATGCGCACCACGGAAAGGTCCAGGCCGGGACGCAAATCGCCGTGTTCGCGGGCATCGATCAGCAACTGCCGCCACAACTCCCCGTAGGCCCGCTGTCCGGCCAACATCCGCTCCCGGATGTCCGCCGGTACCTGATTGAGCATCTTGATCGATGCCGATGTGGCGTCGGTGCTGGCCAACACGGCCAACAAATGGGCCCGAGTGGCAGTTCGCAGCCGCACCCGGGGGCAGACGGTGGGGGCAAGAGCGGCCAACGCCTGGCGCACCTGCTGCTCGGTGCGTTGCTGGCCGGCCCACATCACTTCCTCCACCAACGCCTCGCGGGAATCGAAGTGGTAATACAAGCTGCCGGCCTGCAACCCGGCCTCCGCAGCGATATCGGTCAGCCGGGCCCCCACATAGCCCCGGGCCCGGAACACCTTGGCGGCGGCGTCAAGAATCCGGCTGCGGGTGGCCTCGGCCTTGGTGCGGTTCCGTTCATCGGACTCGATCGCCTCGGGAACGGCGCTGCCATCCCGAACGAGCGACCGTGACGGTTGCTGAACCGGTTTCACGAGGCCCGATCGTATCGGCTGGCCAACTCGGGGTCCGGCCGAATCACCATACCGAACAGTATTCCCGCGGGCCGACGCGCCCCGGGTTTGGTGGCTCGACGCTCGGGATCAACTCTTCAGTGTTAGCTCCACTCGGCGGTGGTTGGCGGGCCGCGGCGAGAGGACCTACTAACGGGCGGCAACCATCTGGCGTTTGATGGCGCCCACATGCAGGTCGGTTAACCATTCGCCGCTCTGTAGCGGTTGCAGCCGGGAGACCACCTTGCGATGGGCCAGCTCGGTGAAGATGGCCCGCAGCTCCCATCGGGCGAGGTTGGCACCCAGGCAGAAATGCGGCCCGTGCCCGAAACCCACGTGATCATTGGGCTGACGGCTCACATCGAACTGATAGGGCGCTTCGAAGGACGCCTCGTCACGGTTGGCGGAGGGATACCACAAACCCACGGTGTCACCCTTGCGGATGCGTTGTCCGTGCAGCTCCACATCAACGGTGGCGGTGCGGGCGAACTGGATGACCGGGGAGGTCCAGCGCACCACTTCCTCCACCGTGGATTCAACGGTAGCGGGGTCGGTGGGGCCCACCGCTTCGAACCGGGCCAGCTGCTCGGGATGTTCCAGCAGAGCCATGATGCCGCGGGTGGTGGCGTTGCGGGTGGTCTCGTTCCCGGCGGAAATCAACAGCGAGATGTACCCGTGCAGTTGCTGCTGGGTGAGACGCTGTCCGTCCAACTCGGCGTGTACCAGCAGGCTGGTCAGATCGTCACCCGGTTCGGCCCGCTTTTCGGAGATGAGATCCTCTATGAACCCGAAGTACTGGATCCGCAACCGCTTGCGCATGTCCCGGCGGGTTTCGCCGGGCAGGGCCCAGGTCATGACGTCGGTGTTGAACAGCGAATCGGTCCAGCGATGCACATCGGGCCACAGATCCGCCGACACCCCCATCATCGAGCAGATGGCGGCCAACGGCAGCTTGACCGCGAAGCCCTCCACCAGATCCACCCCGTGGGGCCCGGCCTCTTGCAGTTCGTCCTCGAGTTCCCCCACGAAGCGTTGGGCCAGCCCCGCCAGCTCATCGGCCATGCGTCGGCAGCGGGCGGGGGTGAAGCTGCGGGCCACCAGCATGCGGAACGCGGTGTGGCGCGGCGCATCCAGGTACACCAGGTCATCCACCTCGGTGGGGTCCCAGCCGTGGCGATCGGCCTTCTTCAACCGGGACGCCACCAGCAACTGATCGTGGTCCGCACCGGCCAGCCGCAACCGTGGCCCGCCGTTGATGAAGCGCACCGGGTCACTGCCCAGCGCCCGCACGTCGGCGTAACGGGTGATGGCCCAAAACGGCTCGATGCCGGGCCGCTCATACCAGTACACCGGCGCGTCCCGCCGCAGCCGATCCCAGGCTTCCCACGGATAGCCGTGCTCCAGATAGGAATCGATGGAGTGGATGTCGAGTTCGTCGAGCGTGCCCGACGCCGACCGACCGCCTGTTGTCATCTGCTGCCTTCCCCGATCATGGCCTTCGCCCGAGGCTACTGAAGCCCGACCAACCGGTCCGACCCCGCGTTCCCGAACCTGGACCGCTCCAGGGCCGCTCCGGGTCCCTACCGGGCCACTCCACGTCGCGACCGGGCCGCTCAATGGCCCCCCAGGTCCGCGACCGGGCCGCTCAAGGGCTCTCCGGGTTGCGAGTGGGCTGTTCTGCGGGCCGCGCGCCCGGGGCTCGCTCCGGGCTGCTCCCCCAGGCTGTGACCTGGGTGCGGTGCGGGCTGCCGTCCGGGGTGCTTCCGGCTTGCTGTCCGGGCCGCTTCTTGGCCATTGGGCGGATTTGGGCCACGGGCTGCGAGCAACGGGGGCGAACTATCGACGCGGTGTGGTGTTTGGGGCACGGAACGTCGATAAACGCGGCCGGTTCGCGGTCGGGGATGGCCGAAATCCGCCCAATGACTTCCGCTTCAATACCTTTCATATCTTTTCATTCAATTCGGAAGGCGCGGAAGCGCGTCCATATCTCGTCTCTAGGCTGCGCTCATGGCTGCCACCATCGTGACCACCTCCTTCGGGGCCCTCAGCGCCCGGCCCGACGGCCCCATCAACCGTGGCCCCCGGCCCGCCCCGGCGGTGCAGGCCTTCCTCGGCGTCCCCTACGCCGCCGCGCCCCTGGGCCCGTTGCGCTTCGCCCGACCGCAGCCGGCGCCCCGCTGGGAGGGGGTCCGCCCGGCCCACGAACACGGACCGGCTCCCATCCAGGGTGGGCCCGGCCCCGGCCGCTACCTGGCCGATCTGTCCAGCCCGATCGACAGCGAGGATTGCCTCACCCTGTCAATCTGGACCCCCGCCCCGGATCCGCAGGCCAAGCTGCCGGTGATGGTGTGGCTCTACGGCGGCGCCTTCGTGACGGGGTCCACCTCGGTGTCGGCGTACGACGCCGCCCGTCTGGCCGCCCGGGGTGTGGTGGTGGTGGCGGTGAACTACCGGCTGGGCTTGTTCGGTTGGTTGCGCTGCCCGGAGTTGGGGGCCGACGGCAACATGGGTTTGGCCGACCAGGCGGCGGCGCTGCAATGGGTGCGCGCCGAGATCGAGGGTTTCGGCGGGGACCCCGCCAACATCACGCTCTTCGGTGAATCCGCCGGGGCGGCGTCGGTGGCGGCGCACCTGGCCGGGACCGCCACGCCGGTGTTCCGCCGGGCCATCCTGCAGTCCGGTTCGTACAACCTGGTGCAGGGCGAGGTTCATGCCGCGGACACCGCCGCCCGGCTATTGGCCCATCTCGGGCTACCCCCGGACCGGGTGCAGGAGTTACGGACGTTGCCCACCGCGGTGCTGCGAGCGGCGCAGGACGTCGCCACTCCCCGGGCCGGGGGCGTGTTCTACCGACCGGTCACCGACGGAGACCTGGTGCCTGCGGACCCGGCTGCGGTGTTGGCCGCCGGGACCGGTGCCGGGTGCGGGCTGCCGCTGCTCCTGGGCACCAACCGGGACGAGATGGGCTTCTTCTGGGGCCGGGACGAGAACTTCGACGCACTCAGCGAGGAGACGCTGCACGGCCTGGCCCGACGCTGGCACCCCGACGGGACCGAAGCGTTAGAGGTCTATCGCCGGGCCCGCGCCGCCCGGGGCGAGCCGGTGAATAACCGGGCGTTGGCCATGGCGATGGGCGGGGACTGGTCCTTCCGAGCCGCGGTCATGGGCCTGGCCGCCTGGCAATCAAGCCGGGCGGACACCTTCGTGTACCGGATGGACTGGGCCTCGCCGCTGTATGACGGCTTGGTCGGCGCAGCCCACGTGTTGGACGTACCGCTGGTGATGGGCACCTACGACGACCCTTCCATCGCCGCCTTCACCGGGTACGACCGCCAACCGGACCAGGTCGCCGCAGTGTCCGACCAGATGGCTTCGGCCTGGGTGCGCTTCGCCACCACCGGCGATCCGGGGTGGGACCGTTACCAGCCCGACCGTCGCCTGACCCGGCTCTTCGGCGGCGGCGACGAGGGGGGCAGCGGGGTTGGCGGGGTTGGCGGGGTTGGCGGCGGGTCCATGGTGGCCGATCCCCAGGGCGACGAACTTCGGATCTGGGAGGCCCTGGCCCAGCGGCGGTAACCCCGGCCAGGCCCCACGACCAGGGCACCCCGACCGCGGAGGGTCGTATGGAGCACGTCGGGCTGGTCTACGCTGCGACGCATGACGGCATCCACGCTGGAGATCGTTCCCATCGACGCCACCTTCGGGGCCTTTGTGCGCGGCGTCGAGCTTCGCCACCTCGATGAGACCACCTGGGCGGGGTTGCACGCCGCCTGGCTGGAGTACGGCCTGCTGATCTTCCCGGGGCAGTTCCTTACCCAGGATGAGCAGAACGCGTTTGCCGCCCGCTTCGGCAACCTCGAGTTCGCCGCCGCGCCCATCTCCAACGTGGGTCGGAGCGGACGGGTGCACTCCGAGCCGGACGATGATGTGGTCAAGTCCATCCGGGGCAACGAAGGATGGCATCACGACAGCACGTATATGCCGGTGCAGGCCCTTGGCGCGGTGTTCACCGCCGAGATCGTGCCCCGCGAAGGCGCGGCCACCGGTTTCGCTGATATGCGCGCCGCCTATGACGCCCTTGATGAAGAGACCCGGAACCTGATCTCGGGGCTGTCGGCGTACCACTCGCTGTACTACAGCCAGGGACGGGCCGGGTACCTGCCCACCCAGAACACCAAGGGCGGTTACGACGGGTACGGGTACCACCAGACCGAGCCGTCCTTGCGGCCGCTGGTCAAGATCCACCCCGACACCGGCCGGCCGAACCTGTGTGTGGGCCGCCACGCGTACGGCATCGTGGGGATGGACCCCGAGGAATCCGAGCGTCTGATCGACCGCCTGAACGACGAGGCCTGCCAGCCGCCTCGGATCTATCACCATCAGTGGGAAGTGGGCGACGCGGTGGTGTGGGACAACCGCCGGCTGATGCACCAGGCCACCCCGTTCGATCTCACCCAACCCCGCCGCATGTGGCACACCCGCATCGCCGGCCGGGTCGACACCGAATTGGCCCTCAACCTCGACAGCCCCCAAGTCGTGCGGAACTGAGATCCGGTGACCACCGACGCCGTCACCACCGGAATGCCCGCCGACCCAGCAGTACCAGGCGCAGCAGTGATACCCCAGCCCGTCCGAACCGCTGACGAGATGGCCGCCGACGCCGCCGATGCCACCGCGGCCGCCAAAGCCGCGGCGCGCACGTCAGCCCTGGGGGTGTTGGCGGTGTTGGCGGCCTGCGCCTGCTGGTCCTCCTCGGGGGTGCTGGCCAAGAAGGCGGCGCTGCCGGGCACGGTGATCGCCTTCTGGCGCCTGCTCATCGTGGCGGTGGTCTTCGGCCTGATCTGTTTGGTCACCCGCCGCCGGATCACCTGGGACATGGTCCGCCGCTCCCTACCAGGCGGTATGTTGTTTGGCGTGAACCTGGCGGTGTGGTTCACGGCGCTGGAAGACGCCAGCGTGGGCATCGCCACCGTCACCGGCGCCCTCACCCCGGTCATGGCCATGTTCGCCGGCAATCGTTTCCTGGGCGAGAAGGTCAGCGGGTTGGCCATGTTGTGCGCCGCCGGGGCGGTGGGCGGGGTCAGCCTGTTCGTGGTCCTGGGGTTCAACGATGAGGCCAGCACCACCACCGCAATGGGATTGAGCCTGGCGGTGCTGGCCATCGCCATCTGGGTTTGCTACCTCTTCGTGACCAAGAAGGCCCGTGAAGGGGTGGGCACGATGGAGTACCTCTTCCTCATGGCGGCCATCGCCACCATCAGCCTCATCCCGGTGGTGCTGATCTTCGCCGAGGAAGGTCTGGCCCCACCCACCCACGGATGGGGCTGGTTGCTGGCCCTGGCCATCGTGCCCGGTTGCCTGGGCCACGGCCTGCTGACCTGGGCCCAGCCGCACGTGGACCTGTCGGTGGCGTCGGTGCTGCTGCAAGGCGAACCTGTCGGTGCCGCCATTGCCGGTGCCCTGTTCCTCAGCGAGAAGATCACCATCCTCCAGGCGCTGGGCCTGTTCATGGCCTTCGCCGCCCTGGCGATCTTGGCCCGCCAAACCGCGTCCTCGGTCCCTATCGAGGAAGCGGAGGGCCCCGCCGGCGCCTAACGCTTGGCGCGCCAGACGTGTATCGCCTCCCCGCTTGATCACGCTACGTGGCCGTTCTTTGAGGGACGGGTGCGCGCCGACAAACACTCGGTGCTGACTTGCGCACTTTGGTCGGGATTTGCTGCCTGGCCGTTCCCGGGACAGATGGCCTGGCCTGCGCTTTTCTAACCGCCATCCCCGGGGCGGCCTTCCAAAGTGCACAAGTCAAACCGAGACCGGGCGCGGTTTGCCCACTCCCCGTGGCGAGGTCCCGCAGTAGCCGCCCCTCGGAACCTGATCAGCTGAATCTGAGGGCCCTCCTGAACGGAACCATCGCCCCCAAACGAAGCCCGGCCAACCGCAGCGGCCCCCGACGTGACGTTGAACCCCGATCGGCGGTCTCGACATCGTCGGCGTGGGCCGGCCCGGACGGCTCGTAGGCTGGTGTTTCGTGAGTGAACCCGCGGGGCTGTCCCCTTCCCCCGCCAGCGAGGCGCAGACCCGCGCCCCCGTGCCGCCGGACCCCGCCTCGGCCGGAGCCGCCACCACCAACCAGCCCGCCCAACCCGAGCCCGCCCGGCCCGAACCAGCGCCGCCGGAACCCCCCCGGCACCAACCCACCTCGGCCCAACCCGACCGCGCCCACGCCCGCCAACCCGAACCCGACCTCGCCCGAACCGATCGCAGCGTGCCCCAACCCAGCCTCGCCGAACCCGGCCAACCCGAACCCGGCCAACCCGAACCCGCCCGAACCGAAACCGGCCGGCCCGAACCCGACCTCGCCGAACGCGGCCGGCCCGGACGCCGCCGACCCAACCGCGGCCGGTCCAAACCCGCCCAACCCGAACCTGACCAACCCGAACCCGGCCAAACCGAACGCGGCCGGTTGGAACCCGCCCGGACCGATCCCGGCGTGCCCGAACCCCGCCGAATGGAGCCGGCGGCCGCCGACCCCGGGCGGGTTGATTCGGCGGAACTGCGGCGGGCGGCGCGGCGGGCGACCATTCCGCCGTTGCGCTATCCGGCGGAGCTGCCCGTCACGGCCCATCGTGACGAGATCGTCACCGCTATCCGCACGCATCAGGTCCTGATCGTGGCCGGGGAGACCGGTTCCGGGAAGAGTACGCAGCTGCCCAAGTTGTGCCTGGAAGCGGGGCGGGGGCTGGACGGGATGATCGGGCACACCCAACCCCGGCGGCTGGCGGCCCGAGCGGTGGCCGAGCGGGTGGCCAGCGAGTTGGGCCAGGAGGTGGGCGGCCTGGTGGGGTATGCGGTGCGTTTCACCGACCGGGTCACCGAGCGCACCATGGTCAAGGTCATGACCGACGGCATCCTGCTGGCGGAAATCCAGCGAGATCGCCAACTGCGCCGTTACGACACCATCATCATCGACGAGGCCCACGAACGCAGCCTCAACATCGACTTCCTGCTGGGTTACCTGACCCAACTCCTCACCCGCCGGGCCGACCTGAAGCTGATCATCACCTCGGCCACCATCGACACCGAGCGCTTCGCCGAGCACTTCGCCCGTCACGGCCACCCGGCCCCGATCATCAACGTGTCGGGTCGGGCGTACCCGGTGGAGTTGCGCTACCGACCCCTCGAGTCCGACGCCGAGGATGCCGGCCCGGCCAGCACCGACACCCGGGACCAGACCCAGGCCATCCTCGACGCCGTCGGTGAGCTGTGCGCCGAAGGGCCGGGTGACATGTTGGTGTTCCTGTCCGGTGAGCGCGAGATCCGTGACACCGCGGAGGCCCTGCGCCGCCAGGACCGGCCCGACACCGAGATCCTGCCGCTCTACGCCCGGTTGTCAATGGCGGAGCAGCACCGGATCTTCGCCGATCACCGTCAGCGGCGCATCGTGTTGGCCACCAACGTGGCCGAAACCTCCCTCACCGTGCCCGGCATCCGGGGGGTGATCGACACCGGCACCGCCCGGATCTCGAGGTACAACCGTCGCACCAAGGTGCAGCGCCTGCCGATCGAGGCCATCTCCCAGGCGTCGGCCAATCAGCGGGCCGGTCGTTGCGGCCGCATCGGGCCCGGGGTGTGCATCCGGCTGTTCGCCGAGGATGACTTCGCCGGCCGCCCGCCGTTCACCGAGCCCGAGATCCTCCGCACCAACCTGGCCTCCGTCATTCTCCAGATGGCGGCGCTGAACCTGGGCGACATCGCAGATTTTCCCTTTGTGCAGCCCCCCGAGCGACGGGCCATCAAAGACGGGGTGACGTTACTGGAGGAACTCGACGCCTTGGATCCGCAGCGGGCGGGCACCAAGGGATGGCTCACCCGCATCGGGCGCCAATTGGCCCGCCTGCCCCTCGACCCCCGCTTGGGACGCATGGTTCTGGAGGCCGATCATCTCGATTGCGTGCGGGAGGTCAGCATCATCGCCGCCGCCTTGTCGATCCAAGATCCCCGGGAGCGGCCCACCGGCAAAGAGCAGGCCGCCGCTGAGCACCACCGCCGTTTCATCCACCCGGACTCGGATCTGCTGACCTATCTCAATCTATGGAGTTATCTCCAACAACAACAGCACGAGCTTTCCTCCAGTGCGTTCCGGCGCATGTGTCGCAGCGAGTTCTTGAACTATCTGCGGGTCCGGGAATGGCAGGATCTGGTGGCGCAGCTTCGGCGGGTGACCAATGAGTTGGGTTACCGGACCAACCACACCGACCCTCCGCCCAACCACATCACCCGGGCCATACTTTCCGGTCTGTTGTCCCACATCGGGCGGCTGGATCCCGAACGCAAGGACTATCAGGGCGCTCGTGGCTCCCGCTTCAGCTTGGCCCGGGATTCCGCGCTGGCCCGGCGCAACCCCCGCTGGGTGATGGCGGCAGAGCTGGTGGAGACCAACAAGCTGTGGGCCCGCCGGGTGGCCGCCATTCAACCGGAGTGGGTGGAGAAGCTGGCACCGCACCTGTTGGTGTACCAGTACTCCGATCCCCACTGGTCCACCGAGCGCGCCGGCACGGTGGCCCTGGAGCGGGTCAGTCTGTACGGGCTGCCCATCATCAGCGGCCGGCGGGTTGATTTCGGCCGGATCGACGCCGCCTTCGCCCGGGACCAGTTCATCCGTCACGGCCTTGTTGAAGGCGATTGGCAGACCCACCACCGTTTCGTGGCCGCCAACCGCGGGGTGCTCGACGTCTGGCACGACCGCCAGCACCGGCTCCGACGCCATCTGGGCCCTGACGATGAGGCGCTGTTCGAGTTCTACGACGCCCGCATCGGCGCCGAGGTCACGTCCGGCCAACGTTTCGACGCCTGGTGGAAACGGTCCCGGGACGCCCAGCCCACGCTGCTGTCATTGCACGTCGAGGATCTGCTCAACGACGCTGAGCGGGCCCAGCTGGCCACCTTCGCACAGGATTTTCCCGATGCCTGGGTCACCCGGGCCGGCGTCGAGCTGCCGTTGACCTATCGCTTCGAGCCAACCACTGCGCAGGACGGGGTCACCGTCACCGTGGGTCTGGGCCAGTTGAACCAGCTGCAGGGTGAGCGTTTCGACTGGTCGGTGCCGGGGATGCGAACCGAGTTGGTGGGCGCGTTGTTGCGCCAGTTGCCCAAGGCCGAGCGCCGCCAGTTCATGCCCGTGGCCAACGCGGCGCGCGAGATGCTAAGCGGTATGTCACCGACTCAGGGGCCTCTGATCGATGCGCTGGCTCGCACCGTGAGCCGCGTCAGTGGCCATACCGTACCGGCTGGCACGTTCTCGTTGGAGGATACCGACGAGTACCTGCGGCTCAACTTTCGGGTGGTGGATCCCGCCGGGCAGGTGCTGGCCGAGGGCAGGGACCTGGGTCGGCTGCAATCGGCGCTGCGACCGCGCCTGCGGGCCACCCTGCGCCACGCCGCCGCCGACCTGGAACGCAGTGGTCAGCGCAGTTGGACCTTCGGAACCATCCCCAAGGTGGTGGAACTGGACGCCGAGCTGCAGGGCTTCCCGGCGTTGTTCGACGAGGGCGAATCGGTGGGTCTGCGAACCTTCACCAGCCCCACCGAACAGGCCGCCGCCCACTGGGAAGGCACCCGTCGGCTGTTGCGGTTGACCATCGGCGCCGCCCGCCAGCACGGGCGGACCGTCGGCAACGCCACCAAACTGGCCGCCGCCCGCCTGCGCATCAGCACCAACGACCTGCTCGAGGACTGCGTGGTGGCCGCCCTCGACGAGCTGCTGGGCCAAGCCGGCGGCCCGGTATGGGACGAGGCCGGCTTCGACCGGTTGCGCTCGGCGGTGACGAAGGGGTTCACCCGCTCCTTCCCCGCCGCCCTCACCGACGCCAGCGACGCCCTCCGGGAGGCGGCCCAGCTCGCCACCCGACTGGACAGCGTCGCCAACCCCCAACTGCAGCGGGCGGTGACCGACATGCGCCTGCAGTTGACCGATCTGGTTCATCCGGGTTTCGTGCGAACCACGGGTTTGGCGCGCCTGGGGGACCTCTGCCGGTTCCTGCAGGCCATCGACCGGCGGCTGGACAAGGCGCTCAAGGACCCTCGGGCCGATCAGATCCGCATGGCCACCCAGCAGCAACTGGAAGCGGACTTCGACCGGCTGGCGGCCCGCTGGCCGTCCGGGGCCCACCCGCCCGAGGTCACCGACCTGCGCTGGCTGCTGGAGGAACTGCGGGTGGCCACCTTCGCCCAGTCCCTCGGCACCAGCCAACCCGTCAGCGAGAAGAAGCTGCGGGATCGCCTGGCGCAACTCGCGGACGCCTGAGGGACCGTTGGAGCTGACCACACCATGACCTACGTTCCGGTTGGCGGTGCCAGCCGGCATGATCGTGCCCTGACCGTGGGATAACTGTGGCATGACTGTGGCATGACCGTGGCACGATGACGGCATGAGTCGCATGCGCGTCAGCACAACGGTCGATCGCACGCTCCTCACCCGGGCCCGCCAGCCACGGGCGGGTGTCCCGGACGCAACCCTCCTCGACGAGGCGCTCGCTGCCCTCCTGGCCAGGCACCGGGCTGGCGAAGTGGTCAACCTCGACGCCGTTGAAAGCGTCTCGCTCGGTCTGCTCGTTGCCCGCATCGGACGACTGAGCGACGCCCGCATGGAACAGGTGTGCGCCGCCCTCGAGATCGCCGTGGATTGCCAGCGCTGAACGGCCCCTACCCGAGGCGAGAGGCCGGCCCGGTCGGCCGGGTGGGCCGGGTGGGCCGGTAACGCAGGGCCAGCAGCAGGGGGCCGCCGGCCATCAGCGCGGCCACCACCCAGAACGCCCGCTCCAGCGCCGCGGTTCGGGCCACACCCTCGCTGGCGCCGATGACCGCCGCCGCTACCGCCACCCCTAACGCCGAGCCCAGGAATCGCACGGTGTTGAAGGCGGCGTTGGCCGCGCCCAGCTTGGCGGGGCTGATCTCGCGCAGGGCGGCGGAGTTGGCCGGGCCCATCATGAGCCCCATGCCCAGGCCGATGCCGCAGGTCCCCGGCAGGAACGCCGCCGCGTAGCTGGCTCCGGGTTGCAGCCGCCACGCCAGCCACACCACCGCCAACAACGCCACCGTGGATCCCCCCACCAGCAACGGTCGGTAGCCGTGGCGGTCCGCCAGCCGGCCCGAGAGCACCGTCACCGGGATCATGGCCAGTGCCCCGGGGCTGATGGCCAGGCCCACCTCGAAGATGGAGTAGCCCCACACCGCCGTCATGAACAGCGGATACATGAACCAGGTGGCCGCGGTGGCCACGGACACCAGCCCGGTGGCGGCGGTGACCACCCGGAACGGCGCCACCCGCAGCAGGCCCAGATCCAACAGCGGTTCGGGGTGTCGCAGCGACCGCGCCACGAAGGCCCAGCCGGCGATCATTGCCACCACGGCCACGCTGGCGATCGCCGGCGAGGTCCAGCCCCAGTGGCGCCCTTGCACCACCACCACCGCCAACCCGCCCACCGCCACGGTGCCCGCCACCGTGCCCAGCAGGTCCAGTGGCGCCGGGCTGACCGGCAACACCCCCTGATCCAGCCGGCTGCGCCCCGCCACCAGCGCCACCAACCCGAATGGGATCACCGCCGCGAACACCCACCGCCAACTGGCGATCTGCAGCACCCCCGCGGCCATGGTCGGCGCCACCGCCGAGCCCAACACCCCCATGGCCGCCCACAACGACACCACCGAGGCGTGGCGGGACTGCGGGAACAGCGGCAGCACCGCCGCCAACGAGGAGGGCAGCACCATGGCCACCCCGACCGCCTGCACCACCCGAGAGGCGATCACCAGCCCGATGACCGGAGCCACCGCCGACAACGCCGCCCCCAGGCAGAACACCGCCATGCCGGCCACGAAGATGCGCCGCCGACCCCACCGGTCCGCCAGTCGACCGCCCAGCAACATGAACGTGACCTGGGTGTCTAGCCCACGTTGATACTCAGGGATCGACTTTCCTGGTCTCCAGCGCAACACAGCGCCGACCAAGGAGGCCAAGTGCAAGCCCACATCACCCCACCATCGTTAGTGCTCTCGACCTATTACACGGCCAAGCACGGGCAGACGCTCGGAGAGAAGATGCGAGCGCTTCAGGCGCTCGTCGAGAGTGACAAACAGGTCCCTCAGCAGGTCATGCAACGGATAACCCAGGAGGTCTTGAAGCCGATCCAAGATAACTCAGTAGAGAGTGTCATGAGAAGGGTGACGCCAGACGTGAGCTCACCTCCGTTCGACTGGAACCAGGTGGAGTCCGAGTTCCAGCTGCGGCAAGAGTGGCAAGATTGGGGCGCCGTCCTGTTCGATGGCCGCGAGCCCAACGGTTGTCCTTTGGACGCCATCATCGATGACTTCATGTGGCTGATGAGTTTCTGTCCACCAGAACCCGGCGACGCGTTGTTCGAGGATTTGCTTGATCAACTGAACACAATCGCAAGCAAGCGGAAGGTCGGATCGTCCTCATGAGGCCGTACGAACGAGATGAGCTGTACCAGGAGGGTCTGCGCATCGTGGAGACTCACCGCAACTTCGCCGACCGCCTCAAGAAGCTCACACCGATCTGCGAGCAGTTGCCGAAGCGGGAAGCTCGATCCCTCATCGCAGCGCTGCTGGCGAGGAGCTCATGAAGGCGAAGTTGGTTCTGCCGTCTAAAGAAGTTCCAGAGTTCGCAGACATGAGAATCAGAGGGGTCCCCGGAATGCTCCGGTTCCACAGGCCGAGGTTCTCGATCGACCAGCTCACGACCACCATTGGGGCAGTTAGCGCAGAACACGCAGCGGCCCAGTACCTCAGCCCAGAGGAGGCTTATCGGTATCAGGTCGAGGTCCTCGGCATTCAATTTCCGCCGGGGTCGACAGCGGAGCCGTGCCCGTGGCACGTGGCGATGCTGGTCCAGACGATGCGGCGACTGTCGCATCTGTTCGACGACGCGGTCATGGTCGCGGGATGACGCCCTACATGACGCGCGAAGGCGTCGGTGAACTCGGACATATCTCTCCTTACGCCTTAGACCAGGCGATCTGGTTTGCGCGAGCTCGTGAAGCCCGCTCCTGTGCGCTATACTTCGCTTCGAACCTGATTCCGGGATTCGACTCAAGGAAGGAACGAATTTCCGCTTGAATCTTCTCTGAGACCATCTCAGCATCGGTCCCCTCATATGCAGGGTAGGTCACCGGACTCACGTCAAACAGGCGAGACATCTTGGTGACTGCGCGGAAGGGGAGGCCATCCCACTCATCAGGGATTCCGGCAGGGAGGCTGTCCTTGGCACGATTACCGAGGTCGATTGTACCAACTCGCTCTTCACCTGGGTAGAACGCGAAGGACATCTGAGTGATATCCCCCCGCTCTACCAGAGTAGCAAGGTCGCGGCTCAATTGAACAGGAGCAAGGTCAGCCTCAGCGACGAGTCCAGTCTTGTCTTCAGAGAGCCTCAGAGTGTTGTTGGTGGTGCGGGCGAGCGGGACTCCGTCGTGGTTGATCAGGAGTCGCACGTCATCGTCAAGCACAGGGGCGAATGCTCCGCGCTCGATCCATTCGACGAAGCCCCAACGGACGGTACCGATGAGCGTGGCCTGATTGAACACTGCAGCGTGCCCACGAAACGACAGCGACTCTTCGCTGGCGTCATCTTCAACAAGCTTTGCGCGGGCAACCGACAGGTCACCAATGCTGCTCGTGCGTCGAATCTTGCTCATCGCTCCCACTCTATCGTTAGTTGTTGACAACATCCGGAGAAGCCTCGCCGGTGCTGCTGATCAGAGTGGCGGAAACTTCCTGGCGGACCCAGATGCAACATGGGGTCTCGAACACCACAAGTTGTAAGAGGCGGGACCTTGAACCGGTCCCGCCTCTTTCGCGTCCACGCTAGGTGGCCGCCCGACGCGAATCCTCCGCTAGGGATTCGCTACTTCCAAGTGTCCAGTCACTTGAAAGATCTTATGGAGCGATCTCGGCGTCCGAGCCGCCCCCGTGACTACCGTCCTGGCCTGCTGGCGCCGAGGCGTCGGGCTTGGGGGTCACGTACCGTGGATCGTCGGCCCACGGCTCCTTGATGGCCGGCAGGCCGAGCTGCTTGCGCTGCTCGTTGACGGTCATGATCCCTCGATCACGGTAGATGGCCAAGGTCTGCGCCAGCACCTTGGGCTCGGGCTTGGTGAGGATGGTCCGGTCGAAGCGAGCGACCTGCCCGGAGGGCAACTCTCGCGTCAACCAAGGCTCGATGGAGGTCAGGAGCGGCTCGATGGTCTGAGTGAGGAAGAACCTGTTGAGCGCATCCACACCCGCACCAGCCATGAAGCCGTTACCTGACTCGTTGAGCATGATCGAAGGCACGCCAAAGATGCGGGCCACATCCTCGATAGAAAAGCGCCTGGTGGCCAACAACTCCGCATCGACGGGGCTGATGGATACCGGCTCGAAGGTAACGCCGCCGTCCAAGACCGCGATCTCACCGGCGTTGTCCACGCCCGAGATCTTCTCTTGCCACCGCTCCTTCATCAGGGTCGCTTGCTCGACCTTAAGTGTCCGATCAGTCTTGAGGAAGCCCGACATTTGACTGCCGTTCTTGTAGAACGAGTTGGTCGTGCGCTCGACCATCCCCATCGTGTCCAAGGACGTGGCGTAAGTGGTGATCTTGGAGTAGCCCTGCGTGCCGTCGAAGCCGAAGCCAGGGACGTGGAACATCTCAGCGGAGGTGTAAACCTGCGCTTCACCCTCGTCGATCTGACGAAGCGAGTCGAGCCAAGACGCCGACGCCCGGGTGTTCGGCGGCATGACCTTGTACAAGCGCTCCACCAGGCGGCCGTCACGGGGCGTGTAGACCGCGTAGGTGGTCACGCGCTCCGGATGGATAGGGAACAGCACCCGACCCTTGCGGAGGGCGTAGAAGTTCCCTGCGAGGAGCTGACAGCGAACCAGGTACCGCACGAGGTCCGTGGTGGACCACAGGGCACCACCAGGATCGTCGAGAATTGAGCCGACC
>JBJXFH010000037.1:0-128335 GCA_046155365.1 Acidimicrobiales bacterium | reverse complement strand
TCATCACCGCCACGTTCTACGGGTTCGCCCATCGCATGGTGGCCCGGGCCATCCCCGAGGTGTGGCGACATGTCGGAGTGGAGCAATCTTTGGAGATACGCCTCGACGCGGTGGATCGGGCCTGGCGGCGCATCTTCGCCACCGCCGGCGCAGGGCTGTCCCATACCGACGCCGTGGCTGAGGCGGCAACGATGGCCCGCGACGCCATCGAAGGCGTGGAGAGCGGCGCCCGGCCGTTGTATGCCGGCCACACCGCCCTGCCGTGGCCCAATGCCCCGTACCTCCAGCTGTGGCACGCCTGCACGCTGCTGCGGGAACATCGGGGGGACAGTCACACCATCGCGCTGGCCGCCGCCGAGATCGATCCGGTGCAATGCCAGGTGCTCATGGCCGCCCGCGGTCACGGCAACAAGGCCACGTTGCTGAAAATCCGGGGCTGGAACGACCAGGAGTGGGACACGGCGGTGGCAGCGCTGGTGGAACGGGGCTGGCTGCAACCCGATGGCACCATGACCGAGGCCGGCCGCGCCGCCCGCCGCGCCGTGGAGGACCATACCGACCGGTTGGCGGCGGAACCGGCTCATCGTCTCGGTGCCCCCGGCGTGGCCCGCCTCACCGAGCTGTTGACCCCGGTACACCAGCACCTGTTCACCGTGGGCGAGATCCCCGGCCAGTGGCCCCCGCCCCACGTGGTCAAAGGCGAAGAACCCGCCCGCTGATCTACATGCGCAACGCGGCCTCAACCGCAGCGAGCGCCGCCGGATGAGCGGTCGGGCCGTGCTCAGCGGCATCGGGGTGCACCGAGACCGTTGCGCCGTCGACGTACCACACCTCACCGACATGCAAGCCAGTGCGGGCCATGACCTCCCGGTAGGCGGCGAGCTTTGCAGCCGGATCTTCCCGGGGTGAGCAGATCTCGACTGCGATCACCGCATCGAGGAGGGCGTCCCCGCCGGTGGTGTCCTCTGGCGCGACAACCACACCGGGCACGACGTACCAGCGTTGGCCGGGCTCGCCAAGCACACCCAGGTTCGCCGGTGCGGACACCTCGACAAAGTGGTTCAGCAGAACATGGATGATGATGCTCTGCTTTTTGCCGTGCTCGAAGCTGGCCGCTGGCGCCACGATGTACCGCTCTCCCAGCTCGTAGTCGTACAGCGCGCCCTCGCCGATGAGCTCAGCGAAGGCCTGCTCGTCGCACAGTACCGACCGCATCACGATCTCACTCTACCTCTGCGACCAACCGCAACGCATCGGGTCAGCGCCCGACGATAGGTGAAAAACATACCGACCAGTTGGCCGCGGATCCCGCCCCACGTGGTCAAAGGCGAAGTCCCCACCCGCTGAGCCCGACCCGACCCTGCGGACCCGCGTGATCAGATCAGAGGCCGTCGATACGCACGATGGTCCCGGTGTAGGTGACCACGAACGCCGAGCGGCCGATGAAGTCCAATGACGTCGGCTGATCGAGCCCGCCGACGATGGTCTTGAACTTCCCGTCCTCAATCCGCACCAGTTCGCCGGTGTTGCGCGCCGCCGGGAAGCCTTCGTTGCTCGGGTCGTCGGGCAAGTCCCAATGCCCTTGCAGCAGCCCGTACAAGCGATGCCGGGGGCCGACCTCTACGTCCACGATCAGGCCCCGGTTCCCCTGGTAGCTGGCCGGCCACTGGCCCACCACGGTGGTCTCGCCCCGGCGAAACTCAAGGACCTTCGAGCTGGCCGGCAGGTGCGGGATGGGCCCCGGGGTGGTCAGCAGCAGCCGACCATCGGCCACCTCAACACCGGTCACGAGGTCGTCGGTGTTGGGGAACGCCAGCAGCTCCGAGACCCGGCCGCGACGGTCCACCTGGTACACCCGGGCGTGGTGGCCATCGGTGATCACCAGGCTGTTCCGCCACACGTCGATGGCGTACAGCACCCCCTCGGCCAGGAAGACGTCGGGGTCCGCGGGCGGGTGGGCCCGGGCAAAGGCGCCGATGTCAGCGAAGAGCAAGAACCGGCCATCGTCACCGAGGCGGTACACCCCGGTGGCCGCGCTGCCACCCACATCCGCCCCGGCCAGCATGACGATCACGTAGGCCCTGCCCTTCCAGAACACCACGTCCGTGGCCCCGCCGATATCGATCAGCTCGGGCGGCAAGCCGGAGCCCACCACCACCGCTTGCCCGCTGTCGGGGTCGACCCGCAGCAAGGTGCCGTCGGTGCTGTTGGTGACATACAGGGCGCCCCCGGGGCCCACCGCGCTGCCGCTGCCCAGACCGTTGAGGGCATCGGCGTTCAGCACGGTGACGGTGGGCTCGGTGCTCCCGCGACGCGAGCCGGCCCCGCCTTCCCCCTCCGCCCGAGCCGTCACCGGCGTGGCCACCATCACGGCCACCGCCACCAGCCCCGCCACCGCCGCTCGCACCATGCTCATCCTCTGAACGTTCATCGTTTCGCCCTTGCTCGTTCGGCGGACCCACTGTCCGCGACCGAGGGGAGGTCTAATGAGCAGATCGTTCAAATTCGTTTCACCATCAAGGCGAAGATCCGACCTCGATGAAACGCCCGCCTTACCAGCCCGAACGGGACCGTCCCGACAACGAGAAGGTCACCGCTGCAACGTCACGGGTGACGACAGCGATCATCATGCGTTTGCAGGTCCTGAGCGAGCTACCGTGCCGTCAGCGAGGCGTTGAGCCGTGGCAGCTACAGCTACCGGGTGCAGGCCGTGGACGCCGCCGGCAACCCTGGCGCCCCCGCGGCGAGGTAACCGCCACCGTCAGCTGACCCATCGCCCAACCCGCGCCGGCATTTCCAGCAGCTGGCGTCGTTCTGGCCGATTCTGGCCGATTCTGGACACCGCATCGCGCCACAAGACCCCCGTCACGACGCTTTTCCTTGCATCCTGCCCGTTTCGCGGCTCGGACCAAGCGCAGAACGGCAGCACGGCAGCGCGGAACACCCCTGGCCGTCATCTGTGGGAGGGTGACAGCAGTTCTCGCTGACCGTGGAGGTGCCAGATGTTGTCCTATCGGGTATTGGACCTGACCGATGAGCGGGGACAACTCTGCGGCAAGCTGCTGGCGGACCTGGGCGCGGACGTGGTGCTGGTGGAACCGCCCGGTGGCAGCTCCTCTCGGGCACTGGGCCCTTTCGCCGGCAACCAGGCGGGGCCGGACCGCAGCCTGTACCACTGGGCCTTCAACCGAGGGAAGCGCTCAGTGGTGGTGGACCTGCACCGTGAGGAGGGGCGGGCGGCGCTGCTGCAGATGGTGCGAGAGGCCGATCTGCTGGTGGAATCGTTCAATCCCGGCGTGCTGGACGGGCTGGGCCTTGGTCATGACGTGCTGGCCCGGGCCAACCCCCGCCTGGTGCATGCCGCCATCACCGCCTTCGGAAGTGACGGACCCAAGGCGCACTGGCCGGCCACCGATCTGACCTTGGCGGCGGCGTCGGGTTACAGCAGCCTCACCGGGGATAGTGATAGGGCCCCGCTGCGCGTCACCGTGCCCCAGGTGTTCCATCACGCCGCCGGGGATGCAGCCGGTGCCGCTCTGGTGGCGCTGTACGAACGGGACCATCACTCGGGCTTGGGTCAATTCATCGATATTTCGGCGCAACAGTCCCACAGTGTGTGCAGCCAGAGTTTCTTGCTGTGTCACCCGGGCCACGCCGGTGCCGCCAGCCGGGAGGCCGGGGGCATCCGCCTGGCCGGGCTGGATACCAAGGTGCAGCTGCTATGGCCCTGCCGGGACGGGCAGGTATCGGTGACGTTCCTGTTCGGGGTGTCGATGGGGCCCTTTACCCGCAACCTCATGGAGTGGATCCACGAAGAAGGCTTTTGCGATCAAGCCACTCTGGACAAAGACTGGATTGATTACGCCACCATGCTCTACGACGGCCGTGAGCCCATGGCGGAATACGAGCGCATCAAGCTGATCGTGGCGGACTTCTTGGCCACCAAGACCAAGGCTGAGCTGTACCAGGCCACCTTCACCCGGCGCCTGCTCATCGCCCCGGTGGTGACCATGGCCGAACTATTGGCCAGCGGGCACTTCGCCGAGCGGGAGTTCTGGCACGACGCCGACGCCGGACCATTCGGTACGGTACGGACGGCGGGGGCCTTCGCCAAGTTCTCCGCCGCGCCGCTGCCCAACACACCGATCGCCACGGCGATAGGGCCGGATGTGAGCGCCGCGGCGGGCTCCGGAGGTGATCGCATCTGGGCTCGTCCGCACGTACCGTCCGGCGGAACCATTCCGAAGCCAACCGCCACGCCGACCCCGACTGGTCCCGCTCGACCGCTGGAGGGGCTCAAGATCTGCGATTTCATGTGGGTTTTCGCCGGACCCTATTGCAGTCGCATGTTGGCGGATCTGGGGGCCACCGTGATCCGCATCGAGTCCAGCCGCCGCCAGGACACCCTGCGCACCGCCGGAAACTTCCAGGACAACAAGATCCACCCGGACTGGAACATGCAGTTCACCAATGTCAACGCCGGCAAGCGGTCCATCGCGCTGGATCTTTCCACCCCCGCCGGCCGGGAAGTGGCGCTGGATCTGGTGCGCTGGGCTGATATCACCATGGAATCGTTCACCCCCAAGGCCATGACCGGTTTCGGGTTCGATTACGAATCTTTACGAGTCCACAAACCGGATCTGATCATGACCTCGAGTTGCCTGATGGGTCACTACGGGCCGGAGTCCAGCCTGGCCGGATTCGGCACCATGGCGGCGGCGATATCCGGTTGGTTCCACGTGACCGGCTGGCCTGATCGCCTACCCGGGGGCCCCTTCAGCGCCTACACCGACTATGTGTCACCCCGGTTCCTGCTGCTGGCGGTGTTCGCCGCACTGGAGCATCGCCGCCGCACCGGACAAGGTCAGTACATTGATCTGTCCCAAGCCGAGGCATCACTACAGTTCATGGGGCAGTCGGTCCTGGAGTACACCGTCAACGGCACCGTGGTCGAGCGGGCCGGCAACGATGATGCGGTGTTCGCCCCCCACGGCACCTACCGGGCGCGTGGGACCGAGGAGTGGGTGGCCATCGCCGTGACCGGGGAGGAGCCGTGGCGGGCGTTGTGTGACGTTCTGCAGCGACCGGACCTGGCGGAGCTCACCATTGAACAGCGACGGGCCGGACGTAGAGACCTGGACCAGATCATTGAGGGGTGGACGTCAGGATTGTCCGCAGCGCAGGTGCAGCACCGCCTCATCGCCCGGGGAATCGCCGCCCATCAGGTGCAGAACACGGTGGAAGCGTTCAATGACCCGCAGCTGGCTCATCGGGGCCATTTCGTACAGGTGCCGCACGGTGCCATGGGGAAAACCTGGGTGGAGGGCAGCCGCTACCGCCTGTCCCGCACCCCGGCGGTGGTGGGAGCCCCGCCCACCCTGGGCCAACACAACTGGGAGGTGCTGACCGAAGTGCTGGGCTACGACGATGACCGGGCCGCAGATCTGGCGGCGGCCGGCGCCTTCGAGTAACTCCGCCGCGGTGAGCACCCGGCAAGGCCACCAACGGGTGCGTCAGGTCAACCTGTCATCGGGCTGCACCACCTTGCGCCATCCCGGACCGTTCTTCGGCTTCGATCAGGGCCGGGTCCCGCTCCGCCGGGGGGCCGTACCCGCCGCCGCCGGGAAACTCCAACAGCACCCGCTCACCGGCAGGGATCACGTTGCGACCCACCGATGCCAGCCGTTCGCCGCTGCCCACCAGGGTCACCGCACCGCAGGCACCGGGTTCGCCGCCCTCCCGACCCCGGGCCGGATGCACCACCCGCTCGTAGGTGCAGGCCAGGGTGAACGGCTCGTCCTGCAGGCTGCCGAGCTCCACCACCTGCCCGTGCCCGCCCCGAAATCGGCCCTCGCCGCCGCTACCGGGGCGAAGCTCTTTGCGCCAGTACACGATGGGGGTGATGGCCTCGTTGATCTCCACCGGCATGTTCCGCACCCCGGACGGAAAGGCGGTGGCGGACAATCCGTCCTTGGTGGGTCGGGCCCCGGCGCCGCCCGAATGGAATGACATCAGGTTCCACCGCCGCCGAACCCCGCCATCGTCGCCGTCACCATTGGTCGTACCATTCGGTATGGCATGGAAGCCGGTGGCGACGATGTTCCACAGCGAGGAGGTGCCCTCAGCGGGGACCCGGCCAGGCAGGAACTGGTGCAGGCAACCGAAGACCGTGTCCGGCAGCATCTGGCCCACCACGTGGCGGGCGTTCACGGCGTGAGGGTGGGGGGCATTGAGCAAACAACCCCGAGGGGCGGTGACCTTGATCATCTCCAAGGACCCGGCGTTGTTGGGGACGTCAGGCCCGATGATGCAGCGCACCCCGAAGCTGGTGTAAGCGTCGGTGTACGCCATGGGCACGTTGATGCCGCAGTCCTGGGCCGGGGAGGTGCCGGTGAAGTCCACGCCGATGCGGCCCTCGCCCACGGTCATGGTGCACACCAAATCCAACGGGCCGCTGACCCCGTCAATGCGCATCTGATTGTGCCACGTACCCACCGGTAGGGCCGAGATGCGTTCCAACATGGCCCGGCGGGAACTCTCCAGAATGTACGCCCCCAAGGCGTCGAGGTCCTCCAGGTCGTACTCGTCCAGCATCTCCAGCAAACGCCGGCCGCCGATGTCGTTGCAGGCCGCCAGGGAGTACACGTCACCCTCAACCTGCACCGGTTCGCGCACGTTGGCCCGGATGATGCGCAAAACCGTTTCGTCGAGCACGCTCTGACCGTCCGCCCCGGCCCGACCCAGGCGCAGGATCGGCAGGTACAAACCCTCGTGGTAGATCTCCCGGCCCTCAGTTGAGAAACCCACCCCGCCAATGTCCACCACATGGGAGGTGCAGGCGAACAGCGCCACCAGCTGGCCCCGCCAGAACGTGGGGCTCACCACCACGAAGTCGAACAGGTGCCCGGTGCCCTTCCACGGGTCATTGGTGAGGAACACGTCACCGGGGGCCATGGTGTCAATGGGAAACTCCTCCAGGAAGTGACCCACCGAGGCCGCCATGGAGTTGATGTGCCCGGGGGTGCCGGTGACCGCCTGGGCCAACATCCTCCCCTGGGGGTCAAACACCCCTGCCGACAGATCCCCCGCCTCCCGGGTTGACGTGGAGAACGCGCTGCGAACCAGGGTGCGGGCCTGCTCCTCCACCACCGCAACGAGCCGCTGCCACATGACCTGCTGGCGAATCTGCTCCAGGCCCACCGCCTGCTGGCCGGCGCCGCCCGCCGCACCCGTGCTCACCGCTACGCTCATGGCCTCATGTTACGCCGGGGCCGGCTGGGACCGATCAGCGCCCGTCGCGTTGGCCGGACCGGGAGCTGCGTCCTGGGTGCGGCTCAGCAGATGACAGCTGGCGCGATGGGTGGCACCGAGCTGCACCATGGCCGGCTCTTCCGCCGCACACCGATCGAAAGCGTGCGGGCAGCGAGGGTGGAACCGGCAACCGCTCGGAATGTTCAGCGCGCTGGGCACCTCTCCAGTCACCGGTGGAGCGGAGCGCTGCTCGTCGGGATGGTAGGGCAGGGCCGCCGCGAACAGCGCCTGGGTGTAGGGATGTTGCGGCTCAGTGGCCACCGTGAGGCTCTCGCCGATCTCGCACAAACGCCCCAGGTACATGACCCCTACCCGGTGGGATAGGTGGGACACGGTGGCCAGATCGTGCCCGATGTAGAGATAGCTCACGCCCAAATCCTGCTGCAATTGCTCCAACAAGGTGATGATCTGCGCCCGGATTGACACATCAAGGGCGGAAACCGCTTCGTCGAGTACCAACAACCGGGCGTCGGTGGCCAGGGCCCGGGCAATGGCAATGCGTTGGCGTTGGCCGCCGCTGAACTCGTGGGGAAACAGCCGGGCGTGATCGGGCCGCATGCCCACCAGCTCCAGCACCTCACCCACCCGGTCGCCGATCTCCGCCTTGGTCTTGGACGTGTGAATCTCCAACGGTTCGCCGATGATGTCCCGCACCCGCATCCGAGGGCTGAGCGAACCGTACGGGTCCTGAAACACCGCCTGGACCGAGCGGCGGTACCCCAGCAGGGCCCGGCCCGACAAGGTGGCCACATCCACCCCGTCGAAAAAGATGTGACCGCTGGTGGGTGCCTCGATACGCAGGATCAACTTGGCAATGGTGGTTTTCCCGCACCCGGACTCCCCCACCAACCCGAACGTCTCACCCCGGGCCACCGAAAAGCTCACGTCGTCAACCGCTTTGACCTGACCTTTGCCCCTACCCCGGCCGAAAAGCGAGCGCCCAGCGGCGTAGTACTTGGCCAGGTTTCGCACCTCCAGCACGGTGTCCGCAGCCGCCGCTCCCCCGTTCATGGCGCCACACTTTCGGGTGCAACACTTTCGGGGGCATCCACCGTGCCGTTGTTGGGTCCTGGAACCACGAAACGGAGGCGATCATGGGCCCGGACGCACGCCACCCGATGGTGCGGGCCCACCTCCACCAGCGGCGGCACTGCCTCACCGCAGCGCTCCTCAGCAAAGGCGCATCGTGGGCTGAAGGCGCATCCCGGCGGCAGATCGGCCAGGTTCGGTGGTTGGCCGTCGATTCGGTAAAGCGGTTCCTTGCTTCCCATCTTGGGCACCGAACGCAACAATGCCTCCGCATAGGGATGGCGGGGCCGGGAGAACACGTCACGCACCGGACCATGCTCCACCGCCTTACCGGCGTACATGACCACCACCTCGTCGCACATCTTGGCCACGATGCCCAGGTCGTGGGTGACGAAAATCAGCCCCACACCGGTATCGCGCTGCAGATTCTTCAGCAGATCCAGATACTGGGCTTGGATCGTGACATCCAAGCTGGTGGTCGGTTCGTCAGCGATGATCACCTTGGGACCCGCCGACAGCGCGATCGCCCCGGCGATGCGTTGGCGCATGCCACCGGACATCTGGTGGGGGTACTCACCCATGCGCACCTCCGGCGAGGGAATGCGCACCGACTCCAGCAATGAGCGAACCCTGGTGCGCAACGCCGCTCCGTGGAGATGGCGATGGTGCAGTGCTGGCTCCCGCACCTGATCCTCCACCGTGAACAACGGGTTGAGCGAGGCCATGGGGTCCTGCAGGATCATGGCAATCTCCTTGCCCCGAACCCGTTGCATCTGCCGCTCCGAAAGGTGCAGCAGATCCTCCCCCGCCAACAGCACTTCGCCCCCGGTGACGGAGGCACCCCGCGGCAACAAGCGAACGATCGATAAGCAGGTGGTGGTCTTGCCGCAGCCGGACTCACCGACCAACCCGATGGTCTTACCTTCCTCCAGCGTGAAACTGACCCCGTCCACCGCCGGCAGCACCCGCGTCCCACCGAACGTGCGGTACTCGGTGCGAAGATCCCGCACCTCGAGCAGAGGCGATCCCATGCGTCACTCCTTGTGGAGCCAAGCCGGGACGCGTTTCACCACTCCCGGCGGTGCAGGGAGCGTAGCCGTAGCTGTTGGGCTGTGCGTTACATTTTTCATTGCCGCTGGGCACACCGAGGGCTACGATCCCGCCAGCTAACGCGCAGGACGCCCTTTGGTCGATGACCGCAGGACGGCCAGGACCGGGGGGTTCCGAATGATCATGCGACGCCGTCTCGTGGGTGTAGCCACCGCGCTGGTACTGCTGGCCGGTGCGTGCTCCTCGGACTCCGCAACAGACAGTTCACAACAGCAAACTGCCCAAACGGACCCCATCGAAGCCCAGAATGCACTGACCACGTTGCCACCGGATCAGGTGTCCACCACCACCACCGGTCCCCGCAAGGCGTCCACCGGGAAGTTGGTGTACGGCTGGCACACGGCGTTGACCCCGGCCTGGCTGGACCCGCAGGACTCGGGCAACGTGATCACCGCCTTCGGCTTCATGTATTCCATCCATGACTCCATGATCAAGTCCTTCCCGGGCAATCCGTTGCAACCCAGTTTGGCGGAGTCCTTCGAGATCGCCGATGACTACAGGAGCGCGTCGTTCGTGATTCGCCAAGGGGCCAAGTTCCACAACGGGGCGCCCGTGACGTCAGACGATGTCGAGTTCACCTACATGAACTACCGGGGCACGCAGAACAAGCTGTTCAAAGACAAGCTGGACCGGATCGAGAAGAAGGACGCCCGAAACATCACGTTCCACTTCAAAGAGCCGTTCGTAGACTTCCTCATCCTGTACGGCACCCCCGCCACCGGCATCGGCTGGATCGTGCCCAAGGCCTACTACGAGCAGGTCGGCCCGGACGGCTTCAAGCAGAACCCCATTGGCGCCGGTCCCTACAAGTTGATCCGCAATACCTCCAACACCGAGCTGGAGTTGGAGGCCTTCGATGACTACTGGCGGAAGTCCCCGGAGATCAAGACCATCATCTACCGCATCATCACCGATGACGCCACCCGATTCGCGGCGCTGCAAACCGGCGAGATCGACATGATGAACGTGGTGCAGGGCGCACTGCTCGAAGCGGCCAAGGCCAACAAGAACATCAAGCTGGTGCAGCGTTCCACCACCGGCTTCTGGTTGGAGTTCCCCGGATGGGAGAAGCCGGACTCGCCCTTCAACGACGTGCGGGTGCGCCAAGCGGTATCCCTGGCCCTCAATCGCCAAGAGATCAACGTGGCTGAGACGGGGGGCTATGCCCGGATCAACGGGGGCAACTGGGGCACCTTCGATACCGCCGGCGCCCTCCAGGAAGCCGATATCAAGCCCGCCTGGTACGAGTACAACCTGGACAAGGCCAAGAAGCTGATGGCAGACGCCGGGTACGCCGACGGGTTCGAAGTACCCCAACTGACGCCGCTGGCGCCGTACTACCCGCTGGCGGAACGGATCATCACACAGCTCGCCGCCATCGGGATCCGCACCAAACTGAACCGTATGGAGCGAGCGGCGTTCGTGGAAGCGCTCACCAAAGGGCCCGACGCGCTGCCCGGCATCATCTTGAACATCAGCGGTCTCAACGGTGACATGGCCGCGCGGTGGCGAGCCTTCGCCATGTGCAAGGAAGGTATCTACGGCGGAAGCTCCCGAACCTGCATCCCTGAGCTCGACACCAAGTTCAAGACCCAGCACGAGGCATCCGTTGACCCCGAGCAACGTGACAAGGTCATGAAGGAACTGCAAATCGAGTTCAACGACAAGTACGTCTTCCCCTACGTGTACAACATCGGCCTCACCATGGCCCAGGGTCCACGGGTGGTGAACCCACCGGAAGACGTGTGGTTCTCGATACCGCAATATCCCTACATCTACCCGTTCGAGGACGTGAAGGTCACCGGTTAGCGAGGCGCCGCCATGCTGAAATACATCGCTCGACGGGTGGTCTACAGCGTCATCACGTTGTTGCTGCTGACCCTCACCGTATTCCTCATCGTGCGGGCCACCGGGGACCCGGCCCGGGTCATTGCCGGGGCCGAGGCCAGCACCGAGGAGGTGGAGGTCATCCGCGCCGACCTGGGTCTGGACCGCCCGCTGGTGCAGCAGTACGCCAGTTTCGTGGGTGATCTGGTGCAGGGAGACCTGGGGCGATCCTTTCACTTCCATCAGGGTGTACTGGATGTCTACCTCGATCGATTGCCGCGCTCGGTGCTGCTGGCCATCAGCGCCTTCACGCTGTCTCTCGTCATCGGAGTGCCGGCTGGTGTGCTTACGTCCGTCAAACCCCGCGGGGCGGCCGCCCGGGTGTTCAAGTTCGTAGCCCTCACCGGGGTATCGGTCCCGAACTTCGTCATCGCCACCACATTGATCTTCGTTTTTTCTATCAAGTTGAGATGGTTACCCACCTCCGGCTCGGGCCGCGCCATTCAGTTGGTGATGCCCACTATCGCCCTGGGTTGGTACTTCGCCGCGGCCACCATGCGACTGACCCAATCCTCCATGTTGGAGGTGCTGCGCAGTGATTACGTGAAGTTGGCCCGGCTCAAGGGCGTGCCCGAAAGGCTCGTGATCCTGAAACACGCCCTCAAGAACTCACTGATCCCGGTGCTGACCTTGAGCGCCGTGAACTTCGTGGTGATGGTGAACGTGGCGGTGGTGATCGAGTCGATTTTCGCTTGGCCGGGTATCGGGGACCTGGTCTTCGTCGGTATCAACCAGCGGGACTTCCCTTTGGTGCAGGGCGTCTTGCTCATGGGCGGGCTCATGGTGGTGCTGGTGAACCTGGTGCTCGACGTGACCTACGCCTGGCTCGACCCCCGCATCCGACTCGATCGCTGACACCACAATCCCAACCATCTACGACGGCAGAGAGGAAGGCCTGCGCTCATGGCCATCGTCGTTTCCCCGTTCGACCAAGCCCGAGTCCGTGTCCGAAGCCGGGTAGGCCAGTACCTGCAGGGCGCCCCGGCGGTGCCGCTGGTGATCATCGGCACGCTGGTGATCGTGGCGGTATTCGCCCCGTGGCTCGCACCTCATCATCCGTTGAAGGAAGTGCCCGGCATCTTGACCACGACCGGCCCCGTCTGGGAGACCGGCAACTGGTCCGCCATCCTCGGCACTGACGTCCAGGGTCGATGCATCCTGACCCGGGTGATCTACGGAACCCGGGTGTCGCTGCTGATCGGGGTGGTGGGCACCGTGGTGGCCGGCTCCGTTGGCCTGCTAGTCGGTGTGGTTGCCGGCTACATCGGCGGCTTCGTGGATCAGGCGTTGATGCGGATCGTTGACGCCTGGCTGGCGCTGCCGGCGTTGCTCTTCGCGCTGTTCCTGGCCCTGGTGTTCGGGGACCGCCTGGGCATCTGGTCCATCGTGATCATCCTTGGCGCGGTGTTCTGGACCCGATATGCCCGAGTCATCCGGGGCGAGGTGCTGAGCCTGCGCGAGCGTGACTTCGTCCGCCTGGCCCAGGTGGCCGGAGCCAGCCGCTGGCGGGTGATGCGTCGCCACATCGTGCCCAACGTGTTGAACACCTGGATGGTGCTCGCCAGCCTGACCGTGGGCGTGGTGATCATCCTTGAAGCAACCTTGTCCTTTCTCGGCCTGGGTGTACGTCCACCGGACCCGGCTTGGGGTTCTATGATCGCCGAAGCCCGCGTTCCGCTCATCACTGGTAAATGGGTACCGGTGGCGGCCCCGGCGGTGCCCATCGCGCTGACCGTGTTCGCCTTCAACCTGCTGGGGGACTGGCTCCGGGTGCGGCTGGACCCCACCCAACAAAATCTGTAGCTATCCCCGGCAGCGTTCCGCAGCATGGACCCGCGGCCCTCCTACCGGAAACGTGCCGGCAGGTATGGCGTGGGGTCCAGCGGTGGCGTTTGACCGGTGATGAGGGCGGCGGCGAGGCGGCCGGCGGCGGGGACGGTTTGGATGCCGTAGCCGCCCTGGCCCACCAACCAATGCCAACCGGGATGGGCCGGGTCGGGGCCGATGATCAGGTTCCGGTCCGGGGAGAAGGTGCGCAGGCCGGCCCAACTGGTGCGAATGGCCCGGACATTCAGGGTGGTATGGCGGTTGACGCGTTCGATGCCGAGGGCCACGTCGAGCTCCTCGGGACGGGCGTCACAGGGCGGCGAGGGGGTCTCATCGGCCGGGGAACAAAGGAACTGCTCGCCCTCGGGTTTCACGTACCACTGCTCATCGACATCAATCACCGCCGGCCACTGCGCTGAGCCCTCGGTGTGGGCGGCGCCGGCCACGGTAAAGATGGTGCGGCGCAACGGTTGCAGTCCAATGGTGGCCACCCCGGCGCTGGCGGCCACCTCGTCACCCCAGGCGCCAGCGGCGTTGAGCACTACCCCGGCGTCAATGGTGAGCTGTGCCGTTCGTACCTGCCATCGGCCCCCGGCGCTTCGTTCCGCAGCCAGCACCGGCCAGGCGGTTTCGATACGGGCGCCACTGCGGCGGGCCCGGCGGCGCAGATCCTCGTGCAACGCCGCCACATCGATATCGGCGGCACCATGATGTTGGACAGCGCCGGCGATGACCCCGGGGCGCAACAACGGGGCCAACTCCACCGCCTCCGCAGTGGTGAGCCTGGTGGCGGGGCTGCCGGCGGCGACGGCCTCTCGATGGTGGTGGTCGAGGCGGGCGATTTGGTCATGGCGGGCCACGATCAACATGGCCCGGGGGCTGAGGAAGGGCTCCAACTCGGCCCGGCTGGCCACCGCCAGATCCCGGATGGCGGCACCGCCGTAGTCCCGGATCCACAGCGCCGCCGAACGCCCGGTGGTGTGATGGGTCAGCGTGGTTTCCCGTTCCGCCAGCAGCACTGTGGCCCCGGCCTCCGCCAACGCCGCCGCCGCGCCCATGCCGGCGATGCCCCCACCCACCACCAACACGTCCCAGCCACTGGTCACGGGGCGACGCTAGCGCTCCCGAAGCGCCCGCAGGTCGTTACGGCCGCGAACAATCTTTCTAAAGCGGGTCAGCTGGGGTTGAGCATTGGGTCAATCGTGGGATCGATAGCGCGGTCGATGATGAGGTTGCTCTCGGAGTCCACCCCGCACACGAAACCGGCGCCGATCACGGTGGTGGTCTGATCCTCAATCACCAGGGCGGGGCCGGACAGCGCCGTGGTCATGTCCAACCGGGTCCGCTCCACCACCCGATGGGACAGCCAACAGGCCCGACCGGCATCGAAGGCCATCCTGGTTGGTAGGTCTTCTCCCTCCGTGGCGCCGACTGACGGTACCAGGGTGCCGATTCGCAACGGCGGGGGCGGGGCGGTTTCCGTTGACAAGGTGAGCATCCACGACAAAACCTCCACGGCGAGATTGGGGATGATGCGGGCGAAGGTGGCGTGATAGGCCGCCTCGAAACGCCGCTGCAGGTCCGCTGCGTTCACCCGGTCCGCCGGCAGCGTTACCTCCACCTCGTGGCCTTGCCCCACGTAGCGCATGGCGGCCCGGTAGTGCGCCACCGTGGCGGCCCCCGGAGCAGCGCCGGCGATCACCGCGGCCGCTTCCTCGTTGAGCGAACGAAGCACCCCAGCCACGGCCCGTTCATCGAAGGCGTCGAGGCGTTGATAGCGGGTCCGTACCGCCTCGTAGGTCACGGGGGCCCGCAGGAAGCCGATGGCAGATCCAACGCCGGCGCCGGCAGGCACGATGATGCGGTCGATGCCCAGCTTGTCCGCCAGCCGGCAGGCATGCAGCGGCGCCGCCCCGCCAAAGGCCACCATGGTGCAACGCCGGACGTCCCGACCCTTCTCCACCGCATGGACCCGGGCTGCCGCCGCCATGTTCTCCTCCACCACCTCCGTCACGGCATACGCCGCCAGCGCCACCCCCTCCGCCGACTGCCCCTCGACCATACCAGCCGAGACCATACCCTCTCGCAGGGTACTTCGCGGTACCGTACCCTTCTGTAACGTACCACTCGGTACCATACCTATGGGTATGTCTCCGGGTCCCGGCCGCCGATTCGACGCCGATTCGCCGGAACCGGGGTCCGCCGTCAACATACCCAACGGTATGGCCAGGTGGGTGGCCAGGGCCCGGTAGGAGGCCTCGGGGTGCAGCGCCACCCGGCCGCCGGCGAAGTGAACGGGATCGAGCCGGCCCAACATCAGATCGGCGTCGGTGACCGCAGCCCCGGTACCGCCCCGCCCGTAGCAGGCCGGACCGGGCTCACTGCCGGCGCTGTCGGGCCCCACCGCCACCCGACCCAACCCGTCCACCCGGGCCACGGATCCCCCGCCGGCGCCGATCTCCACCATGTCGATCACGGGGATACGCAACGGGAGGCCCGAACCCCGCAGGAACCGGTACCGCCGAGCCACCTCGAAATCCCGGGCGGTGGCCGGCACCCCGTCCTCCACCAGACACAGCTTGGCGGTGGTGCCGCCCATGTCGAAGCTCAGCAACCGGGCGATGCCGTGTTGACGGGCCAGCCGAGCCGCCAGAATGGCTCCCCCGGCCGGGCCACTCTCCACCAACATCACCGGCTGGCGCACCGCCTGTTCCAACGTGCACAGCCCGCCCGAGGATTGCAACAGAAAGAACGGTGCCTGCACTCCCAGCCCCGCCAAACCCGCTTCCAATCGGCGCAGATAGCCCGCCATCAACGGTTGCACATAGGCGTTGGCGCACGCGGTGGAGAAGCGCTCGTACTCCCGGATCTCGGGGCACACCTCTGACGCCAGCGTCAACCACACCCCCGGCAGGCACTCCCCCAACAGTGCCGCGGCCCGCTGTTCATGCGCCGGGGCCACGTAGGCGTGCAGGAAGCCGATGGCCACCGCTTCCACGCCGGCCCGGCGAAATTGCTCGGCGGCGGCGCGAACCCCGTCCTCGTCCAGCGCCACCAGCACCTCGCCCTGCGCCGAATGTCGTTCCCTCACCCCCAGCCGCAACTCCCGGGGAACGAGGGGCTCGGGCCGTTCCATTTGCAGGTCGTATTGTTCGAACCGGTCCTCGTGGGCGATCTCCAACGTGTCGCGGAACCCGGCAGTGGTGAGCAAACCGGTGCGGGCCCCCTTGCGTTCAATGAGGGCGTTGGTGGCCAACGTGGTGCCGTGCACGAACAGCGTCACCTCGCCCGGCGCCACCCCGGCCGCCGCCAGCACCGTGGCAATACCGTCCAGTACGCCCAGTTCTGGAGCGGCGGCGGTGGTCAGCACCTTGGCCGTGTGCAGCCGCCCGGCCCCATCCTCCAGCACCACATCGGTAAAGGTCCCACCGATGTCCGCCGCCAACCTCGCCGTACCCGCCGGCAAGGCCGTACCTGACGGCATGGTTGGGCCCGTCGGGGTGCTCATGTTGGCAGGGCGTTGATGACGGCGGCGGCGAAGGCTTCCGTGGTGGCGTCCCCGCCCTGGTCTCGGGGCAGCACCCGGCCTTCGGCATACACCGCGCTCACGGCATCATCCACCATGGCACCGGTAGCGCCTTGTCCGACATGGCGCAACATCCACGCCCCGGCTAGCAACAGCGCCGTTGGATTGACCCACGCGGCCTGATCAAGCGGCGGGGGTGCGCCCTGGGGAGCTTCGAAATAGGCAAAATCATCGCCGAAACAACCCGACGGGGTCACTGTCATCCCGCCCACCTGACCGGCTCCGCCATCGGCGAGGATGTCCCCGTACTGGTTCGGCAGCAGCACTACATCGAAATCTGGGGGTCGCAACGCCAGCCGATGGGCCAGATCATCCACAATGACGGTTTCCACCTCAAGGTCATACTCACCGGCGATCTCGTTGCAGACATCAGCGAAGAACCGGTCCGTCACTGCCATCATGTTGGTCTTGGCGCCGATGGTGAGCCGCCCGGGGTAACCCTGCGCCTTCCGGGCCATGGCCTCCTGGCAGGCCCGGCGGGCGATGCGCTCGGTGTTGTCCCGGGTGATGACCTTCACTGCGTAGCGCCCCTCCGTACCGGGCGGCATGCGAACACCCCGCACGGTGTCAGCCAGGCCGCTGGCCCGCAGCGTGGCCACGTCACCCTCGAAACCGATGTAGAGATCCTCGTGACTTTCCCGCACGATGAGGTAATCGATGCCTTCGGGATGGGCGTAGGGAGAGGCGAACCCCGGCCGCCACTGCACCGGGCGGAGGTTGGCCCAGGTGCCCCGCCCGTAACGGAGATGCATGACCCCGGGAGTGATACCACCGGTGGAGCCCAGCAACACCGAATCCGCCGCGTCCAGCCCGGGATGCACCGCCGCGATGCGTTCGGCAACGGGGAGTGGCTGCAGCTCGACGCCGGAGGGCAGTTCGTCCCACTCCACGTCCGCTCCGGCGGCGCGCAACACCAGCAGCGTGGCCGCCATGGCCCCCGGTGACGCCCCGTCTCCCGGCAACACCGCCACCCGGGGCCGCCTCGATGATCCTGCGGCAGTGGTCATAGCTCTCCACCCATCGATGGTCACCCGGCGAGCGCGGGCCGACCTTCCGTCACCCTAGCCAGCGGTCCCCGAGACCACCGTTCGCGGTGATTGCGAGCGCCGGCCCTGTTTAACTTGTGCAGTTTGGTCGACGGCTCCACCCCGGCCTGTAACGTTCATGCAGGTCAGAGCGTTGTGCCCTCCACGCACCCAACGCCAATTCCGACCAAACTGCACATGTCAACGCCGGCGGCCACGTTTCCGCCATCACCGCCGTCCAAAGCACCACCCACGGTGACGGTGGATATCGCCCGCGCTCCCCAGGAGCGAACCCGGCGACGGCGCGGTGCTAGACCGAGCCCGTGCCTTTGTCGCCTGGTCCGACCCCGGCATCCAGGGAACCTCAGGGCCCCGACCACCGGGCCGGCCCGGCCGACGCCGAGCACCTGGGCACGTACTTCGGTAACGCCAACGACCTGGGGGACACCGGCGAATTGACGTCGAATCTGCCGCCAGGACAGCCAGGGCCGACGGGACAGCCAGGACAGCCAGGACACGCGGGACACGCGGGACAGGCGGGACGGGACAGGGTGAGCGGGTCACGGGGCGGGGCGTTGCGGGCGTTGCGGACCCGGAACTATCGACTGTTCTTCCTGGGGCAGGTGTTGTCCGTCATCGGCACCTGGACGCAGAACACGGCGCTGGCCTGGATCCTGTTGCAGGAGGGCGACGAGCTGGGGTTCGGGCTGATCGTGGCCCTGCAGTTCACGCCGTTGCTGGTCCTCGGGGCCTGGGCGGGGGCCATCGCCGATCGGTCCGATAAGCCCCGGATGCTGCAGCGAACCAACGCCTTGGCGGCGATGGTGGCGCTGGTCATGGCCGTGACCGTGTCCTCCGGGCACCGTTCGCTGCCGGTGCTGGCGGCGCTGGTGCTGCTCGGGGGGTGCGCGGCGGCCTTCGAAACACCGACCCGGCAGAGCATGGCCGCGGAGCTGGTCCCGCCGCCGGACCTGCCCAGCGCGGTGGGCCTCAACGGCGCCATCATGACCAGCTCCCGGTTGGTGGGATCCGCCCTGGCCGGGGTGCTCATCAGCACCGTCGGCGCCGAAGTTTGTCTCTATCTCAACGCGGTGTCGTTCCTGGCCGTGGTGGTGGCCATGACCGCCATCCGACGCGAAGAGCTGCAACCGCGACGCCGGGCCGCGCCCAGCAAGGGACAGATCCGCCTGGGGTTGCGCTACGCGGCCCGGGAGCCCGAGGTGCGCCTGCCGCTGACAGCCATGGCCGTGATCGGCACGCTGGCGCTGAACCAGCAGGTCACCACCCCGTTGTTGGCCCGCCAGACCTTTCATGCCGGACCCACGCTGTTCGCCGCCTTCGGGGTCATCAGCGGGGCCGGGGCGCTGGCCGGGGCCCTCACCGCCGCCGGCCGGCGTCAGGCCCGCGCCGCGCACATCGGCCAGTCCGCCCTGCTGTTCGGCGTGGCCGCTATCGGGGTCAGCGTGGCGCCGGGGCCCACCTCGGCCATGGTGCTGTTGGCGGTGACCAGTTTCGGCGCCTCCCAGTACGTGGCGGCTACCAACTCCCGGCTGCAGGCGGTGGCGGATCCGGCGTTCCGGGCCCGGGTGATCGCGCTGTACGCCATCTTGTTCCTGGGTTCCACGCCCATCGGCAGCCTGATCGTCAGCGCCATCTCGGCGGTGTCCAGCCCCCGGGTGGCGATCGGCATGGGCGGCGCCGCCACCGTGATCACCGGCGCCGTGCAATGGACCATCGCCAACCGCCGGGCCCGCGCCGCACCCTCACCTGCGGACCAGCCCACACCGGGCCCGGCCCACGCCGCCTGACCCCCCACCGCAGGAGGGTCCGGTGCCGCTCCGGCTTCGATGTCACACCCATCGGAGTATCGTGCTCCCTGCGACCACGGCAACTCCACGCCGAGCATGTGAGCCACCACGAAACATGCAGCCATCACGGACCACGCACACGGGGGAAGCACAACCATGTTGACCGGCCAGCAATACAAGGACTCGCTGAAGGACGGTCGGCTGACCTACTTCGAGGGCGAGCGTGTCGATGACCTGATCGGCCATCCGCTGTTGGGGCAGACCGCGCAGTTCACCTCGGTGGCCTACGACAAGTACTTCGATCCCGCGCCCGGCGCCACCAGCCCGCTGATGAGCGTGCCCCGCTCCTCTGATGATCTGCGGGCGCTGATCCCCATGCTGCACGACGCCGGCATGATGGCCCATGTCACGTCCACCTCCATCCAGACGCTGAAGACCGCCGCCGGCCGGATGGATGGCGTCAAGCCCGAATACATCGAGCGGATGAACGCGTACATTGATGACGCCCAGCGCCTCGACATCCGCATCACCCAGTGCATCACCGACGCCAAGGGTGACCGCAGCCGCCCCCCCGGCAAGCAGGACGACGCCGACGCCTACGTGCACGTGGTGGAGCGCCAGCGTGACGGGGTGGTCATCCGGGGCGCCAAGTTGCACATCACCGGCGCCTCCTTCGGTCATGATCTGTTGACCATCCCCACCAAGGCCATGAAGCCCGGTGAGGAGGAATGGTCCATCGCCTGTTCGATTCCGGTCAACAGCCCCGGGGTGCGGATCATCAACACCACGTACGCCCCCCGTCACGAGGACACCCGTAGTTTCCCCGTTTCCTCGAAGTATCACTATCCCGAGGGGTTCGTGATTTTCGATGACGTGTTCGTACCCAATGAACGCATTTTCCTGGACGGGGAGACGTCCTACGCCGCGGTGTTCGCCCACTCGCTGGGTCTGTGGGAACGCCTCGGCGGGCTGTCGGCGTTCGTGGACGAGGCCGATCAGTTGGTGGGTCTGGCGCAACTGGTGGCAGAGGCCAACGGCACCGCCGGCATCGGCCACGTCAAGGAGAAGATCTCCGAGATGATCATCCACGCCACCTTGATCCGCTCCACCCTGGAAGCGGCCATCACCCACTGCAACATCGGCCCGGAAGGCGCGGCGTTCCCCAACGAACTGTACGTCAACGCCGGAAAGTTCCACGCCGCCGCCAACTACAACCAGATCGTGCGCCATCTGCACGACATTGCCGGTGGTGCGGTGCTCACCACCCCGTCCCCGGCCGATTTCGAGAACGAAGAGGTTGGTCCGCTGGCCCGCAAGTACATGTCCACCGGCAACGATGTGGACGGCGAGTACCGGGCCATGTTGATGCACACCATCCGGGACCTCACCGCGGATGCCTACGGCGGCTGGAAGTTCGTCACCAACATCCAGGCCGGCGGCGGGTTGTATGCCCAGCGCATCGTGACCCGCAGGCACTACGACATGGACCGGGCCAAGCGCATTGCCCTGGCGCTCACCGGCATGTCGGAGAACGACGCCCACTGAAACTGCCGAACCTGCCGACAGGTACCTCATCCGCCCCTCACCGTGCCGGTCCAACCCCTGTGGGTGCGGCGCGGTGAGGGTCAGCGGGTGGTTCTATGCCGCCAGCCCGTGAGTCTCTCAGTCCCTCAGCCGCGTACGTGGGGCAGGACGTCGGTGCCGAACAGGCCGATAGTGTCGAAAAGCGCCGGGCGGGCCATACCGCCGAGGTCGAACATGAACGAGAAGCGGTCCAGGCCCAACAGTTCCCTGACGGTGCCGATGCGATCGATCACCTCGGCCGGGCTCCCGCACACCGCCGGGCCGGCCAGCATCTCCGCATAATCAAAGCCGATGCGGGGCGCGTGGGGGGTGTAGGCCGCCACCAGGTCCTGGACCCACAGCCAGTATTGGCGGTAGTGCGGCTCGAAGAACGACCGGGCGGCGTCTCCGGCGGCGGCCACGTGGCAATGCGCTATGGCTCCCACCCGGGGCGGGCCGGCGTGACCGAACCCGGCCCAGGCCTCGCGGTAGGTATCGGCCATGGGCTTGAACACGGCGGGGGCGGCAAACACGCTGGGCAGCATCAACGGCAACCCCAACCGGGCCGCCAGCAGCACGCTTTCCCGGCTGGTACCGCCGCCCACCCACACCGGCAGCTCCCCCACCGGGCGGGGTCTTGAGGTGAAGCCGTCCAGCGCCGCCCGCAAGCCACCGGGATGGGAGACCTCGTCGTGGCGCAGCAGGTTGACCAACAGCTCCACGTGCTCGGCGAACAACTCCTTGCTGCGGCGGGCATCCTGACCGAGATACTCGAAGGTACGGGCGAAGTAGCTACCCCGACCGGCCACGATCTCCGCCCGTCCACCCGACAGCACATCCACCGTGGCGTAGTCCTCAGCCATGCGCACCGGATCCAGGTTGGCGGCCAGCGTGACGCCGGTGGAGAGACGGATGCGTTGGGTGCGCTCGCCAATGGCGGCCAGCACCACCGGCGGCGCCGACAGCTGGTAGCTGCTGCCGTGGTGCTCACCGAGATGGACCAGATCGAACCCCAGTTCCTCGGCGGCCACGCCCTGATCGACGATGGCCCGTGTGCGCACGGCGTCACTCACCAACACTCCGGTGGCCGGGTCCGGCAGAACATCACCAAGGGAAAGCAGCCCGATCTCCATGGCCGAGCAACGTAGTCGCCCGGGAAGCTCAGCTCCCCCCGAAGGACGGCTTCCGCTTCTCCAGAAAGGCCCGGGCCGCTTCGATGTTGTCCGGCGAGCCGATCACGTCGATGAGCCGGGCCGACTCGCGCTCGAGGTGCGGCCCGAACTCCACGGTGGCGCCTTCGTTGAGGTTGGCCTTGAGGCCGGCCAACGCCCCCGGTGACTTCTCGGTCAGCAGGGCGGCGCGGCGGACGACCTCGCCCATCAGCTCGGCGTCGTCGAACACCTCGTGGACCAGGCCGTCGGCCCGAGCCTGCTGAGCGCCCACCACGTCACCGAAAAAGCACAGCTCACGGGCCCGGGCGGCGCCCACCACCCGGGGCAACAACCACGTCAGACCGAAATCGCCGGACAGCCCGGCGTTCACGAAGGCGGTGCTGAAACGGGCCGAGGCCGCCGCGTAACGCAGATCACAGGCCAACGCCCAGGACATGCCACCCCCGGCACAGGCCCCGTTGATGGCGGCGATGGTGATCTTGGGCATCTCGTAGAGCAGTTGCGAGGTGCGGGTGAGCTCACGAAGCGCCCGCACCCGGGCCGTGCGGGGCAGGGGCGGCGGAGGCGTGGTCGCGGGGATCGTTCCCGGCGATGCCGCCTCGGCGTCCCCGTTCATACGGCTGAGATCCCCGCCGGCACAAAAGGCCCGGCCGGCACCGGTGAGCACCACCACCCGCACCTCGGGGTCATTGGCGGCTTGATCGAGCAGTCGCAGGGCCAACTCGAACAGCTCCGGAGTCTGGGCGTTGAGCCGATCGGGCCGGTTCAGCGTGAGTGTCGCCACCCCGCCAGCCACTTCGTAGAGGACCTCGTCTGCCATCAGCGGAGTCTGCCATGGTCAGCTCGGGCCGCCGGGGCGCTACCCCAGGCTGTCCGCCAACTGGGGCTTCTCCCGGAGCGACCGCTTCAACTCGGCCAGGCCGGGGAAGGTGGCCACTTCCCATACTGCATCCCACAGGCGGGTGGCCTCCTCGCCCCGCGGAACCCGGCTGATGACGGGACCAAAGAACGAGTGCTGCTGCCCGTCACGGTTGAAGCTGATGATGGGGGTACCAACATCCTTGCCGGTACGGCCCAGAGCCTCATCGGTCTCCGCCTGCAACACCGCGTCCCACCGCTCATCGTTGGCGGCGGCCAGATACCGCTCCTCGATGCCCACCGAGCGCAGGTAATCCGGGAAGCCGGCCTCCCAGTGCTCCACCATCTCCTTGCGTCGGCCGTGCACGTGCAGATCCCCGCCGAATTGCGTGTACAACTCACCCATCCGGCCCCGGCCCTCCTCGGCCCGAATGGCGGCCGCCACCCGCAGCAGCTTCTGGCCGGTGGTGTGCCCGGGGATGTAGCCCGGCGGGAAGTCCTTGTCGTAGTCCTTGTCCTTGTTCAACAGGCGCAGGCTGATGAACCGCCAGTCGACTTCGAGGCCACGCAACGCCGCCACCTCCGCCACCCAGCGGGAAGTCAGCCACGCCCATGGGCAGACCGGATCCCAAAAGAAATCGACGTCAGCGAGGTGTGCATCGTCAGCCATGTCGCCGACCCTACCAGCGCCAATGGCACCGCGATCCCTGATGTGAGCTGGCCACCATTGGGGAAGCAGTTGAACGAGCACCTGCAAACCGAGGCCGCCTGGCGCGGTGTGTGCAACGCCGCTTGCACTCGCGAAGCGCTCCCCTGCTCTTGGCGGAAGGATCGCCGCAACGCTGCTGCCAGCCCGTCCTGGCCGGCGTCGGCGACAGCCCGACGGACCTCGAACTCATCGAGAACCGATGCCGGGATGCCGTCACGAGCTGGTTCTGGAAGGTAGTCGCCGTCCGGGCTGATGACGTAACGCGAGATCATGGAGCTGGCGAACGTTGGCCAGATAACCGCTCCGCCGTGCCCGAATTTGTATCTTTCGTGCTCCTTGTACTCCCCTTCCGACTCCATAGCGTCCGAGAGGGACCCGAAAAGCACATACTTCACTCCAATTACAGGCCGCGGGTCAACCAGGTAACAACGACGCAGGGGTTCACCATAGAAGCGAACGGTGAAGGTGTCCGGCGAAGCACTCCCGGCCGGCCGAGGCCCCAGGCACGGCGTTGAGGCCGGCGGCGCTGAACGAGCCCGAGCGTTCCGACGTTGGCCGAGAGCGTACGCCGCGGCGAAAGGAGACCAATGGGTGGACGGGGCGGCACAGGCTTCTGGGCCATTACCACCTTCCCCGCAGGTTTTCACGGTGGTTTGTCAAGATCATTTGTCCTACGGCGATCGGACCGCGGTGTGTGCCGCCAACCGCTCCGGACGTCGCGATCGCCCGGCGCCTGATACAACGTCACTGCTAGCGACATACCAGCTTGGATAATCGGAGAGGCACCATGGAACGGTCCTTCGCCACCATCATCCGCTCGGCCTTCGGCGCCGACCCGCCGCTGCAGGTCCACGCCCGGGGCCGCCGATCCGGGCCCGATGACGCCCCCACTCGGCTGGTGGTCCGGCGGGAGGAGGCGCTCGCCCACCTCGTGCGCGCTCCCGGGGAGTTGGGCCTGGCCCGGGCATACGTGAGCGGCGCGCTCGACATCGAGGGCGACTTGTTCGGCGCGCTCCGAGCCCGGGCCACCGGCGATACCATTCGGTTGGGTACGGCCGATCGACTGCGGGCGTTTCGTCAGTTGGGCATTGACCCTTGGCGCCACCCACCGACGGTGCCGCCCGAGGAAGTTGACCTCGGCGGTCGAATGGGCCGGCACAGCATGGGCCGGCACAGCATCGGCCGGGACCGCCGCGCCATCAGCCACCACTACGACGTGGGCAACCAGTTCTATGAACTGCTGTTGGGCCCCTCGATGGTGTACTCGTGCGCGGTGTTCGAAGATGCCGCTGACACCTTGGAACAAGCCCAGTTCAACAAGATGGAGTTGATCTGCCGCAAGCTCGGCCTCCGTCAGGGTCTGCGCCTGCTCGATGTGGGTTGCGGCTGGGGCAGTTTGGTCCTGCATGCGGCGCGCCTTCACGACGTGCACGCGGTGGGCATCACCCTCTCTGCCGAACAGGCCGACTACGCCCGGTTGCGGGTGGCCGCCGCTGGCCTCGGTGACCGCATCGAGATTCGGCTTTGCGATTACCGGGAGATGGGCTCGGACCGCTTCGACGCCATCAGCTCGGTGGGCATGGCGGAACATGTGGGCCGGGCCCGCCTGGGCGACTACTTCACCATACTGCGTGGTCTGCTGCGTGATCAGGGCCGGTTGCTCAACCACCAGATCGGCATCGGCCCGGACCCGACAAGGCCGGCGGGGACCCGCACCTCGCGCTTGGGCCGGGACGGGTTCATGAACCGGTACGTGTTCCCTGACGGCGAGTTGCACGACGTGGGTGAGCTGGTGGCGGTGGCGCAAGAGCAGCAACTGGAGGTGCGCCACGTGGAATCCATCCGGGAGCACTACGCCCTGACCGCCCGGGCCTGGGTGGCCAACCTCGAGGCCGGCTGGGAACGGGCGGTGGGCCTGGTTGGGGAGGGTCGGGCCCGGGTGTGGCGGCTGTACCTGGTGGGGTCGGCGCTGGGCTTCGAGCTGGGGTCCACCCAGGTGCACCAGGTGCTGGCGGTGCGTACCCCCCTCGCCGGCACCCATCGAGGTCGGTCCGGCCAGCCCTGGCGCCCGTTGTTCGAACGCGAGCCCCTGTCCGCAACCCGAAACCCCGACCAGATCACCGACCAGATCACCGGGCAGGACCCGAACCGGAGCGGGGCCGGAACCCAAACCGACCACCGCCGGGTGCTCGTTTCGGGCACCGGCAGCGAGCTCAACTGACCATCGGGAGCAACCGAAAGGCCGCGCCAGGGGCGGTTTTCGCCACGGGAATGGGAATTGCCCCCGCTGGAGGTGCCCCGACCAGCGCCGATTGGACTAAGTTGACTGACGTATCAACACCTGTGGCTCAGACAGCCCGACGCATCACCCCGATGCGGCGGGGGAAGGATGGCAACCAGTGAGCGAGACCACGTACGACATCCACATCAAGGGTGGCACCATCGTTGATGGCACCCGGGTTCCTCGCTACGAGGGCGACGTGTGGATCAAAGACGGCAAGATCGCCCAAATGGGCGGCCGTGCCAAGGGCCCCTCGGCCAAGACCATCGACGCCACCGGCAAGATCGTGGCCCCCGGTTTCATCGACCTGCACACCCATTACGACGCCCAGATCCGCTGGGATCCGTGGTGCACCATCTCCGGCTACCACGGCGTCACCTCCGTCGTGCTGGGCAACTGCGGCTTCGGGTTCGCCCCGGTTAAGCCGGACTTCATCGAGCGCTCCATGCTGACCATGGTCCGCACCGAGGCCATCCCCATGGCGTCGATGAAGGAGGGCATGCTGCCGAAGTGGGATTGGGAGACCATCCCCGAGTACCTCGATTCCCTGGAGCGGGCCCCGCTCGGCGTGAACTGCATCCAGTACATGCCCACGGCGTCCCTCATGATCTACGTGATGGGCCTCGAGGCCGCCAAGACCCGCCCGGCCACGGAGGCTGAGCGCAAGGAGATGCAGCGCCTGCTGCACGAGGGCATGGACGCCGGCCTGTGCGGGTTCTCCATCCAGCGCCTCGGCCCCAACTCCGTGCAAGCTGACTTCGACGGTTCCCCCATGGTCACTGACACCATGTGCGACGAGGACATCCTGGCTCTCGGCGAGGTGTTGGCGGAGCGCGATGAGGGCTTCATCCAGCTCACCCAGGGCACCGGGGACATCAAGGCCGACATCGCCTTCATCGAGAAGTTGGCGGCAGTGGCCCAGCGGCCCATCCTGCACAACGCAGTGGCCCCCGCCCGTAAGGACGCCGAAGTCCACCGTCGCCCCCTGCGTTGGATCAACAAGGCCCGTGAGCAGGGTCTCAACATCTACGCTCAGTGCGGCACCGGCCGGGCCGGGTTCGCCTTCACGCTGGAGCATTGGAACCTGTACGACGCCTCCCCGGCGTGGCGGGCCATCACCACCGGCACCAAGGAAGAGCGCATGGCCAAAATGCGCGATCCGGAACTGCGTGAGGCCGTGGTGGCGGAGTCCGCAGAGGCCGATCGTCGCCTGCGGGTCATCCAGGCCGGTGTGGGTGGCGATCCGGCCGGGCTCATCATCCAGGGTGTGAACCGCCAGGCCGACCTGCAGAAGTACGTGGGTCGCTCCGTCGGGGACATCGCCAAGGAAGAGGGCAAGCACCCCATCGAGGCCATGTTGGACCTGTCCCTCATGGGCGATCTGAATGTGGAGTTCCTGGGCCCGGACAAGGGTTCCAACGCCGCGTTCATGGCCGAGATGATGAACGAGTCACCCTTCGCTCTGCCCGGCGTGTCCGACGGTGGGGCTCACACCAAGTTCTTCAGTGGCGGGTCCTACACCACGGACTTCCTCACCTGGCTGGTCCGGGACGAGGGTGTGGTCACCTTGGAAGAGGCCCACTACCGCCTGTCGGGTCTGGCTGCTCACGCGGCGGGGTTCCGGGACCGTGGCGTGCTGCGCGAGGGCGCGGCGGCCGATGTGTTGGTCTACGACATGGAAGAACTGGCCATCGATCCGCCGTGGATCGGGAACGCCGAATATGACCTGCCCGGTGGCGAGTGGCGCCGGGTGCAGCGGGCCAAGGGCTACCAGAACATCATCGTCAACGGTGAGATCACGTTCGAGGACGGCGAGTGCACCGGGGCCACCCCCGGTCGCCTGCTGCGCCACGGCCGCGGCTGACCGTACTCAGCAGCTTGAGCGCTGCGAGGTAGTGACGGATCGGGGGGCCTTCGGGCTCCCCGGTTCGCGTTTTGATGAAGTCGAAAGGGCTGTCGTCAACACCTGCTGGGGGGGCGAGAATGGGCGGACGGGTGCAATCGGTTCCAAGCCAGGTCCAAGGAGCGCGCAAACCCCGCCGGTCAGGATCGATCCAGCGGTCCCGAATGGAAGCGAGTTGACGGTCATGGCAGCCTGCAGGTCCTGGATCCTCGGGGTGGACATCGGCACCACGTTCTGTGTGGCGGCGGCGCGCCCGGCGGACGGGAGGGCCGAGATCATCGAGGTGGCCGGCCAGCGTCGGGTGCCGTCGGTGATCGTGCTGGACGAGGACGGGCAGGTCGTGGTGGGCCAATCCGCCGCCAACCTGGCCGTGGCCAACCCTGCCCGCGCCCTTCGGGCCCCCAAGAGCCGGCTGGGCGATCCTGCGCCGGTGGTGATCGGCGGGCGGGTCCATGACCCCGTGGAGCTGGTCGCGGTGCTGCTGCGTCACCTGTACGACGCGGCGGTGTCCCAACAGGGCGAACCACCCAGCGAGGTGCGCCTCACCCATCCGGCGGTGTGGGGTCGGCCCCGCCTGGAGCAGCTTCGGGCGGTGGCGGATCGTGCCGGTATCCCCAACCCGGTGCTGGTGGCGGAGCCGGTGGCGGCGGCGATGGCCTACGCCGCCGCGGCTGGCATGATCGATGCCCCCACCCTGGCGGCCGGCGCCCCCCGCCTGACCCACGTGGCGGTGTACGACCTGGGCGGCGGGACCTTCGACACCGCGGTGCTAGCGGCCACCCACACCCACACCGGCACCGACCCCGACACCGAAGGCGGCTTTGAGGTGGTGGGCCGACCGGTGGGCGAGGACCGTCTCGGCGGCGAGCTGTTCGACGAGCTACTGGTCAACCATGTGGGTCAACGCCTCGACCCCGACGATTGGGAGAACCTGCAGCTCAGCGACGAGCTGTACTGGCAGCAGGCGGCGGCGGCGCTGCGCACGGAGGCCCAGCGGGTCAAGGAGGCGCTCAGCTCCCACGCCTACGCCGAGCTGATGGTGGCGTTGCCGGGCGGACTGGTCATGCACCGCGTCACCCGGGACCAGCTGGAGGCGCTGACCAGGCCCTACATCGAGCAATCGGTGGACCGGCTGGTGCAGGTGGTGGCCGACGCCGGGCTGGCGCCGGGCCAATTGGATGCCATCTGTCTGGCCGGTGGTGCCAGCCACGCTCCCGCCGTGGAAGCCGCCGTGCGGGCCGCCTTTCCCGATGTGACCATCACCCGTCGAGGCGATCCGAAGACCGCGGTGGCCCTGGGGGCGACGTTGGCCGTGCCCACTGCCGTGCCCACCGCCGTGCACTTCCCGTCGGATCTTGCGGCCGGCGATGCGGTGCTGGCCGGGCTCGTGACGGAGCCGGTCCGGGCCTGGGACGGGCCTCCTGGCGTTGGGACCATCCTCGCCGCCCCGGCCGGGCACACCACGGCGGACCCGGCAACGCCGAACGCGCCAGCAACGGCGGACCGGCCAGCCCCGATCGGCGCGCCGGCATTGGCGGTGGTCGGCCTGGGCGCGGCGAACGGGCTGGCACCGGGGGGCGGACCGACAGTGGGGGTCGGGCCGGCAGTGGGGGTCGGGCCGGCAGTGGGGGGCGGACCGGCAGCGACGGGCGGGCCGACAGCGACCGGCGGGCCGACAGCCGGGGGCGACGGCGTGCTTGGCGGGCCGGCAGCGGGGGGTGACGGCGGGTTGCTGAACGGTCAGGGGCCGGATTCGGTGACGGTGGGACCGTTGGTCGGTCGGGGGTCGGTACCGGGACGGCGAGGACGTTGGGGCTGGCCGCGGGCGGCGTGGTACGGGACCGCAGCCCTGGGCATCCTGTTCGCCCTGGTGGGGACCCTGCTGGTCACCAGCGGTGGTGGTGACGGTGGCGCCACGGACCTCGCCGCCACCCGGTCCGCTGACGACGTGGCGACGACGCAGGCCGGCCGCCAACCGCCAACATCGACCACCACGACCACCTCGGCTCCGGCGACCACCGCCCCCGGCCTGACCAACCTGATGGCCGATTCCCCGAAAGAGCAGTTCTTGGGCACCGAGATCAGCCGGCACTGGTCCCTGGACCCGTCGCGGGACAAGCTCACGGTCACCGTGACGCTCACCAACGCCGCCGCCGGCACCTTCCGCTGGCACCACGACGAGGTGGTCCCCAACGGCATCGTCACCGACCAGTCCCAGGTCAAAGCCGATCCGGTGGCGGAGGTGGTGGCCGGAGGGCCGGTGCTGCGCTGGTGGTATGAGCTGGCGCCCCGGGAGTCGAAACTGTTCACCTACACCGCCGCCCGCCAATCGGTCTGGCCCCGTGCGGCAACGATGGATCTCGCCGGATGGGAGCACGCCCGGGCCGCCACCACCGCGCTGCGTCAGAGCGAGATCATGAAGGCCAACAACCTGACCGACCGCACCGCGGCCCCGGTCCCGGTGGTGGCGTCAACGCCGGTGACCGGCAACCCGGCGCCGGGCGGCAGCGGGAACAGCGGCGGCGGGAACGGCGGCGGCGGGACCCAGCCCAACAACCCGGGGGTGGTGGTCACCTCCCCACCCCAGCCGCCTCAGCCCGGAGCGCCAACGGTGCAGATCAGCGGCCCGTCGCAGCTGTGCGCCGGTCAGACCAGCTACATCGAGGGCATCGCCTCCGGGGCGGTCAGCGGCCTGTGGACCATCACCAGCTTCTCCATCGACGACGCGTCATGGAGCCCCGAATCGCCCCACCAGTACCTGACGCCCGCACTGGAGGCTGCCGGTAGCTCGTTCCGGGCCACGTTGCAGGTGCTGAACTCGGCCAACGTGGCAGCCTCGGCCTTCTTGGATTTCTCGGTGGTGCACTGCGCCCCGATGGTCGACATCAACGGTCCCACCGAGGTGTGCGACGACAGCCGCCGCACGTTCACCGGCCTGTCCACCGACGCCGTGAGCGGCCAGTGGGACCTTCCGGAGTTCAACATCATCGACGCCAGCTGGTCCCCCGATTTCCCGGCCATCTACGTCTCCCCGAACCTGGGCGCCAGCGGGCCTTTCACGTTGACCCTGACCGTGTTCGGTCCGACCGGGCTCTCCACCACGGTGCACTTCACGTTCGAGGTGGTGCCCTGCTAGTCCACCAGGCCGGTGACCGCGCCCAGGGCAGGCCGACGGCGGGGCGGGCCGCGACCGCCGTGCTGGTGGCCGCGGTGTTGTTCGGCACCACCGGGACGGCCCAGCAACTCGGTCCCGACCACGCCACGACGTTGGGGCTGGGGGCGCTGCGCATCGCCATCGGCGCGGTGGCGTTGTGGGTCTTCGCCCGGCGGTGGCCCCGGCCCGGTTTGTTGTTGGGACACCACCGGCTGGTGCTCTTGGGCGCCGCCGGGGTGGCCGGGTACCAGCTGGGGTTCTTCACCGGCACCGACCGCAGCGGGGTGGCGCTGGGCACCGTGGTGGCGCTGGGCAGCGGCCCGTTGTTCAGCGGCTTGATCGACGCCCTGTGGCTGCGTCGGGCACCGTCGGCGTCGTGGTGGCTGGCGACGGCGCTGGCGGTGAGCGGGGGCACGCTGCTGGTACTGGCCGGGGACGGGTCCTCCAGCTTCAGCCTGGTAGGGGTGCTGGGTTCACTGCTGGCGGGTCTGAGTTACGCCGTGTACGCGGTGGCGGCCAAGGTCCTCATCGACCGGGGGGTGGACTCCACGGTGGCGCTGGCCTGGCCGTTCACGCTGGGCGCGGCGGTGCTGATGGGGGCGGTGCTGGTGCGGATGGCCGCGGGTTCCGAATCGATGAGCTGGGCCGTGCAGCCGGCGGGGCTGGTGATGCTGGCCCATCTCGGGGTGGCCACCGTCGGCCTGGCCTATTTCCTGTACGGCTACGGACTGCGCACGCTGGACAGCTCCCGGGCGGTCACCCTCACCCTGCTGGAGCCACTCACCGCGGTGGTCCTGGGCGTGTCCCTGCTGGGCGAGCGGCTGGCACCGTTCGGCTGGGTGGGCGCGGCGCTGGTGGTGGCGGGGCTGGCGGCGGCCGGGGGGTTGTTCTCGAAGGATCAGCGGGGGAGGGATCAGCGGGGATAGACCCGCAACTCCACCACCGTGCCGTCGGGATCGGTCACGTAGAGACTGGTGGCGTTGCCCTGCGCCCCCCATCGCACCGCCGGTCCGTCCACCACCGTCAACAATCCAGACCCCGCCAGCGCCGACAAGTTGGTATCGACGGCCACCACCAAACACAGATGATGAAGGTTGGCGGAGTGGGTCCCGTGGGCGGTGTCGACGGGGTCGGAACCACCGGGAACCAGATCGATGAGGGTGGTGGCATCGATCCGTACCGATGGGAATGGAACCTGGCCCTGACGCCACGCCTCCACCCGCTCGGTTGCCAGACCCAAGGTGCGGGCATAAAAGTCCAGGGTGGTTTCCACATCACGGCACCGCAGGACCAGGTGGTCGAAACCCGTCACCTGCACCACCGGGGTGGCGGTGGCGTTGCCCGGCGTGGTTGTCATCGGACCAACGCTAGTTCGACGCCCGCGGTACACCAGTTCGACGAACCGGCAGCGTGCCTCTCAGTCAGGAAAGTAGCGTCCGCCACAGCACGCGCCGCGACGTGCACGAAAGGGGATTCGCCGTGAGCGACACAACCGCACCCACCTTGCCCGGTCGGCTGGGCAACCCGTCCATGCAGCTGAAGGATGACCCGCGTGCCGACCCCCGCATGGTGGCGGCCATGGCACCGTTCGGCCTGGACGTGGAGCCCGCCGCCAGCGGGGTCAGCTGGGATTCGCCGGTCGACGCCCTCCACGAGTACATCGACACTGCCGAACCGGGCTTCGAAGGCCTGTTCGGTGCGCTGTCGGCGAACCTCAAAGCGCTGGAGGGGGTGACCCGCAGTGTGGAGGTCATCACCGGCCTGGACGGCAACGACGTGACGCTGTTCATCCACCGACCCACAGCCAGCACCGGTCCGCTCCCGGGAATCTTGCACCTGCACGGTGGCGGCATGACCATGCTGGAGGCCGCCGGCGCCGGCTACCAACGCTGGCGTGACGAGCTGGCCATCGCCGGCCTGGTGGTGGTGGGTGTCGAGTTCCGCAACGCCTCCGGCAAGCACGGCCCCTACCCGTTCCCGGCCGGGCTCAATGACTGCACTGCGGCGCTGCAGTGGACCCATGATCACGCCGAGCGCCTGGGTATCAGCAAGATCGTGGTGTCGGGCGAGTCCGGCGGCGGCAACTTGACCCTGGCCACCACCCTGAAGGCCAAACAAGACGGTCGGCTGGGGCAGATCGCCGAGGTGTACGCCCAGTGCCCGTACATCGCCAACGTCTGGGAGGCCCCGGTGCCGGAGCTGCCCTCGCTGGTGGAGAACAACGGCTACTTCCTCGATTGTTCGATGTTGAGTGTCATCGCCCGGCTGTACGACCCGGGCCTCGACCATGCCCGCAACCCCCTGGCGTGGCCCTATCACGCCAGGGGCGAGGACCTGCAGGGCCTGCCACCGCACGTCATCTCGGTGAACCAACTGGACCCGCTGCGCGATGAGGGCCTGGCCTTCGCCCGCAAGCTGCTCGATGCCGGGGTCAGCACCGTCAGCCGCACCGTGAACGGCACCTGCCACGCCGGTGACTGCATCTTCCGCGACGCCCTGGCCGACGTGTACGCCGCCACCATCCGGGACATCAAGGGCTTCGCCGGCTCGCTCTGATCGGATCCGACGCCGCGCCGCCCGGCCCACAAACGCGATTGCCGTGCTCGACGGGTGGCGATGCGCCAGGATACGGCCATGAGTCACATGAATCTGGTGCTTGCAGTGTTGCGCGTGGGCCTCGGGGTCTCCATCGCCCTGCATGGATACAACAAGGTTCGCAACGGCATCGGCGGCACCGCCCGCTGGTTCGAGAGCATCGGCATGCGGCCCGGCAAGCTCAACGCCATGCTGGCCGCCGGTACCGAGATCGGCGGCGGGGCCATGTTCGCCCTGGGGCTGTTCACCCCGGTGGCGGCGGCGGCGATCATCGGCCTCATGGCAGTGGCGTACTGGGTGGCCCACAAGGACAACGGGTTCTTCATCTTCAACAAGGACCAGGGCTGGGAGTACGTCTTCGTCATCGGCATCGCGGCGTTGGTGGTGGGCGGGATCGGGCCCGGTGAGTGGTCCGTTGACCATCTCGTGGGCTTCGGCACCCAGGGGCTGTACACCAGCTGGTGGGGCGTGGGCATCACCCTCATCGGTGGCATCGGCGGCGCCTTGGCCCAACTCGCCACGTTCTACCGCCCCCCGGTCAAGACCACAGTCTGACAACCCGCTCCCCTGTTTCGCCTGTTTCGCCTGTTTCGCTCACCGATTCGACCAGGGACGTCCCGGCGAATCCCGCGCCGAATCGACCCCATCGAATCGGCGGACGATCGCACCGGCGAATCGACGTCCAATCGACCCCGACGAATCGACCCCGACGAATCGGTGAGCGAATCGGGCCTCGTCGAATCGGGCCTCGTCGAATCGGCGGGACAAGGACCGGCGAGACAGGCGTCCAATCAGCCCATCGAATCGGCGGGCGAATCGGCTGCATCGAATCGGCTGCATCGAATCGGCTGCATCGAAGACACCGGCGCGTCGACGTCGAACCGGTCCGATCTTCGACCAGCGAATTGCCCGCACGGCGTTCGACGAGCGAATCGGTGAGCGAATCGGACGGCGAATCGGATTGGGGTGGTGGGGCCGACCGAATGGGGCCGACGCGCAGGGCGGGGGGCGATGATCGTTGAGACGGGGCGGCTGCGGCTGAGCCGGGACGCCCGGCTGTTGCTCGTCGCTCGGGGGTTGCGGGCCTTCACCGATGGGTTGGTGTCCATCGCGCTGCCCCTTTACCTGGTGGCCCGGGGGTTCAGCCCGCTGCAGATCGGCGCGCTGGTCACCGCCACCTTGTTGGGATCAGCGGCGGTCACGCTGGGGGTGGGCGTGTGGGGCCACGATTGGCCGGCCACCGCGTTGCTGCGATGGGTGGCCGTGGCCATGGCGGGCACCGGCGCGCTGTTCTCGTTGTTCGAGTCCTATGTGCCGCTCCTGGTGGTGGCCACCATTGGCACGCTCAATCCCTCCAGCGGCGATGTCAGCGTGTTCCTGCCCACCGAACAGGCCTTGTTGCCGGCCACGGCGCCGGACCGCCACCGCACCGCGCTGTTCGCCCGGTACAGCTTCGTGGGGTTTTTCCTGGCCGCGTTGGGATCGCTGGCGGCGGCCCTGCCCGAAACCATCGGCGGCGCGGCAGGCTGGTCGGTGGCGGCCTCGTTGCGGGTGACGTTCGGGGTGTACGCCGCGGTGGGGATCGTGGTGTGGATCACGTACGGTCGGCTCTCGCCCACGATGGGCCAACCCGACCCCCAACCCGACCCCGACCCCGACAGCGCCGGCGTCGCTGGTCGTTCCCGCCGATTCGGGGCGTTGGGGCCGTCCAAGGCGGTGGTGTACCGACTGGCGGCGCTGTTCAGCTTGGACGCCTTCGGTGGCGGCTTCGTGGTGCAGTCGATCCTGGTGTTGTGGCTGACCCAACGACATGGCTTTTCCGCCACCACCGCCGGGGTGCTGTTCTTTTGGGCCGGGGTGGCTTCGGCGGCATCGGCGTTGGCGGCGCCCCGGCTGGCCCGCCGAATCGGGCTGATCCGGACCATGGCCTTCACCCACCTACCGGCCAACGTGTTCCTCATGGCGGCAGCGGTGATGCCCAACGCCACCAGTGCGGTGGTGTTCCTGTTGGCTCGGGCCCTGCTCAGCCAGATGGATGTCCCGGCCCGAACCAGTTACGTGATGGCGGTGGTGACGGCCGCCGAACGCCCCGCGGCCGCCAGCCTCACCAACGTACCGCGCAGTCTGGCCGCCGCCGCCACCCCGTTGGCCGCCGGTTGGCTGTTGTCACGCACCTCGTTCGGTTGGCCGTTGGTGTTGGGCGGCGCGCTGAAAGTGGTCTACGACCTCCTGCTGCTGTGGATGTTCCACGACGTGCGCCCACCGGAGGAACGCGCTGCGGGGTGAGCACCGTGGGGTACCGTCCCGGTCGGTACCGTACCCATCAGGACGCACCGAAAGGTATGGTGCCGTCGGCTCCGCATAGGTCATGGGTTGACGGCAGTGCCGTCCCCGGCGTTGAGCAACGCCGAGCGGGGACGGGCCAGGAGCGGGTTGGCGGCATTGTGTTGTTCGAGTGCGTGGGCGGCGCTGAGCACCCGGTGATCTGCGTACATGGGGCCGATCACCTGGATACCGAAGGGTAGGCCGGCCTCGTCCAATCCGCAGGGCAGGGCGGTCACCGGATGGCCCACCACGGTAATGGCGGCGGTGAGATTGAGCCACGCCATGTAATTGCTCACCGGCTGACCGTCGATGACCTCGGGGTTGAGCTGGGTCCACGGGAACGGCGAGATGGACACCCCCGGGCACAGGATCAGATCAAAGCGCTCGAACGCACCGACGAGATGCTGGTACAGATCCACCTGGGTGCGGCGGGCCTTGGCGATGTCCACCATCTCGGTGCGCAACGCGGCCTCGTAGGTCTCGCGGATGTTGGGGTTAAAGCCTTCGTCCCAACGGGCGGCGGTGCGGGCGTACTGGGCCACGAACACGTCTTGGCGCAGGGCCCAGTCCACGTCCGGCGCCCCGGTCAGGTCTATGCCGGCGTCCTCACAACTGGCGAAACAACCGGCCATGGCCGCCACCCGTTCGGCGAAGGTGCGTCGAATGGACTGGGAGACCAACACGCCGCCCAGATCAACGCTGACCCCCACCCGCAAGTGACCGAGGTCGATGCGATCGAGTTGGGAGAACATCCGGGCGTCAAGCGGAAAGGCCATCGGATCCCGTCCGGCGCTTGCGTCCCGACCGGCGATCACGGATTGCAACAGCGCGGCGTCAGCCACATTGCGGGCCATTGGACCTTGCACCGCGTAGAACGTCTGGCTGAGCGTGCGTTCCTCGAACGGGACCACCCCGGGGCTGGAGCGATGACCCACCACCGCGCTGTAACAGGCCGGGATGCGCAAGCTGCCGCCATGATCGGAGCCGGTGGCCAGAGGCGCCATCTCACAGGCCACCGCCACCGCCGAACCGCCCGAGGACCCGCCGCAGGTGAGGGTGGGATCGAAGGGGTTGCCGGTGGCGCCGAAGAGACGGTTGACGGTGTTGGCGCCGATGGAGAACTCCGGAATGTTGGTCTTGCCGATCACAATGGCCCCCGCAGCCCGGATGCGAGCCACGATGCCGGCGTCTTGACGGGGCACGTACTCAGCGAAATCGGCGCTGCCGAACGTGGTCCGGATGCCCTCGGTCAGCTGGATGTCCTTGACCGCCACCGGCAACCCGTGCAGCGGACCCAACACGTCCCCGGCGGCCACCGCTTGGTCGGCCTGACGCGCCTGGGCCCGAGCCCGGTCAGTGGCCACGGTGACCATGGCATTCACGGTGGGGTTGACCTGCTCGATGCGGTTGAGGCAGTCCTCCAGCAACTCGCTGGGAGCAAGCTGCTTGGCGCCGATGAGCCGGCGGGCCTCGATGGCGCTGAGCTGACTGGGGCGGGTCACCACGGCACCCTATGCCCGCTGCTGGCGAGCCCGCTCATGAACCTGGCGCCGTGCTGAGCGTGTGGCGTACCCGGGCCATGGCGTCGGGCAGGTCCTGCACGACGCGCTCGATGGCACCGCCGTTACGACAGAACACGAACCGGCAATCGCGCACCGCCATCCCGGTGACGATCTCCAACGCCACGGCGTAGGTGGCCGCCTGCAACTCGTAGGTGGCCAGTTTGGCGTCGATCTCCGCCGGAGTGTTGGCGGTATCGGTCTTGTAATCCACCACCACCAGCCCCTCGGGGGTCTCGATCAGCAGATCGATGTACCCCTCGATGATGCGGTCCCCCACCGGGGCGTTGATGTACAGCTCTTTGTAATGGGTGTGCTTGGCGGCGAGGAGCAGCGCGGGCGACGCCAGCGCCGAGGCCACCAAGCCCGCCACCGTGGCCGCCCGGTCTTCAATGGCCTCCAACCGGCATTGGTGGGTGACCAGCTCGCCCATGGTGCGGGGCTGCGCCAAGTCAACGAGTTGCAAGGTGGCATGCACCGCCCGACCCACGGCCCGACCCACCCGATCCGACCGCAACGGTGCCGCGTGCCAGAGCGCAGACGCGGCGGACGGGGCGCCGGGGCGGCCCCGAGCACCGACCGTGCCGAGTGCGCCGACCGTGCCGACCGGTGGGATCAACCCGTCAATGGCCGGTGCCTGATCGGGATCGTGGCGCGCTTCGCTCTCCTGCTCGGCACGATCGGCGATCTCGTCCAAGCCGAGCGGGAGCCGCAACTCGCCAGCCTCGGCCCGGCCCGCCGCGGCCACGGCGGTGGCGGATACCACCCGGCGTTGGCGATGCGGGGCCAACAGCGCGTCGCGTTCCTCCACCCAGCGGCGTCGTTCGGACAACCCGTCCCCGTCCTGCACGGCCACGGTGCCAGCCACCGGGCTCACCGGCTCATCGCCGTTGCCGACCCCAGCGCCGACCCCGACCCCGACCCCGTGCGGTCCCACGCCGATCGGCGCGATCTTGCGGACCTCTTCGATGCGTGGGGCCTGCGCAACGTGGTGGTCCGGCGAGACACCACCGTCCGCACCTGGCGAACCGCCGACGTCGGCCCAGTGGCACCACAGGTCCGGACGCTGCTGGGCGAAGTGCCAAAGGCTCTTGCCGTAGCTCTCGTTGCCGGGATCGGGCATCTTGCTGTCCGCTTTGTGATGGCAGGACAGCACCAGATGGTCCTTGGCCCGGGTGGCGGCTACATACAGCAACCGGATCTTCTCATGCTGATCCATCTCGGCCTCAAGATCGGCACGGACCTGATACAGGCGAGAGGCGTTGTTGGCGTCATACCGCAACGCCGGGTTGGGGCCCTCCCACAGCACCCGCACCCCCGGCTGCACCCTGCCGGGCTGGGTGCTCATACCGCTGAGTATGGTGATGGGGAACTCCAGGCCCTTGGCGCCGTGGATGGTCATGATGGCCACCGCCGCGTCATCACCGTCCAACAGCAACGGCTCGTGCAAAGCGGCGCCGTCCGCACCTTGCAGCGCGGCCCACTCGGTGAAGGCCCGCACCCCGCCACCGCCGGCTTCCTCGAAGGCCTGGGCCTGGTCAATGAGGAACCGCAATCGGCGCCAGACGTCAGCCGGGCGGGGCGTGCCCAGCGCCAACAGAAAGGCGTGGCGTTCGCGTTGGATCCGATCGATCATGGCGGAGGGACTGAGCCAGAAACGCTGGGCCCACAACGAGCGGAGATGGCCCAGTGCCGCCACCACCGGGTGGGTGTCAACCAGACCAACCGGACCGGTTTGGCCGAGGTCCCACCGCCCCCCGGCCTGTCGGTAGGTGAGCAGGTCCACGTCGCTACAGCCATACAGCGGTGAACGCAGCGCCGCCACCAGGCTGATCTCGTCCCCCGGATCGTCCACCGCCCGCAGCACGGCCAACAGGTCCCGCACCTCCTGGGTGTCAAATAGCAAGGTGCCGGTGGCCAACCGGTAGGGCAGGCACGCCTCGTCCAGCGCCCGTCGCAGGTACGGCACCGAGGTTCGGGTGGGCAACAGGATGGTCACGTCGTCCAGCCGGGCCGGCCGCCAGCTTTCGGTGGCGCGGTCCCAGATGGGCCAGGCGTCGGGATGGGCGGCGATGTGCGCCACCACCGAGGCCACATCGGCCGCCTCGTCTTCCCGGATTTGTGGGGCGTTGGTGCCTTCCGGGTGGGGGCCGCCCAGGAGCACCGGCGCGTGCGTTGCCCCCGGGCTGGGCTGGCGCATGGCCTGGAGCGGTTCGTAGGCCGGTTGGGACCCACCCACCGGTTGCATGATCTCGGCGAACAAGGCGTTGATCCACGCCAATACCGGTGCCACCGTCCGGAAGTTGGCGCTCAACCGGGCCAGACCCCGACCGTCCTGATCGGTATGGCCGAAGTGGGATCGGGCTTCGAGGAACAGGCTGATGTCGGCCCGACGGAACCGGTAAATGGATTGCTTGGGGTCCCCCACGAAAAACAGGCGACCCTCATCCACCGGCTGGTCCGACCAGTGCCCGGCGGTGGGATCAGCCACCGAGGTGGCCACCAGCACCGCCAACTCGATTTGCAGCGGATCGGTGTCCTGGAACTCATCGAGCAGCAGGTACCGGTGACGGCGACCCAACACGGTGCGGGCGTGAGCGCTGGTACGCAGCAGGTGACGGGCCAGCACCAACAGGTCGTGGAACTCCAGCCCGCCGGCCGCTTGACGTTGCCGGGCGCTGGCCAGCACGTGGGACGCCACCCGATGCAACAGGTGGCTCAGCACCGACTCTCGAACGAGTTCCAGCACCTGGGCCCGGCTCGCGATGGGCCCCCCCGCCACCGCCCGGGCGTGAATGACATCGGGCCAGTTGTTCTTGGTACCGCGGGGACCGATGCTGCGCCACGCTGGCAGGGTGCTGTCCACCAGCGCCGCCAGCTTCTGGTTGGGGGGCAGATCCCGGACCTGGCGGTACATCGGCAGCCGCTCCTCAAGCCGCACCAACAGCGCGTCGTCAGGGGCGCGGCACTGGTCCAACAGTGCCTCCGCTTCGGTCACTGATTGGTTGAAGGAACCGAACTCCAGCGGCGGCAACGGCGGCGGTTCGGTGGCCAGGTACCGTTCCAGCAGGTCCCAGCTTTGGTTGAGTTGGGCCGCGCCATCGCGCAGCGAACGTTGCCCGGGCCAGCTCGGTTCCAGCGCGATGCCCAGCAGCTCGGCCCGCAACAGGAGCGGCTCCAGGGCGGGATCATCGTGCAGCTCATCCACGAAGCGCTGCCAACGCTCCTCTTGGGCCAGTTGGGAGGAGACCTCGTCCAGCACGGTGACCTTGGGCGGCAGGCCGGCGGGCACCGCGAACTCCGACAGCAGGCGACTGGCGAAGCTGTGCAGGGTGCCGATGGCGGACCGGTCCAGTTCCGCCAACGCCACCGCTGCCAACTCCCGCCGGACCGGATCGGTGTGCGTGGCGGCGTGGAGTTCGAAGCTGGCACGGATCCGGCCCTGCAGTTCCGCCGCCGCGGCCTCGGTGAAGGTGATGGCCGCGATCTCCGCCACTGATGCTTCCTGATACAGCACCAGGTTGGTGATGCGGTTGACCAACGCGGTGGTCTTACCGGTGCCGGCACCGGCCTCCACGAACAGGGTGCGGTCCAAGCCTCCGGTGGTGATGAGCTCGCGATCCGCGGCATCGGGCGCCACGGTCACGGTTGATCATCTCCGGTGCCCACCAGCGCCAGCCGGGAACGCAGCTGCGGATCTGCCAGCTTCACCTCGGCGCGGTCACCGCGCTCACGGGGGCAGATGGTGTCAAAGGCACAGTATCGACAATTCTGGTGGGTGGAACGGTAGGAGTCCCAGGCGCCGGGAACCATGGGGAACAGCCCGTCCTCGATTCCCTCCACGATCTGCCCGAGTAACTCCAAGAACTGCCCCCGCAGCTCATCGGTCCAACAGAAACCACGCAGGGTTGCTCCATTCAGACCCGACAACAACCAGTAATAGCTCTCCACGTGGTCCACCCCGAGATGGGCCCGGGCGGCCTCGGCGTAGAGCCCCAGTTGCAGCATGGTACCGCCGGCGAAGGCGCTGGCTGCGTTCTCACCGCTCAAACCCTTGTACACCGTCACCTTGGAGGTTTTGTAATCGACCACCAGCGCGCCGCGCTCACCGGGTCCGTCAAGCCGGTCAACACGGTCAGCGCGTCCCCGGAAACGCAGCGACCGTCCATCGGGCAGACAAAGCTCCAGTGGGGCTTCCCCGTCCATTCCGAAGGCAAGCTCCACTGCTTCGGGTCTGGCTGCTTTCTGGGAGCGGTACCCGTTGTCATGATCCAGAAAGCGTTGCAGCTGGCTGTGCAGACGCTCCCGTTCCAGTTGCCACAGCACCGGTCGACCGGTCCGGCCCCGCCGCTCGATCTCGTCGAACACCTCCCCGGCAATGTCCATCAGCCGTTGACGCTGCGGCTCGCTCCACCGCTGATCGGGAGCCGGAGCACCCACCGCCAGCGCTTCCCGGCTGAAGCGTTCGAGCACCAGATGCAGCGCCGAACCCCGATCCAAGGCGCTGAGCTGCACAACCCGCTCGGGGTCGTCCCGCTCCCGTAGTCCCAGCACGTGGGCCAGCAGGTACCGGAACCCGCACTCGGCGAAGTCCTCCAGCCGGGTGGCGGCCAGCGGCGCGGAGTCCGCGGTCATGGGGAGGGTCTGGCCGGCCACGTTGCCGTCAAAGGCGCTGAAGGTGTCCCCGGCTCGCAGGTGCAGGGCCAACAACCCGCCACCGGTGCGCGCCGCCAGCGGATGGTTGTGCGGGGCAACGCCGGCGGCGCGAGCGGCGGCCAACTCCACCAGATCACGGTCACCGACGTGGGCGTGTTGATGGGCGCCCAGCACCGCCTCGGCGTGGGACGCCACCACGTCCACCAATGGCGCACCGAGGTGGTCGAACTCCGTCACCGTGATCAACCGGTCGGTGGCGGCACGGATCCCTTCCAGCACGAACCGGGACGGTTGGGTCCGCCGACCCCGACGCAGATCACCCCGGGGAACCAGCGCCGAGGCCCGACCGGCCGGTGCCGCAGCCACCGCCGCCAACCACGCCCGGTGTTGATCCAGCCTCCGGTCATCCGCCCCCGCGAGCTGCCCACCGGCGGCCGCCCGGGCCCCTTCGGACAGCAGCGAATCCAACCGCCGAGGAGCCGGACAGATCCCCTCCACCCCGCCGAGCAGGAACACCGCATCAAGGTCCAGCCCCACACCCGCGCTGAGGGGACCGAACAGCACGCCCTGACCGAAGCGGCCCTGACGACCGTGGCTGCGGTCCAACTCACCGCTCAGCGCCCGGTAGAACGAATCCGGGCCGGGCTGGGGATCCACCGAGTCCAGCTCCGCCAGGCGGCCCAGCCCGGTCTGCACCGCCTCCGCGGCGTCCACCTCATGGTCCGGCCAGTCCCGCCAGTGCTCCACCCGCCCGAGGAGCACCTCCACCAAACGCGTTGCTGCCTGGGACTTGGCCGCCCAGCTCTCGGCCCGGTGCACGCCGTCAATGAGCTCCGCCAGCTGCTCGATGTACGCCTGCAGCGCCGCCACCGATTCCGCGTCCCGGGTCCGACGCTCCGCCCGGCCGGCGTCACCGGCGCCGGACGCGCCGTCCCCGTCGGCTTGGAGTTGGTGGCGGTAACGGGTGAGCTTGGCGGTCCAATCTTCCAGGCCCGCAACCACCCCGGCGTCCCGGGAGTGACGGTCCCACGCCACCGCCGGCACCGGGTGGGAACCCTGACGAAGCGGGGCCCCGCTCAACACCGCGATGACCCGATCCCGCCGCCAGTGTTGAGCGGGCAGGGCCAGTGCGCCCAGCAACGTTCGACCCGCCGCGCTGTCACTGAGCGGCCGGCGAGCGGGACCGTTGAACGGAATGGCCGCCGCGGCCAAGTGCTGGCTCAGCAGCCCGAGGTAGGGGTGGGGCACCGGGTACAGCACCGCGATGCGATCCGCGCTCCCGCCCAAGGCCAACAAGGTGAGGATCTGACGGACCACCCAACGGACTTCTTCATCAGGGTCTGACACCGAGATCACCCGAGCCGGGCGGGGTATGGACGGCGGACCGTCCGGGGCGGTGGTAGGCGCCGCCGGGCCCACGCCGGCCAACCGCACCACCCGCCGCACGGCCTGATCAGCCTCTTCATGGCCGGTGAGGCCCACGATCACCCGGGTGGGGGCCACACCGAAAAGGATCGACAGCAGGTGGGTGAACGGTCCTGACATGGGTGCCGGCAGGTACCAGATGAACTGCCCGAAGGACGCCAGCGCCAACCCCAGGCCGGGTCTGGCGGCGGCCGCGGCGGCCAACTGCGCCTCATCATGGAAGCCGCTCAGCCGGCTCAGCACGGCGTCATGCAACCGCACCGCGGCGGCTGCGGCCTGGTCATGAGCCGCCACCGCGGACCGGGCGGCGGGGTCCAGGGTGGCCAGCTCCCGATGCAGTGCCACCAGCGCCGCTTCGGTGGCGGGGTGGTCCGCGACGGCGGCGTAGGGACCGGGATCAACGGCCAGGGCACCCCGGACGGCGGCTCCCAGCACCGGGTTGGTCAACGCCCGCCGATCCAACAGCTGTTCAGCCCCGAGCAGTTGCGCCAGCCGCAACGGCGTCACGAAGGACACGTTGGCCACCCCGCTCAGTCCCAAGGCACCGCTACCGAGCAACCAACGGGCGCCCAACCCCACGAAGTTGGAGGCCACCACCACCGTCACCGGCGCCAGGACCCGACCGCCTTTGGCGGCAATGACCGCCCGCGCCAGGGCCGCGCTGGCCGGCCGGCCGTAACGCACCTCCTCCACCGCTGCGATCATGGGGCCAGCGTACGCACCCCCTGTGACAGCGAAGCGGGACACCCCCCGCCAACACCGGATCATCGGGTGATCGCACCGGCTACGTTGCGGGCATGGCTGATCCTGCACCCATCGACTTCGCTGACTGGCACGCCATCTTCGACCTGTCCGTGCAATACGCCCAACACATCGACACCCGCAACTGGGACGCCTTCGTGGAGTGTTTCGCCCCGCGGGTGCACGTGGATTTCTCCAGCTTCACCCGCCACCCCGCCCCCACCGAACCCATCGCCATCACGGACTGGCTGGCCGCGGTCCGCAGCACCATCGACGGCTTTGCGGCCACCCAGCACCTCATCGGCAACCAGCGCATCGTCCTCGAATCACCCACCGAGGCCCGTTACAGCGCCTACGTCCAAGCGCAGCACTGGATGGACCCGCAACGTTGGTACCTGGTGGGCGGGTGGTACGACAACCGCGTCACCCGCATCGATGGCGCCTGGCGGATCTCCACCCTCAAGCTCAACCAACTCTGGGACAACGGGGACCGCGGTCTGCTCCGTGAGGTGAATCGCCGCACCACCTGAGCGCGCCACCTGAGCGCACCACCTGAGCGCGCCGGCGGGTGCCCGGGCCCGGCGGCGAATACTGTGACCCCATGGCCGAACTCGCTGACATCATGCGCCGTACCTTCGCCGCCCGGGACTTCACCGACGAACCGGTGCCCGATGCGGAGTTGGCCGCCATCTTCGAGGTGGCCCGCTTCGCCCCCAGTGGCGGCAACCGGCAGGGGTGGCACGTCATTGTGGTCCGCGACGCCGCGGTCAAGGAGCGGCTGATTGAGCTGTCCGTCCCCGCCATCGAGCTGTACATGGCCCAGCGCGCCGCCGGCGAGAACCCGTGGAACACCATCGACCCCTCCTCGGTGGATCCCGCCACCGTCAACATCCCGCCCCGGCACATCGCGTGGTATCGGGACATGGCCAAGGCGCCGGTGCACCTGGTGATCGCCGTGGATCTCAAGTTGGTGGCCTCCGCGGACAAGAACCTTGATCGCATCGGGATCATCAGCGGGGCGTCGGTGTACCCGTTTGCGCACAACATCCTGCTGGCGGCCAACGATCGGGGTTGGGCCGGGGCGATGACCACACTGGTGGCCACCGCGGAGCCCGAGATCCAATCGATGCTGGGGATGCCGTCCCATGTGGCGGTGGCCGGGCTCATCCCGTTGGGGCGGCCCACCAAGCGGCTGACGAAGCTGACCCGCAAGCCCGTCAGCGAGTTCACCCACCTCGAGCGTTGGGACGGCCCAGCACTCAGTTGAAGCGTTCAGTTGACGCGCTCAGTTGAACATGGGCGACGCGCCATCGGCCCATTCCCCGGGGTATGCCCGGCGGGGGGCGTCGGGGTGCAGGGCGCTGCGGGCGACGCGCTCGTAGTGCCGACGGGTGGCCCGCCACAGCAGCGCGAAGGACATCGGCGCGTCCCGTAACAAGGCGTCGCGCTCACCGTCGGTGCTGTGGGCCATGACCCACGGGATGCTGAACGCCAGCTGGGACAACGCCGTGTGCTGGTTGGCCCGCTGGGCGAGTTGCTCGTACTCCGCGGCGCTGAAGTTCCGGGCCAGTTCCGGCCGCACCACCTCGTCTTCGAGATCGAGATGGTCGACCATCACCCGCAGCAGTTCCCCGCTCAACCGGCAGGCCCGCTGGTGCAGGATGTCCCAGCGCCACCGGGCCGTGGCCGCTTCCATCGCCGGCAGCACCTGTTGCAACTGCTCGGTGAGGTCCTCGATGCGGTCGTGGTCTCGTTCCAGCCGACCCAGCAAGGCGTCGATGGCGTCGGTGCGGGCCATCAGCGCCGGGAAGAACGTGCGATCCTGCGCGGCATGGTGTTGGGCAATGGCGTTGCGGAACCGCCCGAACCAGGTGGGCAACGCCGGATGGCCCTCGCCCGGACGTCGGGGTCGGGCCCGGGCCAACGCCTCCACCAGGCGTGCGGCGTCAGTGCGCAGGGCCCTCGACAACACCTGGTCAATGATGAAGCCGGTCTCAGGGCCGGTGATGGTGTTGGTCTCGGTGTGCTTGGTGGCGGGCTTGGTGGCGGGCTTGGTGTCGGGCTTGGTGGCGATCTCAGCGATGGGGAGCACTGTGGTTTGCATGGTCCCAGCATCCGCCACCGGTGTTGACAAGGACTTGGCGTCCACTTGCGCCGGCCTTGCAGCCACGCCCGGACCCGCTGTTGGCTCGCGGGTTCAGCCGCTAGGTTCAATCTTGATGGCCCGTATCGAGGGAATCGACCCCGCCGACGCTGACGACGTGGCTCGTCGGACCTTCGCCGCGCAGACCGAGCGCTGGGGTGCCCCGTTGCTGCCCCATCTGCTGCACGCCCGCCGTCCGACGATCTATCGCGGCGCCCGGGCCATGTGGGCGGGGATCGATGCCTCGGCGTTGCTCCCCCCGGCGATGGTGGCGCTGCTCAATCGGCGGGTGGCATCTCTGATCGGATGCCCGTTTTGACAGGACATCAACGCTGCCGTGGGTAGCGCCGAGGGTTTGAGCGATGTCCAACTTCGTGCCGTCAGCGCTCACCCGGCCGGGCCCGCCGCGGCCCACATTTTCGCCGAGCTGTTCGACGAGCCCACCTGCGCGGCGTTGGCCTACGCCGAGGCCATGACCTCCGGTGACGTGAACGACGCCCTTTTCGATCGGGTGGCGCAGCACTTCGATGCCGATCAGATCATCGAGTTGACCGAGGTGGTGGCCTGGGAGAATGCCTCCGCCCGTTTCAACCGGGCGCTGCGGGTGCCGTCCCAAGGTCTGTGGCGGCAACGATCCACCGATGAGGTCACATGAACGAACGAGATGATCCGGCGGCGTGGCGGGCGTTGGGCGAGCTGTATCACCGCTATCTCACCGGTTTGTTGCTGGCGCTGGTCACCCGCCACGGCACCGCCCGCACGGTGGAGGTGGTGCGCCGTACGTTTCGCCGTCAGCATCTGGAGCTCTTCCTGCCCGGCCTGCAGAAGTTGGGCCTGACCGATCTTCCCCATGCCGTGGCGTGCGCGCAGTATCACGTGCTGTCCAACGCCCTGGGTGGGGTGCAGGTCAGCTGGATTCCCGAGAGCGACACCCGCAGCTGGGTCCGCTTTCACCCGCCCCGTTGGATCTTCGATGGCACCGCGGTGTGTGGGATACCCACCGAGGTGTCCCGGGCCATGATGTGGGGCTGGCACGCCCACAACGGGGTGTCGTTGGGCAACCCCCGATTGGGCTTTGTGTGTACCGGCCAGACCACCGACGGCCAGCCAGGTCTCGAGGGGTACTACGTGGAAGAGGCCGATCCGTTGGAACCGGAGGACCGGCTGAGGTTCCGTCCCGGTGAACGCCCACCGGGCCCACCGGCGCCGTTGCCGTTGCCGCAGTGGGATGCGCGGCGCCTGGCCAAGGTTGAGCGCAACTACTGCATTGCCTATGTGCGATCGATCCTGCCCGAGTTGTGCGCCACCCTGGGCCCTGCCGACGCCGGCGTCGTGGGCCGCATCGCCGGGCGGCAGGTGGCCATGCAATATCACGGCGCGGTGATGGCGTTGCTCAACCCTGGCCCCGACGGTGACCCCGACGCGGCCCCCGCCGGAGGGGTGGGGTTCCCGGCACGCCTGGCCCGGCTGCTGGCGGCGGGCGGGGACGAGGTCAGCGTCCAACCCGACGGTCCATACCATACCGTACAGTCTGCAAGCTGGCGTTTGAGCGGTGGGCTGGCGTTGCCCGAGGAGGCCTTCGAGGCGTGGAACGGGCTGTGGGAGGGCCTGGCCGCCATGGAGGGCCTGCGCCTGGTGGTCACCGATCGCCTGGACCAGGGCGACGACGCCTTCCGTTGGTCCGTCCGCCCGAGACGGCTTTAGCCACTCACCGCATCGCCCATCTCACCGACCGCCACATTCGGCCCTCCTGGCGCCCGGCGAATCGACGTCGATTCGACCCTACGTTCTTTCGGACCACCCACCGTGAGATCCCGACTCACAGCGTGAGCATACCGTTCAGTCCAGCGCGCTCCTGGTGCCGGCGATGGGTCAGCGGGTTCCCTGGCCGTCGTCGACCTTGAGGATGGTGCCGGTGACGAACTCCGAGGACGGGGCCACCAAATACAACAGGCTGGAATCGAGCTGCGCCGGATCCCCCATGCGCTTGCGGGGCAGATCGGGCACGAAGTTTCCGATGCGGGCCACCATACCGTCCATCATCTCGGAGTGGAACGCCCCCGGCGCGATGCCGTTCACGTTGATGTTGAACCGGGCCCACTCCACCGCCAACGCTTCGGTCATGCGGTTGATGGCCGCCTTGGTGATGGAATACAACGCCGCCCCCATGCCGTCATACGTGAAGGCCCCCATCGAGGCGATGTTGACCATACGGCCCGGTACCTTGGCGTCGATCAACCGGCGGGCCACCTCGATGGCCAACAGGTACGGGCCCCGCAGGTTGGTATCGATGACCTGATCCACCAACTCCACGGACATCTTGTGGGCCCGCTGAGCGTCGGGAATGCCAGCGTTGTTGACCAAGATCGTCACCAGCCCGAACGCCGCCTCGGCCTGATCCACCGCGGCCACGATGGACGCGGCGTCGGTCATGTCCACCCGCACCGGGGCGCAGGTTCCACCGTTGGCGGTGATCTCCGCCGCCACCTCCTCCAAGCGGTCCACCCGCCGCCCGGTGGCCACCACTGAGGCCCCCGCCGCCGCCAACGTGAGCGCGAACCGCCGCCCCAACCCCGAGGTGGCCCCGGTCACCAGCGCCACCTGCCCGCTCAGATCGGTGGAGGCGTACGGCAACGGAAAAGCAGATTCGCTCATGGCCGCCTTTCTAGCCGCACGCACCGGGCCGGCCTCCAAGCCGCCCATGGGCCAGACTCTGCGGCCATGGCCACCCCGAACGAGAACGAGGAACCCCATCTCCTGTACGAGGTGAGTGGCGGGATCGCCACCATCACCTTGAACCGCCCCCACAAACGCAACGCCATGACCCCGGAGATGTTGATCCGGCTGGGGCGGGCGTGGGCCGATGTCCGGGACGATCCCGCGGTGTCCGTGGCCCTGTTGCAAGGTGCCGGGGAAGACAGCTTCTGCTCCGGCGCCGACCTGGGCCGGCTGATCCCGCTGATGACCGGCGCCCGTCCCGCCGAGGATGAGTGGGACCATGCCTTCCTTGCTGATCCCGACGCGCTGAGCAAGGCCCTGATGCGCGGCTTCGACGTGTTCAAACCCATCGTCGTGGCCATCACCGGGGCGGCGTTGGCCGGTGGCACCGAGTTGTTGATGGGCACCGATTTCCGCATTGCCTCCGAGCGGGCAACCTTTGGCACCACCGAGGTGCGACGGGGCATCATCCCCGCCGGTGGCACCCTGGTGCGCCTGGCCCGCCAGATCCCCTACACCGCGGCCATGCAGATCATCCTGGGCGGCGAGCCGGTGGACGCGGCCTTCGCCCTGCGTTGGGGCCTGGTGACCCGCGTGGTTCCCCACCACGACACCGTGGCCGTTGCCACCGAGACCGCGCAGTGGGTGGCTGAGGCGGCCCCGATGGCGCTGGCCAAAGCAAAAGAAGTGGTCGTGCGAACCTCCGGTCTGCCGCTGATGGACGCCTACCCCATCGAATCCGACGCCATGGCACAGGTCATGGCCACCGAAGACGCCCGTGAAGGCCCCCTGGCGTTCATGGAGAAACGCCAGCCCCGCTGGCAGGGCCGCTGAGGAACTCCGCCCCGTGGTTACCCGACGATGGCCGCGGCCCCAGCGCTGAAATCGGTACCGGCGGTGGTCCACCGCCCCAGCCAATCCCCGATGTGCCACGGCTCGGACATCATTCCCCCCTCAATCTCTTTACCTTGAAGCTGTTATTGCACTGCCCTAACGCCGCACGAACGTGGCCATACCGGCCGCCCCGCAATGTCCAGTGTCCAGTGTCCACTGTCCACTGGAGAATTCACGTCACCGGTGTGGTGTTCCGCGCCAATGACGGCACCAGCACCGCGCCGGCCAGGGCCGTCACCGCCAGGCCGATGAGGGCCGGGCGGTGGCCGGCGCGGTCGATGGTGGCACCCACCGTGGGACCGGTCAGCAGCCCACCCACGCCCAGCGCGGTGTACAACAGGCCAAGGGTGGCGCCCAACTGCTCGCCGGGTTGAGTCAGCGCCACGATGGTGGGCGCGACGCCGAGCACCCCACCGTAGCCCACCCCGGCCCCCACGGCGGCGATGAACAGCACCAACAAGGTGGCGCCGGCGCTGGCCCACAGCAACGAGCTCAATCCCAGGAGCACCATCGAGCCCCTGAACACCGAGAGGGCACGGCCGCGGCCGGCCAGACCCGCCAGCACCACCCGGCCGGCGGCGCTGGACAAACCCACAGTGGTGACCAGCACCGCCCCCGTCCGGCCCGACAGGTGTTGCGCCGCGGCGTAATCAGGAAAGAACAACAGCCCGGCGTAGAGGCTGGGCGCCACCAGCAACATGGCGGCATACAGCCGCAAGAACCGCCCTTGCCCGAACAGGTGGCCCAGGCTGGAGCGCCAACCGGGCACCGCGGTGGACTGACCGGGCTGGTGGGAGCGGGACAAGACCATCGCCACCGCCAGGAGGACCACGGCCGCGGCGGCGGCATAGACCCGATACGTGGCCCGCCACCCGAATTCGTCGGAGGCCGCCCCCAGCAGCGGCGCCACCAGGGCCGGGCCCACCGTCACCCCGGCGATCACGATGCCGGCGTGCAAGGTTGATCGCCGGGCGGGGAGGGACACCACGTGCGCCACCAGCGGCACGTACACCGCGCCCACCGCCGCACCACCCAACACCCCGAAGCCCACCACCGCCACCCACAGCTGCGTGGCCACGCTGGTGACCACCAGGCCTGCTGGGAGCACCAACGCCGCCAACGCCACCGCCACATGGGTGCCGCCACGATCACGCAACCGACCGCTGAAAGGACCCACCGAGAACAACGTGAACGCGGCCACGGCCGGGACCAACGCCACCGCGCTGGTGGAGCGACCCAGGTCTGCCCCGACGTCATCGAGCACGACCCCGAAGGAATACAACACCCCGAACGTCACGAACTGTGCAGCAAAGGCGGCAAGGACCACCATCCCGTGCCGCGGACCCGTTCGTGGCGCGAGGCCAGTCTGTCCGTGGTCAGGCTGGGACATCACGCAACGAGCATTGCCGGCAGGAGCCGCCCGCTCACCATCCCAGGTTCCCACCGCCGCGCCCTCCCACCACCGCGCCCTCCCACCATCACAAACGGACGCCGGTGGCCAGGCAACGGCGGAGCGGGGCCACCCTCCTGGGAGTAGCGTCTCGGCCACGACGCCAAGGGGGAACCATGCCAAACCAGATCGACGCCGCCGCCGTGCTCGCCGCCCAACGGGCCTGTGAGGAACTGGTCACGAGGTACACCCATATCGCGGACTTCGGGCCCGGCGCCACCATGGCCGACATTTTCACCGAGGACGGCGAGTGGACCACGGGCCAGGAGCGCTACGCCGGCCGGGAGCAGCTCACCAAGTTCTTCGGGCGGGACAAGGGCCATGCGAAAAGCCGCCACGTGAGCTCCAACGTGCTCATCACCGTGACCGATGAGGACAACGCCGAGGGATTGAGTTATTTCACGTTGTATCGCTATGCCGAGGAGAAGCCCAGGGTGCCGGATCTGGCCGATCAGCCTGTGATTCTGGGTGAATATCGTGACCAGTTCCGCCGCACCGCTGATGGTTGGCGCATCGCCCGCCGCCAAGCGGACGTGGGCTTCGTGCGGCGCGCCGGGCTCAAGTGAACCTGACCACCTATCGCATCGATCGTGACGGTGCGGATCGGTTGCTGTTCTTGTTCCACGGGTACAGCGCCGAGCAGCACCATCTGGCGGCGTATGTGCCGTTGATCGACCCCGATGAGCGTTTCACGGCCATCTGCCCCCGGGCCATCCACGACCTGGCCGAGGGTGACGGCGCCTCATGGTTCGACCTCAGCGAGCAGGGCTTCAGCCGCGCCGGTTTCGATGAGGCGGTGTTGGTGTTGCGGGAGTTCATTGCCACCGAGTCCGCCGCTGCCAAGGTGCCTATCGAACGCTGCATCATCGGCGGCTTTTCTCAGGGTGGGTATCTGTCATTGGCGTTGGCCGGCCAACAGGATGCTCCACGGTATGGCGGGTTGTGGGTCATGTGCTGCGCCCTACCTCCATTCGGCGATCTGACGTTGGACTTCACCCCCGGCGAACGTCGTCCGGCGCTGGTGCAGCTCGGCACCCGTGACCCGTTCGTACCGCCGGACAAAACCAGGGCCGCCGTCGCGGCGTTGGGCGATGCCGGTTGGAACGTCCGAGTGGGCGAATACGACATGGCCCACAGCCAAACCCTGGAGATGATCGCTGACGCCAAGGACTGGCTGGCCACCATCGGCAGTTGACCTCTCACGCCCACCCGGGCCCGTCAGCTCTCGATGAAGCGCTCTCGGGCCCGGTTCAACACGCTGACAAAGGTCTCCGACTCCTGCGCCCCGGGGATCAACAGACGATCCTCGATCACGAAGCCCGGCACCCCGGTGATCTCCCGATCGAGCGCGCCCTGCAAATCGGCCAGCACCACGTCCCGGTAGCCGTCCGCGGCGGCCAGGATCTCACCGGCGACGGTCCCATCGAGGCCCACCTCGGCCGCCAGCGCCCGCAACGTCCCATGATCGGCCACGTTGGCGCCGTCCTCGAAGTACGAACGCAACAACGCCTCCTTCAACGGTCCCTGCGCCGCCGCCCCACCCACGTCCCAGGACCACGCCAACAACCGGTGGGCATCGAGCGTGGACACCCGCAGCGCGGTATCGAACCGGTACGTAATCCCCTCCGGTTGGCCCAGCGCCGTGAGCCGGGTGGTCATCCCCTCAAAGGACCCGGGCCCGTACTTCTTGTCGATGGAGGCCCGCAGATCCTTCGGTTCGGCGGTGGCGGTGGGGTCCAGCAGGTACGCCCGCCAGTGGATCTCGATGTCGTCGGCCCAGTCGAGTTCGTCCATGGCCCGCTCCAGGCGCCGCTTGCCGAGGTAGCACCACGGACAGATCACGTCGGACCAGATGTCGATACGCATCCAGCAAGGTTAGGTTGCAGGACGGCCGACCGCGTCCGGGTCGGGATCAAGGGGGAACGAGACCGATGACCACCAACCGTTGGAGCACCTACGTCGACGCCACACCCAGCGCGGCCGCCGGGTGGCAGCTCACCGTGGAGATCGAACCGGCCCGCTTGTGGGGCGCCAACGGCATCGTGTGGTCCCCCGACAACCGGCTGATGGTGACCCAGGTGTTCGGCTCGCAGGTCACCGCCATCGATGTGGATCGGGGCGTGCACGAAACGTTCGCCGGGCTCGGTGGCGGCATCAGCTCCCCCGACGACGGCGCCTTCGGGTTCGACGGCACGTTCTTCGCCACCGAGCCCATGAACGCCACCGTTTCCGCCCGCCTACCCGACGGTACGTTCCGGACACTGCGAGATGACCTGCCCGGCGCCAACGGCATGACCGTCGGCCACGATCGGCGTCGGCTATTCGTGGACGAGTTCCGTCCCGGCGGGCGGCTGCTGGAGCTGGACCCCTCCGGCGAGCGGGACCCGGTGGTGCTGGCCGATGACCTGAACATGCCCAACGCCTTCGCCATGGGTCCGGACGGGGCGTTGTGGTTCCCGCAGGTGATCGCCGGGGAGATCTGGCGGTATGACCTTGATTCGGGCACGTTAGAACGGCGTTTCACCGATCTGGCCACCCCCACCGCGGTGAAGTTCGATACCGCGGGGTATCTGCTGACCAGTGAGGGCGCGGCGGGCCGGTTGACCCGCATCGATATCACCACCGGCGAACGCACCACCCTGGCCACCGTACTTCCCGGTATTGACAATTTCGCCATTGCTACAGACGGTCGCCTGTTCGTGTCCCACTTCACCGATGGTCGGGTGGCCGAGGTCACCGGCGGGGTGGAGCGGGTGCTGTCCCCTTCAGGTTTGATCGGGCCGTATGGGTTGGACCGGATGCCCGACGGGTCCCTGCTGTCCGCCGATGCCCTGGCCGTCAACCGCACCCCCGCCGGTGGGGTCCCGCAGGTGACCATGAGCCTGCTGGCGGATCTGCCGGCCATGGCGGTGGGGGTGGCGCATGTGGGCAACGATCCGCTGGTGTTGTTGGGCCGGGGGCAGGTGTTGCGCCAACGCCCTGATCGCAGTCTCACCAGTGTGGCCGGCCGTCTGGAGGGTGCGGCGTCCATCACCTCCTCCACGATGCGGGGCGGGGCCTACGTGGTGGAGGCCAAGGCCGGCCGGGTGACCCACATCGACGGCGAGGGCGGCTCGGCGGTGGTGGCGGAGGGCCTGGACCGTCCCCAGGCCGTGGCCGAGGGCGCCGACGGCACGCTGTGGGTGTCCCGCCGCGGCGGCGTCAGCGGCGTACGTGACGGTATGGTGGTGGCCGAGTTGGGTGGCGTGGATCAGCCCCAGGGCGTCGCCGTACTTGACGGTATGGTACTGGTGGCGGATCCGGCGCAGCGGCGGGTGGTTTCCTGGCCCGTCGGCGGCGGGAACCCGGTGGTGGTGGCCACCGACCTGCCGTTCGGCTCTCCCGTGGCCGGCGCCCGGGTCCCTCACGCCTTCGCCCCGCTGTTGGCTGACGGCGGCGGCGTGCTGGTGGGCTGCGACGGTGACGGCAGCGTCCGCCGGCTCACCACGACGGGCTGAGGGCGGGGGCGTCACCCGCGGGCCACCGTTCCATCGCCGGCACTCAGCCGGGCAGATCGAAGATGAGGGCCAGCGCCTCGCGGACCTGCAGCAGCACAACCGGGCCGACGTTGCCCCGAACGTTGCCGACGCGGCTGGTCGACACGGCGCGAACGTGCTGGCACTGCGCCGAAGATCGTATGCCAAGGCCGTTGGACGGTTCAGGTTCAATGGGCACCTCCGAGCGAAAGGGACGCACGGTCGAGGTGAGCGGAACCAACTGGATGACGGACGGGTCCCCGTCGAGGATCCGTTGCGCGGTCACCACCACCGCTGGATGCCCGAACCCCGCCTCGCGTCCCACCGGCACGCCGAGGTCCAGTTCGACCACATCACCCGAGCTCAGCATCAAGCCACGCCGATTCGTCTTGGCGCAGCGGCGCCGCCAGTTCGAGCCCCATGCGCTCCTGGCGCAGCCGCCGCACCGCCAATGCCACGGTCTCCCCCACGGTCGCGCCGAGGTCAGCGGCAAGGCGCTTGATCTCCTCGTGGGTCCCAACATCAACCCTGACACTCGTGCTTTGCATGCACATCACGCTACACCGGTGCATGCCGAGACGCTCACGTACTCGTTGCCGTCCCGGTGTCGGCGCCGTTCGGGGTGAGACCTGCGGCAAGGCGGCGGAGATTCTCCAGGGCCGCCTTCCCGGTGGCGCTGACCCGCTGGCGGTTCGCCCTCGCCTCATCATCGGGCGGCTCGAGTAAGAACGTGTTGCCGAAGGCGTTGAGCCGGCAGGACGAAAGCCACGCCCGCAACTCTGGATGCCTCAACCAGTTCCGCTCGTTCTCCATAGCGGGCACCGCGCCCCTCACCCAATCAGCAGACGTATCGGTCATCGGAAAAGGCTGGGCCAGCCGCTGCTTCTCATCGGGATCCGCGATGGTGGCCTCGATCCGCCCGATCATGGCCCCACTGAAGGTCGGCTGAAATTGACGAACCCATTGGATCGCAATCCGCTCCGGCGAGAACACCGGTTGCGCCGTCCGCAACTTGCCGAGCGCGGTGGCCGTGCAGTCAACGTACAGCGTTCCCGGAGCGGCCGGCAGGACACCCCCGTCAAGCGCCAGTGCGCCCTCTGCGATCTCACGCACTCGGCCGAGACGCACGACATCGTGTACCAGCCGACATTGTTCAAGTTCTCCCTCGCTGATGGTGGCGGCGTGGAACATGGTCGGCCAGACCTGCTCATCAAGCCGAAGACACCAGCGACACGCCTCGAATCGCGCGAACAGATCGTCCAGATCGGTGGCCGTGGCGCAAGCCTCCTGCTGATCAGCGAGGAAGCGCGCGATTGCTCCATAGAACTCGGGCCCGCACTGAGCGCTCAGTCGGTTGATCATCCACGCGTCACGGGGAATCACCCAGCGGATCCGGTCGGGCTCGCAGCCGTTGGTGAGCAGGAAGATCACCGCGTCATACGCCGTCTTGCCGCCACCCAGAACGGTGAACCGCTCGAACGCCGGCGCGTGACGCGGCAGATCATTGGGCGGAATGCACACCACGTCCTGCGCCACCGCGAACGAGCGGGTGTGGGTGAGCGGGATGGACGTGTCCACCAGGGTGGCGTCGACGATGGTGCCGTGCTCGATGCGTTGACGTTCGCGTGAGAGCAGCGAGACGAACTCGCCGCCCCCGACGTGCTCGCTCATTGGGAAATACCGAACCCGTCCGCTCGGGACGAAGACCTCACGCATCAGACCATGGAAATAGGCCGCGATCTCGTACCCTGAGGCACCCTCCCGAAGCCCGGCGTTCACCCCGGTCGTCTCGATGCGCGTGGTGCCGAGATGGCGCGACACTGCCCCGTAGTTGACCGAGGACTGGTGCAACCTCACGTACGGATAGGCATCGTTCCAGTGACCCCCCGGAGCGGGCCGCTTGTCGATCACTGCGAACGTGGCATCCGTTGCCTCGAACATCACATCGAGAAACGCCATCGCCGACGCCCCAGCACCGACGATAAGGTAATCCACTGCTGTCATGGCACGGCTCCTTCACTGATAGACAAGCACCGTCTCCGCGGTCTGGCACTATCGATGATCGGCTTCAGGCGTGCTCAGCGCTGCGAACCATAGACGATCGACCGGCCGGTTCGCTGAGAGATCCAAGCCAGTGTCTACCCGACCAAGAGCGGCACGCAGCGGGGGCCACGGATTGCGCCACCCTCGGTCATCTCCACCGGCCGGGATGGGTCCAGCCTGAACGTTGGGATGCGCCTGATCCACGCTTCAAGGGCCACCTGCATTTCCATCCGGGCGATGTTGGACCCGATGCAGCGGTGGATGCCCACCCCGAAGGCGACGTGGCGGCTATGGGCCCGGTCGATGACGAAGGTGTCGGCGTCAGGAAACACGTCAGGATCACGATTGGCGGCGGGGAAGGACAGCATCACGTGTTCGCCGGCCCGTAGCGTCTTCCCGGCCAACTCGCTGTCACGGGTCACGCACCGAAAAAGCCCGACCGGGGCGTAGAACCGCAGGAACTCCTCCACCGCAGCGTCCATCAGTTCGGGTTCGGCCCGCAGGCGACGCAGATCGTCGGGGTGGCCGGCGAGGTGCCAGAGCGCGGAGCCGAGGGTGTTCCACACTGTGTCGATACCCGCCAGCAGCAAGATGAGGGCCGAGCCGGCAATGGTCCGATCGAGCAGCGGCTCGCCATCCAGTTCGCTGTGCGCCAGCAGACTGATGATGTCATCACCGGGCTGTTCACGACGCTCTGCCAACCGGTCGCGGAAATAGGCCAGCGCCTCACGAGTTGATGCGGCATTCCTGGCCATGTCCTGACTTTCCAAGATGTCGTGAACCCAGCCGCGGAACATATCGGCGTCGGAGTCCAGAATGCCCAGCATCACCGCCGTCACCGCAACGGGGATGTGCGGCTCGTTCCAGAGGGCCTCCCTGTCCGGTCATGACTGTTGCTGGGCGGCGTCGGCGAATCGGGTCCGGCGAATCACAAGCTTTCGGGTGACCACGCCTTTGCCGGTGCCGGTGGTGCACTCGCAGTCAGCGACTTCTGCTTGGCCGTGCGCGGTGTAGTTGAACTCGGTCCACGCGGTCTCTGGGGTCGCGGCGATCGCGGCTGCGACCGCTTTGGTGGCGCATTTGACGGCCATCGTGGAGCGCACCGCCAGCTCGTCGGTAGCGCCGGCCCGACGGATACGAGCGATGAGTTCTTCCAGGAACTGGACCGTGCCGCCCTCGATGTTCGCTGAGCCCCTTCGCATCCGGGCCTGCAGCACCTCACCGGTATCAGCGCGGGTCCCCAGGAGCGGGTGATAGCCAAGCTTGTGCGTGTACCCGAACGCCGCGCTGGCCTTGGCGTGCCTGCCGACTCGATCGCGGCGTGCCTGGGCCCTCGGCGGAAGGAGTCATCTCCCGATGATCCAACACTGCGCCAGTGACACAGGCGCGGAGCGGCTCAGTGTGAGCAATGTGCGACGCGAAAACGCACCATAATTCTTCCCCTTTCGAGTCCGGTTAGATGGCGTCATGTTCTAAACTTATGCCATGTCGGCGGGCATCATCACAGCGCTCCAGGATCTCATCGTGGAGATTCGCACCAACGGGTGTGACGCCGCCGGGTTGGGGGAATTGCAGCAAATCCACAACCTGGCGGGCCAAGCGGTACGTGAGGGCGCATTGATGGCGAAGCGCTCGGAACGGTGGGCGGTGGAGGGGTTCTCGTCGCCGGGTCGGTGGGTGGCGTCTCACACCGGTCTGCCCACCGGCCGGGCCAAGGCCATCCTGCGGGAGGCGGAATCGTTGGAGCACATGCCCCACAGCCAAGCCGCAGCGCGTCAAGGGTTGTTGGATGACGCCAGGGTGCAGCTGTTGACCGGCTGTCAGCGCACGGATTCGATACGTTACGATGCTGAAGTGGATGCCATGCTGGTCGGGCTGGATGGCCATCGGGATCTGATGGTGGCAGCCCGGCGTTGGAAGGAATGCGCCGGGGCGGTGAATGATCCAGACCCGGCCGAGCTGGCGGATCCCCCGGCTGAGGAACCGGAATGGGTGCGATTGACCGAACTGCTTGACGGTCGCGGTCGTATCGAGGGCGAGCTGAACGCCACCAACTTCGCCATCGTGCAGGCAGCATTCGACAAACTCGTCAACCGATATCTGAACAACCGTCGCAACGGCGACCCATCCCTCGCCGGCGCCCAGATCAACCAGCTCCGCGCCCAGGCCCTGGTGGATCTCTGCGATTTCTCGTTACGGGAACCCCGTGGGACCGCCACCCGGTCGGACCGTTACCGGGTCAACCTCGTGGTGCGCGTGGGGCAAGACGGCAGCTGGGACCCCGAAACCCCCGTGCCGCCCGAAGCAATGTGTGACAGCGCCTTCACCCGCACCGTGCTCAGCGCCCAGGGTGAAGTCCTCGATGTCGGTCGGGCCACCCGTAGCTGGCCCGACGCCATCGCCAACGCCATCCGCCTACGGGATCGGCACTGCACCTTCCCCGGATGTGATCGGCCGGCCAGCTGGAATGATGTGCACCATTGCCTGGACTGGAACCTCGGCGGGGAAACGAAGATCACCAACGGCGCGTTGCTGTGCCGTTGGCATCACACATACATCCACCGCCACCACTGGACCGTCCGGCTCGACGTAACCCAGAAGCCGATCTTCCGAAGGCCCGACGGAAGCATTCACCAACACCACCCCGCATGGCCCCAACCGCAGCCGCCAATGTGCCGACCGAGTGGATGACCCCGACAATCCGAAGGCTCCCAGGCACGAGGGCCGACATCGCCTATACCTCCCGCCTCATCGAGCGAGGGGCCGAGGACTTGGACGGCTCCATTCTGGGCGTGCTCCCCGCGCCTCCTGCCACACGCGCCGGTGCGCTGTTCCCCGTCAGAGAATGACCAGTGGCTGTGCGGGTTGATCAGCATCAACGGTGAAGCACCAGCCACCGACGACGCGGCGTTTCAAGCGTACGCCGAGAGCCTGCCCGTGCCGTATCTGGCACGCGTTGTCAATGGTCAAGGGATGAGTGTTGCCGCTATGCAGGCACGGACGCTTGGTCAGGTCCTCCAGACTCACAGCGTGGACGAAGCCCAATTTCGTGTCAATGTTTCACAAACAAGCCGCACGGGCGGGGACTTCCAATGGGCTGGGACAAAAGGACAACGTCCACGAGGCAACACCGTTCTCAACCGTTACGTCAACCGCTTGCTGCGAGCCGCTCACACGCAGGGCCACGTCGCCGAGACGTTCTTCCAGGTGCAGCAGCTCATGACCGAGCCCCAAGCCCCGATGCAACCGACGATGGTCTGGGAAGCGCTCCGACACGGCGGTCATCGGGCGTCGACGCACAGCGGATCGGTCTCGCCTTCCGAATCGCAGGACGACTAACAGCAGATCCACGCCCTCGCGGCCATCAACAGTCTCGAACCGCGCTCGACCATCGGAGCCCAAAGTCCCCGCCGGGTGGACCGGGCACCACGACGGCTGCGCCCGACCACCCACCGCTGCGCCATGATGGGGCGGAACCACCCACCCACCCGAACCCAGGAGCACACGTTGGACACATCGCTCGAAGGCCGCCGAGGGCAGCCCTTCACCATGGTCCTGGAGGCCGGCAAGATCCGGGAGTTCGCCCGGGCCACCAAGTCCTCCAACCCGGCCTACGACGGCGGCACCGACGGCGAACCCATCAGCCCCGTCACCTTCCTCATGGCCTCCGCCTTCTGGCAGGGTGCCGGCGCCAGCCCCCTCTCCGGCGTGGAGCTCAATTGGGAGCGCATCTTGCACGGCGAGCAGGAGTTCCGCTTCGTCGGTCCGCCCCCCAAGGCCGGCGCCGTGCTCACCGGTCAGTCCTACATCGACAAGGTGTACGAGAAGGCCGGCAAGCGGGGTGGCACCATGGCCTTCACCGAGCAGGTCACCGAGTTCCGGGACCAGGCCGGCGCGCTGGTCGCCGAGTTGCGTTCCACCATGATCGAAACGTCCAAAGCCACCACGGAAAGCTGAGCCACGCCATGAGTTCCACCACCACCGCTGACCTGACCGTGGGCGCCACCCGGGAGCCCTTCGTGGACAAGCCCCTCACCGTCACCGACTTCGTGCGTTACCAGGGCGCCTCCGGTGACATGAACCCCATCCACCACGACAGCAGCTTTGCCGCCAAGGCCGGGTACCCCACCCCCTTCGCCGTGGGCATGTTGCAGGCCGGGGTCATGGGCACTTACGCCACGGACTGGCTGGGCGCCGCCAACGTGCGAACCTTCCGGGTGCAGTTCCGTGAACAAGCCTGGCCCGGGGACGTGCTGACCTACACCGGCACCATCACCGCCATCCGCGAAGAAGGCGGCGAGCAGGTCATCGACGCCGAGTTCGCCTGCACCCGCCAGACCGGCGGCATCCACCTCAAGGCGTGGGCCACCTTCGCCGTGTCCGTCTGAGCGTCTGCGCACCTGAGCCGAAAGCAGCCCATCACCGTGCCCACCGCCGCCCGCGTCGTTGTCGTCCCCCAGGAGCAAGGTCAACCCCTCGATGTGGTTGATTGCGAACTGCCCGACCCCGGCCCCCACGAGGTGGTGGTCCGACAGTTCGCCTCGGGGGTGTGTCACAGCCAGTTGCACAACATCCACAGCCCCCGTCGGACCCCGCTGATCGTGGGCCACGAATCCACCGGCGAGGTGCTGGCGACGGGCAACAACGTGACCGGGTTGGCGGTGGGTGACACGGTGATGGTCACCTGGGTGCCGAAAGATGTCGACCAGGCCCGCCGCCGGGGTGGGGCCTACAAGCTGACCCTGCCCGACGGACGGGTGGCGGTCACGGCCAACGTGTTCACCTGGGCCACCCACACCGTGGCCGATGAGATGTTCGTGGTGAAGGTACCGTCCGGTATTAACCGGGAGAGCACCGCCATCATCGGTTGCGCGGTGATCACCGGCGCCGGGGCCGTGTTGCACACCGCCAACGTGCAACCCGGTGACAGCGTGGCCATCTTCGGTGTGGGCGGGGTAGGGCTGAGCGCCGTGGCCGCGGCCCGCAAGTGTGGCGCCAACCCGATCATCGCCGTGGATCTGGCGGCGGACAAGCTGGAGTTGGCCACACGTTTCGGTGCCACCCACACCGTCAACGCCTCCGAGGTGGACCCCGTCGCCGCCATTCGGGACCTCACCCGCGCCGAGGGTCGTTTCGACATCCTGCGCCAGCCGCTCAGCGGCGTGGATTTCGCCTTTGACTGCATCGGCCTGCCTGTCACCATGGGCCAGATCGCCGAGGTCACCCGGCCCGGGGAGTTCGGCCACACCCGCGGCGGGGTCGCCGTACTGGTCGGTGTGCCCCAGACGCCCTTGGAGCTCGACGCCCGGTTCCTGTTCATCGGCGAACGCAGTTACCGAGCCAGCCTGGGTGGCAGCTGCTCCCCCGCTGAAGATTTCCCCCGTTTCTTGGACTGGTACGACCGTGGCGACTTGGACCTCGATGCGCTCGTCACCACCCGCTACCCCATCGATGACATCGGCCGGGCGGTAGAAGACCTCGAACGCGGCCGCATCGCCGGACGCTCCGTCCTGGTGTTCGACTGACCCTTTCCGCCGTCTCGGTGAGGTCCGCTGGGGCTGGCAAACCGCCAGCGCACAGGCTGGCAAACCGCCAGTCGACCTGCTCACCCGGAATCGACCAGCACCAATTTGCGCAGACGGGTGGTTAGCGTCGCATTTGGCGGTCTCTCACTGTCCCGCGTTAACCGTGAACCGACTCGTTCGGTCCCGTTTTGGAAAACTTCGTGCTCGCCGAGCTGGACAGGCAGCTCACCTGGTCTGAGGCGTTCGCCGCGCCGTATCACTATAGAACCCGAGACGGACAAGAGGTAGACGCAGTGATCGAACATCACGATGGCCGAACCGTGGGTGTCGAGGTGAAAGCGTCAACCACCGTTAACATCGAGGATTTCCGTCATCTCGCGCACCTGCGGGATCGGGCGGGTGAACAGTTCCATCACGGCGTGGTGCAGCACACCGGCACCGACATCCTCTCCTTCGGGGATCGCCTCACCGCCGCGCCGATCGACGCCCTCTGGATGTCAGGCACAGCTGCCGTGTAGCCCACGGCGACCGGATGGCGGTAGTCAGACCCATCCGACGATCCACAGCGCGCTCAGCGCCACCGGCGGGTCCCGACGGACCGACCAGCCCTGGCCGGACAACATCACCATCGCGTTGGAACCTGCCAACTGCTGTCGTGGCCCGGGGCGATCGAGATGAGGAGAATCCGCCCCCCGCTTCGATTACCGAACCTGCCGCACTCCGATCACTGGTCGCACTGGGGTCCTGCCAACTGCACCACGTGGGACCCGACGGCGCCACCGTGGCCCTGACCGCCCCGGTGGAACTGAGGTAAGCCCGCGAACAAAGCCCTCGGTTCTCCCTGCGACCGGCCCCATGTCTCACGAGGGCAACGCGTCAACCGGCCGACACGCTGCCGTTACCCTCGTCCAGATCCAGCGTCATGAAGAAGCTGTTGGGGCTCAACTGATAGTCGGCAAACGGTTCGCAGGCGATAAAGCCGCAGCGGGCATACAGCCGTTGGGCGGGCTCAAAGGCCGGGCCGGTGCCGGTCTCCAGGCTCAGCCGGTGCCAGGCCCGAGCGCGGGCCACGCCCACCAGATGGGCCACCATGGCCGCCCCGATGCCCTGGCCGCGCGCCGCCGCCCGGGTGTGCATGGACTTGAGCTCACCGTGGCCCGGCTCGCCGTCGACAGCCCGCAGCGCCCCCACCGCCAGCAGCTCCCCGCCACGCCGATAGCTGAAGAACGAAACCGACGGATCAGCCAGCTGCCCCGCATCGAGGGCGTGCACGTCTTCCAACGGCGTCTCGTGATGCATGAGCTCGAGGTGCGCCGCCAGCACGCGCCCGACGTCCTCGGCCAGGGGGTCGTCGGGCGCGATCACCGGTCCACGCTAACGCAGGCTAGGTTCCGCAGTCCGGCCGCCACGGTGAGCGCAGCGCGGCCCCGACCCAGCAACGGGAGCAGACCAATGACCGCCTACCTCATCGTGGACATCGAGGTCACCGACCCCGACGCCTACCAGGGCTACGTCACCCAGGTCCCCCCGCTGGTGGCCCGCCACGGTGGCACCTACCTGGTGCGCGGCGGGCCCCATGAGACGCTCGAAGGCGACTGGCAGCCGCACCGCATGGTGGTCTTGCAGTTCCCCGACGCCACCGCTGCCCGGGCCTTCATGGATGACCCCGACTACGCCCCGGTCAAGGCCATCCGCCACCGGGCCTCCAACAGCAAGATGGTGCTGGTCGAAGGAGCCTGAGCGCGCCGCGCGATCCTGGGCCGGGGTCAGTCCACCGCCCACGGCGCCGAGGCGGGGTTGCGGGACAAGCGGCGGGCCACGGTCATGCGATGGACCTCATCGGGACCGTCGTAGATGCGGGCGTAACGGGCCTCCCGGTACATGCGCTCCAGCGGGGTGTCGGAGGTGACGCCCAGCGCCCCGTGCACCTGGATGGCCCGGTCGATGACGTTGTGCAACATGGTGGCCCCCCAGAACTTGATCAGGGCGATGGCTACCCGGGCTTCATCACCGCTGTCCATGGTGGCGGCGGCGTCCAACGTCATCAGCCGGGCCGCTTGGATCTCCGCCGCGGACTCGGCGATCCATCGTTGGATCTCACCCTTTTCTGACAGGTAGGAGCCGTGCGCCCAGCGGGTGTTGGCCCGATCCACCATCAACTCGAAGGCCCGCTGCGCCTGACCCAACCAGCGCATGCAATGAAAGATCCGCCCCGGGCCCAGCCGCTTTTGGGCAATGGTGAAGCCCTCACCGCGGTCGCCCAGCAGATTGTCCCGCGGCACCCGCACATTGTCATAGAGAACTTCACAGTGTTGACCGCCGATGTGACCCATGGTAGGTACCGCCCGCACGATGTTGTACCCCGTGGTATCGGTGGGCACGATGATGGCGGAGAACTTGCGATGCCCGTCAGCTTCCGGTTCGGTGATAGCAAAACAGGTGGTGTACGCCGCCCGTGACGCATTCGATGTGAACCATTTGTGCCCGTTGATGACCCATTCGTCACCGTCCAAGATGGCGCTGGTCCGCATCTGGGTGGGATCCGAACCTGCCACCTCGGGCTCAGTCAGGCCCACCGAGGGATAGATCTCCCCCCGAACCATGGGCAGCAGGAACCGCTCCTTCTGCTCGGCGCTGCCGTACAGGTGCAACATCACCGAGTCCTGCATCGACACCGAGCCCACCGCCCACTGGGCATAGTGGCAGCGGCCGATCAGCTCGTTGAGATACACGAAGCTCATGAACGGCAACCCGCCACCGCCGATCTCGGTGGGATGACCCAACGCCCACAGCCCCCGCCGCTTGGCCTCGCCCTTGAGCTCTTCCATGAGCTTGTCGGCCTCGATCTCACCGGCGCTGCCAGGGCCCTGGTCATAGCCTTCATCGAGACGGTTCTCGAGTGGGATGACCTCGTTGTCCACAAAGTCCTTCACCCGCCGGCGCAGCTCGCGCACCTCGTCGGTCATGCCATATCTGTTCATCGAAGACGTGCTCATCGAACCGCTCCCTGTTATCTGCCGGGTGCGGTAATGGCGCAACCACCACCGCTGGGTCGACGCTAACGCAACGGCGGCTGGCGGCTGGCGGCTGGCGGGGTTCGGTAGCGTGAACGGGGTGAACAGCACGGACCTGCAGATCGAGGAGTTGGCCACGCTCCCGGGTCGATTGCTCATCGGTCGGCTGCTGGCCCGCTGGCACGGAGCGGAATGGTCCCATCTCTACACCGATTGGGACGAGCGCGCCGCGGAGGCCGAGTTCGCCGCCATGTCCCGGCCCGGGTCCATCCCCACCACCTGGGTGGCCTTTGCTGGTCTCGGCCGCTCCCCTTCGGACATGATGGGGTCCGTTTCCCTGGCGCTCACCGATGATCTTCCCGGCCTTGAGCACCTCTCGCCGTGGTTGGTCAGCCTGTACGTGGAACCGGCGCGTCGGGGGCACCAGGTGGCGGCCACCCTGATCGATCACTTGCTGGGAGAAGCCCGCGGCATGGGCATCGAACGGGTGCACCTGTTCACCGCCGGGCAGGAGCGGTATTACCTCGATCGCGGCTGGCGTACCATCCAGTATGCACAGGCCCACGGACACGAAGCGGCGGTGATGGTGCGCCACACCGATCCCCGGGCGGCCCGCCGGGCGGTGTGCAGCCAGTGGATCTCGGACCCCGATTTTGGGGGCGCGTATTCCTACCTCCGGGTTGGCGCCACCCCCGAAGATCGTCACCCCCTTACCGGCGCCGTTGACCGTCAGACCCACCCCGGGCTGTACCTGGCCGGGGAGGCCGGATCCCGCCACCACCCCGGGACGGTGCACGGCGCCTATTTCACCGGCCAGGACACCGCAGGACTGGTGCTCGAGGAAGAGCCGCTGCTGGAGGTGGCGCCGGTGGTGGTGATCGGCGCCGGGGTGGCCGGCTTGGCCGCGGCCCGGGCGTTGCACGACGCCGGCCGGGCGGTGATCGTGGTGGAGGCCAAGGATGGCATCGGCGGTCGCTGCCACACCGACCGGAGCATGGGGGTACCGGTGCACCTGGGCGCGGCCTGGTTGCACGGTGAGCAGGGTCATCCCCTGGCGGCGTTGGGCGCCAACGGCCCGGCCAGCAACTGGGAGGGCAGCGGACAGTTCATTCTGGATCACGGCCCTCACGATGCTGGCGTCGCCGAGCGGGCCGAGGACGTACTGCACCAACGCCTGACCGAAGCCGCCCACCACGCTTACGTACCCGAAGGTACGGTACCTACCAGTACCGTACTGAACGGAATCATACCTGAAGGTACGATCGGCGCGGTGGGTGAGCAGGACGGCGAGCAAGACAGGGACGCGGCGTATGGGGAAACCGCGGCGCGGCTGCTCGATGAGTTGGCCCGGGACCCACAGCTGGCTCTGCAGGAGCACGACCTGTTCCTGCTGCAGACGTGGTTGCGAAGTGAGGTGGAAAGCCTGTACGCCGCCCCATGGCACGACCTGTCCCTCCGTTACGGCGCCGAGGCCTACCACCTGCCCGGCGAGGACTGCTTGGTGAGCCAGCCCTGGGATCAGCTGCTGGCGCCCATGGCCGATGGCTTGACGGTCCGCACCGCCACCCGGGTCACCGCCGTGCGGGCCCTGGCCCGGCCCGGCACGGCCCGCTGGCGGGTGGAACTGGACCCGCCCGAGGACCGCGGGGAGGGTTCCGACCGCGCCATCGACCACGGGTCCATCGACGCCCGGTCGGTGATTGTCACCGTACCGATCGGTGTGTTGCGCTCGGGGCGTTTGGGATTCGAGCCGCCGTTACCGTCCACGGTTCTCGCCTCGCTCGATCGTCTGGGTGCGGGCCCGGTGGCCAAGGTCTGTTTCCGTTACGAGGTTCCGTTTTGGGAGCCGTTGCGTTCGTTCTGCCTGGCCGGACCCGAGCCGTTGCGCTTCGGGGTGTGGTTCGATGTCTCGATGTTGGCCGGCCAACCCACGTTGTGCGCCTTCGCTACCGGCGACGATGCCCGATGGGCGGAGCAGGCCAGCGAGGACGAGCTGTGTCAAGCCGCCGACGAGCTGTTGCGTCGCTGTCGGGTGGGCCGCCCCTGACCCCGACACCGCTGGCAGGCGTCGCGGCAGCCATGGCCGCTCCAGATCGAGCGGTAGCCTGCAGGCCCGATGGCCGCCCGAGGCACCCCCGCCACCGTTGCGTTGCAGCGTGCCAAGGTGGCCCACACGCTGCACCAGTACGAGCACGATCCGGCGGTTCGCCAGTACGGCACCGAGGCCGTGGAGGCGCTGGGGTTAGACGCGGCCCGCACGTTCAAGACCCTTATCGCCGCGCCGGCCAACGGGGGAAAGTTGGTGTGTGCGGTGGTGCCGGTGGCCGCCCAGTTGGACCTCAAGGCGCTGGCGGCAGCGGCGGGCGTCAAGCAGATGACCATGGCCGAACCAGCCGCGGCTGAGCGGGCCACCGGGTACGTGCTGGGCGGCATCAGCCCACTGGGCCAGAAACAGCGGCTGGCCACGTTCATCGACGAATCCGCCCAACACCACCCCACGGTGTTTCTCAGCGCCGGCCGCCGGGGCCTGGAGGTGGAACTCTCCCCCGCCGATCTGGCCCAGCTCACCGACGCCAATTTCGCCGCCATCGCCAGAACCACGGCCTGACCAACCACACGCGGAGACGCCTCGCCGGGCGCTCAACGGCAGCTCGCGCAGCGCCCCACGTTGGCGAAGTGGTGCAGGTCTATGGCGAAGCCGTACTCGGCCTCCAGTTGGTCCCGTACCCGATCGAAGAGCTGGCGGGGCACCTGCTGTACCCGACCACAGGCCTCGCACACCAGGTGATGGGAAGGATCATTGGCCAGCAACCATCGGGCCGGACCGTGGCCGAAGTGCAGGTGCTCGATGAGCCCGGCCTCCTCCAGGGTCTCCAGGGTCCGGTACACGGTGGAGGGGTGAACCTCGGAATGGGCCTGCTGCACCCGCTCCACGATCTCCTCAGCAGTGCAGTAGTGCGCGGACACCACTGCCTCGGCCACCGCCCGCCGTCCGGTGGTGACCCGCTGACCCCGACGGCGCAACTCCGCCAGCAGCCGCTCCAGTGACCTTTCGCCGTCGCCGTCGCCGTCGCCCTCAACCCAACCGTCACCGTGACGCACCGGCGCGGAGGCCATCGATGCGGTGCCGACAGTGAGCGAACGCGCCGGATCCGCCGGAACGTCCGCCCCCAGCGACCGCACGGGACCTGCCGTGTGAACCGGGTTAACCGGGTTGGCCGGGTTGGCCGGGTTAACCGACATGGCCGACATGACCGATCCGACCCAACAATCGTCCACCGCCCGCCAGCAACGCCACCACGAACAACACCGCCCCGACCAGCACGATGGTGGGCCCCGACCGCCAGTCCAGGTGATAGCTGGCGAGCATGCCGACGAACCCGCACAGGGCGCCGATACCGGTGGCCAGCCACAGCATGCGGGCGAAGCTATTGGTCAGCATCCGGGCCACGGTGGCGGGGATCACCAGGGTGGCCGCCAACAGCGTGGCCCCCACCACCTGCATGGTCACCAGGATGACGGTGGCCAACAGCACCATCAGCAAGGCGTCCACCCGGGCGGTGCCCACCCCGCTGACCTCGGCCACCTCGGGATCAAAAGTGCTGAACAGCAACCGGCGATACCCCCCCGCCACCACCACCAGGGTGCCGATCAGCACCGCCCCGATGGCCGCCACATCCAGCCCTGACACCCCCAGCACGCTGCCGAACAACACCGCGTCGAAGCTGCGTCGGGGGCCGCCGAACACGTCCGCCAGCACCAGGCCAACGGCGAAGCTGGCGGTGGTGATGACCCCGATGGCGGCGTCGGAGCCGATGGGCCGGCGGCGGGTCACACTCCCGATGGCCAGTGCCGAACCCACCCCCCACAACCCTGCGCCGATCAGGTAGTTGACCCCGAGCAGCCCCGAGGCCACGAACCCACCGAAGATGGCATGGGACAGGCCGTGGCCGATGTAGCTCATCGATCGCAGCACCACGTAGGTGCCCACCAGCCCACACAGCGCCCCGGCCAGGGTGGCGGCCGCCAACCCATTACGGAAGAAGGCGAAGGCGAACGGCTCCCACAGGTTCATGGCGCCCCCCTCCTGCGCTCGATGCTCATCGGGACCCCGTGGCGGACAGGCTGCCCCCCACCGCCGAACCCGAACCCGAACTCGAACCCGAACCCGTATCGGTCAGGCGGCGAGTTGCGGGGCCCAACGTGCCCAGGGCGACGTCAACCACCACCGGCATGCCGGCATGTTCCAAGACCTCCATCCGGGCGCCGTAAGTGGCTTCGAGCACCGCCGGGGTGAGCACCTCCGCCGGTCGTCCCCGCCCCAGCACCCGGCCGTTCAAGCAGATCAACTCGGGCAGGTGGGCGGCGATGCCGTTGAGGTCGTGGGTGGTCAGCAGCATGGTCATCCCCTCCTCCACCAGGCCGGTAAGCAGATGGAGGATCTCGTGGCGGGTGCGCACATCCACGCCCGAGGTGGGCTCGTCCATGAGCAACAGATCCGGCCGGCCCATCAGCGCCCGGGCCAGGAACACCCGCTGCTGCTGCCCACCCGACAACGCTCGGATGTGCCGTCCGGCCAGACCCTCCAGCCCCAACCGATCCAGGATGGCGTTGATCTCCGCCTGCTCGGCAGCAGACCGCCACGGCAGCCGACGGCCATCCACCCGGGCCATCAGCAGACACTCCGCCACCGTCACCGGGAAGTTCCAGTTCACCGTCTCCACCTGCGGCACATAGGCCACCCGCAGGCCATCCAGCCGACGGATCCGCCCCGCACTGGGGTCCACCTTGCCCGTCAGCAGCCGCAACAGGGTGGTCTTGCCCGAACCCGATGGGCCCACCACCCCCACGAACGCCCCCCGATTGACGTCGAGGTCCACGTCGGTGAGGGCCGGATGATGCCCGTGCCCATGCCCATAGCCGTAGGACACCCCGCGCAGGCGGATCAGCGCCGCCCCCATCGGCTCGGTGGGGGCGGCGGCGGCGCGTCCCGCACCCGACATGGCCCGGCTCCGAAATCTCATTGGGGGTACTCCGACCGGTCGGGGACGGTGGGCGTGATATCGAAGTTCACCAGCGCCGCTGGGTCCCCGCCCAAAGCCCTGGTCATGGTGACGAAATCGAAACGCATCAACCCCAGCCAGGAATGCTCATCGTCACCGGGTTCGCCGGGCAGGTCGTCGTCACGGAGTTCATCCACGTACACCACGCCGGTCTCGGCGCCGATCTGCTCCATGACCGCGCTGGGGAACACCTCTGAACCGAAGATGGCCCGCACCCCACTGCTGCGCACCTGTTCGATCAGCGCCGCCACGTCCTTGGGTGAGGGCTCGCCGAAGTCGGGCACCTCGAAGGCCCCGATGACCTCCCAGCCGTACTCCCTGGCGAAATAGGCGTAGGCGTCGTGGTAGGTGAGCAGCTTGCGTTGGCCGTCGGGGATGGTGGCGAAGGCCCGGCGCATGGCGGCATCGAGGGCGTCGATCCGCCCGCTGAACGCCGCCAGGTTCGCTTGGTACTCGGCGGCGCCGTCGGGGTCGAGTGCCGCCATTCGTTCGGCGATGACCTCGGCGTAACGGGCCACCAGCGGCGGGCTGGTCCAAAGATGAGGGTTGGGCTTGCCGTCCTGCGCCGGGTAGGAGAAGTCGAAGATGTACTGATCCTCGCTCAGGGTCTCCCTGCCCAGCGAGACGATCTCGGCGTCCTCCCGCCGGTTCTGCTCCGCCAGGGCCACGAGCGGCTCTTCCAGCTGCAGCCCGTTCACGAAGATCACGTCGGCCTGGCTGAGTAGTTGGGCCGCGGACGGTTCGGGCTCGAAGGTGTGGGAGTCACGCCCTTCGGGGACCAGCCCCACGATGCGGGCCCGTTCCCCCACCACGGCGGACACGATCGAGGTGATCGGCGCCACCGTGGCGGCCACCAGCAAGCGATCCGCGCCCCCCGCCGTCCCGCCCCCGAGGTCTCCGCCGGTATCGGACCCGCAGGCCCCGGCCACGGCGATTACCACCAGGAGCGCCAACGGCACGACCCCAAGCGCTGATCTTGCGCCCAGCACGCACCTGCGAGCTGTTCGCAGTATTGGCATACCGCCGTTTTAGTCGATCACCCGGCGCTGTGCTGCGGGACGCTGGTGGTGTCGGGCGGTCAGGCGCCGTCGAGGTAATCGCGCAGCTTCTGGCTCCGCTGGGGGTGACGCAGCTTGGCCAGGGTCTTGGATTCGATCTGGCGAATCCGCTCCCGGGTGACGCCGAACTCCTTGCCCACTTCCTCCAGGGTGCGGGCCTGCCCGTCCTCCAGCCCGAAGCGCAGCCGGACCACCTGCTGTTCGCGATCGGACAACCCCGAAAGGGCCTCGACCACGGCCTCGCCCAGCATCATCTTGGCGGCGGCCTCTGCCGGAGCCTCGGCGCCACCGTCGGCGATGAAGTCGGCCAGGTTGGAGTCGTCCTCTTCGCCCACCGGGGAGTCCAGCGACAGCGGATCCTGGCTGTAGCGCAGGATGTCCCGCACCCGCTCGGGGGTCATGTCCACCCGTGTTGCCAACTCGTCGATGGAGGGCTCGCGTTCGAGTTCCTGCACCATCTGACGCTGGACCCGGTGGACCTTGTTCATCGATTCCACCATGTGCACCGGGATGCGAATGGTGCGGGCCTGATCAGCGATGGCCCTGGTGATGGCCTGGCGGATCCACCAGGTGGCGTAGGTGGAGAACTTGAAGCCCTTGGTGTGGTCGAACTTCTCGACCGCCCGCATGAGCCCCAGGTTGCCTTCCTGGATCAGGTCCAGCAGCAGCATGCCCCGGCCCACGTAACGCTTGGCGATGGAGACCACCAGCCGCAGGTTGGCCTGGGTCAGCTCAGCCTTGGCGTAATCGCCGTCCAGTTCCAAGCGACGCAACCGACGCTTCTCTCGCGGCTCGAGGGTTTCGAGCTCACCGGAGGCGGCCAGATCAGCCAGGGTCACCGCGGACTCCAACCCGGACTGAATGCGCTTGGCCAGGGACACTTCCTGCTCGCCGGTGAGCAGCGCGACCTGGCCGATCTCCTTGAGGTACATCCGAACCGTGTCGGAGGTGCCGCCGGCGCCGGGACGGATGGAGGGGTCCAGCAGCCGGGTGGGCCGGCGGGGACGGGTGAGCTCCTCGTCGGTGTCGATCAACGGCAGCGGGGTTGCCGCGCTCGTCGCCACCGCCGGGATCGGGTTGGCCGGAGAGGCTGCGACGGATGCGGCGGCTGCGACGGTGATGGGTGCCACGGCGGGCCCTGCGATCAGCCCGGCGGGTGGGGTGTTGATCGGGACGTTGATCGGGACCTTGAGGGGGGAAGCGGGCGAGACCACCCGAAGCGCCACCCCGGGCTCACCGATCAGCTCCAGGCCTTCGTCCCGGGCCAGGGCGGCCAACGCGGCGTACAGCTCCGGTCCCCGCCGGCTGGGGGGCACCAACTGTTCGATGTCCCGGTAAGCGAGACGTCCACTGGCGCGGGCGGCGCCGAAGAGAGCATTGAGGTCAGCTGCGAGCCCATCGGGCTGAGCAGAGAGGGGCGTTGGTTGGTTCATCACGTTCCCTCGCCTGGTTCGAGAAGCCAGGCTAGCAAGTCGGTACCGGCAAGGACTTTGGTTTCGTCCTCCGCCGAGTCGGTCATGAGCACGGTGTGCAATCCGGCGACGTACGCCAGTTGGGCGCTGAGTAACAGTGGTTCGGCGGCACTGAGGGCCCGTTGACGCAGCTCAGCGACGGTGCGACGGGCGGCTTCCTGGCTGAGGCGAACGAATACCTCTCGCAAGGTGGCCTCGGTTTGTTCCGCGGCGGCCCGGCGCAGCAGATCAGCCGCCTCCGGATCCTGTTCCCCGGTGGCGTCGAGCGCTTCCGCCAACGACGGCCATTCGACCAAAGCCGCGAAGGCCCGACGGCAGGGGCCCTCGGCGAACAGCACCCCATCCAGCCAGGACACCGCTTCATCGGGTTGTTCCACCGCCACCCGCAGCGCGTCGAGTTCAGCGTTGCTGAGGGCGACCGGTGCCCTGCGTCCCCCGTCAGTACGACGGTCAGCGCGCACATCGATAACCGGCCCGGCCGAGCCCCCGTGGTTGAAACGGGCCGGCGAACCCTGCCGGTCCCGATCACCTCGCCGCTGTTCGTGCCCGGCGGCACCCACCGTGGCCAGGCTGCCCGTCGTGGCCGATGCCCGCTCGGCGGCGGCTCGGGCGATGGCCCCGGGAAGCTGATCACGCAGCTGGGACACCTCAATGCGGCAGTGCGACGCCACTTCCATCAGGTACTGGTCACGCACCAGCGGGTTCGGATGCTGGGCGATCACCGACAACGCCCGTTCCGCGGCCCGGGCCCGTCCCTCCGGCCCGCGCAGATCCGCGGCACCGAAGATGCGTTGCAGCCGAAAACCCAGGAATGGTTTGGCGTCAGTGATGGCCTGGCGGAGGGCGTCGGGGTCACGCCGGGCCAACTCACCGGGGTCTTGGCCTTCGGGCAGGGCCGCCACCACCACATCGAGCTGATAGGTCTGTTCCCACTGGTGGAATCGTTCGGCGGCGGCCTGACCGGCCCCGTCGGCGTCGAAGGCCAGCACCAGCCGTTTGGCGAAGCGGGTGAGCAGCTTGACGTGATCCTCGGTGAGGGCGGTGCCGCAGGTGGCCACGGCGCGACGCACGCCCACGCGGTGCAGACCGATCACGTCGGTGTAACCCTCACACACGATGGCCTCTTGCACCTGAACGATGTCGGCCTTGGACGCCGACAGCCCATAGAGGACCTTGGACTTATCGTAAATGGGGGTGCCGCCGGGATTGAGGTACTTGGGACCGTCCCCCTCCTCCAGCCGCCGACCACCGAACCCGATGGGGTCCCCTTGCGGATCGAAGATCGGAAACAGGATCCGGTTGCGGAAAAAGTCCTGCTGGCGACCCCTGCGATTGATCAGTCCCAGCCCGGCGTCGCGCAGGTCCTGATCCGACAGCCGCAAGCTGCGGGCCAGCTCGTCCCAGCCGCCGGGGGCCCAGCCCAACCGGAACGCCCGCACCTCGTCCCCGGTGATACCCCGCGAACGCAGATAGCCCCGGGCGGTGCCGGCATCGGCGCCCGATAGGAGCCGCTGGTGATACCACTGCACCGCCGCTTCAACCGCCTCGGTCAGGCGGTGTCGCCGACGTCGGGCCTCTCCCCCGTCAGGGTCGGTGTAGCGCAGCGGCAGGTTCAACCCACCGGCCAGCCGCTCAACCGCGGCGATGAAGTCCAGCCCCTCATGCTCCCGCAGGAACGTGATGGCGTCACCCTTTCGTTGGCAACCGAAGCAGTAGTAGAGCCCGGCCTCCTCGTTAACGGAGAAACTGGGGGACTTCTCCCCATGGAAGGGGCACAGCCCTACCCAGCGCCGACCCACGCGCTTGAGCGCCACCGCCTGGCCGATCACGCTGACGATGTTGGCGGCAGCCCGCACCGCTACCACGTCGCTGTCCTCGATCATTGCCGGCCACTCACCTCCCCCACCGTCCGGACGTGCTCAGCCGCCGTCAGCCCGCCCCGCCCCGCCACCAGACAACCACGCCGACAGCCCCAATCGGATCCGCAACCGCGTGATGGCCAAGAAACCCCGGACGCCCCGCCCAACAGTGACTGAAACTAACCGAAAGACACCCTCCGGAAGGGTCAGGCGTTGACTTGTGCACTTCGGCAGACACCCCCGCCGCCCTCAATCACAAAACCCCAGGTCAGCGCCTCGGCACCCACCCTACGACCACGCCAATCCCTACCAAACTGCACAAGTCAATCTCCGGACTCCCCCACCACCCCGCCGCCGCCGGGCGACCTAGGTCAAGAGGCGAGCTGGACTGCTGCGTGTAAGACCGGACCTGGTCAAGGCTCTTCCGGTCAAACCGAGCCGAGTCCGGGAGATGTCCCGGGGGTCCCGGGGGTCCGGGAGGGGCCCAGCAGCGTTGGGCCGGACCGGGCATGGCGGGCACGGGGGTGGGGTTCGGGTCCCCAAGCAGGCGGATGAGGAGGATCGCCGGCGGGGGCCCAACTCGCGTTTCAGCTCAGCGAGGCCCGAATCACGGCTTGGGCTGCGGCCAGGCGGGCGATGGGGACCCGGAACGGAGAGCAGGAGACGTAGTCGACACCGGCCCGGAGCAGGAACTCGATGGATTCGGGGTCGCCGCCGTGTTCGCCGCACACCCCGACCTTGAGCCCGGGACGGCCGATCCGACCGCGGGTGATCCCCAGCGAGACCAGTTCACCCACACCATCGGTGTCGAGGGTTTCGAAGGGGTTGCGGGTGAGCAGCCCCTCCTCGAGGTATCGCGGCATGATCCGGCCCTCCACATCGTCCCGGCTGAACCCGAACGTCATCTGGGTCAGGTCATTGGTGCCGAAGCTGAAAAAGTCTGCCGCCCGGGCGATGTCCTGGGCCCGCAGCGCCGCCCGGGGGGTTTCGATCATGGTGCCGATGGCGATGGGCACATCGTTCCCGTGCCGGGCGGCCTCGATCTCCTCCTCAACCCAACGGCGCACCAGGGCCAGCTCGGCACGGCTCACCACCAGCGGGATCATGATCTCAACCCGGGGATCGCCCCCGCCGGCTTTGCGGGCCACAGCCGCCTCGACCAGCGCTTTGACCTGCATGCGATACAACGCCGGGCGGAGGATGCCCAACCGCACGCCACGGGTGCCCAACATCGGGTTCTGTTCGTGCCAGAACCGGGCCGCCTGATGCAGGGCCCGTTCCTCCTCGCCCAACTGATCCTGCCCGGCCTCCGCCACCAGGACCTCCTCCAGCGAGGGCAGGAACTCGTGCAATGGCGGGTCCAACAACCGCACCGTGACCGGCAGGCCGTCCATGACCTCCAGGATTTCGCCGAAGTCCTCCCGCTGCGCCTTGCCCAGTTCCACCAACGCGGCAGCCTCCGCCGCGTCGTCGGGGGCGAGGATGGCCCGGCGCACCAGCGGTAGTCGCGACCCCAGGAACATGTGCTCGGTGCGGCACAGGCCGATGCCCTCGGCGCCGTAGGCCCGGGCCCGGGCGGCGTCGGGGCCGTTGTCGGCGTTGGCCCGCACCGCCAGGTGACCGGCGCGGATCTCATCGGCCCAGCCCAGCACGGTGGCGAACTCCGGCGGCGGGGCGGCCTCCACCTTGGTCAGCTCATCCAGCATCACCTCCCCGGTGGTGCCGTCGATGCTGATCACCGTGCCTTCGGAGACCACGAACCCGCCGGCGGTGAAGCCCCGACCGGCGATTTCCACGCCTTCCACCCCGACCACCGCCGGGATGCCCCACCCCCGGGCCACCACCGCGGCGTGGGACACCAGCCCCCCGCGGGTGGTGAGAATGCCCTGGGAGACCTCCATGCCGTGCACGTCCTCGGGCGAGGTTTCCTGGCGGACCAGGATCACCTCCTCACCGCGGTTGTAGGCGTCGAGGGCGTCATCGGCGCTGAAGTACACCCGGCCCACCGCCGCACCCGGGGAGGCCGGCAACCCGTTGGCGATCACGTGGCCGGATCCGGCGAAGGTGGGGTGCAGCACCTGGTCGAGGTGTTCCGCGCTCACCCGCAGCAAGGCCTCTGCTCTGGACAAGCCGATCGTGGGGTCCTCGGTCATGGCCACCGCCAGACGCAAGGCCGCGGCCCCGGCCCGTTTCCCCACCCGGGTCTGCAGCATCCACAGCTTGCCCTGTTCCACCGTGAACTCGGTGTCGAGCATGTCCCGGTAGTGGCCTTCGAGCCGGGCGAAGATGGCCAGCAGCTCGGCGTAGATCTGCGGGAAGCGCTCACCCATGGCCGCCAGCGGTTCGGTGCGGCGGATGCCGGCCACCACGTCCTCACCTTGGGCGTTGACCAGGAAATCGCCGTACGGGGTGGGCTCCCCGGTGGCGGGGTTGCGGGTGAACCCCACCCCGGTGGCGGAGTTGTCGTCGCGGTTGCCGAACACCATGACCTGCACGTTCACCGCAGTGCCGAGGTCATGGGCGATGCGTTCCCGGGTGCGGTAGGCTGCCGCCCGGGGAGACCGCCAGGAGCTGAAGACGGCCTCGATGGCGCCGCGCAACTGCTCCCGGGGGTCCTGCGGGAAGTGCGCGCCGGACAGCTCGGCCACGGTCCTTTGGAAGATGGCCACCAGGAACTCCAACACCTCCGCCGGTACGTCAGCGTCGTTGTCCACCGCCGCCAGCGCCTTGGCCCCCTCGAAACGACGATCGAAGCCCTCCGCCGGCAGCCCCTGCACGATGCGGGCGTACATCTGGATGAAGCGACGGTAGGAATCGAAGGCGAAACGACGGTCGGTTTGGCGGGCCAGGCCTTCCACGGAGACATCGTTGAGTCCCAGGTCCAGCACGGTGTCCATCATCCCGGGCATGGAGTGACGGGCCCCCGAGCGCACCGACACCAGCAGCGGATTGTCGGGATCGCCCAGCTTGGCTCCCATCTGGGTTTCGAGGCGGGCGACGGCGGCGTCGATCTGCTCGGTGAGCGTCTCCGGCCAGCCACCGGCCAGGAACTGGTTGCAGGCCTCGGTGGTGATGGTGAAACCGGGTGGGACCGGCAGGGCCAGCACCGAGGTCATCTCCGCCAGGTTCGCACCCTTGCCGCCCAGCAGGGACGTCAACAGCCGGGGCGGCTGGGGGTGGGGATGGTCGAAGGCGTACACGTACGTGCGGGCCACCGGGCTATCGGACATGGCCACTCCCTCAGGCTCGATGTGCGGTGGCGGGGGCATCGGCCGCGGCCCTGGCCGTGTCCCGCAGATCAACCTGCCCCCGGGCCGCCCCCTGACCGTTTCGCCAGTGCCGACGGCAGCGCAGCTCGTAGGTGACCTCGCAGGCCTCATCGATGTCGCCCACCAGCACCGTTTCGCCCTCGTACACCTGCCGGCCGCCGAACAACCGGGCGTTGTGGGTGGCGGGGCGGCCGCACCAGCAACGGGCCTCGATGTGCATCTCGTGGCGGGTGTCGGCCAGTTCCATGAACCGGGCGCTGGCGGGAAACAGCCGACCCCGGAAGTCCGTGAGCAGCCCGAAGGCGTACACCTCCACGTTGTGGTCATCGGTCAGGTCGGCCAGCTGTTCAACCTGTTCAGGGGCGTAGAACTGGGCCTCGTCCCCGATCACGTAGTCAACCCGGCCCATCTCGCTGATGACATCGAGGACCAGCGCCGCCAGATCCACGTCCTCGTCCACCTCAATGGCGGGCTGGGCCACCCCCAAACGGCTGGAGATGGCGGCCTCGACGCGGTCCAGTTGGGTGATCAGCAGCCCGTGCTGGCCGGCCCGCGTCAGGTTGTGGTGGATCTGCAACGCCAGGGTGGACTTTCCCGATCCCATGGTGCCGTAAAAGAACCGAAGCTCCGCCACCCGGGCTCAACCACCGAGCCCGAGCACCCTGCGGGTTTGCACCACGTCAGCCTGCATCTGCGCCACCAGCGCGTCGACCGAATCGAACTTCTCCTCGCCCCGCAATCGATGGGTGAACGTCAGCCGGGCGGTTTCGCCGTACAGGTCCCCTTCGAAGTCCAACAGGAACGCCTCCACCAGGGTGTACGGCTGATCCTCGTAGAAGGTGGGGCGTCGGCCCACGTTGATGGCGGCGGCGTGGCGCTGCCCGTTGGGGCGGTCGTACCAGCCGGCGTAGATGCCCAGGCCCGGCAGCAGGATCTCCTCCGGCACAGCCACGTTGGCGGTGGGGAAGTTCAACGTCCGACCCCGCTGATCACCGGTCATCACCGTGCCCCGCAGCTCGTGGTGACGGCCCAGCATCACCGCCGCTGCGGCCACATCGCCCTCGGCCACCGCCGCCCGGATAGCGGTGGAAGAGATCACACCGGGGTCTCCTTGCAGCAGCGGCAACCCGATGGTGTCGAAGCCGGCGGCGGCGCCCACCTTTTCCAGCAGGGCCACGTTGCCGCCGCGCCCACGGCCGAAGTGGAAGTCCTCACCCACCACCACACACACGGCCCGCAACGAGTTGACCAGCACGTTCGACACGAAATCGTCGGCGGATTCGGTGGAGCGCGCTTGGTCGAAATGCACCACGTAGGTCACATCGACATCCAGGCTGGCCAACAGGTCGAGCTTCTGATCCAAGGTGGTGAGCAGCTTGGGCGCCGAATCGGGCCGCACCACCGACGCCGGGTGACGATCGAAGGTCACCACCGCCAAACCGGCACCGCGGGTGTCCGCCTCCCGCCGGGTGCGTTCGATGACCATCCGGTGGCCGCGGTGCACGCCGTCGTACCCGCCGATCGTCACCGCGAACCGTCGATCGCCGGCGGAACCGCCCCGTTGATCCCCGATCACCTGCAACGCGTCACGTCTCCTGTCCGATCCTGCCCGGGCTGTGGGGCGTCGACGGAGGGGTCTTCAGCCCGTTCCCTCGCCACCACTTCGTCGGCTTCTGAAGCTACTCGCGCGCCCCGGCGCAGTTCCCCACCAGCCATCGCTCAAGGAGTGGGCATCGCGGCCATGTCGGCCACCACGACCACCGGCTGCACCGAACCGTCGCCTGCTCGGCGAACCATGCCGATGAGCTCGCCGTCGGGACCGTAGGCCGCCAGGTGACCGCTTTCGGTGCCGCCGTGGGAACCGGGCGGAGAGCCCTCCGGGCCGCCCCCACCAGTGGTTTCAGGCATCGGGCCCTGCGGTTCGGCCCGACGACCGGCCAGGAGATGGGCCCGGCCGGCTTCATCGACGCGCACGCCGGGATGGTCCCGCAGCACCTCGGTCATGGGCAACAGCTGCACGTTGGCCAGCGGGGTGGCCTCGGCCACGGTGAAACTGCCGATCCCGGTGCGACGCAGGTTCTGCATGTGCGCGCCACCGCCCAACGCGCTGCCGATATCGGCGCAGAGCGAGCGGATGTAGGTGCCTGAGCCGCACCCCACCGACAACCGGAACACGCCGGGCGTGCCGGTCGATTCCACGTCGATTCGGTCGATCCGTACCGGACGGGCCTCCCGCTCGATCTCGATGCCCTCCCGGGCCAGCTCGTGCAGTCGACGCCCGTCCACCTTGATGGCGGAGACCATGGGCGGCACCTGCAAGATGTCCCCGACGAAGTCCGCTGACACCCGTTGGACGTCAGACAGGGTCACCTGATCCATCTCGAAACGGGCGGTGACGGTCCCGGCGCTGTCAAGGGTGGTGGTGGTGGAGCCCAGCACCAGCTCACCGACGTAGGCCTTGGGCAACTCGCTGAGGAACCGCAACAGCCGGGTGGCCTTGCCCACGCCCAGCAGCAGCACCCCGGTGGCGTCGGGGTCCAAGGTGCCGGCGTGACCGATCTTGCGGGTGCCGAGCAGACCCCGGGCCTTGGCCACCACATCGTGGGAGGTCCAGCCGGGTTCTTTGTCGACCACGCACAACCCGTCAATCGGTGGTGCCGGCCGCCGGGCCATCCGGTCCCCCGAACCGCTCGCCGTCAACGGGCCCTGACGGCTCATCATCATGGCGCTCACCTGCGGAAACGTCCTCGGGCTGGCCCTCGAGCGCGTCGTCAGAGGAGTAGTCGAACGGACCGATGTCCCGCAGGATCTCCTCCACTCGCCAACCGGCCCGCACCCCGGGATCGGGCTGGAAGTGCAGTTCCGGGGTCCGGCGGAGCCTGGCCTGACGGCCGATGGCGGACTGCAGGCGGACCCGCCGCTCGGCCAACGCTTCGAGGGCCAACGGATCGCCCTCCACGCCATCGAGCGCGGAGAAGAACACCGTGGCCATGGACAGTTCCTGATTGACCGTGACCGCGGTGATGCTCACCCACTCCAGCCGCGGATCACCGATGCGTTCCAGCTCCTCGGCCAGGATTTCCCGCAACAGCTCGTTGACCCTCGCCGTGCGGGGGTACTCACGGGTGCTGGGCGGTCGGCTGCCGGCACGGGGCGAACTGCCACGTCCCCGACCGGACTGACCTCGTCGTCCTCGGTTCACCACGGCACTTCCACCTTTCCCGCGGCCGACAGCGTAGGTCCCCAGCTCTACCCAGGCGGACCCTTCTCATGACCAACCCGACGCGCGCCCCGTGGACCGATGGGGTCAGTCCGGTTCCAGCCAGGTTCGTTCGGTCTCGCTCACCTCGACATCGGGGAAGGACCACACGAAGCGTTCGACCTCGTCAATCACGTCGGTGGCGTGGCTGGGTTGAGCTGCCACCACCGCGAATCCCAGCCCGGCCCGCTGCCATTTGTCCAGGTGAGCGACCTCGGCGGCGCTGACCCGGAATCGATGCCGGGCGCCGTCCAAGATGGGCTTCACCGCCTGGCGCCGATCCTTGAGGGACCGGCAGCCAGGCAGCAAAAGCTCGACACGTAACGCCAACACGAACACCGGACCATCAGCTCCGTGCGGCCGCGTGGCGCCGTATCAGGTTCGAGGGATCTCGCGATCCTCGAAGGTTTCGATGATGTCGCCCTGCTTGAGGTCCTGGAAGTCCGACAAGCCGATACCGCACTCGTAGCCGGTGTTGACCTCCCGGGCGTCGTCCTTGAACCGTTTGAGGGACGCCACGGTGCCCTTCCAAATGATCGTTCCCTCCCTGAGGAAGCGGACCTTGGAGTTCCGGGTGATCGTACCGGAGAGCACGTAACACCCGGCGATGGTCCCGATGCGGGGCACCCGGAAGATCTCCCGGACCTCGGCCTCGCCGGTGACCACCTCTTCGTAGACCGGGGCGAGCAGGCCGAGCATGGCGTTTTCCATGTCCTCGAGCACGTTGTAGATGATCTCGTAAGTACGGATCTCCACGTTCTCGGAATGGGCCATCTCCCTGACCTTGCGGTCGGGCCGGACGTTGAACCCGATGAGGGTGGCGTTGGACGCCGCCGCCAGCTGGATGTCGCTCTTGGTGACCCCACCCACGCCGCGCAACACGAAGTTGAGCTTGACGTCGTCCCGCTCGAGCTTCTTGAGCGATTCGGTCAACGCTTCGAGCGAACCACCCACGTCAGCCTTGAGGATGAGGTTGAGGGTGGCCGTCTCGCCGGCTTGGATCTGACGGAACACATCCTCGAGACGAGCCCCACCGGCAGCGATGTGGGGGGCGCTCCCGAGGGAGGCCTGACGCTGCCAATGCTCGCGGGTTTGGGCCACCTCGCGGGCGACCTTCTCGCTGGGGGCGACAATGAAGTCATCCCCGGCGTCAGCCACCTCGGACAGACCCAGGATCTGCACCGGGGTGGACGGACCCACCGACTTGACCTGCTCACCCTTGTCGTTGAGCAGAGCCCGGACCTTGCCCCAAGCGGCGCCGGCGACCACCGGATCACCCACCTTGAGCGTGCCTCGTTGCACCAGCACCGTGGCCACCGGACCCCGACCGATGTCGAGGTTGGATTCCAGCACCACCCCTGCGGCCCGCCCGGTGTTGGGGGCCCGCAGGTCTTCGATCTCGGAGACCACCAGGAGGTTTTCCAGCAGGTCGTCCACGCCCAGGTTCTGCAGGGCGGAAACCTCCACCATGACGGTGTCCCCACCCCAGGCTTCGGGCACCAGTCCTCGTTCTGAGAGCTGCTGCATGACCCGATTGGGGTCTGCCTGGGCCCGGTCGATCTTGTTGACCGCCACCACGATGGGAACCTCAGCGGCCCGGGCGTGCTGGATGGCCTCCAGGGTCTGGGGCATGACGCCGTCATCGGCGGCAACCACCAGAACCACGATATCGGTGGCTTCGGCGCCCCGGGCCCGCATGGCGGTGAACGCCTCGTGGCCGGGGGTGTCGATGAAGGTGATGGCCCGGCCGTCCTTGATCACCTGGTAGGCGCCGATGTGCTGGGTGATGCCACCGGCCTCGCCGGCGACCACGTTGGCGTTGCGGATCTGGTCCAGCAGCTTGGTCTTGCCGTGGTCCACGTGGCCCATGACAGTGATGACCGGCGGCCTGAGCGGCAGCGAGTCGTAATCCTCGTCTTCGTCGTCGAGGTCCAGACCGAGGCGTCCCCGAAGGGCCACCTCTTGCTCCTCACCGGGATCGACCAGCTTGATCTCGGCCTGGAGCTCGGCTGCGAACAGCTCGATCATGTCGTCAGACAGTGACTGGGTGGCGGTCACCATCTCGCCCTGCTGGAGCAAGAAGCGCACCACGTCCGCGGCCGTACGGCGGAACTTCGGACCCAGCTGCTGGGCCGTTGAACCGCGTTCCACCACGATCTCGCCCTCGGGAATAGGGGCGCTGGTAGGGGTGTAGGTCGGCATGTCGAGCGGCTGGAGCTCGTCCATGTTCCGACGACGACGGCTTTTGCGACGCTGCTGGGGACCCCTGCGGGCGCCGCCACCAGGGCCGCCACCGCCGGGACCACCGCGGCCACCCCCGGGAGGCGGAGCGCCGCCACCGCCGGGACGGCCGGCGAAACCGCCACCGCCACCAGGACCACCACCGGGACGGCCGGCGAAACCGCCACCGCCACCGGGACCACCTGGACGGGAACCACCGGGACCGCCACCGCCGGGCCCGGGCGCGCCGGGACGACGGAAGCCACCGGGAGGCGGCGGGATGGGCCGGCCGGTGCGTGACAACGGCGGTCCACCGGGAGGCGGCGGGATGGGCTTACCGGTGGCCGAGGTGGGCGGGCCACCGGGCCGTCGGGGCGGACCCGCGGAAGGGCCCGGACGCATGCCGGGCGGGGGCCCGGGAGGACGGGGAATGCCACCAGGTCCCGGAGCACGAGCACCGGGGGGCACCGGCGCGCCCGGACGGGCCGCGGGCGGGACGCCACCCACCGGACGGGCCGGGGGCGCCTCGGGCCGGCGGGGTACTCCCCGACCGGCGGATTCGATGGGAGCCCGACCAGCGGGACCGGCCGGCGAGGCAGCACCGGGACCGGGCGGGGGCCCGGCGGGACCGGCACTGCTGGGACCGGGAGCTGGACTGGGGGTGGGCGCAGGCCGGGCCGGGCTTGGTCCGGCCGGGTTGAGCGGCGCCGCCTCCACCCGAGCGGCGGGCGCGATCGGGGTGGCTTCAGCAGGCCAGGCAGCGGCGGGAGCAGGGCCGTTGTCCGCGGTGGTGGGCCGGGGGGCGGCACCGGGAGCCGGTGGACGGGGCGGCGCGAGGGGCGCCCCTGGTGGGCGGGCTCCGGGCGGGGCCGGGATGGGACGCGGCGGCGCACCACGAGGCGGGACCGGCGGAGCACCCATCGGGCGGCCGCCGGGCGGAGCCGACGGGACCGGACGCGGCGGTGCCGGCGGGGTGACAGACGATTGGGGCCGACCGGGACCGGAGCCGGGAGGGCCCGAGGTCGGCACCGCTGGTGCCACCGACGGCGGAGACGCCACGGGCGGTGCGGCGTTGTTGGCCGCAGGGGCCGTGACGACACGCTCAGCGCCGGGCGCGACCGCGGGCGTCACTGGGAGTGGTGTGGTCGAGGTGGGAGCCGATGGGGGCTCCGGGACCAGCGCGGCGGGAACCAAAGGCTGAGCCGGCGCCACCGCAGCAGCGGGACCCGGGGACACGGTCCGGGCCGCATCGGCGATAGCAGCAGCGGGTGCCGCAGCCACCGCCTTGACGGGTCGCGGTGCCGGCTCGTCCTCCGGTGGCTGGGTGTCGCGAACCAAGCCCTCGCGTTCGGCGCGACGACGCACCCGATCAGCTTGGGCTTCAACGATGCTGGACGAATGACTCTTGACCCCGATGCCGAGCGCGTCGCAGAGGTCGAGTGTCTCCTTGTTGGTGAGACCGAGCTCTCGTGCGAGCTCATACAGCCGGATCTTTGCGGGCAAGTGCTCCCTCAGCCCCTTACAGGTGTGAAGTGGCGGGTGGCATTGTGCGACCCGCGCGGCGGACAGGCGCCCGGAAAAGGTGGCGGGGGACGCCTACCGCGACCGTTCATCCTAGTCGGATAGCGGCCGTCTCCGTAAAGCGTTCCGTTATCGCCAGCCCGTTGGGGCTTCGCCGGCCTGCACGCGGCGACGGAGGGCCCGGGTCCAGGCGTTGCGCCGACACGCCGAGTCCCAACAGGTGGGCTGGTCCCGGCACAGCCAGGCGCCGCGGCCGGGATGACCGCGGTCCTGGATGAGACAGCCCTGGGTGTCAGCCACAAATCGGGCCAGTTGCTGCTGAGGATGACGTTGCCGACATCCGACGCAGGTCCGAATGGGCCCGGCCCCGCTGCCGGACCCCGCGGGCATCGATGTGGTGGGATTGTTGCCGGTGCCGGTCAGCTATCGGCGCTGGCGGTCTGCGCAGCCACATCGGGCTGCTCGTTCTCAACGGTCTCAGCGGTGTCAGCGGTGTCAACCGGCTCAGCAGCCTCGGCGGGCTCAGCAGTCTCGGCGGCCGAAACCGACGCTTCGGGGGCGCCAGCGGGTTCGGCATCGGGCGTGGCGGCCACCGCTGCTGCGCCGTCCCCGGGTGGGGGCACGCCGTCGGGGCCTTCGCCGGTGGACCATTCGGTGGCCGACATGGACGGACCGCCCTCGGCTGGCTGCCACACCTGCTCACCGGTGGCAGCATCGGTGACCCATTCGCCCTCGGCCCACTCCTCACCCTCGCCCAGGACACCGGCATCCTCGTCACGGGACTGGGTCTCGGATTTGATGTCGATGCGCCAGCCGGTGAGCCGGGCCGCCAACCGGGCGTTCTGGCCTTCCTTGCCGATAGCCAGGGACAGCTGATGGTCGGGCACGATGACCTCGGCGGTGCCGGTGTCAGGGTGGATGCGCACCTCGCGGACCTTGGCCGGGGACAGGGCCTTGGTCACGAAATCGGCGGGGTCATCGCTGAAGGGCACGATGTCGATCTTCTCGCCCCGCAGCTCGTTCACCACCTGGCGCACCCGACCGCCACGGGCCCCGACACAGGCGCCAACCGGATCCACGTTGGACTCGTTGGACCACACCGCGATCTTGGTGCGGTGACCCGGTTCACGAGCGCAAGCCCGGATCTCCACGATGCCGTCGGCGATCTCGGGGACCTCCAGCTTGAACAGCTCCAAGATGAGCCCCGGATGGGTGCGTGACACCACGATCTGCGGACCCTTGGCGGTCTTGCGGACCTCAACGATGTAGGCCTTGAGCCGGGCACCGGGCTCGGGCCGCTCGAAGGACACCTGCTCCGCCTGGGGCAGCAACGCCTCCACCCGGCCCAGGTCCAGCAGGGTGTAACGGCTGTCGCTCTGCTGGATGATGCCGGTGACGATGTCACCCTCACGACCGGCGTACTCCTCGTATTTCAGCTCGCGCTCGGCCTCACGGATGCGCTGGAGCATGACCTGCTTGGCGGTCTGGGCGGCGATGCGACCGAAGTCGTGGGGGGTGACGTCCAGCTCACCGCCCATGGGCTCGCCGTCCTCGTCCAACTCCTGGGCGTGGACCCGCATGTCGAACGTGTCCGGATCAATGGTGACCCAGGAGTACTCGTAGGCGCCGGGCATGCGCTTGTAGGCGGACTCCAGGGCGTCGGCCAACGCCCGGAACAAGGTGTCCACGGAGATGCCCTTGTCCGCAGCGAGCGCCTGGAGCGCTTCCATCATGTCGGGGTTGCTCATGGCATCACTCCGTTGTCGAGGGAACCGGGGGCGAGGGCGGGTCGCTCCCCCGATTCTGCGGTGGAAGTTGTGACCGGGGCAGGCGGATTGGCGGCGGCAGTCTTGCCGGCACCGACGCTCTTGCGGTCAGCGGCCGTCTTGCGGGCGGCGCCGGGCTTGGATCCCTTGCCGGGCTTGGGGGCGGGTCCCCACTCAAACACGGTCCGGGCCCGTTCAATGGCGTGGTAATCGAAGCGGCGGGCTTGGGGCGGGTTCCCGGGATCGGCGACGGGCGCCGGGGGGTCCTCGAGCACCTCGATCTGGCGGTCATCAGTGCTGATCAGGGTGCCCGTGATGCGCTGGGCGCCCTGTTCGCCGGCCCACTTGAACGTGATGACCTGGCCCACCACGGCGGCAAAATGGCGGGGGGTTCGCAACGGGCGTTCCACACCGGGGCTGGACACCTCAAGGGTGTACCGGGCGGTAATGGGATCAGCATCGTCCAGCGCCTTGGACAAGCGACGGGTGATCTCGGTGAGCCGCTCCAGGCTGATGCCGCCCGGTTCATCGAGCACCACCCGGACCACGGCACCCTTGTGCTCCACATCGACCAACTCCACGCCGATAGCGGCGAGTTGGGGTTCGACGATGCTGGCCACCCGGTCTGCTGTCGGCATCGTCTCACCTCCTGTGGTCGTCGCGCTCGAGCCATTCGCACCGGCGGCGCGACGTGGCGAGGGCCGACCCACACCGGTGGCATGACGCTCGAACGTTGGTCGGAGAAGTATAGCGGTAGCCCGATCGGAGTTGGCCGCTACGGGCGCGATGGGACCCACCCCCAGCGAGTGGCTCACCAGGGGGGACCGCCGGGGTCAGTAGGCCCGGGCCACCACCGCTTCGACGTCACCGTCGAAGGTGCCGGTGTCATCGGCCACCGGGACCCGGCCGTCGGGGTACTGCAGGCAGCGCACGGTGATGGCGGCCTTGGCCAGCTCCGCCTCACCGGCTTCACCGAGCGACGCCCAGGGGATGCGGGCAAAACCCACACCGGCGGCCTCGCCGGCCTCCTCAATGGAGCGCACCGACACCGTGCGGCTCTGGCGCAGCTCGGTGGCCTGGGCCAGCAGGTTGGCCTGGGCCGCGTCCAGTGCCGCCAGCACCGCGCCCACGGTGTCGCCCAACGCCACCGGCGCCTTGGAACCATCGTCGCGCCGCACCACGCTGACCTTGCCCTCTTTGAGATCCCGAGGGCCCACCTCAACGCGAAGCGGCACCCCCTTCAGCTCCCAATCGGTGGCCCGACGACCAAAGCTGGTGGCGGTTTGGGCATCCAACCGGACCCGCACCCCGGCGGCGGTCAGCTCCTGCACCAAGGTCTGGGCCGCGGCCCCGGCGCCGTCCTCGTCCCGCACCAGCAGGACCACCACCTGCACATGGGCCAAACGGGGCGGAACCCGCAGGCCGTTATCGTCCCCGTGGCACATGATCAGCCCGCCCAGCATGCGGGTGGAGGTCCCCCACGACGTGGTCCAGCAGTGCTGGCGGCCGCCGGTGTCATCGAGGTAATCAATGTCGAAGGCCTTGGCGAAGTTCTGGCCCAGCTCGTGGCTGGTGCCCATCTGCAGGGCCTTGCCGTCACCCATCATGGCCTCACAAGCCAAGGTGTTGATGGCCCCCGCGAACCGTTCCTTCTTGGTCTTGGCGCCCAGCAGCACCGGGATGGCCAACACGTTGACCATGAAGTCCCGGTAGGCCTCGTGCAGGATGCGCAGCGCGTAGGCGGCGGCATCGGCCCTGGTGGCGTGGGCGGTGTGGCCCTCCTGCCACAAGAACTCGGTGGTACGCAGGAACACCCGGGGCCGCAGCTCCCAGCGCACCACGTTGGCCCACTGGTTCAGCAACAACGGCAGATCCCGGTAGGACTGGACCCACTTGGCCATGAACTCACCGAAGATGGTCTCGGAGGTGGGGCGGACCACGATGGGTTCCTCCAGCACCTTGCCGCCGGCCACGGTGACCACGGCCAGCTCGGGGCTGAACCCTTCCACGTGCTCGGCTTCGCGGCGCAGGTAGGACTCGGGGATGAACAGCGGCATGTACACGTTCTCGGCCCCGCAGGCCTTGATGCGGGCGTCCATCTCGGCCTGCATCCGTTCCCACAGGCCGTACCCGTAGGGACGGATGACCATGGTGCCGCGAACGGGCCCGTTGTCCGCCAGCTCGGCCTTGGCCAGGACGTCCTGGTACCAGCGGGGGAAGTCATCGGCGCGCGGGGTCAGGATGGGAGCCTTGGCCATGGCCGGCAGGTTAATGGTCGGCAGGTTCAGGGTCCGCGACCGGGGTTTCCAGCCCCGCCAAGGGGGACACTCCTTCGCCGGGACCCCGCGCCATGCGTCGGCTCCAGTTCATCTACCGTGCGCCCATGACACCCCGCGCGCGGCGGGCGCTGGCCAGTGTGGTGGTGATGGCCGGCGTGCTCGTCGCCTGTTCGAGCGACGCTCCGGAGGGATCCACGCCCGTCAAGGGATCGACCACCGTCGAGCGGACCGTTGCCGACCCCCGCTCGGCCCTCGTCCTGACCGGCGGGGCCCGCTTCGAGATCCCACCTCATCAACCCGGCAAGTGCAGCTTCGACTATCGGAGCCAGATATCGCTGGTGAACAGCGCCGGGGAACCGCTCTGGACCCGGGACATCCCATGGGTCCGGCGGCAGGGATTGCTGCGTTCCGGCCCAACCGCGGTGGCGGGCACTCATGGCGGTCTGGTTGCTTTCGACGCCGCCAGCGGGGCACCTCTGTGGCAGACCAGCGGGGTCGGCGAAGAAGCCTTTGGGATCAACCAAGCGTTGGTGCTCAGCTCAACCTCCTCCGAGATACGGACCCGCTCGATCACGGACGGCACCATGGCGTGGTCGTGGAGTGCAAGCCAAGATGCCTACTTTGCGGGTGCCGCACTCCAAAGCGCCGGCAGCGGAGCAGGCGTGGTGGCCCTGAATGACGCTGGCACCGTGGTGGGGCTCGACGCCGGCAGCGGCGAGGTGCTGTGGCGGGTGGCGTCCGGCGGCGATGCCGGCTTTCCACCGTCGGTGTCCGCTGACGGGCAGACGATCCTCCAGGCGGTGTTCGAGGGACGGGTCCTGGCTCTCGCCGCAGACGGAACGCAGCGCTGGCACTGGCAGGCGCCGAAGGGGGCCGCGGTGGCCGGCCCGCCACTGGCGCACGGCGAACTGGTGCTCGTTCGCACCGATCCGTGGTACGGCCCGCAAGGCACCGATCAGCCCGACCCCGACGCGGCCCAACTGGTGGTACTCCGCGCCAGCGATGGCCGCCAGCTGTGGCGCACGCCGATCGACTTTCCGGCAGGTACCGAGTCCTACAACATGTCCGACACCAGGGACGTGCTGTTCGAGGGCGGGATGGTCCTGATCCGCCATCCATCGATGCGCCTCGAGGCTCGCGAGGCGCTCACTGGTGACGTGTTGTGGCGTCACGAAGCCGTCGCAGCCCCCGCCAGCCGGGTGCACCTTGCCGCCATCGGTAGCGTCCTGGTGGTCGTCCCCAGATGGCACGAGGGTGCAATCGACGCCTTCGAGTTAGCCACTGGCGCCGCGCTGTGGTCCTCCCCGGCGGCGGGGGTGTCCTTCGGGCCGCCGGTTGGCCTGGCCGATCGGCTGCTCGTCGGCAGCGCGACCACCACCGGCTACGGCGGTGCCGAGGCAACGGAGGAGGGCCGCCTCAGCGCCATCGATCCCGCCTCCGGGCAGGAAGCGTGGAGCCTTCAGTTCCGTGATGGGGTGTTGATCGCCCCCACCCCGAGCGAGCACGGCGCGCTGGTGATCAGCTCGGACCCGGCGGTTTTCTGCGACTGATCCAGGTGGGGCGCGGCTCGCCCGGCCCCACCTGGTCCGCTGAGGCTCAGTTCACCGTGAAGCGGGCGCAGGTGGTGGCGGTGGTGCCGTCATGGAAGGTCACCTCTGCCGTCAGCGTGTGCGGGCCTCGACCTAACCGGCGGGCGGCGTCGAGTAGACGGGCCCGACCCCCAGAGTCCGTGCCGCCCAGGTCGAAGGGCGCCGACGGGTCCACCTGGAAGGCTTGCCGGGCCCCGTCGAGACGGAACGTGACCCGCTCCACCACCGCCGGGTTGATGTCCAGGTACACCGCCACCCGACCGCTGAGCGAGGCGCCATCCAGATCGGCCGGGTAGGACCGGTCCGCCAGAGGGCTCCAGCGCAGCACGTTGGGGCCCCGGTCGTTGGCCACCGTGAAGGTGCGGCTGATGCGCTCCTGGGTGCGGTCGGCCAGCACCACGGTGGCCTCCAAGCGGTAGACCCCGTTGCGCCAGCGGGCCGTGTCCACCACGCCCGACAGCCCCCGGGGCCCGCTGCCGAACACGTCGAACGGCGCACTGCGATCCACCCGATCAGCTACGGCGCGCCCGTTGGGGTCAGTGATACGGAAGCTCACCCGGTCCACGGTTCGGTTACCGGTGACCGGCTCGTGGGCGCCGTTGGCCAGATACATGGCCAGTTCGCCGCCCAGGGTGCCGCCGACAGCGCCGGAGGAGGCGCGGTCGCCGCCGTAGCTCCACACCACGGCGTAGCGGGTGAGCCGGGCGTCGATCCCGGCGCTTGTGACCCCCGCCCGGACCGTTACCGGCACCGCGTCCTCGTGGACCGCAAGCCCGGGGTGGTACCCGTTGGCGTAACTCCCGTCTGACGAGGCGAACCACACCAGGTAGTCCCCGTTGGGCAGATTGGCCAGCTCATAGGTCCCGTCCTCGGCGGTGGTGGTGTTGACCCACAGCCAACCCTGAGCGCCGACCTGGATGCCCGCCAGTGGTCGCCCGGCGCTATCGACCACCCGTCCGGTGATGGACCCGAAGCTGACCATTGTCACGTCTACCCCGGTGGCCCCGCCCCCACGGGAGACGGTTACCACGGCGGCATCTTCCAGGCTGGTGACATTCGGATGGTACGTGTCGGCGTGGACGCCGGCGCCGCTGACCATGACGCGGTAGTCGCCCGGCTGCAGGCCCTCCACGCGATAGGACCCGTCGAAGTCGGTCTGGGCCCACGTCACGTAGTACCCGTTGGGGTCGAAGACAAACACCGTCCGGTAAGCCTGGCCGCTGCCGTACTCGTCTGTCGCCCGACCCGAGATGGTGCTGGTTTGCTCGAGCTCCACCACCAGCTCGGTGATCGCCACCTCGGAAGTGACCTCGATGGGCGTGGCGCCGGCCACCGTGGTGGCGTTGGACCAGTATTCAGCCAGCAAGCCAGGGCCGCCCGACGCGTACAGGACGTAGGTACCCGGCGCGACCCCATCGAAGCGGTATCGACCGTTCTGGTCGGTGTAGGTGCTCGTGGAGAAGCCGCCGTCGCTGCCGAAAAGTGCCAGCCAGCTGCTCGCCACCGGGACTCCGTCAGGATCGATGATCCGCCCGTAGAGCGGCGATGGGCTCGCGGTGAGGATGACGTCGAGGTCAAGGCGCCGGGTGGTCATGGTGACCTCGATGGGCTCCGCCACCCCGCCGGGCTCAAAGACCGGTCCGCCGTCCACCGTGATGGTCGTCGTGCCGGCGGGAAGGTGGTCGACGGTGCCGAAGGCGTAGCGGCCATCGCCGCCGGTGTACGCCCGCTGCGGGCCGCCGGGCCCGTTCAACGTGACTGGTAGCCCGGCCAGCGGACGTCCGGCGGTGTCGGTGACAAGGCCGCTCAGCTCGGGCTTGGTCAGCTCGGCGCTGATGCCGGTGACGTTGGCACCGGGCGCCGCCACCACCGGGGTGGCCCCGTCCCTGGTGGCGCTGCCGGCATACCACTGGGGATGCCAGCCGCCGGAGGAGGTGACGAACTGCAGCAGGTAGGTGTTCGCCCGCATCTGGGTCATCTCGTAGCGGCCCAACGCATCGGTGAACGCGGTCCTGATCGCGGTGCCGTTGGGGAGGTAGGCGGTGACCTGGGCACTGGCCAACGGCGTCCCCCCGGCGGTGACCGTGCCCGACAGCGTGGCCCGGGGCAGGAACACCTCGAGCACGGCGTCGAGCACGAAGGTCTGGCCGGGTCGCAGCGTGACGCGGTGGGACTGCGTCTCGTAGCCGTCGCGGCGGATCTCAATCAGGTACGGGGCCCCTTGGACCTGGAGCCGGAACCGCCCGGTTGACGGATCGGCGTCGACGGTCCCCAGCGGGAAACGGCCGTTGAGCAGGGCCGTGACCCGGGCGCCGATGGGATCACCGGTGGCGGCGGTGAGGGTGCCGGTGATGACGGCCGGTGCCTGTGCCAACCGAGCGTCGATGGCCCCTGTGAAGGCGCCGGGTACCAGCGACAGCACCGTGGCCGCTTCGGGTGTGGCCCCATCGGCATACCATTCGGTTTGGTACTCACCAGATGGGTCGCTGAAGCGCACCACGTAGTCTCCGGCCTCCAGCCCGTCGAGCCGGTAGAAGCCGTTCCACAACGTTGTGGTCGTCGCCGTTGCGGGCCCTGCACGGTCCGCGGCCGGGTGGACGGTCACGGTGATGTCAGGCCGGACGTTACCGACCACATCGGCCACGGTGCCGGTGATGGTGAAGGACGGGGTCAGGGCGACGTTGGCGGTCTGGGTTGGCCCGCCGGTGACCACGGTGATCGATTGGGCGTCCTCGAGGCGGCTGGCGCCATCGAAGTGTTGGCTGAAGTACCCGGACGCATCGACCCGAAGCCGCCAGGTTCCGGACGGGGCGAACACCTCGTAGGCGCCGGTGAAGGGGTTCGTGGTAATCCACTGGACGAGCGAGCCCTGCTCATTCACCAACCACACCGACGCTCCCACCGGCGCCCCGGTGGCGTCGTCGGTAACGGTCCCGGCGATGGTGACCACCCGGGGTTCGAGCGCGGCGTCGATGCCAGTGCGCTGCTCGCCGGGGCTGAGGACGATCTCGGTGCCGGGCGAGCCTCCCGTCGAACCATACACCGCGGTATGGTAGGAGCCGTCGACGGCGGTGAACTGCAGCAGGTAGCTGCCGGGGGCCAGGTTGCCGATTTGATAGGTGCCGTCGAGCCCGGTGATGGCCGAACCGGCGGGGAACATGGGGCTCGGCCCGGCAGTCACCGAGATGTTGGACAATGGGTCGCCGGCAAGGTTGCGGACGGTGCCGGAGATGGACGGCTTCGGCGGGAGGGGCCCGAGGACCATGTCGATCCCGCTGAGGCCGGCGTCGCCGACAGACAGGATGGTCGCCTCGCTGCGACTGCCGACCCCCGGGTAGAACCTGGTGCCCACGCTGCTGTGGCTGACCGACACCACATACCCACCGGCATAGGGGACCCCCAGCCGGTAGGTGCCGTCCAGCCCGGTCGACCCCGTCACGGTCATCATCCCGAAGGAGTCCGAGCCGTACACCCCGGCGAAGGGCACGGGGGCGCCGTTCACGTCGGTGATGCGCCCGCTGATTGCCGGCAACGGCACCACGGCCAGGTCGACCCCGCTGATGTCGGCGCCACCCAAGGTCACATTGCTCGCGGCGGACGGGTCGGTGGTGCCGGGGTAGTAGGTGTCCCGGTACAGACGCGGGAAGGCCGGTCCGGCCGAGCGAACCAGGTAGTTCCCGGGCGGGGCGAACAAGACGTAGCGTCCGGCGGTGTCCGCGACGGCGGTGGCCACCACGGTCAGCGAAGTGGGCTCGACCAACGCCACCGCGGCCTGCAGGGGAGTGCCGGTGCTGGCGTCGGTGACGATACCAGTGATGGCCCCTCTCGCCGCCAGGGTGACGCGGCGCGCTGCGGCCTGACCGGCCACCAGGTCCAGTGCGGATTCGGTGTGGGTGGCATAGCCGCTGGCGGTCACCTCCAGCTCGTAGCGGCCGGCGGGAACCTTCTCTACCAGGTAGGGGGCGCCGAAGAGGGCGCAATCGGAGAACCGCGCGCCGGCGGAGACCAGCGCCACGCAATAGAAGGCCGAGCGACCACCACCACTGACGTCGGCGGCTACCACGCCGCTGAGGGTGGCCTCGACGTCGAGGTCGAAGTCCACGCCGGCCTGTTCCGCGGTGGCCACCGGAACCGGTGCCGCGCCTGGCGGCGGGGACCCGGCGGTGCCGTTGGAGGGGACCCCGCCGAACCACTTGCTGACATGGTCCAGCGCCACGGCTTCGATCCGATAGCTGCCGGGGTCGAGCGGGCCGAACCGGTAGCTACCGTCGGGGCCGCTGTAAACGGTCCGAAGCCGCCCGGTGAAGGCCAGCGGGCCGGGGGTGGTTCCGTGCAGGTGCACCGCGGCATCGACCAGTGGCATCCCGCCGTCGCCGCGCACCACCCCGGAGATCGCGCCCGCCTGGCGGGTGATGACCGGGGCCACCACCAGGTCCTGGCCAGGGCCGGTGACCTCGATGGGCAGCGCGGCGGCGGGGGTGGTGGCGTCCAGCCAGTATTCGCTCTGGTAGCCCGCGCCGGACAGGAACAGGCGGTAGATGCCGTCACCGAGGTTCGTCAGCTGGAAGGCGCCGGTGGTGTCGCTTCGCACCAACGGTCCCGGGCACAGCCCCATTCCATTCGGGCCCTCGAGCCCGCAGGTTTGCACGCTGACCCCGGCCGCGGGGGCGCCGTGCTGGTCGGTGATGGTGCCCGAGATGGACGAGGACCGCTCGACGCTGAAGTCCAAGGTGAGCGGGCCGTTCAGGTCGAAGGAGGCGGAGGCCCCACGGTGGGTGGCGCCGGGCGAACCGACGCTCAACCGGTAGGAGCCCGCAGGAAGGGGGCTGCTGCGGTACTCCCCGGTGGGGGTGCACCCCTGCCAGCGGGCGCTGCCGGGACCGCTGATCAGGATGCAGGCCGGGACCGCCAGCCCGGTACCCGCTTCGGTGACCCTGCCCGACACCCGGCTTTCCCCCGGCGCCACCGGGCTAAGGGCCATGTTGGCGATGGTGGGGGTGGTGGGCTCGGTCCCGGCGGTGAGCTGCACCGGGGTGGCGCCCTCCATGGTGGCGGCACCGCCGAGGAAGGTATTGCTCCACTGCCCCGACGGATCGGCGAAGTACACGTGGTAGGACCCGGGCGGCAGGGTGGGTGAACGGTAGGTGCCGTCGGGCCCGCTGCAGCCGGCCGGTAGCGCCGAGGGGCGGTCCGGCAGCGGGCCATACACCGTGACACACACCCCGGGGATGGGGGCGCTGCCCGCCTCTTCGGTGATCAGCCCACCCAGGGTGCCACCAGCGAATAGCCGCGCTTCGATCAACTCGGAGGAGGCGTCGGTCACGCAGATTCCCGAGCGCCACATGCCGTAAAACCCAGCCGGATCGGACACTTCGACGGGGTAGCAGCCCTGGGCCAGCGCCACCTCGAACCGGCCATCGGCTCCCGTTGTCAGCGAGGCCACCGGCGCCGGTGGGGTCAGGGCGGTGGGCGGCGACGAAGACGGGAACAGCTCCACAGTCATGCCGCTGAGGGGGCGGGAATCGAGCCCGTCCACCACGCTGCCCGTCAGCCGGGCGGTGCTGGCGGCCTGGGCGACCCTTGGCATGACCACCGTGCCCGCCAACAGCGCCAGCACCAGCACCGCCAACAGAAGTGGCAACTGGCGACGCAATCGCAACGGTGGGCGTTCCTTCAAGATCCAACGCTGCACGTTTCGCCCTCCCGTTTCCCGCTCTCGGCCGGGGCAACGTAGCTGAGGTGCGGCCACTGTTTACGAGCGAAATGAGGGGGAAAAGGTCCCTGCCCCTTGGTCGCTGGGTGCCAGGTGCAGTTCTGTGACAGGCACGCAACCAGATGCAACCTGAATGCAACTGCATGCAAGGCGATGGGTGGCCTACCGGTGTGGATACCGCCACTGACAGTGGTGTCGCAGCTGGCTGTCCTGCTGCACGGGCCTCATGACGCCTGCACCCTCAAAGGCCGGCGGCGTTCACGTCACGTGGCTTGTCGGCGCACCAACTCGACCCGGGCTTCGTTGGCGTTGGGGTCCGAGCCCTGATCGTTGAGTTGGCGTTGACGGTCTTTGCGGGCCTCGCGTTCGGCCACGGCGGTGTCGGCGCGGGCCAGGGCGGCGTCCACGCCGTGCTCGTGGATGAACTCGGCCCATTCCACCAGGGCCTCCACCATGTCCTCCTCGGCCACCACCGCCACGTTGCGGCCCTTCACGAACAAGTGGCCGCGCTTGTTCCCCGCGGCGATCCCCAGGTCCGCGTCTCGGGCCTCGCCGGGGCCGTTGACCACGCAACCCATGACCGCCACCTGAAGGGGGATCTCCCGATCACCAAAGGCGGCCTGGGCCCGGTTGGCCACGTCGATCACGTCCACCTCGGCCCGGCCGCAGCTGGGGCAGGCGATGAGGTCGATGTTCTTGCGCTCACGCAGACCCATGGCCTCCAACAGCTGACGGCCGGCCCGGACCTCTTCAACGGGGTCCGCGGTGAGCGAGTACCGGATGGTGTCCCCGATGCCCTCCGCCAGCAGGGTGGCGATGCCGGCAGTGGATTTGATCAGCCCTGCCGGCGGCGGTCCGGCCTCGGTGACGCCCAGGTGCAGGGGGAAATCGGTGACCTCGGCCAGCTGGCGATAGGCCTCGATCATCAGCGGCACGTTGGAGGCCTTCACGGCGATCTTGACCAGATCGAAGTCCACCTCCTCGAAGTAGGCCAGCTCCATCTGGGCGGATTCCACCATGGCCTCGGGGGTGACCTTGCCGCCGTATTTGCGATACAGGCTCTCGTCCAAGGAACCGCCGTTGACGCCGATGCGGATGGGGATCTGGCGGTCCCGGCAGGCGGAGGCCACCGCCTTGATGTGCTCGGGACGGCGGATGTTGCCGGGGTTGAGGCGCAGGCCGTGCACGCCTGCTTCGAGCGCGGCGAGGGCCATCCGATGGTTGTTGTGGATGTCCGCGATGATCGGCACCGGGGAGCGGGGCACGATGCGGGCCAGGCCCTCGGCGGCTTCAGCCTCGTTGCAAGTACAGCGCACAATGTCCGCACCGGCCCCCGCCAGCGCCCAGATCTGCGCCAGGGTGCCTTCCACGTCAGCGGTCTTGGTGGTGGTCATCGATTGCACGCTGATGGGCGCGTCACCGCCCACTGCCACCGAGCCCACGTTGATCTGGCGGGTCTTGCGCCGGGGGAACGTGCTGGTGAACTCCACTGGACCTCGCTCGCACCGGGGCCCAAAGCGGGCCGCTCATCGGCTCCGAGACTACGACGGAGCCAGGGGCCTACCGCGGCGCGCTCAAGGTACGGCGTGCCCCGTGGGGTGGTGCGCTACAAGCTGACCGGTTTGACGATGTCCAAGTAGATGGACGCCAAACCAAGGGCCATCACCAGCGCCACCACCGCGTAGGTCAGCGGCAGGAGCCGGTTGACGTCGGTGAAATGCCGACGACCGTTGCGTTTGCGCAGCTCCTGCAGCCGTTCGTAGGTGGCGATGGCGATGTGTCCGCCGTCGAAGGGCAGCAGCGGCACCAGGTTGAACAGGCCGATGAAGATGTTGAGCATGGCAATGAACAACAGGGTGGGCGCCAACCCCTCCCCCATCAGGTCCACCCCCAGGGAGGCGGCACCGTAGATGGAGATGAGGCGGTTCTCGTTGTCGGTGGCCACCTGTTCCGCGGTTTGAACCTCACCGGAATCCGGTTTGCCCTCCACCACCTGCGCCGCGAAGGCACTCAATCCGCTGGGGCTGAAGAGCTTGCCGAGCCCCTGGACCGAAGGCACCACCACGCCTCCGAACACCCGCCCGGTCTCCGGGACCGCCGCCAAGGGGCTCATCCGCTGATAGGGAAACGCCGGTTCCACGCCCAGTTGCCCGTCCGCGGGCCGCTCGGGGTTGGTACCGATGGTGGCCTGCAGGGTCAGGGTCTGGTTGGCCCGTTCGATGACCAACGGCACGGTCTGGTTCCGCCGGGGAGCCACCGCGCCGCGCATGTTGTCCCACCTGGTGACCGCCACCCCGTCAACGCTTACCAGGCGGTCCCCTGGTTGCAGCCCCGCGGCCTCCGCGCCGCTGCCCGGGGCCACCGCGCCCACCTGCCAGGTGTCGATCTGCTGGGTGCCGATGCCGACCAGCACACCGAAGATCAGGCCCAGGGCCAACAGGAAATGGGTGGCGGATCCGGCGGAGGCCATGATCACCCGCTGGTGGTACTTCTTCTGGCGGTAGGTGCGGCCTTCATCGTCGGGGTCGACGTCATCAATGCCGTACATGCCGATGACCTTGACGTAGGCCCCCGCCGGGATGGCCTTGATGCCGTATTCGGTTTCGCCGCGCTGGAAGCTCCAGATGCGAGGGCCGAAACCCAAGAAGAACTGGGTGACTTTCATACCGGACCACTTGGCGGTCAGGAAGTGACCCAACTCGTGCAGGAAGATCATCACCACGATGGCGCCCACGATGACCAGCCAGTCGAAGCCGCCCCGGACCCCGATGAACGCGATCACCGCTACCAGCATCGCCAAGCGGACCAACCCGCCGCGATCAACCCGAGGCGCTTCCTCGACGGGCGTCGGGTCCGCCGGTTCCGGTTTGGTGAAGGTGAAGGTCATGCACGTCCCTTCAGGGATCGTTCGGTCAACGGGGCCAGCCGATGAACGGGGCTAGAACAACGGCCCCACGGTTCCAAGGTATCGGCTGGCGGGGGCCCAACCTGTCGCCTCCTGCGGGCTTTCCCCTCTTCAGCGGGGCGTCCGGGCTCGGGTGGGCGGTCCCGCAGTTGCTGCTCGGGTGGCGCCCGGTAACCGCTCGGTGACCAGCCGGCGGGCGGTGGCGTCCGCTGCGATGACGGCTTCCACCGAGCTTGCCGGGTGCCCGTCGTGTTGCGCCAGGACCTCAGCCAGCAGCGGCGCGATGGCAATCCACGGGAGCTGCTGGTCCAGGTACGCCGCCACCACCGCCTCGTTGGCGCCGTTGAGCCAGGCCGGCGCGGTGCCACCCATCCGGCCGGCGGCGAACGCCAGGCCCAGGCACGGGAACCGGTCCAGGTCCGGGGGTTCGAAGGTCAAGGTGGCGGCCACCGACCAGTCCAGCCGACCGTAGGGGTGGGGGGCCCGGTGGGGGTAGGCCAGGGCGTAGGCGATGGGCAGGCGCATGTCAGGGCGGGAGAGCTGCGCCATGGTGGAGCCGTCGGTGAACTCCACCATCGAGTGCACGATCGACTGAGGGTGCACCACCACCTCGACCTGATCGACGGGCAGATCGAACAGCTCCATGGCCTCGATCACCTCCAGGCCCTTGTTCATGAGCGTGGAGCTGTCCACGGTGATCTTGGGACCCATCTGCCAGGTGGGGTGGGTCAGGGCCTGGCTGAGGGTGATGGTGGCCAATTCCGCCGCCGGGGTGGTGCGAAAGGGGCCGCCGCTGGCCGTGAGCAGCAGGCGGGACACCTCGGAGATCCCGCGCCCGGCCCGCAAGCATTGGTGCAGCGCCGAATGCTCACTGTCCACCGGGATCAGCTCAGCGCCGGGTGTGTCCCGCACCGTGCGCACCACCGGACCCCCCGCCACCAGGGATTCCTTGTTCGCCAGGGCCAGGCGCTTGCCTGCGCGCAACGCGGCCATGGTGACGCCCATGCCGGCGAAGCCCACCACCGCGTTGACCACCACATCGGCCCTGGTGGCGGCCTCGGCCAGGGCGTCAGGTCCCACCCACAGCTCACAACCTTGGGGCAGGCGGGCCTGCAGACCCCGAGCGGCGTGCTCATCCACCACCACCACCAGCGGAGGACGGAACTCGTGGGCCTGGGCCACCAGCTCCTCAACGGAACGCTGCACCCCCAGCGACGCCACCTGGTACCGGCCGGGATCGGCCCGCACCACATCCAGCGTCTGGGTGCCGATGGACCCGGTGGAACCCAGCACCGCAACGGTGCTCATCGTGCTCATCGTGCTCATCGTGGTCCCGTCCGCGGTGTCGTGGCCGTATGGGGGCGGCGCTCAGCCCGGTATGACGTCACGCCACAGGGCCAGGTAGTACACGCCCGGCAAGCAGAACAGCAGCGTGTCGAAGCGATCCAACATGCCGCCGTGGCCAGGCAGGATGGTTCCCATGTCCTTCACCCCGAAATCCCGCTTGAGCAGGGACTCCGTGAGGTCCCCGAGGGGGCCCAGCAGCGCCACCACGAAGCCCAGCTGCAAGGACAGGCCCAGGCCCACCCAGGGGTTGGTGCCCAGCATCTGATTGAAGATCACCGAGGCGATGACCGCGCCCAATGAGCCTCCCAACAAGCCTTCCACGGTCTTGTGGGGGCTCACGTGTGCCATGAGCGGGGTCCGCCCGGCGTTGCTGCCCACCACGTAGGCCAACACGTCATGGGCCACCACGGCCACCACGGCACCCAGCAGCACCCGGGTGGTGTCCACGTCCGGGACCCGCAGGATCAGCGCCGCGAACGAACTCAGGCCCCCCACGTACAGCACCCCGAGCACGGTGATCCCGAGATCGGCGGCCACCTGCTCGTGGTCCACGCCGAACAGGAACCACAACAGTCCCGCCAGCATGACCAGCCCCAACACGATGGGGTAGGCGATCTCGCCCCGCCAATACACCGCCGCCGGCAGTCCCAGGGAACCGGCCAGACCCAACAGGGTGGCCGGGCGATACCCGCCCCGACGGCTGCCGTCGAAGAACTCCGCGGCACCGACACCCACCACTGCCAGCACCAACAACATGGTGGCGGCGGGCCCGACCCGGAACAGGGCGATGGCCAGCGCGGCCAGACCCAGACCCAGCAGCACAGCGGCGGGCACGTTGCGGCGACCGGGGGTCACCGTGCCCACCGGTCCGGTGGGACCAGCCCGGGTGGCGCCGGTGTCCACCGCGAACAGCTGCTCGCCGGTACCCCGGGCCCGGTCCCGTTCGGCACGACGGGCGGCTCGGCTGCCGCTGCGGGTGAACACGTCACCGACCGGTTCGTCACCCTCATCCACCGCGAAGAACCGGTCGATGGCCGGACGTTCCTCCAAGCCGGCCTCGGCGGCGTCCTCCTCAACGTCGTCGGCGAGGTCCGACAGGTCATCGGCGTCGTCGTTCCAGGCGCCGCCGCCCTCACCGCGCCAGCGGGGTGAGGCCCCGAACGTCGACCACGCTTCGTCACCGCGCCGCTCGTTGGCCAACACCCGGGGCACCTGCCCGGTGGGCGGCACCGTCCAGTGCGGCAACTCCAGATCGCTTTCCTCGTCCGCGGGGCTGGCGCGGCGGCCGCTGCGAGTACCGGTGGCGGCTCGGCGGCCCTCGTCGAAGTCCTCGTCATCGAACGCGTTCGGCGCCACCCCTTCGTCCTCCTCCAACTCGAGGTCAGCGCCGGCGCGGGCACCGCTGCTGACGCGACGTGAGCCGCTTTCAACGGCGCGAGCCGCCGGGGTCCGGTTGCCACTGGAAGTCGACACGTCCTGGTCAGCTTCGCCGCCACCCCAACGCTCACCGCGTAACGGCAGCTCATCGAGGTCTTGGGCATCGGGAATGGACTCGAACACCGCCCGGCGGGCCGGACGAGGGCGGTCCGCCACCGAGGCAAACGCCGACGTGGGCTCGCCGCCCTCGCCGCGCTCACCCCGACCCATCAGGGTGGCGGCTTCTTCTGCGCCAACGATGCGCAGTTGCTCCGTGTCGGGCTGCACGTCCGCCGATGGCCGGGCGCGGTTGGCGCCGGGGCGGGGATCGTCTGATCGATGTTGGTCGTTGTCGTTGCTCACGGTGAGCCTCCTGTCGAGCCAACCTCGACCCCGGGAAGCGCGGCCGGCCTCCGTGCCGACGCTTCGATGCTGCTTTCCTGCCACCCGACGCCCACCCGCGCAGTTCCTCTCCTGGTGCGTTACACCTCGAGAAGTTCTTGCTCTTTCTCCTGCAGCGCCTTGTCGATATCCGCTTCGCTGCTGTGAGTCAGCTTGTCGAGTTCCTTCTCGGCCCGACCCACCTGATCCGTTGACAGCTCACCGGCCTTCTCCAGAGCATCAAGATCCTTGCGGCCCTTGTGGCGGATGCCCCGGATGGCGATCTTGCCCTCCTCCGCCATGCCCTTGACCTTCTTCACCAGTTCCTTGCGGCGCTCCTGGGTGAGGGGCGGGAAGACCAGGCGGATGGTGTGACCATCATTGGAAGGGTTGAGCCCCAGATCCGAGTTGAGGATGGCCTTCTCGATGGCGCCCATGGTGGTGCGGTCAAACGGGGTGATCAGCAACTGACGAGCCTCGGGGACCTGGAAGCCGGCGAGTTGCTGCAGCGGCATCTCCTGCCCATACGCCACCACGGTGAGTTTCTCCACCAACGCCGGTGCGGCCCGGCCGGTGCGAACCGAGCCGAACTCCGCCCTGGCGTGCGTCACTGCCTTGCTCATGCGGTCGGCCGAGGCGGCCAGGATCTCGCTTGCCCCGTCAGTACTGGCGGTGTTCACCGGACCAGAGTACCGATATCCGCTCCCTGGAGGACGGATTGCACATTGCCCGGCCGCAGCAGGTCGAACACCACCACTGGCAGCGCGTTGTCCATGCAGAACGTGATGGCGGTGGAGTCCATCACCTTGAGTCCCCGCTGGATCACCTCGAGGTAGGAAAGCCGTACCAGCAACACGGCGTCGGGGTTGAGGCGGGGATCATCGGTGTACACGCCCTCCACCCCGGAATGGGTGCCTTTGAGCAGCACATCAGCTTCGATCTCCACCGCTCGAAGGGCCGCGGCGGTATCGGTGGTGAAGTACGGGTCACCCAGGCCGGCGGCGAAGATCACCACCCGACCCTTTTCGAGGTGACGGATGGCCCGTCGCCGGATGTACGGCTCTGCCACCTGGGCCATGTGGATGGAGGACTGCACCCGGGTGGGTTGGCCCAACCGTTCCAGGGTGTCCTGCAGGGCCAGAGCGTTGATGACGGTGGCCAACATCCCCATGTTGTCCGCCTGGGCGCGATCCATGCCGGCATGCACCCCGGTCCGACCCCGCCAGATGTTGCCGCCACCCACCACCACGGCCATGTCCAGCTGCAGTTCCTGGCGGGCGCGGACGATCTCGCCGGCAACCTGCTCGATGATCTCGCCAGAGATGCCGTACCCGTTTTCGTTGGCGAAGGCCTCACCGGAGACCTTGAGCAGCACCCGCTTCCAGGGGTGTTCAGGGTCAATGCGCGGCGATCCGTGGCCCGGGACGGCGTCGGTCACGAGCCGATGACGGCCAGGACGAAGCGGTTGATGGTGCCGTTCCCGATGCGCTGGCTCACTGTTTCCTTGTCACCGTGCACACCTTGCTCCAACAGGACCTGCCCTGCCAGCCAGGCGTTGACCCGGCCCTCCACGATCTTGGGCCAGGCGGCTTCGGGCTTGCCCTCGGCCTTGGTGATGTCGAGGAGGTTGTTGCGCTCCTTCTCGACGGCCGCGGCGGGGACCTCGTCCCGGGTCAGGAACTGGGGCTTGGCGAAGGCGCAGTGCAGGGCCAGCTCATGCAGGGTGTCCTGGTCCACGCCGGTGGCCTCGATGATGACCCCGATCACCCCACGGCCGTCCTGCCGGTGCAGGTAAGTATCGATCTTGCCGTTGTCACCAGCCTCGACCCGGGCCACCTTGCCCAGCTCGATGTTCTCTCGCTTGGCGATCTTCAGGCTGTCGATCTCCGCCTGGCCTTCCGCCACCGCCGCCTCACCGCCGGCCAGGACCAGTTCGGCGAGCCGTTGCACGAGGGCCACGAAGTCATCTGCCTTGGCTGCGAAGTCCGTCTCGGACTTGAGCTCCACCAGGGCTGCGGCGCTGGCGTTGAAGGCCACCGCTACCGTGCCCTGGCTGTTCTCCCGGTCGGAGAGCTTGGCCACCTTGGCCAGGCCCTTCTCACGGAGCCACTGAGCGGCGCGCTCCATATCGCCCTCGTTGGCCTCGAGCGCCCGCTTGGCGTCCATCATGCCGGCGTCGGTGGCCTGGCGGAGCTTCTGTACGTCCTTGGCGGTGAAGTTGGGCATCGGTTCGCGCTTCCTCGGGTGCTGTTCCTACTGGTCGACCGGTGAGGTCGGATCCCCGCGGGGATCGGCTGGTGGTGGTTGGTGGTGGAGGATCGGGTCAGGGCCGCGGTGGGCCCCGACGCTCAGGACGCGTCGACGGCCGGCTCGGCGGGCGTCGGCTCGGCCGACACCACCTCGGCCGACACCACCTCGGCCGCTTCGGGCTCGTTGTCGGGGGCGTCACGCAGGGCGGCGATGCGGGCCTCGCGCTCGGCCGCGGCGGTGGCCGCCTGGCGACGGGCGTCGGCCTGCTCCGCGGCCCGGGCGGCCTCTTCTTCGAGGTTCATGCGACGGGGGGCGGGGCCGGCACCGCTGCCACCACCGCGGCGGCTGCGGATGAAGTGACCTTCCTCCACCGCGTCGGCGATGATGCGACACATCAGGCTGCCGGCGCGGATGGCGTCATCGTTGCCCGGGATCACGTACTGGATGATGTCGGGATCGCAGTTGGTATCGACCACCGCGACCACCGGGATACCCAGCTTGTTGGCCTCGGTCACGCCGATGGCCTCTTTTTTGGTGTCGATGACGAACACCGCTTGGGGCAGCTTCTCCATGTTGCGGATGCCGGACAAGTTCCGCTCGAGCTTCTCCAGCTCGCGGCCGATGAGCAGGGCTTCCTTCTTGGGCATCATCTCGAACTCACCGGAGTCCCGCATGCGCTGGTACTCCTTCATCTTGCCGACCCGCTTGAGCATGGTCTGGTAGTTGGTGAGCATGCCGCCCAGCCAGCGCTCGTTGATGTACGGCATCCCGCACTTCTCGGCATAGGAGCGCACCGCGTCCTGGGCCTGCTTCTTGGTGCCGATGAACAAGATGGTGCCGCCATCAGCGACCAGGTCCCGCACCGCGTTGTACGCCACCTCGACCCGGTCCAGGGTCTGCTGGAGGTCGATGATGTAGATGCCGGAACGCTCGCCCCAGATGAAGCGTTTCATCTTGGGGTTCCAGCGACGGGTCTGATGCCCGAAGTGCACGCCGGCATCAAGCAGTTGCTTCATGGAAACGACAGCCATGGAACTCTCCTTCGGTTGGGCTCAGCCGTCATGTGCGCCGTACAAGAGGCGACCGAAGAGCATGACGACCGACAGTTCGCGGGTGGGATGGAATGTTGCGGTGATCTCAGTGCTGGTGCTGCCCCATCGGGACAAAACCCAGGTAAGTGTAGCCGGCATCGCTGAGCAGTCCGATCAACCCGGCGCGGCCTTGACGGGCGGCGAGCAGCGAGCCACGGCGGCGGCGCCCACCAGCCGGGGACGCAGGGTCCTGGCCAACAGCGGTGCCGGATCGATGTAGTCGCCGTCACGACGAACCCCCAGCTGGAATCGACCGCCGGATCGACCCACCTCCTGCCCGGCGAGCACCGATTGGCCCCGGCTGACGGAAATCGTCGCCAGGTAGGCGTAGGAGGAGATCAGCCCATCGGGGTGGCGGACGCTGACGTGGCGCTCCCCCGCCACCGTGCCGGCGAAGCTCACCTCGCCAGCCCCCATGGCCTTCACGATGCGGTCCGCCGGTGTGGCGTACTCCAGGCCCCGGTTGCCGGGCCCGTACTGGCCCTGGGGCAGGTGAAACCCGACGTCCACCGGGTCCGGTACCGGCGCGAGGTAGCGCCGCGTGGCACAGCTCGGGACCGGCCCGGCCGCCGCGACGGGCGCGCCGCCCACGGAAACAAGCACGACGACCAGTAGCGAGGCCACGACCAAGACCCCGGCGGTTACACCACGGGAACGACGACGAAAAATGCAGATCAACGGGCACTCCACGGATATCGATTGCGACTGCGATTGCGATCGCGAGTTGTGGAGGGCCTCAGCCCCGAGGCCGCTGGTCCTTGGTCAGGAGTCCAGGCGGCGCTGCAGGAAGATGCGCAGCTGCATCACGGCCTTGGTGTGAATCTGACACACCCGGCTTTCGGTCACGCCCAGCACCTTGCCGATCTCGGCCAGGGTGAAGTGCTCGAAGTAGTACAGCACCAGGACCAGCTTCTCCCGCTCGCCCATGCCGTTGATGCCCAGCGCCAGGAGCTGTTTCATCTCCTTGGTCTCGAACAGGCTGACCGGTCCGTCCCCGGCGTCTGGGATGGTGTCGATGAGCGCCACCGATTCGTTCCGGTCACCGTTACCGGCCAACATCTCGTCCAGCGCGATGAGCCCCACCCCGGAGATCTGGGACAACATGGCCTGCAATTGGCCCACCGCGATGCCCAGCTCCCCGGCCAGCTCGTTCTCGTTGGGGGTGCGGCCGAACTGGCTCTCCAGCTTGGTCAGGGCCTTCTCGATGGAGCGGGCCTTGGCCCGGACCGAGCGGGGCACCCAGTCGTAGCTGCGCAGCTCATCGAGGATGGCACCCTTGATGCGCTGCATGGCGTAGGTCTCGAACTTGTTGCCACGCTCGGGGTCAAAACGGTCGATCGCGTCGATGAGCCCGAAAATGCCGTAGCTGACCAGATCGGCCTGCTCCACATTCTGCGGCAGGCCGGCAGCCAGCCGGCTGGCCACGAACTTCACCAGCGGTGAGTAGTGCACGATGAGGCGATCACGCATGTCGTGATCACGGGTGGCGGCGTATTTCCACCACAGCGCCTCAACCGGTTCGTCGAGCTGGATGGTCACCAGGAGACCTCGTTCGAGTTGGTGGGTCGCGGCCGCGACCGATCGTGCACCTGACATGACCGCCTGATGAATCGCTCCTCCGCCAATGGATCCTCACTCGGTCAGCCCGGGGCGTCAGGGAGCCGCTACCAACGGGAGCGAGCAGCCGTGCGCCTCTGCGGGGGTGCCTGGTTGATTGAGTACACGCTGCGTCTTGGCACACGGTGTCTACCACGTCAGGCTACCGTCTGACCGCCCTAAGTGGGCAAAAATAGGGTTAGTCATCGTCGTATGGGCCTTATTCCTCATGTTGGATGAACTTGCACAAAGCCCGTGCCCTGCCGAACCAGGCGGTCTCCCACCAACAACCGCTCCACCGCGGCGCTGATCCGACCCAAAGACCACCCGGTCCGCTCTTGCAGATCGTCGAGGTCAGCCGGCTCCCAACCGAGCGCCTCAAGGAGCGCCGCGTCATCCGGCTCCAACGCCCTACCCGACACAACCAGTGCCGGCCAGGGGTCACCGGGTGGGCGGCCCGCGGATGGGACCGGTTCCCAACCCGGGGTTCGGGGCTCCGTGACGCCCACGCCACCGCGCCGACCCACCGGCAGGGCCGCCAGCACGTCCGCCACGGACAGGGCGGCGAGGGCGCCGTCCATGATCAACCGGTTGGTGCCCGCTGAGGCCGACGCATGCACCGAGCCCGGTATCGCCAGCACCGGACGATGGCGATATGCCGCCTCCTCGGCGGTGAGCAGGGCGCCACCGCGTTCGTGGGATTCGACGATCAGCACCACATCGGCCAGGGCGGCGATGATGCGGTTGCGGGCCGGGAATCGCCAGGCGTCAGGTGGGGTGCCCATCGGCGCCTCGCTGAGCAGTACCCCCATGCGGACCAGCCGACGCCACAGACCCCGGCTACTGGTGGGATAGGGCACATCCAGCCCGCTGCCCACCACGGCCACCGCCAGCGGATCCGCCCTGGCCCGGTCATAGGGGTCATCACCGTCAACCTGATCAGGATCGAGCTGATCCTGCGCTGGTGGTTCCAGGACCTCCAGCGCGCCCTCGTGGGCCGCGGCGTCAATGCCCGCGGCCAGCCCGGACACCACCACCACCCCGGCCTCGGTGAGCTCCGCGGCCCAGTTGCGGGCCAGGCGCAGGCCGTACGGGGTGGCCCGACGGGTTCCGAGGATGGCCACCGTGGGGCGCTGCAGTTGGCCCAACCGCCCCCGGGCGAACAGCAACACCGGTGGTTCCACGTCCTGGCGCAGCCGCTGCGGGTAACGGGGCGAACCCCACCCCAACAGGGCGATCCCGGCCAACTGGTGGCGTGCCGCCAACCGGGCCGGTTCCACCTGGCTGGCCGCCTGGGCCCACGCCGATGGCAACGGCCGTCCGCCGGGGCCCAGGTCCACGCCGTCCCAACCCCGATGGCCGGGACCGGCGCGTACGATGGTCCACGCCGACTGCGCCGATCCGGCGCCGGCCAGCAGCGCCGCTAACCGGCTGGGCCCCATACCGGGCAGACCCAGCAGCGCGGCCACCAACGCGTCATGCTCGGCCCGGCTGTCCTGCGGCGGTGTGGGCCCCATCAACGCGTCGGTCCAGGGCAACGGTCCCGACCGGCGCTTGCGGCTGCCGTCCTTGGCCGAACCGTGCGCCCGGGCGCCACCGGCGGCGCTCACGACAACGGCCCCAGCAGCGCGTCGGGATCCACCCGCAGATGCAGCGCCAGGGCCAGATGCTCATCAGCCAGCAACGGGGCCGGCTCATCGGCGAGGTCCGCCAGCGTCCGGGCCACCCGGCGCACCCGGTCCACACCCCGGGCGGTGAGACGTTGTTGGCGGAGCGCGTCTCGGATCATGGCCCGGGCGGGGCCACTGAGCACGGCGTGGCGTTCCAGTTGGCCGGCGCTGAGTTCCCGGTTGGCGTGCACCCCACGGTTGGTGGCGTGGACCCGCGCCGCGGCCACCCGGGCGGCCACCGCCGCGGTCCCTTCCTCTGCGGTGGGGACCACCAACCGGTCGGGGTCGGGGCGCTGCACCGCCAAACGCAGATCAAAGCGATCCAGCAGCGGGGCGGACATCCGCCGGCGGTACCGGCGTCTGACGGCGTCGGTGCAACGGCAGACCACGTTGGTGCCGGCGTTCCCGCAGGGGCAGGGGTTCGATGCCGCCACCAGCAGAAATCGGGCCGGGAACTGCACCGAGCCGTGGGCCCGGGCCACCCTGATGCGCCCCTCCTCCAGTGGCTGACGCAGCGCGTCCAGCACGGCGGGACTGAACTCCGCCAACTCGTCCAGGAACAGCACCCCGCCGGTGGCCAAGCTGATCTCGCCCGGCCGCAGCCAGGCCGACCCTCCCCCGACGAGCGCCGCTATGGAGGCGTTGTGGTGCGGCGCCCGGAACGGGGCCCGGCGCAGCAGACCGCCCGGCGGCAGGCGTTCACCGGCGGCGGAATGCACCTTGGTGGCTTCTAACGCCAGTTCCGGGTTCAGCTCCGGCAACAGTCCCACCAGCCGCTGGGCCAGCATGGTCTTGCCGGCACCGGGCGGGCCCACCATCAGCAGGTGGTGGCCCCCGGCGGCGGCCACCTCCACCGCTTGGCGGGCCAGCGCCTGACCTTTCACGTCGGCCATGTCCGCGGGCAACGGGTCAGGCGGCGCCGGCTGGCACAAGGCGTGATCCCACGGTCGCTCACCACGCAGGGAAGCCACGGCATGGGCCAAGGTGGCGGAGGCCCGCACCACGTGGCGGCCCAGCACCCGGGCATGTTCCTCCACCGCCAACGGCACCACCACGGCCTCGTTCAGCACGGCGTCGACCAACGGCACCACCCCCGCCACCGGACGCAGCACACCGTCCAGGCCCAGTTCACCGAGGAAGGCGTGGCCCGCCACCTGCTCCCCGGTGAGGACCCCGTTGGCCACCAGCACGCCCACGGCCATGGCCAGATCCAGACCGGCGCCGGCCTTGGGTAACCCGGAGGGGGCCAGGTTGACCGTGATGCGTTGCATGGGCCAGGACAGCCCGCTGGAAAGCACCGCGGCGCGGACCCGGTCACGGGCCTCCCGGCAAGAAGCGTCAGGCAGTCCGACCACGGTGAAGCCCGGCAGACCCGACGCCACGTGAACCTCAACCGTGACCGGGACACCGTCTACGCCGCGCAAGACGGCCGAGGGAATGCTGGCAAGCATGTCCGGCTCCGTTCAACACGAGATGATCTCGAGGAGGAGCCCGGGAGCTACCGAAACCACCGGCGAACCGGCAGCGATCGCATAGTAGCAACATCTGACGCCGAGGCGGAGCGGTCTCCCCAGCCGTGCCGTTCTGACAAGCCATACTGGTCCCGATGGGTCTGAACCCCTACCGGGCACACCGTCAACGTCGCAGTGATTACCTGTTCGTGGTGGCCGCCGTGTTGATGGGCGCGGCGCTGTTGGCTTGGGCGGTGCTGGGATGAGCAGCCGGTCCCCGCGCCCCAGCGGCGGCTGGCTGGACGAGGTGCAGGTCACGGTGGTGCAGCCGTATCAGGCCACCAAGGTGTACCGCTGCCCGGGCTGCAACCGTGACATACCGATTGGTACGGGACATCGGGTGGTTGTGCCGGTGGAGGCCCCTGACCTGCGACGGCACTGGCATCGGGGCTGTTGGCAGCTGGCCCAACGCCAGGGGCGGTTCGGGGTATGAACAGCGAGCAGCCCTACCGGGACCGCATCGCCGACGTGATCCGCCATGAGATCGGTGAGGACGAGCGGCTGCTGGCGGCCAGTCGGTTCTCGATGCCGAACTACTGGACCATGGTGGATGAGAAGGGCAACGAGCAGAACCTGATGCAGGGGCTCATCTCCCGCGTGGCCCTGGTGGTCCGTCCGGCGCCGAGGTCCGTGCCCGGTTTTCCGCTGCACTGGAGCATGGCGGTAGCGCTCACGCCGCATCGGGTGGTCTTTTGGAGGGTTCGGCGGGGCAGTAACCACCCCTCCGCGTTGCTGGGAGCGGTGCGTCTACCCGATCTCCGCGAAGCCAAGTTGCAGACCGTGCCCATACCGGGGGGTCGGGCCCTGGCGGTGAAGTTCGTGCCGCTGCACGGTCCGGTGGTCATGGTGGACGTGGTGGCGGGGTTCCGCCAAGACAGCGAGCACTTCGTTGACCTGCTGCGCATGCAACTGGGTCTGCCCCCGGCACCGCTGAGCACCTGAAACCGGCGGGGACCGGGCTGGGGGTCGGGCACGGTTCAAAAGGCGTTCGTGACCACCTCCAGCCGACCATCGAGCACTGCTACCACGTCGAAACGGGCTTCAAGATGGGCCTGCTCGCCGCTGCGACGGTGCTCCTGGAACCACAGCGCCGCCAACCGCCGCAGGCGTTGCTGCTTCTGCGCCGTCACCGCTTCCAAGGGGTGGCCGTAGGCGGTGGAGGAACGGTTCTTGACCTCCACGAACACCACCAGCGAACCCTTGCGGGCCACCAGATCCAGTTCCCCCTGGCGACAGCGCCAGTTGGTGTCCACCACCTCGAAACCGGCCTGGGCATAGTGCAGCGCTGCCAGCCGCTCACCCACCTGGCCCAAACGCCGCCGGCCCTGGGACAATCCCCGTTCCTCCCGCGCGCCGATGTCACCATCGGCCATCTCATCGCAGGAGGTCGGTTTCCGGCGACCCCTACCGGCGTTGGATCAGCGCTTCTCTTTGATCTTGGCTGCTTTGCCGACCCGGTCCCGCAGGTAGTACAGCTTGGCCCGCCGGACATCACCGCGGCTGACCACCTCAAGCTTGCCGGTGATGGGCGAATGGACCGGGAAGGTGCGCTCCACGCCCACGCCAAAGCTGACCTTGCGCACGGTGAAGGTCTCTTGCACGCCCGAACCCTGGCGGCGGATGACCACACCTTGGAACACCTGGAGGCGCTCCCGGTTTCCTTCGACCACCCGGACATGCACCTTCACGGTGTCACCGGTGGAAAATGCGGGCACGTCATCCCGCATGGTGGCCAAGTCGACGACGTCGGTGGGCTTCATCCTCGCTGAACTCCTCAGGGATCGCCGATCAAGCCAGGGCATCGCACCAGCGACGGCGGAAGGTCCACTTTAGGAGGATCGCCACCCTCGTACCAACCTCGCTCGCCGATCTCGGTGGCGGCGGGGGCTTCAGGACCCGGTCGGCGCGCCCACCTCGGGCAGTGACAGACCGAACTCGTTGAGCAACTTCGCCTCGCCCGGCTGCAACCCACCCCGGGCCGCCCACAGGTCCGGCCGGCGGGTGGCGGTGCGCAACAGGCTGTGGGCCCGGCGCCATCGGGCGATACGGGCGTGGTCCCCCGACAGCAGCACCTCCGGTACCGGTCGGTCCCGGACCAGCGCCGGGCGGGTGTAGTGGGGATACTCCAGCAAGCCACCGGAGCCCGCCGGACCCTGCCCGGTTTCGGAGAAGGACTCCTCGGCGGCCGACGCGGCGTTGCCCATCACCCCCGGAACCAGCCGGGAGACCGCTTCGAGGACCACCATGGCGGCAACCTCACCGCCGGCCAGCACCACATCGCCGATGGACAGCTCGCCGTCCACCACCTCGTCCAACGCCCGCTGATCGATGCCCTCGTAGCGCCCACACAGCAACGAGAAGCCCTCCAGCGTCGCCATTCGGCGGGCGGCGGCCTGATCGAAACGGTCACCGCCGGGGCCGAGGGCCAGCAACGGACGCGGTGGGTTCACGGCCTCCACCGTGGCCAGGATCGGTTCGGCCATCAGCACCATCCCGGCGCCGCCGCCGAAGGGGGTGTCATCCACGGAACGGTGGGGGTCCGTGGTGGCGGCACGAAGGTCATGGACCCGAAGATCAATCAGGCCGGCGCGCCGGGCCCGCCCCAACAGGCTGGCCGAGGCGAAGGCGTCCACCAGCTCCGGGAAGATGGTGAGCACGTCAATGCGCATGTGCGGACACCGCCTGGTCCTCAGTCCAACAGGCCGGCGGGGACATCCACCTCGATCAGGTCCCCGTTGAGCGCCACCATGAAGTTCAGCGGTACCAGGGCGCCGTTGGTCAACACCAACAGGTCAGCGGCAGGGTTGGCTTCCACCGCGGTGACCGGGCCGTGGTTGGTGCCGTGTTGATCCACCACCTGGCGTCCGATGAGCTCGTGGACGAACAGTTCGCCCTCGCCGTCACGAGGTTCGGCCAACAGCACGGTGCCGGCGAGGGCCTCAGCCTGCTCTCGGGTGGTGCAACCTTCGAAGCACACCAACCAACGATGCTGGAACGGGCGGACCGCGCTGATGACCATGGGGCCGCGGCGGGTGTCATAGCGGGCGCCCACCACGAAACGGTCGACCTGGTCGCTGATGGGTACCACCACCACCTCGCCCCGCAACCCGTGAGCCCGGGAGATCCGCGCGATCTCCAGCAGCACGGTCACTCGACGAACTCGACCTCGGCGTCGTAGCCATCCTTGGCGGCGGCGGCGCCGACCACGGTGCGTAGCGCGGTAGCCACCCGACCACGACGGCCGATCAGCCGACCGAAGTCATTGGGCGCAGCATGCACCGACAAACGAACCTTCCGACCGCGGATCGGGGTGGCCACTACATGCACCGCGTCGGCATCCTCGACCACGGATCGGGCCAGGTACTCCATCACCGCGACCGCGGTCGGGGCGATCTCGAGGTTGGCGTCACCGTCATCATCGCTGCGGTTGCCGTCGATGTCATCGGCATCGTCGTCGTCATCGTTCATGTCGACGTTGCCCTGGTCATCAAGATCATCGTCGTCAGCATCGTCATCGAACTCGTCGTTCTGGTCGAGGTCGCTCACGCCGGGGTGCCGGTCTTGAACTGATCCCAGGCACCGGAAATCTTCAGCAGTTTGGCCACCGTCTCGGTGGGTTGGGCGCCTTGACGCAGCCAGCGAACCGCTTTGTCGTTGTCAATGGTGATGCCGGAGGGCTCCTGGCGAGGGTCGTAGCTCCCGACGATCTCGATGAACCGGCCATCACGGGGCGAACGACCATCCGCGGCCACCACCCGATAGGTGGGCTGCTTCTTCTTGCCCATTCTCATGAGCCGCAACTTCACAGCCATGTGTTGTTCGTTCCTTTCAAGCCCGCAGCGTGACTGGGGCGGTGTGCCATCGAGAAGCGTGCATCGAGCGGGGTGCGCGAAGGCGCCTGAGCGTTGTGGGACCGAGCAGTTCGGCCAGACCGGCCATCATCGGTGCTGGGGCGTGCGCGGTCCAAACCGCTGCGAGGATAGTCCGTCCGTGTTCACAAGCCCGGGAGCTTGAGGCCCCCACCGGGCTTGGCCTTCTGCCGTTCGGCCAGCTCAGCGAAATCAACGTCCGGCATCCGGATCGGTCCCTTGGTGGTGACCCGACCGCCGCCCTTGGCGCCTTTGGATCCCTTGCCGCCCTTTTTCTCCTTACGAGCCGGCTTGACCCGCTTGGAACCGAAGCCCCCGAAGCGTTTCATCAGCCGCTGCATCTCGTTGAACTGGGTGATCAGGCCCTGCACCTCTTGGGGCTGGGTGCCGGACCCCCGGGCGATGCGGCCCCGGCGGGAAGCATCGATGTGCTCCGGCTCGACGCGCTCCTGGGGGGTCATGGACCGGATGATGGCCTCGATACGGCCCAGGTGGGAATCATCGATCTGCGCATCCCGGGCCTCTTTGGGCAGGCCGGGCATCATGCCGATGATGGAGGAGATCGGCCCCATCTTCTTCAGCTGCTGCATCTGCTGAAGAAAATCTTCCAGCGTGAAGCGGCCCTCCACCAGCGCCGTGGCGGCCTTTTCGGCCTCGTCGCGCTCGTAGACCTCCTCGGCCTTCTCGATGAGGGTGAGCATGTCGCCCATGCCGAGGATGCGCCCAGCCAGACGGTCGGGGTGGAACAGATCGAAATCAGCCAGCTTCTCGCCGGTGGAAGCGAAGACGATGGGTTTGCCCACCACCTCTTTAACCGACAAGGCGGCCCCACCACGGGCGTCACCGTCGAGCTTGGTGAGGATCACCCCGTCCAGGCTCAACGTGGCGTGGAAGGCCTCGGCCACGTTCACCGCGTCCTGGCCGGTCATGGCGTCCACCACCAGGAACGTGTGGTGGGGACCGGTGATCTCCGAGATGCGCCGGACCTGGTCCATCATCTCGACGTCGATGGCCAGACGGCCAGCGGTGTCCACGATGACCACGTCACGGCCGGTGCGGGCGGCCTCAGCCAGACAAGCCCGGGCCACGTCGAGGGGGTCACCCTGGCCGGAGCGGATCACATCATCGGGGGCCGAGAACACCGGCACGTCGATCTGGCGGCCCAAGGTACGCAGCTGTTCCACCGCCGCCGGCCGTTGCAGGTCCGCGCCCACCAGCATGGGGTTGCGGCCCTGGCTGCGGAACCAACGGGCCAGCTTGGCCGAGGTGGTGGTCTTGCCGGAACCCTGCAACCCGGCCATGAGCACCACGGTGGGAGGTTTGGCGGCGTAGGTGATCTGGACCGTTTCGCCACCCAGCGTGGCCACCAGCTCCTGATGGACGGTCTTGATGACCTGCTGGGCCGGGTTCAGGGCCCTGGACAGCTCCTCGCCCACCAGCGCCTCGCGGACCCGGCGTTGAAAGGACCGGACCACGGCCAGGTTGACGTCAGCTTCGAGCAGCGCAACCCGGATCTCGCGCAGGACCTCGTCGACATCCTCCTCGGACAACCGACCCCGGTTGCGCAAACGACCGAAGATGCCCTCGAAACGATCAGCCAGTGCTTCGAACATGCGGCCTTCCACTCTACTGCCCGCCTCGGCCCGCCGGCGCCACCCCGCCCGCCGTCTCCCCAATGCAGGGCACGCCAATAGACCTACCTGCAGGTCCCACTCCGCGGCCGATGGATAACCCGTGAGCGATGTTGTCGATCTGTACGCCACCCTGCCTGATGAGGCGTGGTGGGTCCCGGCGCCCCCCCAGCGGCCGGTCGGGCCGACAGCAGCGGCACCCATCGAGCCCGTCTCACCAGCGGTTCCCGACCTCAAACCCAACAGTCAACGCGGCGTTGAAAGCCATCGGGCGTTGGAAGCACTCGGCGCGCTGGTGGCGGACACCCACCTTCGCCGGGAGCACTGGGAGTTGGCCCAACGAGCCCACCGCCGCCACGACAACCGCTCCTGCCTGGAGGACTGCCTGGCGGTGTTGGCCCTTGACCCCAACCATCGACAAGCCCGCGAGCTGGGGGCTAAAGCTGCCCGTGACCTGCGGCAATGGTCCGAGGCGGCAGCGCTGCTGAACGACCTGCTGCAGGGTGACGAACCGGCGGGACAACTGGATTGGGACCGGATCGTGGCTGCCACCGTGACCGGCGATGAGGCCGGGGTCAACGCCAGCGTGGCCCGGTTGGGTCTCGACCCGTGCACCTGGCAACACCCCGAGGCACTGATCCTGGTCATGTTGGATGGCCGGGCGCAGGTGGCCCGTCGGATGGGTCCGGCCGCGGCGGAGGTCCTTTCCATCGCCGCCGGAGACCGACCCCAGCACGTGGGTGACGTGGTGGCGTTCGATCCCACCCCGCTGTACACCACCCCCACCCTGATCGAGGACAGCTCGGGGTTCGCCGCGGTGGCCGCCGCTTGGCCACCGCCGGCTCCGGGCACCGCGGCGGCTCCGTTGCCCCCGCCGCCGGTCGGGCCGCAGGCACCGGTCCGGCCCCAGTTGCCGGCGCCGACAGGGTCAGGGGGCGCGGACATGCCCGGCTGGCCGACGTTTCGAACCTTGGCCATCTTGGCGTCGGGAGCGCGTCAGTCCTGGATCGTCAAGGGCATCGATCCGGGCTTCGAAGCGTGGGATGACACGGTGGCTGAGCTGCGGGAACGGGGCTGGATCCTGCGTCGGGTACCCGCCGTTGACAGTGACCACGACGACCGCTTGGGGGTGGTGGCGCTGTCCGCCGCACTTGATCCCTCCGAGGTCCGGGCGGCGCTACAGGAGGTCACCTCACGCTGGCCGGTGACCCCGGGCTGGCACCATCAGCTGTGACCTGACCCTGGCGGTGAACCCTGACCGGGACCGGGCCGGTGTGCCGGGCCGACGCGCTGCGGAACCCGGTTGATCAGCCGAAAAGGGCGTCCACGAACTCGTCGGGGTCGAAAGGGGTGAGATCCTCAATGGTCTCGCCCAGCCCGACCAGCTTCACGGGGATGTTCAGCTTGGTCTCGATGGCCAACACGATGCCGCCCTTGGCCGAGCCGTCCAGCTTGGTCAGCACCACCCCGGTGAGCTCCGTGGCCTCGGTGAACTGGCGGGCCTGCACCAGCCCGTTCTGGCCGGTCACGGCGTCGAGTACCAGCAGCACCTCGCTCACATGGCCGGGGTCCTTGCCCGCCACCCGCCGGACCTTGGCCAGCTCCTCCATCAGGTTGGACTTGGTGTGCAAGCGACCAGCGGTGTCCGCCAGCACCAGATCGATACCCCGGGCGTGGGCCCGTTGCACCCCGTCGTAGACCACCGAGGAGGGGTCACCGCCCTCCGCGCCGCGCACGAACTCCGCCCCGGCACGCTCGGCCCAGGTCTCCAGCTGCTCCGCCGCCGCCGCCCGGAACGTGTCCCCGGCGGCCATCAGCACCGGACGCCCAGCCTTGGTTTGCAGATGGCCGACCTTGCCGATGGTGGTGGTCTTGCCCACCCCATTGACCCCCACGAACAGCCACACGTTGGTCACTCCGTCCCGAGTGTGCAGGGACCGGTCGACGCCGGCCATGCGCTCTTTCAGTTGGGCCTTGAGCAGGTCCAGCAACTGCTCGGGCTCCGTGACGGCGGCGTCTTTGGCCCGGCGGCGCAACTCATCGAGCACTTCGGTGGTCAGTTCCACCCCCACATCGGCCTTGATCAGCGCCTCTTCCAGCTCGTCCCAGGTGTCCGCATCGATGGTGGTGCGGGACAGGATGGACCGAAACGAGCCGGCTATGGCCTCGCGGGCCTTGGTCAGCCGATCCCGGAACGAGGGTCGCGCCACCACCGGCGCGGGCTCCTCGACGTCCTCGACAGCCCCGACGTCGACAGCCCCGACGTCGACAGCCCCGACCTCGACGACGTCGGCTTCTACCTGGACCTCGGCGTCTACCTGGACCTCGGCCTGGTCGTCCAGGGCCTGCTGGGGGGGCTCGGGCTGGGCCTCGGTGGTGTCCGGCGTCGGGGGGATCGGGGTGACGGGCCGGGTTGCGGTTGCCGGCCGGGCAGGGGTGGCCGGGCGAGTGAGACCGACGGGCCGACCCAGCGGCGGCGGTTCCATGACCTTGCGTCGATGGCGGGTGACCACGACACCGGCAGCCAGCACGCCCAGCACGAGCACGGCGATCAGCACCACCACGGCGAGTTCCATGGGCCCAACCTACTGCCGGCCCATCGGACCGAACCTGCCCGCGGCCCCGCCGACCAGGCCGGACCGATGCCGGCCCCGATGCCCGCCCCCCACACTGCGCAGCCGGGTGACCCGAAAGCCGAACGAGCCTGGTGCGGGGGGGCACCAGGCTCGTCGGGGCATCGGCAGCTCGGGCGGAACGGGCCGCTGATGCCGGTGGGCGGGCTGCGTCAGCCAGTGAGCGGCGTCACCGGGTCGTGGCCTCGCCCACGGTCACGGACAGATCCAGTTCCTTGCCGTCCCGCTCGATCACCAGATCTAGCTTTTGGCCCGGTTGGGTGGCACGGATAATCGACGCCAGCTCCTCGAAACCCCGGATCGGTTGACCGTTGACCGACAACACCAGGTCACCTTCCTGGATACCGGCAGTGGCGGCGGGGCTGGCGGCCTCCACCCGGACCACCATGGCGCCACTGCTGCCGAAGGCTGGATCGTCGGTGCGAACACCCAGGTAGCCCAGCCGGATGGGTTCACCCCGGATCAGGGACTGGGCCACGTCGTAGGCCAGGTCGATGGGGACCGCGAACCCGATGCCGTTGTTGTCCCCGGTCTCGGTGCGGATCTGGGTGTTGATGCCCAGCACCCGTCCCTGCCGGTCCACCAGCGGTCCCCCGGAGTTGCCGGAGTTGATGGCGGCGTCGGTTTGGATCATGGACACGATGTTGTTGTTCGGGCTCGGTACTGGCCGGTTGACGGCGCTGACAATGCCCTGGGTGACGGTTTGGTCCAGGCCGAACGGGCTCCCGATGGCGATGGCGATGGAGCCCACCCGGGGCACTTCGCCCAACGCCAGCGCGGCCACGGGCAGGTCCGGGACAGGTTCGATCTTCACCACCGCCACGTCATTGTTGAGGTCCGATCCCAACACCTGGCCCCGTACCCGGGTGCCATCAGCCAGTCGGACCGTGACCTCCGATTCAAAGCCGGGGTCGGCGCCGCCGAGGGCCCCGCCGAGGGAGACCACGTGCGCCGCGGTGAGGATGTACCCCTGGGCGTCGTAGACGAACCCGGTGCCGAGACCGGAAGACGTCTCGATCTGCACCACGGCGGGCGACACCGCGTCGTGGACCGCCGCCGCGGGGTCAGCCTGGAGATCGGGGTCCAGGTCCGGCGCTCGGGTGACGGGGCCCTGCTGGTCTGCGGTGGGCGCCGCCACCGAGCCCGCGGTGGCGTTCTCCCCGCCGGACCCGTCGGCGCCACCGACGGTGGAAGCGTTAGCCGAGCCGGCCGAGCTGGCGGCGTCATCCCTGGTCAGAGCCCTTCCGCCCACGAAGCCGATGATGGCCATCAGCGCCAGGGCCGCCACGGCCACGGCCCAGCGGGCAGCCCGGCGGCGGCTCCGGTTGGCGTTGGCGGCACCATTCGCACCGGAACCGGCGGCGGGATCCGGGAACCGGTGAATGGGCGGGTAGGACGGCGGCGGCGGCGACCCGGCCGGCGCGAACAAGCCGGTGCCCGTACCGGTGCCGATACCCGAGCCGATACCGCTACCGGCCAACGGCGGCCCGAACGGGGAGGGCGATGGGGGCTGGGCCGGTGCCGCGAACGGGGATGACGCGCCGATTGGCTCAAACGGGGGCTGAAACGGGGGCTGGGGCGGGGGCTGGAAGGGATACCCCGCCGGGGTCCCAGGCATCGCCGTGGGCTCCCCGCGGTAAGCAGCAACGCTGGGTGGACCGCCGCTTGGAACACCGGAGGGGAGGCCCGCACCAGGTACGGGCGGCGGCACCGGCTGGGCCTGCGGACCAGGAGCGAACCCGGGCTGGGGATCGACCCGGTCCAAGGTCAGGGTGGGATCACCCCACGGCGCCGGGATCGGGTTGGCGGGGTTGCGGAAATCGGCGCCTTGGGGAGGATCCGCGGGCAGGGCGTCGGGAAGATCAGGCCGGTTGGTCATGGGCAGCTCGCTGGGACGCAGGGGGATGTCGGTTTCGATGGCCGGACACAGGTGGCCGGACAGAGGTGGCCGCGGCTCATGGCCGTAGTTGTACCCCTTGTGGTTGAAAGCACGGCTAAGCCCGCACGACCGCAGCGCCAGGGTGAGCACTAAGGTCCTGATGGTGAGCAACGTGAAAAAAGCCTGGGACATGGTCGATGAGGCCAAGCGCGAGATCGACAACCTCACGCCCGAGCAGCTCAAGGCCGAACTGGACGCCGGCAGCGCCACCGTGGTGGACATTCGTGACTTCCGCGAGCTGTACCTCAAGGGCAAGATCCCCGGAGCCTTCCACGCGGACCGGGGCATGCTGGAGTTCTGGATCGACCCCCAGAGCGAGTACTACCGCGAGGTGTTCAAACCGGAGCAGCGCTACATCCTGTACTGCGCCGGTGGCGGCCGTTCGGCGCTGGCGGCCAAAACCATGAAGGACATGGGCTATCCCAACGTCGCCCACCTCGAACCGGGCTTTGGCGGCTGGGCCGACGCCGGGCTGCCGGTGGAGGACTGCAAGACCGGCGCCAAGTGGATCCAGCGCTCCGACGCCTGAGCTGGGCGCACTAGCCGACCTCAGCGACCCATGTTGAAGAACTCGGCGTTGGGTCGCATCGAGGTCAGGTTGGCCATGCGGTTGGACAACGCGAAGAAGGCGGCGATGGCCCCGATGTCCCAAATGTCCTCGTCGCTGAATCCATGGGCCCGCAGCGCATCCAGATCAGCGTCGGCGATCTCCTGGGAGCGGCCGGCCACTTTGAGCGCGAACCCCAGCATGGCCCGCTGCCGATCGGTCACGTCCGCCTTGCGGTAGTTGATGGCCACCTGATCGGCGATGAGCGGGTTCTTCATGCGGATCCTGGCGATGGCCCCATGCGCCACCACGCAGTACTGACACTCGTTGAGGGCCGAGGTGGCCACCACGATCAACTCCCGCTCACCCTTGCTGAGGCCGCTGTCCCGCTCCATCAGGGCGTCGTGGTACGCCATGAAGGCCCGGAACTCCTCGGGGCGATGTGCCAGCACCAGAAACACGTTGGGCACGAAGCCGGATTTCTCCGAGACCGCCACGATCCGGGCCCGGATGTCCTCGGGTAACTCCTCAAGCTCGGGAACGGGAAACCGGCTGATCAGCGGCGGGGTCGGCGGGGTGCTCACCGGCCTGACGCTAATGGCTAGTGGGGCAGGTTCGCCGGCTGCAGCGAAGGATCAGCGGTGGCGGGAACCGGTGCCCGAGGCGGCAACGCACTGGGCCCGGCCGGGAGATCCGCAGCGCCCGGGGTGACCGCGTGGGTGACCCCGTTGGTGACCGCGTGGGTGACTGCGGCCGGCAACCAGATGGAGAACGTGGAACCGGTTCCGGGCTCTGAACGCAGCCCCACCGAACCACCGTGGGCCATGGCGATCTGGCGGACGATGGTCAACCCCAACCCGGAGCGACCCTCGGCCCGGGCCCGTTCCGGATCGCCCCGATAGAACCGCTCGAAGATCTGGGGCTGTTCTTCGGTGGCGATCCCCGGGCCCCGGTCCTGCACCGCCATCCAGACCCAGGCCCCCTCCCGACCGGCTTCCAACGAGATCGGCGTGCCGGCAGGAGCCAGGCGAACCGCGTTGGCCAGCAGGTTCGCCAGCGCTTGCCGTAACGCCACCGGATCCCCGTGCACCGTCAGGTTCGCGGGGGCGGCGGCGGCGATGGTGAGCTGGCGGGCCTCGGCGGGGGCGGCGAACTCGGCGGCGGAATCGGCCACCAGCTGGCTCACATCCACCACGGTCTCGCGGTCCGCCGGCGATTCCCGTCGGGCGTACATCAAAAGATCGTCCACCAGGATGGCGATGCGCTCCGCTGAGCGGCCCACCACGGTCAGCGTCTCCCGCAGTTCATCGGCGGGGGCGGCCTCGTCACCCAGGGCCACCTCGACGTTGGTGCGTATCACCGCGATGGGGTTGCGCAGCTCGTGGGAGGCCTCGTGGATGAACCGTCGCTGGCTCTCGAAGGCATCGTCGATACGGTCCAACATCTGGTCGAAGGTGTCCGCCATGGCCTTCAACTCGTCCTCGGGGCCCTCGAGCTGGATACGGCGGGAAAGGTCCGTGGCGGTGATCTCCCGGGCCACCGCGGTGATGCGCTGGATGGGCCGCAGGAACCGTCCCGACACCATCCATCCCACCACCAACGACACCAGGAACAACCCGCCCAACCCACTGAAGGAGTACAGCCGGAACCGCTCCAATGCCCGGGTGTTGACCGTGCGTTCCAGCAGCGCGGCCACATCAACCAGCTCCAACTCCGCGGTCCGGGTGGTCCTCACGCACAACAACTCGCCGCGGATCTCCACGCAGGACGGCTCACCCGGCACCTCGGCCATGATTTTCTCCGTCACCGGCTGACGTCGAAGGGACTCCGACAACCCGACGTAGACCAACGTCAGCATCACCGCGCCCACCCCGAACACCACCGCCGAGTACAACAACGACAACCGCACCCGGATCGATCCCGGCCAGGGCACGCGTGAGGCGATCCGCCACCCCGGCACCCGTTCGGCCACCGCCGCGCCAGCGGGGTCAACGTCCGTCGGGTCAACCTCCGTCTCCTCAACGTCCGTCGGGCCAACCTCGGATGCCGCCGCGGCGGGAGGCGGGCCGATGGGGTCTGTCACTGCGGGACCACCTCGGCGATGGGCGTCGCCACCAGCCGGTACCCGCTGCCGATCATGGTCTCCAGCAACGCGGTCTCGTCCCCCATGCTCAGCTTGCGACGCAACGTGCCCACGGTAACGCGCACGGTGTTGGTGAAGGGATCGGCGTTGGTGTCCCACACATGCTCCAGCAGCCGCTCCTGGGACAGGACCTCGCCGGGGTGCAGCATGAAGTAACGCAGCAGCGAGAACTCCTTGGCGGTCAGCTCCAACTGCCGGCCGTCGCGCTGCACCGAGTGCCGGGCGGTGTCCATGTGCAGCGGGCCAACGTCCAGTAGCGCCTGGTGGTGGGGGCTGTCGCGGCGCAGCAGGGTCCGGATGCGCGCCGCCAGTTCCGGAAAGGCGAAGGGCTTCACCAGATAGTCATCGGCGCCCACATCCAGGCCACGAACCCGGTCCGCCACGCCGTCGCGGGCGGTGAGCATCAACACCCGGGGTTGGGGACCGCTGCGAGCCCGGATCTGTCGGCAGATCTCCACCCCGTCAACCCCGGGCAGGGTGAGGTCCAAACAGACCAGGTCGTAGTCGGTGTACGCCAGGGTGTCGAGGGCGTCAGCGCCGTCGGTGGCCACGTCAACGGCATAGCCCTCCCGCCGGAGACCCTTGGCCACGGCCTGGGCCAGATCTACCTCATCGTCGACCACGAGCAGTCGCATTCGGGCCCCCTTTGCGTCCTTCGGGGCGAGCTGGCTGCGGACCGAGTCCTTCGCCTTTCCCCATTGTCGGCGATGGAGCTTTACCCTCGCCTTCACCCATGGGTGCTTTGGTACGCCCCGACGCCGAAACCCCGGCGAAAACCCCGACCGTTCGTTTCTCGAAGGGATGCTCCTGTGCAGGTGCCCGCACAAACCCCCCAAACCGCTGAGGCCCGGGCCCTTGAGACCGCCCTGTTCGAGATCAAACGGGTCATCGTGGGTCAGGACCGGGCCATCGAACGGCTGCTGGTCTGCCTGTTGGCCCAGGGCCACTGCCTGCTGGAAGGGGTCCCGGGGCTGGCCAAGACCTTGGCTATGGAAACCCTGGCCAAGGTGTCGGGCGGGACCTTCGCCCGCATCCAGTTCACGCCGGACCTGCTCCCGGCGGACATCGTGGGCACCCGCATCTACCGGGCCAGCTCCGAGCGTTTCGACGTGGAGTTGGGTCCGGTGTTCGCCAACTTCGTCCTGGCTGACGAGGTCAACCGGGCCCCCGCCAAGGTGCAATCGGCGCTGCTGGAGGTGATGGCCGAACATCACGTGTCCATCGGCGGTCGCACCTTCGCCGCCCCCGAACCGTTCCTGGTGCTGGCCACCCAGAACCCCGTGGAGCAAGAAGGGGTCTATCCCCTGCCCGAAGCCCAACGCGACCGGTTCCTGATGAAGGTGGTGGTGGGCTACCCCAACCCGGCGGAGGAAATCGAGATCGTGACCAGGATGGGTATCAACCCGCCGGTGGCCCGCCAGGTGCTGGATCCCGAGCAGGTGCGGACCCTGCAGAACGCCGCCAAATCCGTGTACGTGGACCGGGGGGTGGTGGCCTACGCCGTGAACCTGGTGCTGGCCACCCGCGAACCGGCCCAGTTCGGGCTGGGTGAGCTGGAGGAGTTCATCGAGTACGGCGCCAGCCCCCGGGCCAGCCTGGGCCTGGTCGCCGCCGGTCGGGCTCTGGCGTTGCTGCGGGGCCGCCGCTACGCCCTACCCCAGGACGTGTTCGACGTGGCCCCCGAGATCCTCCGTCACCGGCTGGTGCTCAGCTACGAGGCCTTGGCCCAGGGCTTGCACGTGGACCAGCTCAGCTCCCGGATCCTGGCCACCGTGCCCGCGCCCCGGGTGGCCCCCAGCCAGGATCAGTACGTCCGGGAGGGCTACGTCCGGGAGGGGTACGTCCCGGAGGGATTCGCTCCCCAGGGCTACGGGCACGACGGGTACCAGACAGACTGGTCGGACTTTGCCGGGCAGCCCACCGCGGTGCTTCCCGTGCTGGACCCCAGCAGGGAGCCCGAGCGGCCCTCGGCCCACCGCATCCCTCCGCCCCCACCCACGGACCAACCGGCCACGCCACTCACCCCGCCGGTCACCCCCGCCTCACCCCACCGGCTCCCCGGCCCAGACCACCACACGCCGCCAGGAGCCCAGCCGGGTGCGCAACCGGGGGTTTCCGAAGCGGCAGGAAACGCCGATGGGGAACATCAGCAGCAGCAGCAGCACCGGACCGGTAGTTGATGGGACGCTCGTCGTCTCCCTCAGCACCAAGGCCGCCGGGGCCGCCGGGGCCGCCGGGGCCGCCGGGGCGCGATGGCCGGGTGGACCCGGTGGGGCTCAGCTTCGGGCAGGGCGCATCCGGCGAGCTGCTGCGCCGGTTGGAACTCACCGTGAACCGACGGTTGGACGGGGTGCTGCAAGGCGACTACCGGGGGTTGGTCCCCGGGCACGGCAGCGAGCTGGGCGAAACCCGGGCCTACCAGCCCGGAGACGACGTGCGTCGCATCGACTGGAACGTCACCGCCCGGACCCAAACCGCCCACGTGCGCGAGACCATCGCCGACCGGGAGCTGGAAACCTGGGTGCTGGTGGATCGATCCGCCAGCATGCACTTCGGCACCGCCCAGTACGAGAAACGGGAGCTGGCGGCCATCGCCCTGGCCGCCGTGGGGTTCCTCACCGCCCGCACCGGCAATCGGCTGGGGGCGGTGTTCGCCGGAGACGGCCCGGCGCTGGTGACCCCGGCCCGGGGCGGCCGCACCCATCTGCTGTCGGTGCTGCACCGCGCCTTAACTCAGCCGGCGGCAACGGCGCCTCGCCGCCAGCCCGAGGTAGGGCCGCCCGGTGCCGACCGGCGCCAGGAAGGTCTGGCCGCCTCGATGGAGCGCATGGCCGCGCTGCACCGACGACGGGGGCTGGCGGTGGTCATCTCGGACTTCCTCGACCCCGCCCCCGGCTCGGGCAACGCCACCGACGCGCCGGGCTGGATCCGGCCGTTGCGACGGTTGGCGGCCCGACATGAGACCCTGGCCATCGAGGTGATCGATCCCCGGGAGCTGGAGCTGCCCGCAGTGGGGGTGCTGACCCTGGTGGACCCCGAAACCGGCCGGCGCCGTGAGGTCCAGACCTCCTCGGCCAAGCTGCGGGCCCGTTACGCCGCCGCCGCCATCGAGCAACGCCAGACCATCGCCGCCCATATCATGCGCAGTGGTGCGGATCATCTGGTTCTGCGCACCGACGGGGACTGGTTGGCCGAGCTCATCCGCTTCGTGGCCCTACGCCGTGAACGTGCCGCCCGCCTACCCCGGAGAACCTCATGACCCTCCTCGCCCGCCACTGGTTGTGGTTGCTGGTGGCCGTAGCGGCACTGGCTGTGGGCTACGTGCTGAGCCAGTTCCGCCGCCGTGACGCCGCGGTGCGCTTCACCAACCTGGCGCTGCTGGACAGCGTGGCCCCCAACCGGCCCGGTTGGCGTCGCCACGTCCCGGCGGCGTTGCTGCTGATGGCGTTGGGAGCCATGAGCGTGGCCCTGGCCCGGCCGGCCCGCCTGGAGCAGGTCCCCCGGGAACGGGCCACCATCGTCGTGGCCATCGACACGTCCCTGTCGATGATGGCCACCGACGTGACCCCCAACCGGCTCGACGCCGCCAAGGCCGCGGCCGCTTCCTTCGTGGAGTTGCTGCCGGAGGAGATCAACGTGGGGTTGGTGTCCTTCAACCGCACCGCCAGCGTGCTGGTCTCACCCACCAAGGATCACAACGCCGTGGTCCGGGCCATCGGCGGGTTGCAACTGGACCAGGGCACCGCCATCGGCGAAGCCATCTTCGCCGGCATCCAGGCCATTGACTCCGTTCCCCCCGCTGCTGACGGCGCGGAGGTGGCACCGGGGCGGATCGTGCTGATGTCCGACGGGGAGACCACCGCCGGCCGGCCCGACACCATCGCCGGTGCCCGGGCCCTGGAGCGGGACATCCCGGTGTCGACCATCGCCTTCGGCACCGAGAACGGCACCATCGTGGTCCCCGGCGAAGACCGGGTCATCAACGTCCCGGTGAATCAGGACGCCTTGCGGGCCATCGCCGAGCAAACCCGGGGCACCTTCTTCACCGCCGCCACCGGTGAGGAGTTGCGCTCGGTCTACGCCGACATCGGCTCCTCGGTGGGTTACGAGCAGGCTCGCCGGGAAATCGGTGGCTGGTTCGTGGGCGCCGCGGTGATGGCGTTGTTCGTGGCCGCGGGGTTGTCCTTGCTGTGGTTCAGCCGGCTGCCCTGAGCCGTTCGCTGACCACCTTGGAGCTGTCCCCGGGTTTCATCGACACCCCGTACAGGCAGTCAGCGATCTCCATGGTGCGTCGCTGGTGGCTGACCACCAGCAGCTGGGCCTCGGTGCGGAACTCATCGAGCAAGGCCAGGAAGCGGCGCAGGTTGACCTCATCGAGCGCCGCCTCCACCTCGTCCATGACGTAGAACGGCGACGGTCGGCTCCGGAAGATGGCGAACAGCAGACCCAGAGCGGTCAGCGCCCGCTCGCCGCCCGACAGCAGGGACAGTTTCCGGACGTTCTTGCCCGACG
>JBJXFH010000017.1:0-21577 GCA_046155365.1 Acidimicrobiales bacterium | reverse complement strand
CAACAACGTCGTCTCATACACCTTGTCCTTATAGTGACGACGAGTCACCGACAAGTGCATGGCACCACCCTTACGAGTCACACGGCAACCCTACAACACCAACCCACAACAGTCAACGCTTTTAGTGCCTACACCAAGCGGTCACCACGCGCCTATCAGTGCTGGTCACACCCCAAAACAGCCCACCCGACCGCCGTAACTCCGGGTTAGCCGACGTTCGCGCTCTGATTGAGAACAACGAAGCGGCAGCCTCGACCCTGGAACTGAATGATGACGCGCAACACGACTTGGACAAGGCCCACAACCTCTTGGTCGATTACCTGGCCACCGCATCGGCGACGATAAACGGTTTTAATGATAAGACCGCAGTTGTGGATTCCTCCATCGACGCATTCCGACTGGAGTTCGAACGGGTCGGGGAGGAGATGCAAGCGATCACTGATCACCTCACCGCTGATGTGTACCAGGCGCAGCTGGAAAACGCCCGGGACCGCCGCTCGGCGAACCTCGGCATCGTGTGGTCCCTTGGTTCCACGTTCGTTGTCCTGCTGGGAGCCACATGGTTGGTAGCGCGGTCCATCCGCCGCACGCTGTGGCACATCCAGACCGTGGCCGACCAGATCGCTTCGGGGAACCTCACGGCTCGAACAGCAAGCTTGCCGCCCGATGTCATCGGCGAACTCGGTGCCACCGTGGACCTGATGGCGGCCTCACTGCAGACCATGGTGACCGATTTGGAGACGAACCGGGCCCGCTCCGCGTTCGGCAGCGAGCTCACCAGCGCCCTGGAGATGGTCGATAGCGAACTCGACGTGCACCTCACCATCGGTCGGGCCATGAGCGCCATCGACGGCGACGCTCGCATGGAGCTGCTGTTGGCCGACTCAAGCGAGGCCAAGCTCACCTCCGCGGTCCAACACCCGCAGAACGGGGCGCCCGGCTGTGACGTCGAATCGCCGTTCGGGTGCGTCGCGGTTCGCCGGGGCGCCCCGGTGGTCTTCGACCACAGTGAAAACCTGGATGCGTGCCCCAGGCTGATCAACCGCCCCGAAGGCGAATGTTCCGCCGTGTGCGTGCCGGTGGGGTTCATGGGACGGTCCCTCGGCGTGCTGCACGTGACCGGGCCCGCCCACCAGCCGCCTTGTCCGGACACCGTCGATCGGCTCAACACGCTGGCCACCGCCTCCGGGACCCGAATCGGCACCGTTCGTGCGTTCGACGCCAGCCAGCGCCAAGCGGCGACAGATCCGCTGACGGGGTTGCTGAACCGCCGGTCCTTCGAAGCGGAGGTGAGCGGGCTCATCCGCCGCGGTATGCCGATCGCCTTGGCCATGGCCGACCTTGATCACTTCAAGTGGCTGAACGACACCCACGGTCACGAGAGCGGCGACCGGGCCCTGAAGATGTTCGCCCGGATCCTGGCTTCGGCTGTTCGGGACATCGACCTGGTGGCGCGATGGGGCGGCGAGGAGTTCGTGGTTGCGTTCTCGGGCGGGAACGCCGCGGTCGCCTCGGAGGCGCTGGAGCGGGTGCGGGCCTCGCTGATGGTGGAGGCCGCGCACGGCGACCTGCCGGCGTTCACCAGCAGTTTCGGGGTCGCCGACAGCACCATGACGCCGCTGCTGGAGGACATGGTCCGCATCGCTGATCGGGCCCTTTACGCAGCCAAGGACGCCGGGCGTGACTGCGTTCGGATCGGGCGTACCAGCGACGCCAATCGCACCGACCGACCCCAACACGACACCACCGCGCAGATTGACCCCACGTTGGTCAACCAGCGCTGATTGTCGAGCCCCGAAAGACGCTGCCCGGCACTGGTCGGGCCGTCCCCTGGGGAGCTGCGGCCTTTAAGAAAGGAGCTGGCAAACACACGACGAAGACACCGCCATGGCCGCCGGTACGGGCCCGCACACGACCAACGCCGCAACAGTGCGGTCACCACCGGACGGCCAAGGCAGGGACCGGGCTGGGCCCACGAGGTCACACCAGCAATGGTGCTGATCCGGCCCAGCCCACCCCCTGACACAACGAATCCCCACAGCGAATCCCCACAACGAATCCCCACAGCGAATCCCCGCCGGACAACAGCGGTAGCATGCGCCACCGATTCCCATCGGTCGTTGAGGAGCCCGCCATGTTGTACGAGTTACGCATCTACACCGCTCACCCGGGCAAGTTGCCCGATCTGATCCGGCGGTTCCGGGACCACACCTGCGAGCTGTTCGAGCGTCACGGCATCACCAACGTGGGGTATTGGACCAACGCCGTGGGCGGACGCAGCGACGAACTGTGGTACATGCTGGGATTCCAGGACATGGGTCATCGGGAAAAGGCCTGGGCGGCGTTCATCGCCGATCCCGACTGGCACCAGGCCCGGGCTGAATCGGAGAAGGACGGCCCACTGGTGGCGTACCTCGAGAACCGATTCATGAACCCCACCAAGTTCTCGCCGTTGGCTTAAGCGCAGTCAACCGGACCAGGATGAAATGGTGAGCACCCCCTCCCCCAGCGCTACGTTGCCCGATCGCAGCCAGGTCCAGGCCCAAGTGGACGCTTGGATCGATGAGAACTGGAGCACCGAGATCACGGTGCGGGAGTGGTGGTCGCGCCTGGCCCGGGCCGGGTACGCCTCGCCCGCCCTACCGGTGGCCGCCGGCGGGTTGGGCTGGCCGTCGGACCTGGCCGCGGCGGTGCTGGCCACGCTGGCCCGCCGCAACGTATTGGGCCCGCCCGGTGGACTGGGGTTGCTTTTGGCGGCGCCCACCATCGGCGTGCACGGCACCCCCGAACAGATCGCCCAATGGGTCCCGTCCATACTCGATGGTACGGTCGGTTGGTGTCAGCTGTTCTCCGAACCACAGGCCGGCTCGGACCTGGCGGGGTTGCAGACCAAGGCGGAGCGTGACGGTGACGAGTGGGTCATCACCGGGCAGAAGGTGTGGACTTCCACCGCGCAGACCGCGGGCCGGGCCATGCTCATCGCCCGTACCGATTCGGATGCACCCAAGCATCGGGGCATCACCTACTTCGTGATCGAGATGGACCAGCCCGGCATCGAGATCCGTCCGTTGCGGGAGATGACCGGGCGGGCGGTGTTCAACGAGGTGTTCCTGGACGGCGCCCGGGTGCCACACGCCAACATCGTGGCCGGCCTCGGTGAGGGTTGGAAGGTGGCCAACACCACCTTGGGCTTCGAACGGGCCGGGGTGGGCCACGGCGGGGCCACGTTCACCGCCGCGCTTCCCGGTGAGAAAGCCGGTGATCTGGACAAGGCCGCGGCGCCGTTTGTGGGTCACAAGGGGCCCATCACCGGGGGTGCGGTGGGTCGCCGTCACCTCAAGGCGCTGTTGGAGTTGGCCGAGGCCGCCGGTCGCCGCCAGGACCCCGTGGCCCGCCAATGGTTGGCCCGGGTCCACACCGATTACGAGATCCTGCGCTTCATGGGTTGGAAGGCCAAGATGGTGCCCCGCCAGCGAACCGGCGTGGAGGCCAACCTGGCCAAGATCTACAACTCCCAGGCGGTGTCCAACGCCCGGGACGCCGCCAACCTGCTGCTCGGTCCCGAGGGTCAGCTATGGGAATCGGACGGGCACGCCGGCATGTTCCAGGAGATGACCCTGTTCTCACCGGCCCCGCCGATCTACGCCGGCAGTGACCAGATCCAACGCAACGTCATCGGCGAACGGGGTCTGGGCCTGCCGAAGGAGCCGGGTCCCGCCGCAGACACGCCGTGGCGCGACCTGCCCAAAAACTGAACCTGCCCAAAAACTGAACCTGCCCGACAAAGCAAAGAAGGAGCTCGTCATGGGATTGCTCGACAACAAGGTTGCCATCGTCACCGGTGGCGGCCGGGGCTTGGGCCGCAGCCACGCCCACCTGCTGGCCGCCGAGGGCGCCTCGGTGGTGGTCAACGACCTCGGCGGTGAATGGGACGGGGTGGGCTCCGACGCGCGGGCGGCGTCAGAAACCGCAGCGGAGATCGTCACCGCCGGCGGTAAGGCGGTGGCCAACTTCGATGATGTGGCCGATTGGGAGGGCGGCCAACGGATGATCAACCAGGCCGTGGAGACCTACGGCAAACTCGACATTCTGGTTTGCAACGCCGGGTTCGTCCGGGATCGCACGGTGTTCAACATGACCGAGGACGAATGGGATTCCGTTATCCGGGTCCATCTCAAGGGTCATTTCGTGCCCACCCGTTGGGCCACCGCGTACTGGCGGGAACAGTTCAAAGCCACCGAAAAGCCGGTGAACGGCCGCATCGTGTACACCGCGTCGGAGGCCGGTCTGTACGGCAACGCCGGTCAGCCCAACTACTCCGCGGCCAAAGCCGGGATCGTGTCATTGGGCATTGTGGTGGCCCGGGAGATGAAGCGTTACGGGGTTACCTGCAATGTGATCAATCCCCGGGCCCGTACCCGCATGACGGTTAACACGTTCGGCGCCGGGCAGTTCGAGGTGAAAGAGGGCGAGTTCGACGTGAACGATCCCGACAACGTGTCGCCGTGGATCGCGTACCTGTGCAGCGACCACGCCACGGACATCAGCGGTCAGAACTTCGTGCTGGGCGGGGACACGGTGGCGTTGATGGGTGGGTTCACCCGGACCAGCCGCGTCCGTAAGGGCAAGGACCGCTGGACCCCGGCGGAGTTGGTGCAAGCCCGGGCCGAACTGTTCGGTGACCGCCCGACCGGCCCACCCAAGTTCGGCTGAGGTCAGCTTCGGAGCAACGGGCCGTGGGGACCGTCGTCGGAGCCACCGTCGGAGCCACCGTCGGGGCCGTCCGTGGGGGCGATCCCGATGGCGTCGGCCAACGCCTTGAGCGAGCTCACCGAGGGGAAATCCCCCGCCAGTGGATCCGTGGCGGGCGGTTGGTCCCGCTTGGGACGGCGACGGCGCTTGGTGATGTACATGGCGGCATCGGCACGCTCGAGGACCTGGGAGGCGGTCAGGTCGCCGGGCTCGACCCGGGCCACCCCCAGGCTCACCCCGGGTTGCACCACCAGGTCCTCCACGGTCACGGGCATGGTCAACTGGGCCACGATCTGCTCGGTGATACCGCCCAGTACGTCCTGGTTGATGGCGTCGGGGACCACCATCACGAACTCGTCGCCGCCGAGTCGGGCCACCAGCCGATCGGGACCGGCCACGGCGCTGAGCCGTCGGGCCACCGCCACCAACACCGCGTCCCCGACGTGATGGCCGTGGGTGTCATTGATGGCCTTGAAACCGTCAAGATCGCAGAACACCAACGCCGTGCTGGACGGGTTCGCCTCCAGATGCCAGCTGACCTCGGCCAACAGCCGGGCCCGGTTGGCCAGCCCGGTGAGCGAGTCGTGCAAGGCCCGATGCTCGAACTCGTCTTTGAGGCCTGAAAGGTCCCCGTGCAGCGAGGCGTTGGCTAGCGCCGCCGCGGCCTGCGCCGCCAGCACCGCCAGCGCCTCCCGCCGAGCGTCACCGGCACCCAACGGCTGGGTCGACCAGGCGATGATCCGGGCCCCCTCACCGTCATCACCCCAGCTCAGGCTGGTGGTCGCCACCCAGTCGTGGGCGCTGAGGGGTTGAACCTGCAGCTCGTGATCGGCCTCGGTGCGGGACAGTACCCGGACCTTCCACGGCGCATCCCCGCTTGGTGGCAAAGCAACGGCGGCGGGGGTCACGGGGGCCACAGGTTCAGCCGTGACGGCTTCTGGCGCGGCGGGATCGGGCGTCGGGATCTGCGGCGGTTCTGCAAGGGCGGGTGGCGGGACAGCAACACCGGCGGGTGGCGGGACAGCAACACCGACGGGTGGCGGGACAGCAACACCGACGGGTGGCGGGTCAGCAACGCCGGCGGTGGTGTCCGGGTTACCGCCGGAACCGAACAGATCAGCACCGGCACCGGCACCGGCACCGGCCACGAGCTCCCACGCGGCCCGTTTGGGGTTCCAGCGTTGCACCGCCACCTCATCGAAGCCCAGGGACAGGGCGATGGTGGCGGTGCGGCTGAGGATCTTTCGACGATCGGCGCCGATGAGCTCACAACCGGCGGCGATGAGGTTGGACAGCAGCGCGGCGCGTCGTTCGACCTCACCGCGGGCCCGGCGGAGGTCGGCCAACTCGGCCAGGAGGAACTCGGCCAGGTACCCGGTGGGCAGACCGACCAGCAGCAGCAACGCCAACGGCTCGAGCAGGCCGCCGGGCCCGGCGGAGGATGACCAGGGGTTGGGTAGCCGTAGGGACGCCCCGAGGGCCGCCACCGCCAGCGCCCCCCAGGTGAGCGCGGCACCGGCCAGGCGGAACCGCAGGCCGGCGTGCACGATGCAGAACAGCGGCACGGCGAACAGCAGCGAGTCCGCCCGCAACCCGAAGCCGATCACCACGGCGCAGGCCAGCAGCACGTCCAGACCCAGCTCGGCCCGTTCGAAGCGGCCACGGGCGGTTTCGGTGCGGGCGTGGGCCGCGGCCAGGGACACCCCGCTGGTCACCGACAGATGCACCAGCGCCAGGATGACCACCCACACCATGGGGATGTCCAGCACCTGGCGGACGCCTCGGGCCTCACGGGTGGCCAACCCGGCCAGCAGTACCGCCGCTTCCAAGGCCCGCAGCCGCCGCAGAGCCCGATCGGTGAGCTGCGGCAACCGTCGCCCGGGCAGCGCCGTGCCGTCCTCGGGCGAGGCCAGCGGCTCTGGCGAGGGGGGCGTAACCGCTGCCGCCGGGGGATCATCAACGGCGCTGTCGTTCCCGTTGGTGGGGAAGGTCACCTCGACCCTCCCGCCAACGCGCCCCGCAAACGACGACGTTCGAACAGCAGGGCGCTGGTGTGGGTATCAAGGTCGCTGAAGACTCGGGCCGCCACCACCGGGTTGAGCAGCGGGCCGGACACCGCACCCGTGGTCAGGGCGCGTTGGCGGGCCCGTTGCCGACGGCCGCCGCTGGAGTGGGCGCCGAGATAGCGCGGCGGTCGAGGCTGCAATCCCCGTTCGATCCACGGATCGTGCTGGTTTCCCAGGGCGTTGCCAGAAAACGCCAGGGCCGCGGCCATCGTCAGCGCGGCCAGACCCAGCGGTAACCATCGCCCGCTGGCCGCCCACAGCGCGGGACGGCCCACAAAGGGAACCAGCAACGCACCCACGCCAACCACCTGAGATGGTCGGACCAGGGCGCTGTCGGACTGCCCGCTGGCGTCCCCACGGGTGCGATACATGCCGTTTTCCCCGCCGGCGATGCGGTGAGTGACAAGGCTGCCGTCCTCGCTCCGGAACGTGATGACGGTGCCTTCGCCCAGGTCCACGCCGTTGTGGGGTCGGACCACCACCACGTCACCGGTGCGGATGGCCGGGCTCATCGACGCGCCGCTGATCACCACCGGATGCCACCCCATGATGGCCACCGGGGTAGCCACCCACAGCCCCAACAGCAGCAGGGTGGACGCCCCGAACAGGCTGAAGAGGCCCAGCCAGAACCGCACGTCGGACCCGTAGCGGGTGGGCGTGCGGCGACGCCGGGGAGAGGGGGCCGGCATGATCAGCTCTGGGCCTCCCACGTGAATCCGAATCCGGAGGTCAGGCCCTGGGCGGCGTTGTTGTTCTGCACCTCGAGGCGGAACCGCACGGTGCGGATCTCCGTCGCGCCACCGCCGGCGGGGTCCCAGGTGGACAGGCCCGTGGCATAGGTGTTGTGGGTGGTGCGGAAGCTGTCGATGGTGCCGGTGAACAGGGTGGAGGTGGACACGAAAGAGGTGCAGCTCCCGAAGGCGTCGGTGGTGTCCGCGCCAATGTCCACGATCAGGTTCAGGTACTGGCCCAGGGTCCCGGTGGGAGCGGCGCCCATGTACAGCTTGATGGGAGCCACATCGAGCGTGCCGCTGTAGGTGACCTCCATGCAGCGGTCATGCGCGGTGCCGGGGATCACGTCGGTCAGGCTGATCAGCGAGGTGGTGGCGTCGTTGTCGGCCAGGACCACGGTGGCGGCGTGCACCGAGTTACCGATGTTCGCCGTGGAACCAACGAACGCCGCCCGGGACGTGGCCACCACCAGGAATGTCACCAGCAGCAACGACGTGGCCACCGCGGCAATGCGAGAAGCATTGGCGTTGACGGAGGAGCCGCGCCCATCCGAGGATCGGTCACTCTGCTGCGTCCTCAACATCCGCTTGCCCTCCGGTGGCTAGCACGAGCAACGGGCCGACCCAACTAGTGCCAGGTCTGTGCATCCCGTAGTCCGGTGCATCTTCTTCGGAACACCACGCGCTGAGCTTGAGCCGCTCAACCCGCCCTCTGCACGCGACGATGGACTACGCATGGGTCCGACGGGTTCGCCCGACGCTGGCAGCCGGTCAGCTCAGCGCCAGCGGCCTTTGTGGCGGAGCGGACCGCGACCCAAGCTGGGCCGGTTGGGTCTGTGTTGCGCCGCTGCGTTCAGCCTGTTGAGCCTGGCGGCGCTATCCCCAACAGTGAGCAACGCGGCGTTCGTCGGCCAGACCGCGAACGCCGGCAACACCGTCAGCGCGTCGTTAGCGGTGCTGTACCTGCGCAGCGACGGGCCAGGGGACCGCACCGCAACACCGGTGTTGCCGATGTCCACCGCCACCCCCACCGTGACCGCGCTGCCGAACTATGACACCGACCGGGACCTGTTCGCCGGGCTGGTCATTCAAAAGGGCGGCAACGGCGCCGGGGAGACCGATCCGCTGAAATACCAATCCTGGTCCTACACCGCCCCTACCAGCATCGTGTTGGATGAACCGGTGACGCTAGACCTGTACTCGTCGATGAAAGATTTCGATCTCACCAAAACCGGGGTGGTGGACGCTTTCCTGCTTGATTGCACCATCACCGGAACCGGCTGTGTCACCATTGCCTCGGCCACGGTTACGGACACGTTCTGGAATGACGGAATCAGCGATTTCGTGTTGGACACCTTCAGTTTCGGCACGCCCAATTACACGGTGACCTCGGGACGCACCTTACGCGTGAAGGTGGAGTCGAACTCGCTGAGCGATGACCACCAGTGGATCGCATATGACACCACCGCCTATCCCAGCAATCTGAGCTTGGGTTCGTGGTGAGGCCGGCGCCGCGGTTACCCCAGACGTGAAGGGATGGCCACGATGGCGTGACCGGGGCAGGTGGGATCACCGTTCTGGTTGACCACGTCAATGTCGAGCTTGACCCGATGCTCGCCGTCCTCCACCAGCTTCTCGGTGACCTTGCCCACCACGGTCAACACGTCGTTCTTCTGGTTGATGGCCCGGAACTGGCAGCCGATCTCACGGACCAGGGCCTCGTCGCCGATCCAGGCCTGCAAGGAGTTCACGATGTAGGCGTAGCGGAGGTTGCCCATGCCGAACGCGCCCTGCTCGTTGAGGGCCTTGCGGCCGGCCTCGTCATCCATGTGGATGTACACGAACTCATCGTTGACGGCGGCGTAACGGTTCCAGCTCATGAAATCGGTCTTGCGGGACCAGGCCGGCAACTCGTCACCGATGTTGACATCCTCGAAGTACAGGTTGATGGCCATGATCCGGATCCTTCAGTGCAGGCTTCAGTGGTGTTTCAGTGCAGGGTTCAGTACAGGATGGCGGTGGAGACCCGCCGTTTGACCAGCTCGTCGTGCTGGTTGTGCCATTCCAGCTCGCTGTAGGAGAACAGCGTCAGACCCAAACGGGTGGTGCGCTCCTCCCAGTCCCGCAGCCGGTTGCGGGCGGTGATCACGTCCCCCGGGCGCATGGGTACCCCGTAGGTCTCCACCTGCCCGCCGTTCATGCCCCGTAGTTTGCGGGTTTGGCCACCACCGCTCTCGGCCGGGGTCACCTTCTTGGGGCGATCCGATCGTGGTTCCACGATGGGCCAGGCAAAGGGGTTGAAATCCGGCGGGGCAATGATGGTGCCCCAGGTGGTGGCGGCGGCGTAATCGAGGTCCCAGTACAACGGCGGCGGGGTTTCCGGCCAATACACGGCAATGGCCCATTTGCGGATATCGGACTCGCTCACCGGCGGCGAGGTGCGCTGCCCGCCCCACGCGCCCTTGCGCTGGTGCATATCCGGGGTCACCAACGTCTCAACCGTGGCGCTGTCCTGCTGCTCGGTTTCGCTGCTCACCGGTATCTCCCTGTTCAGCCCGATCGGCACGGGACTTTACCGCACCGCCCCGCCCGCCGCGGCCCCATGCTCAGGTGTCAAACACCATCCGAAAACCCATGACCTGCACCGGCCGGCGACGACCCACCATCCGATCAAGGTCCGTCCAACGTTCGAAACCCAGCCGGTGGTACAGCCGTTGGGCGGCGGGCATGAGGCTGGTGGTGTGCAACGCCACACCGGCGGCGTCATCAAGGCGGGCCCGGCGGACACATTCCAACACCAGCGCCTCGCCCACCCCTCGACCCTGGACCAGGGGGTCGGTGGCCAGCATGCGAAACCCGGCCAACTCCCCGAGCAGCTCCGCCAACGGCGCCATGGCATGGCGATAACGACGGTAATAGGTGACATCGCCCAGCAATTGGTCACCGTCCGCGGCCACCAGCACCAGCGCATCGGGTCCCCGTCCGGCGATGTCGGCCAGTTCCTCCCCGTACTCCCCCAGCGGCCCCATACCCTCCAGCTCGGCATAGGCCGCCACCGTCAGCTCACCAATGCGACCATACTCATCAGTACGGGCAGGGCGGATCTCCACAACCGGGCAGCGTAGAGGAACCGCACGCACCCACGACGCCGCACAGCAAAGTCCCCGCCCCGAAACGGTCTAAGGTCAGGCTCATGCAGACCAGGACGTTAGGACCCGACGGCGCAGCGGTTTCGGCCATCGGGCTTGGGTGCATGGGCATGTCCCAGTCCTACGGCGAACCGGACCCGGTGGAGGCCGAAGCCACCCTTTTGCGGGCGTTGGACGTGGGCGTGACGTTCTTCGACACCGCCAATGCGTACGGCAACGGTCATAACGAGGAGTTGGTGGGCCGGGTGCTGGGCCCCCACCGGGACCGCATCGTGCTGGCCACCAAGTTCGGCATCATCCGAGACGCTCCCGGGGTGGACGGCTCCCCGGCGGTGGTGGGCCCGTGTTGTGATGCCAGCCTCAAGCGGTTGGGCATGGACTTCATCGACCTGTATTACCTGCACCGGGTGGATGCCCGGGTACCCATCGAGGAAACCGTGGGGGCCATGGCGCAGCTGGTGACCGCCGGCAAGGTGGGCGCGCTGGGCTTGTCGGAGGTTTCGAGCGACACGCTGCGCCGGGCCCACGCCGTGCACCCCATCGCCGCGGTGCAGTCGGAGTACTCGCTGTGGACCCGGGACGTGGAAAAGCTGCTGCTGGACACCTGCGCCGAGTTGGGCGTGGCCTTCGTGCCCTTCAGCCCGCTGGGTCGGGGGTTTTTCACCGGGACCATCACCGAGAACGTGTTCGGCAAGGGTGACATGCGCAAGAACTTCCCCCGTTTCCAGGGCGAGAACTTTGACGCCAACAAGACGCTGTTGGACGGACTGACGGCGGTGGCCAACGAAGTGGGGGCCACCCCGGGGCAGGTGTCCCTGGCGTGGTTACTGGCCAAGGGTCCCCACGTGGTGCCCATCCCCGGGACCAAACGGGTGTCACGCATCGAGGAAAACGCCGGTGCGGGGTCCTTGACGCTCAACGTCGCCCAGTTGGCCACCCTCGACGCGTTGTTCGAGCCCACCAACGTGGCCGGTGAGCGTTATCCCGAGGCCATGTTCAAGACCATCCAACGAGACTGACAGGGGTACTGCCATGAGCAAGCGAATCGCCATCGTCGGGGTGGGCGCCCTGGGCGGGTACGTGGGCGGGCATCTGGCCCAAGCCGGCCATGACGTGACCCTGATCGATTTCTGGCCGGCCAACATCGAAGCCATCCGCAACCACGGGCTCCAGCTGGACGGGATGAGCGAGGAGGAACGCTTCACCGTCACCGGGGTCAACGCCTTGCACGTGAGCGATGTGCAACGCCTGGCCCGCGAAGCGCCCATCGACATCGCCATGGTGTCGGTGAAGTCCTATGACACGGAGTGGGCCACCACGCTGATCCGCCAGTACCTGTCCCCCAACGGGTACGTGGTGTCGTTGCAGAACTGCCTGAACGAGGAGCGCATCGCCAACATCGTGGGTTGGGGCCGCACGGTGGGCGCCATCGCCTCCATGATCTCCGTGGACATGCCCGAGGCCGGCCACGTGTTGCGGACCATCCCCAAGATGGGTGATCGCCACACCGTGTTCCGCGCTGGTGAGGTGCACGGCCGCATCAGCCGCCGCATCGAGGAACTGGTGGAGCTGTTCTCGTTGGTGGATTCGGCCAAGGCCACCACCAACCTGTGGGGCGAGCGCTGGTCCAAGCTCGTACTGAACGGTATGGTCAACGGGGTGTCCTCGGCCACCGGGCTGACGGCGGCGGCGGTGAACCAGAATCCGGCGGTGCGGCGCTTCTCCATCCAACTGGCCGGGGAGGCCGTGCGGGTGGGTCAGGCGCTGGGCTACGAGCTGGAGAAGATCGGCCGGTTCGAACCCGAGGAGTTGGCCCGGGCCACCGAGGGCGATACCGCGGCTTTGGAGCGCATCGAGGCCGAGCTCACCAAAGCGGCCAAACCCAACCCCCGTGATGACATCCGCCGCCCATCCATGGCCCAGGACGTGATGAAGGGCCGGCGCACCGAAATCGAGTTCATCAACGGCTACATCGCCCAAAAAGGTGAGGAGATCGGCATTCCCGCTCCCACCCACAGCCGCCTCACCGAGCTCGTCACCGCCATTGAACGAGGTGAGCTGACGCCTGACCCGTCCCATCTGGGCGGCTGAGCCCGAAGCCCGACGCGCCGTGGTGCGGCCGGCCTAAGGTTCGGCCTCGTCGCAGGGACACGTGAGCGAACCGGGGGAGCAGTATGGACGTGCATCTCATTCAGGCGGGAGCGGTGGGCCGGAAGGAGGAGTTGCTCGCGGGCATGGCCGGCCAGCGCCGGGACCTGTTTCAGCGTTATCTGGAGGAGGTTCGTGGTTTCGTGCGCCTCGCGGACGAGGTGGGCTACGCCGGGTACGGGCACAACGAGCACCACTTGCAGATCGAGGGGTTCGAGGCCACCAACCATCCGGGTATGTTCAGCCAGTTCGTGGGCAACAACTCCACCCGGCTGCGGGTCAATACCTTGGGGTATGTGGCGCCGACGCACAACCCGGTGCGGGCAGCGGAAGAGATCGCCATGTTGGACCACATCCTGCAGGGCCGCTTGTCGGTGGGTTTCGTACGTGGGTACCAGGACCGGTGGGTGGCGAACTACGCCACCGTGGCCGGGGCGCGGGCGTCAACCCCGGACAACGCCCGCCGCAAGGACGAGCAGGACACCATCAACCGGTCCATCTTTGAAGAATCGGTTCGGATCGTGAAGCGGGCCTGGACCGAGCCCACCTTCTCCTACGAGGGCGAGTTCTGGACCTTTCCGCCCAAGGATCTTTACCAGAAACACCCCATCTACAACGACTGCGGCGCCGGGGTGGACACCGACGGGCACGTCACGCAGATCGGCATCGCCCCTCATCCGTTCCAGGACCCCCACCCCCGCCTCTACGGTGCGTTCGCCCACAGCCTGCGCACCGTCAAGTTCTGGGCCCGCGAAGGCGGCAAGCCCATCGTGCTGGCCAATGACCTGGACTTTGCGGCCATGCTATGGACCGCGTACGCCGAAGAAGCGGCGGCCGCCGGTCGTGATGTGCCCCATGAGGAGATCGCGGCGTGGGGCGGGCTGTTGGCCATCAGCGAGGATCGCGCCGCACTGGAACGCCAGATGGACCAACACTGGTGGTATTACGACAACTGGTTCGGTCCGTTCAGCCAGGCCCGTCCCATGGCCATCATGGGAACACCGGACGAGGTGACCCGCATCATTCTGGACGCCCACCAGCGCCTGGGTTTCAACGAGTTGCACCTGCTGTTCGGTCAGGGTTACCAGACCCCGCAGGACGTTGAGGACAACCTCCGACTCTTCGCTGAGAAGGTCATGCCCCGCCTCCCCTGACGGCTGTTCCTGTTGACCGTCCCTGTTGACCGTTCCTTCGCCGGACGCGACGGCGGCGGCCACCGACACAAACCGGTGACCGCCGCCGTCAGCGCATGGGAGCGTGGCTCAGCGCAGGTTGAGGTCCTTCAACGGGGAACGGTCCACCACCGAGGCCCGGGCCTCACCGGTGCGCAGCTTCTGCTGGCCCGGGGGGCGCTCGAAGGGGTCATCCAGGCCGATCTCCTTGGCGTAGGCCTTGATCTCGGGCATCACGTACTTGGCCAACAGTTCCACGTTGCGCATGCGGTCCTGATTGCTCACCTGGCCCTGGGGCCCGAAGAAGATGAACGTACCGGGCCGCATGATCTGCAACATGGTCTTGACCTTGTCGATGACCGTGTCGGGCGAGCCGATGAGGGTCTGGTAGTTCTGCTGGGCCCGTTGCAGGCCGGCCTGCAGCTTCTGGCGGACCTCGTCGTAGTTGATCGGCTCGTTGTCCTCACCGGTGGCCTGAGCCATGAGCTTCTCGCGGTTGACCCCCAGCCAGGAACCCCCCGGCTGCTTGGACAAACGCTGGATGGCCTCTTTGGTGTTGTACCCCGGCGGCAGCGTGTACTGCGGCGCCGAGAACGCGTTCTGCCCGCCGCCGAACACGAAGCCCTTACCCAACTCCTGGGCCTTCTCATCGGAATCGGCCACGAAGGTGGGGATGAGATAGCCGAAGTTCTCGGAGCCGGCCTGGTAGCCCAGTTCCGCAGCCTTGGTGGCGTACATCTCCCACATATCCGCGGTGGCCCCCAGCGCCGTGCCCAGACCGAGATAGGGGTAGGCCTTCTCGGCACACCACAGCACGGTCTCGGGGCTGAGCGTCCCGGGGATCATCATGGGCGGGTGGGGCTTCTGGTAGGGCAACGTCCACGGATTCACGTGCCGATAGTGGAAGTGCTTGCCCTCATAACGCCACGGTCCGGGCCGGGTCCAGGCCTGAATGATGAAATCGTGGGCTTCTTCGAACATCTCGCGGTTGTAGGAGGGGTTGGCGTTGTTGAAGAACTGCTCGGATCCGGCGCCGCGCACCCAGCCGGTCACCAAACGACCCTTGGAGATCAAGTCGATGGTGGCCAGTTCCTCAGCCATGCGCAACGGGTGCTTGATAACCGGCAGCGGGTTGCCGATGAGAATGATCTTCACCCGGTTGGTGATACGGGCCAAGATGGCAGCTTCCACGTTCATCACCGAACCCATGCAGAACGGGTTGCCGTGATGCTCGTTCAGCGCCACCCCATCGAAGCCCGCTTCTTCAGCGAAGCAGTATTCGTCGAGGTAGTAGTTGTACTCCGCCGACCCTTGGACGTGGTCGAAGTGGCTGTTCGATACCGCGAAGTATGCCCGGTTCTTGAGCACCACATCCTCGTCGATGGGGCGGTAGGGGCGTTCGGTGAAATAGGCGACGTGCATGGTGGTACTCCTCAGATGCCCAGGAAGGTGGTGACGGCGGAGATGAACGCAGCGGGATCTTCGATTTCGGGACGGTGCCCGACACCGGGAATGGTCAACGCGGAGGCGTGCGACATGGCCCGGGAGTAGGCCTCGAGGCAGCCGTGGGGGGCGATGAGATCCTCACCACCGCGGATCAACAGTGTGGGCAGACCGGCGCCGATGCCCCGCAGATGGTGGGGCAGGGCATCGTTGAACATGAACGGTTCCCAGCCGATACGGGCGGTCTCGGCCCGGGCGTCCTCGAACAGCTCGAACTGGCTGGGGGTCATCTCCCCGCCGTAGATCTGCGCAAACTCTGGCGCATCAACCTTGGTGACGGTGGCCGCCACATGGGAGCGGATGGTGACGGCCAGGAAGTCAAAGATGTCCCCCTCGGTGGGCCGGCATCCCAACGGACCCACCAGCGTCATCTTGGAGAACAGCTCAGGACAGCCCACCGCCATCTCCGCGGCGATGTACGCCCCGGCGGAAAAGCCGATCACATCACAACCGGCCCAGCCCTGCTCGCGCACCATGCGGGCGTAGAACACCGCCAGATCCCGGTAGGTGCGAATCCACGGTAAACCGGGGGTAACGCCATACCCGGGCTGCAACGGGATGAGCAGCTCCCGCTTGGCTGCCAGCGATTCATTCCACGACATCCAGCCGGGGTAGCCCAGCTCGTCGTGCAGCACCAGCAACGGCGTTCCCGAACCACCCCGAACCAACGCCAACGTGGCGTCGCCGACCTCGATCTTGGTCTCCTGCACCGCGACGTTTCCCGCCATCAGCGTGTACCTCCTGGCTCACCGAACCGTGTCTGACCGGTCATCTCTCCCCCTTGAACTGGGCCCTTAGGGCACCCTATCGAAGCCATCGCGGCCCGCGCCGCCAAAGTTGACCCGATGGTCAGGCCGCCCCTCGAGCCCCCACAACAACCCGGATCCGCTCACACCGCGCCGGCGGAGCGCAACCCTTCAATGTCCCGGCCGGAATAGCCCAGCTCGGCCAGTACCTCATCGGTGTGGGCGCCGGACATGGGCGTGGGGAAGCGGACCTCGCCGGGGGTGTCACTGAGCTTGACCGCCACGCCGGGGTTGAGGGCCTGCGCGCCGTCCACGTCTATGTCCAGCGCCATCTGACGGTGCCGCACCTGGGGATCGGCGAAAACCTCGTGCGGGTCATAGACCTTGCCCACACACACGTCGGCCTTGGTCAGCATCTCAAACCATTCATCGCGGGGCCGGGTGGCCAACAACGCCGCCACTTGCTTCTTGGCCTCAACCTGCTCCGGTCGGGGACCGCGCAGCGCCTCCCCCGGTGCCAGCTCGGCGGACTTGAGATCAGGCCGATCCACCGCGTTGCAGAAGTTGTGCCACAAATGCGGTTCGGTGGAGCCGATGCTGAGCTGCTTGCCGTCGCCGCACACGTACGTCGTGTAGTAGGGGCGGCTGCCGTCGAAGGTGCCCACGGTGGGGTCGGGCTCGGGGCCGCCACCGAACCACGCCATGAACGAAGGCACCGCGGACAGCAGGCTGATGGTGGAATCAAGGTAGGACACGTCCACGAACTGACCCTTGCCGGTGCGTTCCCGGGCGAACAGCGCGAACATCACGCCCAACGCCCCGTGCATGGAGGCCCCGGCGTAATCGGCCACCAGGTTGAGGGGGATGGTGGGCTCCCGGCCCGGCCCACCCAGTTGCTTGAGCACCCCGGCCAAAGACAGATAGTTGATGTCATGGGCCGGGAAGTCCCGATACGGGCCGTCCTGACCGAATCCCGACAACGAGCAATAGATGAGCCGGCCGTTGCGGGCCGAGAGCGTCTCGTAATCGGCGCCCAGGCGTTTCATCACACCGGGGCGGAACCCTTCCACCAGCACATCGGACTGCTCGGCCAGGCGGGCCAGGACCTCTTGGGCTTCTGGCTTTTTCAGATCCAGGCTCAGACTGCGCTTGTTGCGGTCCACCCAGAACCCGGCCCGACGACGGCGCTTTTCGGCCAGGCGGGCGTCCCCGCCGGCATCGACCATCTCCAAACCGTTCGATGACGGCTCCACCACCCGGATCACGTCCGCACCCATGTCCGCCAGCAGCACCGTGGCCAATGACGCCGGCGGCACCCGGCTGCATTCGATGACCTTGACTCCCTCGAGTGCTCCTGCCATGTACTGCTCCCCATCTCGTTCGACCCCAGAGGCGGGCCGGTTTGACCGCTCCAGCCTGGCACAACGGCTGTGGGCCCGTCGTCGGCCCCATGAACCGGTCACCCGCGCTGGTGCAGTAGTCCCACAGTCCCAGCCGAGAACGCCGTTCAATCGCCCGACAACGTTCCCATGCCCGCGTTCAACAGCCGTCGTCTCCCCCGAAGCGGGTATGGCCGCCACTTCCATAGGGGTCTCGAGGCGGCCATCGTGCTGTCACTGACTACCTACGTGATCACGAAGTTCATCGTTCCCCGCCCTACTGAGGGCCACCACCCGCTGCTCGACGGCGTCCTGTACAGCGGCGTCTTGATCCTGATCACCGTCAACGCCGCGGCCCACGCGGTTCGGGCCCCGAAGCCACGAACGGCCCATGCCTCCATGGCCGCGGCCATCGCGTCGTGGAGCATCGGCAGCCTGTTGGGGGCGTCCCACGTCAGGCACCTGGACTCCCAACCGTGGCCCTCCGTTGCTGATGGCTTGTGGCTCGGGTTCTATCCCTTTGCGGTGGTGGCGGTGATCTGCTTCCTTCGCCACCAGGCCGGCACCGCACGGTTGGGCCTGTGGCTCGACGGTTTGGTGGGCGGTCTGGCGGTGGCGGCGTTGGGCAGCGCGCTGTTCCTCCAGCCGATCATCGACGCCACCACCGGCAGCGCGGCAACGATCGCGGTCAACCTGGCCTATCCCCTCGGCGATCTCCTGGTGCTGCTGCTGGTGGTGGGGGCCATGACCATCATCGGGCGATGGAGCCGGTGGTGGGCCACGTTGGGCGCGGGCCTGGGCGTGTTCGCCGTGGGGGACACGGTATCGCTGTTCCAGACCGCCAATGAGACCTACCACGGTGGCGTTGTCGACCTGAGCTGGATCGTGGCGTTGGCGGTGCTGGGGGTGGCGCTACCCAACCTCGCCGTACCCCGACCACAGGAGGTGGCCCGCACCCACCGCACGCTGCTGCTACCGGTCACGTTCTCCGTGGTGGCGTTGATGCTCGTCGCCGGCCATGAGATTTGGGGAACTTCCTATTACAGCTTCGCACTGGCGGTGGCAGCCCTGGGCGCCGCCCTTCCCCTGCTGGTGGTGGCCGGTCGTGAGGTGCGCACGTTGCAGGGCAATCATCAACAGGCCCGCACCGATGAGCTCACCGGCCTGGCCAACCGCCGGTATCTGAACGAGGTTCTGCCCCGAATGGTCGCGGACGCCACCGGCACCGCACCGACCGCCATGCTGGTTCTTGACCTTGACGGCTTCAAGGAGGTGAACGATTCTTTGGGCCACGACGCCGGGGACCGCCTGCTGGTGCAGGTCGCCGGGCGTCTGCGGCGCATGTTGGAGCCCACTGATCTCTTGGTTCGCCTCGGCGGGGATGAGTTCGCCGTGATCCGACCCCACACCGGCAACGCGGAGGATCTGGACACCTTTGCCACCACGATCAATCGGACGATCTCCGAGCCGATCCGCCTCGATGCGGCGACGGTGGCGGTGGGCGGCAGCATCGGGATCGCGCTGGCGCCCCATCAGGCCACCACCCCAGGCGAGTTGTTCCGCAAGGCTGACGCCGCGATGTACACCGCCAAACGGGCCCGGTTGGGCCACGCTCGTTTCGAGGACAGCCAGGATCAGACAGCGGCGCTGCGGGCCGACCTTGCCTTTCAAGTGGTAACGGGCTTGGACCCAGACCAGTTCCAGGTCTATTACCAGCCCGTCATGGACCTGGGAACGGACCAAACCAGTGGGGCCGAAGCCCTGATCCGGTGGCACCATCCCACCCGTGGAAAGCTGGCGCCGGTCACCTTTCTCAGCTTGGTCAACGAGTTGGGCGCCAACCCGGCCGTCACCAACTTGGTGTTGGACAAGGCGCTGGCAGCGGCAGCCAACTGGCAGCAAAGGATCTCCCCCGATTTCACGATGGCCGTCAACATCACCAGTGCCGACGTCCAAGATCACGGCTTCGCGGGACGGGTGGCGTTGCTCATTGCCCGCCATCGGGTGAACCCCCGCAATGTGATCCTCGAGGTCACCGAATCCACGCTGCTATCGGACATCAGCACCGCCACCGACACCCTGCAGGGCCTGCGGAACCTCGGGCTGCGCATCGCCCTCGATGACTTCGGGACCGGGTACTCGTCCTTGTCACACTTACGGGATCTGCCGATCGATCAACTCAAGCTTGACCGCAGCTTCATTACCGGACTCGTGCATGATCCCGTCAGCGAGGCCATTGTGCGATCCGTTGTGGGCCTCGCCGCCGCCCTGAACCTCAGCTTGGTGGCGGAAGGCATCGAGCAGCAATCGACGGCGACCGCGGTGGCCGCCATCGGTTGTGCTCACGCGCAGGGCTTCTTGTGGAGTCAGGCCCTCACCGTTGCGGACTTTGAGGAGTGGCGCCAACAGCGGTCCGGTCCCGATCAGCCTTCGAGGGCCTTCTTGAACCCTTTAATGGCACCGGCATAGATCTTGTTGGCCAACGTGGAGGCTTCCTCTTCGGTCACCCCGGCCGGCTCGAAGTTGCCCTGCCACTCGATGCCGGTGCGCGCGCCGTCAGCGCTGAGCTTCACCGTGGCCACGTAGCGCTCGAAGGGCAGCGGGCCGCTGATGATGGTGTAGCTGAAGGCCATAGCGTCATTGTCAAGCCAAGTGAGACGCTCCACCACCTCGCCGCCGGCCATGGGCAGGGACCGGTCTTGGCCAATGCCGGAACCTACCACCGGGTATGGTTCCATGCCCCGCATGTACTTGTGGAGCCCGCCGAAGTCAGATACCACCGGCCACACGGCGGCGGCGGAATGATCGAAGCTGTCGGTAACGGTGACTTGGGTCATGGCCCGGACAGTAGCGCCGGACCGCGGCCTGCGCCGAAGTTCTGGGCCGCTGTCGGCGGGTTTGGGACAAGTTCGGTTTGGGACAGGTAAGGGGGTGGGACACGACCGACGCGCCCCACCCCCTCATGTACTCAGGTTCGGGTGGTGCTCACCCAACGACCCGTGGCCTCAGCGGCACTTCTGGCCCGCCACATCCCAGAAACAGTTGGCCGATTTGCCCGACAGTTCGAGGATGGTCTCGATGTCCCATGCTTGTTTGGCCGAGTTGTAAATCGAAAGGTCGGTGCCCTCCAAGAAGAACGCATCCTTGTTGCCGTTCATGTTGATCTTGATGCCCTGCAACTGCACCGGGCTGGTGCCCTCGAAGGCTCGCTGGGCCAGAATGAAGTTGCTGCGGGTCAGACCGCCGGGCAGTTCACCGGCGATGATCAGGCTCTGGCTCAGGATCCACGAGTAGAAGAACCCTTGGCCGAAGTTCCCGGAAAGCTTGTAGTCCATCCCGTTATCAGCCAGGAACTTGCGGCCCCAGGCCACGAAGGGATCACCCGACAGCGCATCGGAGTTGAAGTCCTTGAACCCGCCGCCCACGATGTACCACCCGTTGGAAGCCGAGCCGTCACCGCCCACCTTGTCCTTGCCCACGAAGCTGGCGCCCTTGCAGACCGAGGAGATGAACATGTACTTGACTTTGTTCTTCATGCCGTTGTTGGCGGCTTCGGTGATGATCTGCGGGCACTGGGCGCCGCCGGTCATGGTGAGAAACACGTCGGGGTTCTTGGACGCCAGGGTGGTCATGGGGTCCGTCACTGTGGGGGCGGTGATCTCCACCTTCTCGGTGAGGAACTCGATCTTGTCCTTGTTGGGCGAGGATGCCAGCACCGCTTTGAACGCTGATTCGTAGGTGGCGCCGAAGTCACTGTTGGCCACGAAGCCCACCACGGTGGCCTTGCCGTCACCTTCGGTCAGCTCATCGATGTGCTCGTCGATAAACGCCCCCCATACCACGGCCTCGGTGTTGTAGGACAGCAACGAACCGGTGGTCCAGGGATGGTTCTGGGGATCACCCCAGGCCGGCGAGCCCCCGATCACCAGCG
>JBJXFH010000015.1:0-35121 GCA_046155365.1 Acidimicrobiales bacterium | reverse complement strand
AGCCGGTCATGACCTCATCGGCGATGAACAGCACCCCGTACCGCCGGCAGATCTCCGCCACCCGGGGGAAGTAATCGGCGGGCGGCACCAACGCCCCACCGGCGGACCCGATCACCGGTTCGGCGATAAAGGCGGCGATGGTCTCCGGTCCCTGGGCCTCGATCATGGCCTCCAGCGCATCGGGGTCATCCCACACCACGTGAGGGAAGTCCAACAGCAACCGTTCGTAGCCGTTGCGCCGCCCCCGGTGCCCGCCGGCGGCCAGCCCGCCCAGGTTCACCCCGTGGTAGGACGGCCAGCGCCCGATCACCCGGTAGCGGTCCGGCTCGCCGTTGCAGACGTGGTAGGCGTGGGCCAGACGGATGGCGGAATCGACCGCCTCGGACCCGCCCGAGGTCAGCACCACCCGGTCCAGGCCCGCCGGCAGCCAGGAGCTGACCAGCCGGTCCACCACCGCCTGACGGGCCGGGGTGTTCCACGGCGGGATGACGTAATCGACGGTGGAGGTGGTGCGGGCGGCCACCTCGGCGATCTCAGGGCGACCGTGACCGATGTTGACCACGATGGCCCCGCCGCCGCCGTCCAACACCCGCCGCCCGTCGGACAGGATCAGCTCACTGCCCTCGGTGGCCACCACCATCGGGGTGGCTGCTCCGGGCACGAAGTTGTAGTCGCTGGCCATGGCGCCGAGGCTACCGGTCCGTCACCGGCTGGTTTCGCGGATCAGGACGGCTCAGGTCTCCAGCGGGAGGAGTGCATCGGCCACCGCGGTCAGCTCGGCGGTCCAGTCGGCGGGCTCCACCGTGGGGATCAGCACGAACTTGGAGGCGCCCACGTCGATGAACCGTTTGATGGATTGGGCCACCGCGTCCATACCCAACGGTACGATGTCGTGAGGGTCAACCTCGGGGCGGCGGGCCCGGGAGGCGGCGATGTAGGACTCTGACAACGGGGCGGTGGCGTAGGGGATCAATACGCCGTAGTGCTCGGGGTCGATCTCCCGGTCGTGTTCGGCGGCCACCTGTTTGATGGTGTCCATACCCTTGGCCACCTCGGCGGGGGTGGTGAAGCTGGGCAGCCAACCGTCCGCCATCCGGCCGATGCGACGCAGCTCCGAGGGGGCCTGCCCGCCCAACCACACATCGGGCGGGGTCTGCGTTGGTTTCGGCAGCACCGTGATGTTCTCGAAGTTGTAGTACGTGCCGTGGTGGGTGACGGACTCCTCCAGCCACAGCCGGCGGATCAGCGGCAGGGCCTCATCGAAGATCGGGGCCCGCTCCTTGCGTTGCACCCCGAACGCCCCCCACTCCGCCAGGTTCGGCGCGCCCAGCCCGAACGCCGGCAGCAACCGGCCCCCCGACAGCCGGTCCAGCGTGGCCAGCTGCTTGGCCACCAGCACCGGGTTGCGGCCCGGCAGCACCATCACCGACATGCCGAACTTCAGCTTCTTGGTTCGGCCGGCGGCGTAGGCCATGGCCACCACCGGGTCACAAGAGTGGCCGCTGATGCGCTCGGACACCCATAACGAGTCGAACTTCAGGCGTTCCAACTCGTCCACGAAGTGCCCGTAGTGGTCCTCATCGTTGGTGAGGCTGTTGACACCGAGGCCGTAGCCGATCCGCACCTTCATGCGCGCAGCCTACGATCCGCCGGTGACCGATATCGATCTGATGAAGTTGTGGGACCTGCAGGGCCGGGTGGCCATCGTGACCGGGGCCAGCAGCGGGTTCGGGGCCCGTTTCGTGCGGGTGTTGCGGGCCGCCGGCGCCGAGGTGGTGGCCGCCGCCCGCCGGGCCGACCGTTTGGAGGCCCTGGCCGCCGAGCTGCCCGGCGTGGTGGCCCACCAGTGCGATGTCAGCGACGACGAGCAGTGCCGCAACCTAGTGTCCGCCACCCTGGAGCGTTTCGGCCGCATCGATGTGCTGGTCAACAACGCCGGGCTGTCCGACGCCCCCCACAAGGCCGAATCCCAACCCCCCGAAACGTTCCGGGCGGTGATTGAGGTCAACCTCAACGCCTGTTTCGTGCTGTCCTCGCTGGTGGCGCCGCCGATGCTGGCCGCCGGCAGCGGGTCGGTGATCAACATCGGCTCGGTCCACGCCTTTGTGGGATCCAGCCCCAACAACCAGGCCGCCTACGTGGTCTCCAAGCATGGCGTGATGGGTCTGACCAGGGAGCTGGCGTTGCAGTGGGCCCGCAGCGGGGTGCGGGTGAACACCTTGAGCCCCGGCTACTTCGAGACCGAGCTCACCGCCCAGATGTTCGAGGCCGACAGCTCCGGTCTGGCCTGGATTACCCGCAACACCCCCATGCGCCGCGGCGGCACTGAGTCCGAGCTGGACGGGGCCCTGCTGTTCCTGGCGTCGGATGCCTCCAGCTACATGACCGGCCAAACCGTCACTGTGGACGGCGGTTGGACCGTTCGCTGAGCGGAGCACCTGACGTTGACGTTGACGGTGAGCGTGACGTCTATGGCGACCGTGACGTTGACGGGGGAGCCGGGCGGTGAGCCAGTCCCGACGCCGCTCAGTGGTCGATGGTGAGGGCGTGGCGGGTGACGGAGCGGCAGACGGACCGTGCTCCGAGGTTGGCGCCCGCCGCGGTGACCTTCACGGTGAGAAGCCCGGTGGCCGGAATGGAACCGGCAGTGACGGTCACGCTGCCGTCGGTGGCCACATGGGTCCAGGCCCGGGGTCCGGTGGCCAGCAACGCCGGCGGTTCGGCCTCGATCTCCACCCGCACCGCAATCCCGCTGGCAGTGTCGGTATCCAGCACGAAATCACCGAGCATCACCGAAAACGGCACCGTCAGCGGTGAGTTGGTCTCACCCCGCAGCTTTTCGCCCCACGCCGCGTCCGGTTCGGGCCCGTCGAGGTTGAGCCGGTCCACCACCAGGGTCCGCACCATGCCGCTGTGGGGGTCCACCAGGGCGATGCGGTGCCGGGCGCGGTCCGCCACCAGCAGACGACCATCGGGTAACACGTCCAGGCCCGAGGGCTCCAGCAGGCCCTCTGCTGGCAGGGTCAACAACCGCCGGTCCCGCCACCACCGCAGCTTGTGGTTGTAGGTGTCGGCCACGAACAGTGAGGTGCCGTCGAGTGCGGCCACGATGCCCTCGGGGTGCTGCAGTCGGGCCTGGCGGCGACGACCGTCACGCAGCCCCCAGTCGAACAGGCCCTCGCCGACCAGGGAACCCACCCGCCCCCGACCGTCGAGCATGCGCATGGAGGACGATTCGGCATCAACCCAGGCCAGGCCGTTCGGCAGCCGGGTCAGACCTGAGGGCTGGGCCAGTTCGGCCTCTTCGGCGGGGCCGTCGACGAGGCCCTCGTAGCGATCCCCGGCAATCGGCGCCGCCGAGGACCCGTCGATTGGGATTCGCCAGAGCCGCTGACCAGCGGATTCGGCCACCACGTAGGAGCCGTCCACATCAGCCACCACATCCAGCGGGGCTTCCAGGTCCGTGGCGATGACCTCGCTGGGCAAGACCCGCAGATGGATGATGCCCGCCGCGTCCGGCGTCACCGTTTCATCAGAGCCGGGCCGTCGGGCCAGGTCCACTGACACCACCCGATCATGGCCCGTGTCACAGATGACCAGCTCAGAGCCGTACAACCGCACCCCATGAGGTCGGCGCAGGCCGCTGATGGTGTGGGTCACCCGAGCGCTTTCGGGCCCGGTGAAGGTGGCCACCACCACCCGGTCCCCGCCGGTGTCCGCCACCGCCAGGCGACCCCGACGATCGGTAGCCACCTTGGAGGGGAAGGTCCACAACCCCGCAACGGCCGCCGGTTCGGGCCGGGCCCGGCGCAATGGCAGGGGGTTGTTGGGGCGTCGACCCGGTCGTTGGGTGAGGCGACGTTGCTGCGCCACCTCATCGCCCACGATCTGATGGAGCAGCGCCACCTTGTCCGACCCCGGCAGCGCCCCCACCAGCTGACCGCGGGCGTCCACCACCACCACGCTGGGCCAACCCCGGATGCCGTACTGCTGCCAGGTGACCATGTCGGGGTCGTCCAGCACCGGGAACGGCCAGCCCAGGCGAGCCGCGGCCCGCACCACCGCCGCGTGCTCGGCCGCGAAAGGGAACTTCGGGCAATGGACCCCCACCACGGCCAGTTCGTCGGGGTAGCGGGACTGCAGATCGGCCAGCTCGTCGCCCACCCGGCAACATTTGGAGCAGGCGAAGGTCCAAAACAGCACCACCACCACCCGACCCCGCAGGGCCCGCAGCGACAGCTCGCCCTCAATGCCGATCCAGCCGCCGTGGCCCACCAGTTCGGGCGCGGCGACGCTCATCGGGCGGGCTCAGCGGTGGGACTGGGGGGCGCGATCATCGACGGGTGGCGGCTTCGGCTAACGATTGCGGGCGATCACTCGGTGTGACGGTGGCTCAGGAGGTCCACGTCAACGACGACGGGTCCGTGGCCGTGCGGTAATAGCAGGTGGGACGGGCCTGGCCGGAGGTGGTGTCGGTGGTGTGGCAGGCGCCGCCGGTACGGGGTCGGACCCGATAGAGCAACGAGTTCTGCTCGCAGTTCACCCGCACGTCCACCAGATCCAGGGTGTCCCCCGAGGTGGCGCCCTTGTGCCACAGCTCGTTGCGGGAGGTTGACCACAGCACCGCGCTGCGTCGGGCGAAGGTCTCCCGCACCGCCAGGTCATTGGCGTAGCCGATGAAGAGCACCTCGTTGGTGTCCGCGTGTTGCAGCACGACAGGCACCACCTGGGCCCCGGTGGCGGCGACCTTGGCCAGCTTGGCGAAGTCGAGGGTGAGGGCCAGGCCTTCTTCGAGGTCGTTCACGGGCTGACACGCTACCGCTGCGGCCGCGCCGGGCTCGTCAACCGACGTCCCCTGCGACCGGGGTCCCGGATCGTGACGAACTCTGGGGCCACCCGCTTAGGGGATTTCACCTAGCGACTCTGCGTGGTTGGCCGACTACGGTGTGTCCCACAACCGCAGGGATGCGGCGGACCACCTGGTCCGGTTCCGAGGGAGATCGTTACCGTTATGAACATCGCCGACCGCCACTTCGCCCGCAGCGCCGACAAGCCTCTCGCCGCTGATACGACCGAAGCGCACGAGTTGTTCGGCGAGGAGCCCGACTGGTCGATCGACCCCCGCACCGTGTTGCGTCTGTGGCCGGTCATCGACGTGTACGGCCGCATCGCCCGGGCCCACCGCAGCGCCGCCACCATCACCGCACACAGCGGCGCCGCCTGACCGGAGAAAAGCCGGCTACGGCCGTGCAAACTCGCGGCGAATCGACGTGGATTCGCCCCTACGAGGTTTTCGAACCACCTTCCGTGCGTGTGTGAACGCCGGTAGTGGTAGCACCGCCAATCTGAACGGTCAAGCGCAGCGGCGATAGCGTCTGGCGTATGGCCGACTCCGACCCTCAGGACCCTTTCGAGTATCAAGAGTTGCTGCCCTTGGGGGCGGACGAGCACACCGAGTATCGGCTGCTCACCACTGAGGGCGTTGACACCTTCGACGCCGCCGGCCACACCTTCTTGCGGGTGCAGCCCGAGGTCCTGACAGCGCTCACCGCCGAAGCGATGCGGGACATCTCCCACCTGCTGCGTTCCTCGCACCTGGCGTCGCTGCGGCGCATCCTGGATGATCCCGAGGCGTCCGACAATGACCGCTTCGTGGCCCTGGAGCTGCTGAAGAACGCCAGCATCGCCGCCGGCGGGGTGCTGCCGTCATGCCAGGACACCGGCACCGCCCTGATCAAGGCGAAAAAGGGCCAGTTCGTGTTCACCGGCGGCGGCGACGAAGCGGCCATCGCTCGGGGGGTGTTCGATATTTATCGCAGCGCCAACCTGCGCTACAGCCAGATGGCGGCGCTGGACATGTACGAAGAGGTCAACACCGGCACCAACCTGCCGGCGGAGATCGACATCGCCGCCGTGGACGGCAACGCGTACTCGTTCCTGTTCATGGCCAAAGGCGGCGGCTCGGCCAACAAGAGCTACCTCTACCAGGAAACCAAGGCGCTGCTGAGCCCCGGTCGGCTGGTCAGCTGGATCGACGAGAAGATCCGCAGCCTCGGCACCGCCGCCTGCCCGCCCTACCACCTGGCCATCGTGATCGGCGGCACCTCGGCCGAGCACACCCTCAAGACCGCCAAGCTGGCCTCCACCCACTACCTCGATCAGCTGCCCACCACGGGCAACGAGCTGGGCCGGGGCTTTCGGGACATCGAGCTGGAGGCGGAGGTGCTCAAGGTGGCCCAACGCACCGGCATCGGCGCCCAGTTCGGCGGCAAGTACTTCTGCCATGACGTGCGCATCGTGCGCCTGCCCCGCCACGGTGCCTCCTGCCCGGTAGGTATCGCCGTGAGCTGCTCGGCGGACCGCCAGGCCAAAGCCCGCATCACCGCCGAGGGGGTGTTCCTCGAGCAGCTGGAGCGGGACCCGGCCCGGTTCCTGCCCGAAACCGCGGACCGCGACCTCGGCGGTGAGGTGGTCAAGGTGGATCTGACCCGGCCCATGAGCGAGATCCGTCAGCAGCTCAGCCGCTATCCCATCCGCACCCGGGTGTCCCTCAGTGGTCCGATGGTGGTGGCCCGGGACATCGCCCACGCCAAGATCAAAGACCGCCTCGATCGCGGCGAAGGCATGCCGGACTACCTGCGCGATCTCTGCGTCTATTACGCCGGGCCGGCCAAAACGCCCGCCGGGTACGCCTCAGGTTCGTTCGGGCCCACCACCGCCGGGCGCATGGACTCCTACGTCGGTGAGTTCCAGGCCGCTGGCGGCAGCTTCGTCATGCTAGCCAAGGGCAACCGTTCCAAGGCGGTGACGGACGCTTGCAAGACCCACGGCGGGTTCTATCTGGGCTCCATCGGTGGCCCGGCGGCCAAGCTGGCCCAGGACTGCATCCGCAAGGTTGAGGTCCTGGAGTACCCCGAGCTGGGCATGGAAGCGGTGTGGCGCATCGAGGTGGAGGACTTCCCGGCCTTCATCGTGGTGGACGACAAAGGCAACGACTTCTTCGAGGACGTGGCCAAGGCCTCCCCGGTCACGCTCCGCTAGGGCCCGAGCCGGGCTTCGGCCTCATCGAGGGAGGCCCGATAGGCGGCGGAGGCCCGGTGCTGGGCCCGGAACTGCCAGCCGAGCCCGGTCACCACCAGCCCCGAGATCCCATAAAACAGCGCGGCGGACCAGAACGACACCGTGGCCGGGGCCTGTACCTCCCAGGCCAGGCCGGCGCCCCCGCCGATGCCCTGCAGCGCCGTGACCAGGACCTGACGGCGGGCCGAGTAGGTCCACTGCCCGAACGCCTCGGCGGTGTAATCCACGGCGCCGGGCAACGGCAGCAGCCAGAGCCACCCCTCCCGCCACCCCACCGGCACGGCGTCGGCGCCGATCCCGGCGGCCACTGCCACCATGGCCGCCACCATCAGCGGATAGAGCACCAGGCAGCGCCGACACACGTCCCGGCCGGCCACGGTGGCGCACCGATGGCGCTGGTCAACGGGGTGATGGGCCAGCAACATGCCGGTACGGGTGGCCACCGCGATGATCATCGACCGTCCGCAGGGCGCCCTTGAGCACGTAGCCCTCGCGGCGTTCCTAGCGTCGATCCGATGACCGCTCCCGACGCCACACCGGCCCTCGACAGCAAACCCGCCACCGGCACCCGGATCGAGCATGACGCCATGGGCGAGGTGCACGTCCCAGAGGCGTCGTTGTGGGGCGCCCAAACCCAGCGGGCGGTCGAGAACTTCCCGGTGTCGGGCGAGCCCATGGATGGCCGGGTCATTCGGGCGCTGGCCCTCATCAAGGCCGAGGCGGCCCGGGCCAACATGGGCCTCGGCCGGCTGGCGGAGGACGCCGGGCAGGCCATCATCGCCGCCGCCGAGGAGATCGTGACCGGCAGCCACGCGGACCAGTTCCCCATCGACGTGTTCCAGACCGGGTCCGGGACCAGCACCAACATGAACCTCAATGAGGTCATCGCCAACCTCTGTGCTCGGGCTGGTCACCCGGTGCATCCCAACGATGACGTGAACGCCTCACAGTCCTCCAACGACGTGTTCCCCTCGGCGGTGCACGTGGCGGTGGCGGTGGCGGTCCGCACCGAGTTGTTCGAGGCCCTCGATGACCTGCACGGTGCGCTGGCGCAGAAAGCGGGGGAGTTCGCCGAGGTGGTCAAGGCCGGCCGAACCCACTTGATGGACGCCACCCCGATCACCCTGGGCCAGCAGTTCGGCGGCTATGCAGCCCAGATCGAAGAGGGCCGGGAGCGGATCCAGGACAGCCTGGTGCGGGTCTGCCGGCTGCCCCTCGGCGGCACCGCCACCGGCACCGGGCTCAACTGCCCGCCGGATTTCGCCCGTCAGGTCATCGGGGCGTTGGCCCACCGCTTGGAGCTGCCGCTGCGGGAGGCGCCGGACCACTTCGCCGCTCAGGGTGCCCGGGACGCGCTGGTGGAGCTCAGCGGGCAGTTGCGGGTGTTGGCGGTGAGCCTGATCAAGGTCGCCAACGACTTGCGTTGGATGGCGTCAGGTCCCCGGGCCGGTCTGGCCGAAATCCACCTGCCGGACCTGCAACCGGGCAGCTCGATCATGCCCGGCAAGGTCAACCCGGTGATCTGCGAGGTGGTCACCCAGGTCGGCGCCCAGGTCATCGGCAATGACGCAGCGGTGGCCTTCGCCGGCTCCCAGGGCGCGTTTGAACTGAACGTGTTCGTGCCGGTCATGGCCCGCAACCTGCTGGGATCGGTCACGTTGCTGGCCAACGCCATCAGCCTGCTGTCCCAACGCTGTGTCATCGGCATCACCGCCGACGTCGAGCGTTGCCGGGCCTACGCCGAGGCCACCCCGCAGGTGGCGACCGCCCTGAACCCGGCCCTGGGCTACGAGACGGTGGCCGAGATCGTCAAGGAATCGGTGCGCAGCGGTCGCAGCGTGCGCGACCTGGTGGTGGAACGGGGCCTGCTCAGCGACCAGCAGCTGACCGAGGCCCTGGACCTGCTGGGCATGACCCGTGGAGGGTTGCGCTAGCCAGCCCGCCGGCAAGAGCGCCGGGTTCGGTCGACCCTCAAGGTCGTCGGCGAATCGGTCGATGAACTGACCATGACGACCGTCGCCGACCGGGTTCAGGCCTTCGTGGATCAGCCAGTTTTGGCGTCGGGATCCTTCGCCGCGGACGTACCCGGAGCGGGCGGTTCGGCCGCCTCGCACGGCTTTCTGGCCCGCAAGGCCTCCGTCCCGGGTCGGGTGATGCTGGCCGTGACCGACACCGCGGTGCACGCCCTCGAACCGGGCATCACCTGGAAAGCCCGCCGTTTGGTGGCCTCCTGGCGGCGCGAGGATGTTCGAGCCGATCGTGACGGCACCACCTTGGTGTTGACCGTCCCGGGTTTCTGGGTGGTGCGGCTCACTCCGCTCGGCGCCCCGGCCCGCGCCGTCGCTGACCTCCTCTGCGACTGAGCGGCCCGTCGCCGTACTACGGTCGGCCGGATGAAGGTCGACAGTGGCATCAGTCTGGATCTGTCCAACGCGGCGCGTGACGCCAAAGAGCGGGAGGACGCCGGCTACTCCGGCATCTGGACCGCGGAAACCAACCACGATCCGTTCCTGCCCCTGGTGCTGGCTGCGGAGCACACCAACCAGATCGAGCTGGGCACCTCCATCGCGGTGGCCTTCTCCCGCAACCCCATGCTGGTGGCCAACATCGGCTGGGACCTGCAGGCCTACTCCGGCGGGCGGTTCATTCTGGGCCTCGGCAGCCAGATCAAACCCCACATCACCAAGCGATTCTCCATGCCGTGGTCCCATCCCGCGGCCCGCATGCGAGAGTTCGTGCTGGCGGTCCGGGCCATCTGGGACAGCTGGAACGAGGGCACCAAGCTGGACTTCCGCGGTGACTATTACAGCCACACCCTGATGACCCCGTTCTTCAACCCCGGGCCCAACCCCCACGGCAACCCCAAGATCTTCCTGGCCGGGGTCGGCGAGCTGATGACCGAGGTGGCCGGTGAGGTGTGCGACGGGTTCATCTGCCACGGGTTCACCACCGAGCGGTACCTGCGAGAGGTCACCATGCCCGCCCTGCAACGGGGTCGGGCCAAGGCCGGCAAGACCATGGACGATTTCGAGGTGGTCGGCCCCAGCTTCGTGGTCACCGGCAACGACGAAAAGCAGATGGCCGACGCCGCCACCGGTACCCGCCAGCAGATCGCCTTCTACGGTTCCACCCCGGCCTATCGCCCGGTGCTGGATCTGCACGGCTGGGGCGGCATGCAAGAGGAGCTCAACGCCCTGTCCAAGCAGGGCAAATGGGTGGAGATGGGCAACCTGGTGGACGACGAGATCCTCAACACCTTCGCGGTGGTGGGCGAACCGGAGCAGGTGGCGCCCGAACTGCACCAGCGATACGGCGACGTGATCGACCGCATCACGTTCTACGCCCCCTACCGCAGCAATCCCGAGCGCTGGCGCTCCGTCCTCGAAGCCATGAAAGCCAGCTAGACGCAGCTAGACGCCATCCAAGCCACCCCAAACACCGCCCAGACGCCCCCGGCTGCCAAGCGCTTGTCCCCGTAGTAAAGGTGTCGCGCGGGGCCCTCGCCGCCGGGCCGGGCCCCGAGGGTGGGGTTGGGGCCCCGCCCGAGCGCCGTCAGGGAGGCGCCAGCCGACCGATCAGCGCACCCCGCTGTGTCTCGCGATGGGGGGAGGCGCCCTAGCGCCGGCGGGGGGCGCAGCCCCCCGTTTCAAAGCGCAGCCCCCCGTTTCCAGCGCAGCCCCCCGTTTCAAAGCCCCGCAGCCCCCCGTTTCAGACGGTCGTGCTCAGCGCCGGGCTGCCGGGGTAAGGCTGGGGCATGCCGGGGCCGGGGATGAGCGGGCTTGACCAGCGCCGTTCCCGGCCCACCTGTTGGGTGATGGCCCGCCACTGTGGCGGGTCCCACCCCTGGGCGACCCCGCCGAGCTGGCGATTCTGGCGCAGATGGAACAGGGCCGGGAGCGCTTCCAGATCAAGGGACCGCACGAAGGCCCGCTCCGGATCGGCGAAGATCAACACCTGATCCGCCCACGGTCCACAGAACTGGCGGGCTTCATCAGCGGTGGAGGTGACCACGAAAGCGGTCCGCACGCTGGCGCCGCTGAACGTTCGAAGGATCTCCCCGGCGCTGTCGAGCAGCCAGGCGCTCTCGTAGGTGAACGGGTCGAGTACCACGCCCAGCAACTGGAACGTGATCAGCCATTCCTCCACGTTGCGGGTCTGCCCGTCGATGGCGGAGAGAACGGTGTTGGCGGGAACCTCAGCTGCTGCCACGGTGCGCCACGCTATCTGCCGGCCCCCGCCCCGGCCCAGCTTCGCCGCCACCGGCTGGAGTGGGGCGCCCGGCTGAGATGGTCCCGGTCGCGCTACCGTCGTGCGGGTGCACCCCATAGAACGGCTCCGATACGTGGCCCGCTCCTCGGGTGCTGATCAATCCGCCCTGGTGTCGGAGACCGCCCACTCCCTGGCCACGTTCCGAGATGACCCCGCGGGCATGGTCATGGCCTGCCGCCGGATGCTGGCCCGCCATCTGACTTCGGGGCCGTTGTGGTGGTTGACCAGCCATCTTTGCCTGGCCGCGGAGCCGGTGGGGGAGTCCCGCCGCCGAGCCGAGCAGTTCGAGGCGGACCGCACCGCCCGGGAGTTGAGCCTCGCACTGCCTGCGGACGCCACGGTGTGCGTGCTGGGTTGGCCGGAGCTGGTGGCCCGGGCCCTGCCCGCCCGGGGCGATCTGGAAGTGCTGGTGGTGGACGTTGCCGGCGAGGCCTCCGGTCTGGTCCGGCGTCTGCAACGAGTCGACGTGGACGCCGTGGAGGTACCCCTCAGTGGGCTGGGCGCGGCGGCGGCGTCAGCGCAGGTGCTGCTGGTGGAGGCCAGCCTGGTGGGACCTGATGCCCTGATCGCGGTGGCCGGGTCACGGGCCGCGGCGGCCACCACCTTGCAAGCCGGAGGCGCAGTGTGGGCGGTGGCCGGGCTGGGCCGGATCGTGGCCCCCGCGGTGTGGGAGTTCGTGTTGGAACGTCACAGCGCCGGGGTTGAGCCGTGGGAGCTGGAAGATGAAGTGGTGCCGCTGGAGTCCATCACCGCCATCGCCGGGCCCGACGGCATCGGTGACGTGGCCCAGGCCCTGGCCCGTGCCGACACCCCCATCGCCCAGGAGTTGTACAAGGAAGGCGTGCTGTAGCGGACCGGTCAGGCCGGCCGCAGACGCCGCTCGCTGACGGGCGGGGACACCACCGCTAGCAGCTCCACGTCCACGTAGGGTCCCATCTGATCAGCGAAGTGGCTGCTGGCGGGATCACCGGATGCGCCCAGCGGTACCACCCAGCCCGACCGGTCAGGGTCCGCCAGATCCCACAGATAGCGGGCGGTGGACCCGGTGAGGGCGGCGTAGCTGATACCTGCCAGCTGGTTGGTGGCCATCACACAGCCCGAACCGCCGCTGAGTGGACCGGATTCGGGTCGTACCGCCTCGCCCAGCTGTTGGCCTAGCGGATGCAGCGGGGTGAGGTGATGCAGATCCCCCCAGGCCCAGCCCGACGGATCAGACCCGAAGCGGGCACTCAGCTCGGCCCGACCGGCGCTCACCGCGTCCACTACCAACGCCCGCCAGCCGCCGGGGGTGTCCGCCCCGGCCGCTTCCAGCACGGTCAGATCCTCCGCCGCCAACCAGCCATCAAGGGCGGCGTCCACCCGCTGCTCGGTCGGCAGCGCCGTGGCCGCCGGCTCCCAGGCGCTGAAGGGGTTGCGGCGAAGCTCCGCCGGCAGAAGCTCGATGATCCGTCGAACCAGCAGGTCACGGGCAGTGGCGTACAGGGCTGCGGCAGCAGAGCGGGCGTCCATGGACCCGTCCCATCGGGCCAGCAGCTCATCGCCGGACAACGCTGCGAAGTGCAGTCCGGCCCGGCTCACGGTGTCCCCGTGAATGGCCGCCAGCGCAGCACCGACCCCGACCCCGCCGCGCTCGTTCTGCTCAATGCTGGCAGCAAGGGGGATTTCCTCGAGGCGGTCCCAGATGCGTTGGGCCCGGCTGGCACCGTAACAATCGCTGCCCAGCAGGTGCGGGTAGTCACGGGTGGTGATCCGCTGGTTGGCCGTGACGATGGCCTCCACGTCGGGATCGCGCTGGCGGGGCAGTTCATTGTCGGGGATCATCCCGGACCAGTTGAAGGTCGGATCCCAGCCCGGCACCGGAAGCCAGGTGTTGACCTCGGGTCGGACCGGGACCTTGCCGGCGGTGCGGTACCCGATCGCCCCGTCACGATCCGCCATCACCCAGTTGTTGAGCGGCTCCACCCAGTCCGTCAGTAACCGGTCCAGCTCATCCACCGTCCGGGCCTGCAGCAACGGCACCAGCGTGGCCAAGCTGCCGGCGGGATCCACCAGACCAGTGGACGCCAACGCCAGGCCCACCCCCATCTCGCTGCCACCCACCACCACCGGGCCGTGGGCGCTGAGCAGGCACTCCACCGGCACCGGATCGGCCCCGGCCACCTCGATCTGTTCCACCCGGCGGTCGGTCACCGCGTCCGGTAGCCGCTCCACGTACAGGTCCTGATAGTCAGCCATGGCGTTGGTGACCCCCCAGGCCACCCGCCCGTTCTGGCCGAAGTGCTGTATGCCCGGCACCCCGGGAAAGGAGAACCCGGCGGCCTCCACACCCTCCTCGGGGCAGCTCAAACGGACCTGGTAGTACACGTTGGGCACCTCCAGGGCCCGGTGTGGGTCCCCGACGATGATCGGTGAGCCGTGCCCGGTGCGGGACCCGTTCACCACCCAGCAGTTCGATCCCGACAGGTTCAAGCCCAGCGGGGTCAGCGCTCCCAACCCGTCGAGGACCCCGCTGCCCGACAAGCCGCCGGGACCTGCTGCGCCCGGGGCGAAGAGGCCCGCCGCGGCCAGTTCCCCCACCGCTTGGCGTACCCCCGCCGGCACGATGACGGGGGTCTCGCCCCAGGTACCTTCCCGGTTGAAGCGGATCATGGCTTGGGGACCCAGCGCCGCCAGCACCCGGGCCCGCCACAGCTTGGTTTGCCAGGTGGCGAACAGCACGTGACGGATCTGGAACACCGCCACTGCGTCTTGCGGCTCCCAGCGTGAAGCCCCGATGCCCAGATGCGTCAGCTCCATGGGCGGCGACCCGGCACTGGCGGCGGCCCAATCCAGGTAGGCGTTGATGCCCGCGGCGTGGGCGTCGAGCGGGGCTCGCTGGGCCTCGGTGAGCTGCTGGTACCCCCGTCGGGCCACATCACCCAGCCGGGCCCGTCGGGCGAAGGCGTCAGCGACCACATGCGCGTTGTTGCCCGTGGCCGCCGCCAAGGTGCCGTAGGCCCGACGCCGATCCCACTCCAGGTGCCAGCTCCGATCAGCGGCGGTGGCGAAACCCTGACCGAAGAACAGGTCGGCCAGCGTGTGCGCTCGGACGTGGGGAATGCCCCACCGGTCCCGCTCGATGGTGACCTCGTCGTTGAGCCCTCGGAGCTGCACCTCGTCGCTGATCATGGGCCCGATCATCCCCCGAGCGGTGTTCCTTAGGAAAGGCTTGACCCAACTTGGGGAAAAGGGCTCCTGCCCGGTAGGTGTTCGGCAGCGAACGATCGTCGCATGATTCTTACCGCACCTGCAGTACCGCAGTTCCTGGGGCAGCTGGCCGGTCATCTGGCTGGCTCCCGGGCGTACCTGTCCGGGGTGGAGCGGGCGGCCCTGGTGGGCGCGGTTCAGCAGTTCGAGCCCACCTTCGGCGTCGCGGATTTGGACCAGGTGGTATCGCACCAGGACCCCAACCAGCTCCGCCTCGCGCTCGGCCGGATCGCTGAGGCCGAAACCCGAGACGCGGAATGTACCGTGGTCGGCGCGCTGCAATTGGCCATGGCCGACGGCCGGATCGACGCCTTGGATCGCGACCTGTTGCACTGGGTGGGTGACACCCTGGGGATTTCCCGCCACCGAATCAGCCGCCTGGTTGACCTGGTCGACGCCTAACGCCAGACCCGGACCCAGACCCGCCCGGTCGATCGTCTAACCCGCCAGCAGCTTGCGGGCGATGACCTTCAGACACAGCGTCTCATCGGCGCCTTCGAAGATGGACAGCACCCGGGCGTCAACGAAATACCGGCTGACGGGGAACTCCTCGGCGTAGCCCATCCCGCCGTGGATCTGCATGGCCTCCCGGGTCACCCATTCCGCCGCTCGGCACACGTAGGCCTTCACCATGGAGGCCTCCATCTGCCCCTCGCCCTTGGCCATGAGCTGTCCGACTTGGTAGGAGAACTGGCGGGCGGCCTGGATGGTGATGACCATCCGACCCAGCTTGGCCCGGGTGAGCTGGTAGTTGGCGATGGGCTGGCCGAACACCACCCGGTTGTCGGCGTAATCCCGGGCCGCTTCGTACGCTGCCTGCATCACGCCCACCGCCCGGGCCGCGGTCTGCAGCCGGCCGTTCTCGAACCCGGCCATCTGGAAGTAGAAGCCTCGGCCGAGCCCGGCGTCCCCGCCCAACAGGTTGTCCGCCGGCACGAACCAGTTCTCGAAGGCCAGCTCGTAGGAGTGCATCCCCCGGTACCCCAGGGTGTCGATGGGCCGGCCTTCCAGCTTGCCGCGGTGGTCGTCGGTGAAGGCGAACCCGTGACCATCCCCGCGTGGTTTGGGCACGATGAACAGGCTCAGGCCCCGGTGGGTTTTGGAACGGTCGGGGTCGGTGCGGGCCAGCAGCATCAGCACGTCGGCCCGAGCGGCGAAGGTGCACCAGGTCTTGACCCCGTTGATGAGCCAGCCACCCTCGGTGGGGGTGGCGGTGACCTTGAGGTTGGCCACGTCGGACCCGTAGTCCGGTTCGGTGACCGCCACCGCCGCCAGCAGCTCACCGGTGGCCAGCTTGGGTAACCAGTACTGCTTCTGATCCTCGGTGCCGCCCGCCTCCAGCGCCCGGGCCAGGATCTCGGGCCGGGTGATCAACGAACCCGCAGCTCCCAGCGACGCCCGTGACAGCTCCTCGGTGGCGATGACCATGCCCAGGTAATCGCTGGGTCCACCGCTGGCGAACCCGCCGTAGGCCTCGGGGATGGACAGTCCGAACAGGCCCATGTCGCCCAGCCCGGTGATCAGCTCCTCGGGGATGTCCTCGTTGTTGCGGTGGATGTGCTCGGCCCGGGGGACCACCTGCTGTTCCGCGAAGCGGCGGAACGTGTCCTGCACCAGCTCGAAGTCAGGGTCCAGGTGGCGCGGGCCGGGATCAGCGGCCAGCCCGGCGAGGAACTCGGGATGACGGTAACGGGACACGAAATCCCGGGCGCCGTCCAAGACACCGGGGGACACGCCCCACTCCGCCTCCCGACCGTAGATCCGACCCACCAGGTCAGCCACCGAGTCCGCCACGAAGGCGGCACAGATCTGCGCCTCGTAGTCGCCCTTGCTGCCGTAATCCAACAGCCCGCGGGCGGTCTCGGTGGCTGAGGCGGCATGGGCCAGCTCGTACACGATGACCTGGCGTTCTTCGGGATCGCTGAGGCCGGACAGCTCGGTGATGGCCCGTTGTACCACCCCGTTGGCCATCTCGATCACGCCGGCCACTTCCTGCATGTCAACGCTGGTCATGGCCGGCGAGGTTACCGGTCACCGGGTGCGTACACCCAAGGTGGGAGGAGCTGGCAGACTGAGGTCACATGCCCACCACCATGACCCATTGGGGCAGCTACGAGGTCACCGTCCAGGGCGGCCGCCGCCTCAACGTGACCCCGGTGGGCGATGACCCTGATCCCTCACCGTTGGGTCAGAACCTTCACGAACTGGCCGATCATCCGCTGCGGATCCGCCGTCCCGCAGCCCGGCGGGGCTTCCTCGAAGAGGTCGAATCCGGCCGACGCGTGCCCGCCCAGGGCGCCACCCGAAGGCGTGGCGGGGACGCCTTCGTGGAGCTGAGCTGGGATGATGCCGCCGCCCTGGCCGCCGCAGAGCTGGACCGGGTCCGCCGCGACCATGGCAACGAGGCCATCTTCGCCGGTAGCTACGGCTGGGGTTCGGCCGGCAAGTTCCACCACGTCCAATCCCAGTTGCACCGCTTCCTGAACCTGCTCGGCGGGTTCGTGACCAGCAGGAACTCGTACTCCTACGCGGCTGCGGAGGTGATCGCACCCCACGTGGTGGGCGATTGGTTCGACGTGTTGGGCAACCACACCTCCTATGAGCAGCTGGCTTCCCACGGTCGGTTGTTCGTGGCGTTGGGCGGGCTGGCGGCCAAGAACCAGCAGGTCGAGAACGGTGGCACCTACCGGCATCTGGCCGCCGGCGGGCTGCGGGCGTTGCGGGAGGCCGGGGTGCGCCTGGTGAACGTGTCACCCCGCCGAGGTGATCTGGACGCCGCCCTCGACGCCCGCTGGATCCCCATCCGGCCCGGGACGGACACCGCGTTGCTGCTGGGTGTGGCCCACACCTTGGTCACGGAGGGCCTGCACGACGAGGCGTTTCTGCAGCGCTACTGCTCCGGTGTGGACCGCTTCTTGGACAGCCTGGGCGATCACGACGCCACCTGGGCGGCGTCGATCTGCGCGGTGCCGGCGCACACCATCATCGAGCTGGCCCGGGACCTGGCTGCGGGACCATCCATGCTGAGCGCGTCATGGTCCCTGCAGCGGGCCCGTCACGGGGAACAGGCCTATTGGGCCACCATCGCGGTGGCGGCGCTGTTGGGCCAGATCGGCACCCCCGGCGGCGGGTTCGGGTTGGGCTACGGATCGGTCAACCGGGTGGGCTCATCGCAGGGCACCGCCTCGCTCAGCCGACCCTCGGTGGGCCCGAACCCCGTCGAACGATTCATTCCAGTGGCCCGCATCACCGACCTGCTGTCCAGCCCCGGCCGGTCTTTCACCTATGACGGCGTGAGCTGGACCTACCCCGATATCCGCCTGGTCTACTGGTGCGGCGGGAACCCCTTCCACCACCATCAGGACCTGGGCCGCCTGGTGCACGCCTGGCAGCGCCCGGAGGCGGTGATCGTGCACGAGCAGGTGTGGAACCCCCTGGCCCGCCACGCGGATCTGGTCCTGCCGGCCAACACCGTGCTGGAACGCAACGACATCGGATCCTCGCCCCTCACCGGCGCCGTGGTGGCCATGCCGGCGGTGTTGCCGTCGCTGGGCGAAAGCCGCTCCGACCACGAGATCTTCGCCCTGCTGGCGCAGCGTCTGGGCGTCGGCGCGGCCTTCACCGAAGGTCTGAACGAGATGGGCTGGCTGCGCAAGCTGTGGGATCAGTCCCGCCAACCGGGCCGAGCCGGTGCCGCTGAGCTGCCCGAGTTCAATGAGCTGTGGCGCCGCGGCGTGATCGAACTGGCACCGCCGTCCCAGCCCCCGGTGCTGTTGGGCGCCTTCCGGGCCGACCCCGAGGCGCATCCGTTGCGGACCTCGTCGGGACGAATTGAGCTGTACTCCCCGGTGGTGGCGGCGTTCGATGTGGCCGACTGCCCGCCGCAGCCCACCTGGTTGGAGCCCGAGGAGTGGCTGGGCTCTCCGATGACGCAGCGGTTCCCGTTGCATCTGTTGTCCAACCAACCGGCCACGAAGCTGCACAGCCAGTTGGACTTCGGCCGGGTGTCGGTGGCGGCGAAGGCTCCTGACGGCCGGGCGTGGTTGGCCATGTCGCCCACCGATGCCGCCCACCGGGGGCTGGTCGAGGGCCAGGTGGTGCGGGTGTTCAACGATCGCGGGGCGTGCCTAACGGTCCTCACCATCGATGAGGGGCTGATGGCGGGGGTGGTGATGCTGCCCACCGGGGCCTGGTACGACCCCCTCCACGGCGGGGACCCGGCCGCCCTCTGCGTGCACGGCAACCCCAACGTGTTGACCTCGGACCGCCCATCCTCGGGGCTGTCCCAGGCTCCGGCGGCGCAGAGTTGCCTGGTGGAGGTGGCCCCGGTGGAGGGTGAGCCGCCGCCGGTGCGTGCCTTTGACCCGCCCACCTTCGTGGCCCGCACCGCCGGCCGGTGGGGTTGACCAAAGCGCCCGTCGCGGTGGGCGCACCCCGGCTGGCGGCGGCGGACGCGCTGCTGCTGGCGTGGTTCGCCGAGCACGGCCGGCACGATCTGCCCTGGCGGCGCACCCGGGACCCGTGGGCGGTGCTGGTAGCGGAGATGATGCTGCAGCAAACCCAGGTCAGCCGGGTCATTCCCCGCTACCAGCAGTTCCTGCGGCGGTTCCCCACCGTCATCGCCTGCGCCCAGGCGTCCCCCGGGGCGGTGATCGAGGAGTGGCAGGGCCTGGGCTACAACCGCCGGGCGCTCAACCTGTGGCGCGCCGCCGGGGTTGCCGTTGCTCGGTTCGATGGTGAGCTGCCGCGCTCGTTGGCGGACCTGCTTACGTTGCCGGGCGTTGGCGCGTACACCGCCCGGGCGATCTGCGCCTTCGCCCACGAGCACCACGTGGGGGTGGTGGACACCAACGTGGCCCGGGTGCTGGCCCGCACCGAGGGCCGCGCCCTGAACCGTGCCGAGGCCCAGGCCCTGGCCGATCAGGCGGTACCCCCGGGCCAGGCGTGGGCGTGGAATCAGGCCCTCATGGACCTGGGCTCACAACACTGTCGCAGCCGTGGCCCGCAGTGCCCCACCTGCCCGATTCGCCGGCATTGTGCCTGGTCCGGCAGCCAACAGAACCCGTCCGTCACCAGCGCCCACCTCGCGGCGGTGGATCCGGCCGTGGGGAGCGCGGGGACCAGCCGCAGCCAGTCACCTTTCGCCGGCTCGGATCGCCAGGGTCGGGGCCGGTTAGTGGCCGCCCTGCGCGCCGGCCCCGTCCGCGCCGCCGAGGTGGCGCACATCATGGGCTGGCCGCAAGACCCCGAGCGCGCCAACCGGGTGGCCGCCACCGTCCTCGCCGATGGCCTGGCGCAGTTGGATGACGGTCACTACCGGTTGCCGTGACCAACCCCAGCGGGCGCCGGCCCCGTTTTCGGATCGGGATCAGCCGGCCCGGGATCAGCCGGAGCGGAGCTGGCTGAGGAGCTGGTCCACCACCTGGTCGGCCATGGCCCGCATCTCCTCGTCGGTGCGGTCCTGGATGGGATGAGGGACGAACACCCGGGCCACGTCCAAGCCCAGCGCATCAGCCTGGGACACGGCGGCGTCCACAAACACCTCCGACGCCACGAACACGGACGGGATGCCACGGATTTCCAGATCAACGGTGTCGTGCACACTGCACGACGTGCAGCTGCCTCAATCGGCAAGGGCCTCGATCACCAGGTTGCACTCCTGGGAGATCTGATGGCGCAGATCAGCAGGGGCCGGCTTGGTGAACGTGGGCTTGGCGTAGCGGCGAACGCTGAAGCCGCGACCCTCGAGCAGTTCCTGCAGCCGATCCAGGAAAACGTTCCCGCGGGGCTTGGAGATGTCGAGCAGACCGACCGTCATCCCCTCAATCGCCGCGGCCCGTTCAGTTCGGGTCCGGATGACCGGGGTGGTCTCGTTGGTGGGATCCAGCAGGGTGATCCCTGTGGGTGGGCTCATTCCAGCTCCTTGAAGGTTTCTTGGCGGTTGGATCAGTGTGCACCGTCGGAGCCGGTTACGGCCCGACAAACCATCTGGCTACCGGTGGGACCGGACACCCAGCCCTCGATCAACGCCGAGAACAACCCCGCGTCGCCACCGGCGAACACGATGGCCGGACTATCCCAGCGCGGTTCCGGCGAGGGCTTTCCGGCACGGTCGATGACCCTGGCGTTCAGCTCCGCCCGCACCCGGGCCTTGTCCCAACCGCTCTCGGCGAACACCCGGCCGTGTTCGGGCCCGATCACCAGCAGCATGTTGTCGATCCGGCGGGCGAAGAACTTGGGATCGAAGTTGGAGGACACCTTGCGGGCGAAGGCCTCGATCAGGGAGTCCGCGGTCCGTGACAGCTGATCCACCACCGCTGATGGGCCGTGCCCGGCGAACAACGCCACCGTGTCCGTACCGGCGGGGTGACCGGCCTCCACCGACATCGGCACCCACCCCGCCGGCAGGTCCTGTTCGTTCTCGGCGATGGCCCAGCCGAGCTTGCCGGGGGACCCGAACGCCGCCCGGTCGATGCCGTCGCGGCCCGGCCGGCCGCCGCCCACATTGCGGATGACCAGCTGCAACGCCCGGCCGATGGTGGAGTTGGCCCGGTTCCCCTGACCCAGCACGTTGTGCCCGCTGGCCATACCGATGCGCCGGGACAGCGGGCCGTTCACGATGACCAACGGCCCCGAGAAGTACGTGGTGCACAACAGGCCGTGGATGTTGAACACGTCGGTGCAGGCGGCCTCCACGGCGGCGAGCACCAGCGGCAGGTACTCCGGAGCGCAGCCCGCCAGGACGGCGTTGATGGCCACCTTTTCCACTGTGGCCGGCGCCAGCAGCGGCGGTACCACCGCCACCACCTCGTCTGGGGCCCGATGGGTGCCTTCCAGCATTCGCAGCACCCGGGCTTCGGTGGGTGGAACCACCGGCAGGCCGTCGCTCCAGCCCCGCTCGAACAGCGCTTCCATTTCGTCTTCCAGCGCCGCCAGCTGCAACCGACGAGACCGCAGCCGACCGCCCTCGAAGCGCACCCGCAGCTCGTCCACCAGGTTCGGATCCACCGACAGGGACCCACAGCCGGGCCGGTAGTCAGCCAACCCGGGACCCAGGCCGGCGCAACCGGTGAAGGCCTCCCACGCTGGTCGGGACCAACCCTCGATGCGCTCGGTCTCGCGGCCCTCGCGCACCCGCAGCAACGTGGGGACGGTCTCGATGCCGTGGTGGTAGGACACGGCCAGCTGGCGATCATCCACCACGCCGCTCAGCCCCTCGGGGAAGGCCGGATCGTCCTGGCTGTACACCGTCAGCGGTTCGGCGGTGGCGTTTCCGGCCAGTTGGGCCAGCACCGGGGCCACCAGCTCGCAGGTCGGGCAGTCCCGCTTGACCACCGCCACCAGCCCGTCCGGTAACGCCGGAGCCGGAACTGGAACCGGAACTGCTCCGTGGGAAGTGGACGTCAGCTCGGCAACCTCGGAGGCCTCCATGGACCCCGAACGCTAGCCGAGCGGCCACCGTCGCTACCTCTCAAAGTGTGGAAATTGTCACACCGCCTACGACCTGGGCGATAGGTTCGATACCGTTCGCTGATGGGCCTCCAGCCTCGCCCCGAGCTATCGGTCACCTTCTTCGGGGTGCGAGGGTCAACGCCCTGTTGTTCGCCCCACGTCAGTCGCTATGGGGGTAACACCTCCTCGGTGGTGGTCGAGGCCCCCGGGTGTGATCCGTTGCTGTTGGATCTGGGCACCGGCGTGCGGGTGTACGGCGAGACCGTCCCCAAGGGTGAGACGTTCGTCGCCAACGCCCTCGTCAGCCACCTGCACTGGGATCACGTCCAGGGTCTGCCGTTCTTCGGACCGGCCCTGGCCCCCACCACCACCTTGCACGTGCACGCGCCGGCGCCGGGTTATGACATGACCCTCGAGGGCGCCATCGACGCCTGCATCCGTCCGCCGTTCTTCCCGGTGGGTCGGGATCAGCTGCTGGGCATCGCCGGCGTGCATGAGGTGGTCACCGACCAGCCGTTCCCGTTGGGTGGGCTGACCATCACCGCCGCCCGGGTCCCCCACGTCGGTGCCACGGTCGGGTACCGGATCGAATGGCAGGGGGTGTCGGTGGCGTACATCCCCGACCACCAGCAACCGGTTGGCGGGTCGTCGGGGTTCTCGGCGGTGGTCGATGAGGCCGTGTTGCGCCTGGCCGCGGGGGTTGATCTGCTCATCCACGACGCGCAGTACACCGACGAGGAGTTCGTGCAAAAGGCCACCTGGGGCCATTCCACGTTGTCCTATGCGGTGGAGGTAGCCCGCCAGGCCGGGGCCGCCACGTTGGCGCTGTTCCACCATGATCCGATGCACGACGACGACACCATGGACCGTCTCGGCTCGCTCACCGCAACCGCTGCCAGCTGCTGTGAGGGGTTGTCGGTGATCACGGCCCATGAAGGACTGCGGCTGAGTTGGCCGTCGGTCACCGGCTGATCGTTGCCCGTGGCGCACGGCAGCGATGGGGTGGGTCGAGGTGTGTCGATAGGGCCCCGTTAGCTGGCCTAGGGTGCGGAAATGAGCGACCGACCGCCCGCGAATGACCCGGCTCACTTCCGCAAGGTGCTGGGCCGATTTCCCACCGGTGTCACCATCGTGACCGCCATGGACGATGCCCGGCCGGTGGGTTTGGCCGTGGGCTCGTTCACCTCGGTGTCCCTGGATCCGCCGCTGGTGGCGTTCCTGCCCACCAAGTCCTCCGCGTCATGGGCCGCGGTGGAACGGTCCGGCTCCTTCTGCGTCAACGTGGTGGCCGCTGACCAGCAGGCCATCACCGGCACCTTCGCTTCCAAGGCGGAGGACAAGTTCGCCGGGGTGGACTGGGAGCCGGCGCCGGTCACCGGCTCGCCCCGGCTGGCCGGCTGCCTGGCCTGGATGGATTGCAAGGTGGAGGCGGTCCACGAGGGCGGAGATCACTGGATCGTGGTCGGCGCGGTGCAGGAGATGGACGCAGAGGAACGTGACGTCGGCCCGTTGCTGTTCTACACCGGGGCCTACGGATCTTTCGCCAAGAACGACTGAGGCTGGGTAACCGGAACCTCCATGGCCATTTACGCCCTCGGCGCCCTCGAACCCGTCATTCACCCTGACGCCTTCATCCATCCCGACGCCACCATCATCGGTGACGTCACCATCGGCGCGTTGAGCTCGGTCTGGCCCTCGGCGGTGCTGCGGGGCGACGACGGTCCGATCACGGTCGGCGAGCGCACATCGGTGCAGGACGGGGCGGTGATCCACACCTGGATCGAACATCCCACGGTCATCGGCTCCGACGTGGTGATCGGCCACTTGGCCCACATCGAAGGCTCCCATGTCGGGGACCATTGCCTGATCGGCTCGGCTTCGATCCTGCTGCGCCGGGCGGTGGTGGGCGAGTGGGCCATGGTCGGTGCCGGTGCCCTGGTACCGCCGGGCCGCCAGGTGCCAGCGGGGGCGTTGGCGGTGGGGGTGCCGTGCGTGATCAAGGAGGGTGCCGCCAAGCGGGAGGACATCGAGGAGTCCGTGCAGCACTACATCGATCGGACCCTGCGCTACCGCACCGACCTGCGCCGCCTGGACTGAACGGCGTTACCAGCGCAGCGAGGGGTCCGAGTTGAGGTAGCGCCCCGGTCCCACGGGCAGGTTGCGCAGCACCACGAAGGCCACCATCGCCACCACCGCCGCCTTCGACAACCAGGGGTTCCACCTGAGCTGCGGAAGTTGCCAGCCCAAGGTGCCTCCCAGCCAGCACAGATACAGGTAACCGAGCACCGGCAACGCCAGGACCAGGACCAGGTTGTAATCAGCGGCCGTTGCCAGTTGCGCCCGACCCAGTTGCGCCACCGCCCTGGTCATACCGCAGCCGGGGCAATCCAACCCGGTTGCGGCACGCAGTGGACAGAGCGCGAACCCGGTGTCGGACGGGTTCACCCACGTCGTGAGCAGGCATCCCACCACGGCGCAACCTCCCACCAGCGCCGGGGCGTGCCACGGGCGAACCCAACGCCGGCTGAGGTCCCCGGTGGTGGGGGAGACCGGCGCACGTTGCACGAGACCAGCCTACCCCTCGTTTGTGGCCCGTTCGTTTTGGGTGGCGAGCTCCTCGGGTGGGTCCGCCGCCGGGTCGGGCAGCTCGTGGATCTCGGCGTACGCGACCACCGCACCCACCCGCCGGGCCGGCCGAAGCTGGGTCACCGCACGGGCCCTGACCAGGTAACCGCGGCCCATCGACGCACACGTGGCACTGTCTGGCGGGCCTTCGTCGGAGTCTTGTTCGGGGCTTGCGTCGGCGGATGGCGGTGCCAGCCACACGACGTCGGCTGCGGTGAGCGGACCGCCGGCCGCCAGGACCCGGGCCAGGGGATGCTCGCTGTCCGCGAGCATGGTCTGGTCCCTACGGCGGGCCTGCCAACCCGGCGGCAGGGGACCGGTGCCAATGAGGTCCGCGGCATGCTCACCGAACAGCCGCACCGCGCCCAGGTTCAGTTCCTCGGCCCGACCGTCGGCGTCATAGCTGACCACCGCCAGGTCCAACCCATCCAGCGTGGCCCGGATCAGGCCCGACGCCCGACGAGCGGCCTCCACCTCCAAGGCGTGGGCGGTGAGGTCGTCGAGGGACACCAACAGCCGCTCGACACGTTCGTTCAGGTCGTGCAGCGCGGTGGCCCGCAGCCGGGCCAGGGCCGGGCCCCCGTTGGCCAACTCCAGCAGCGTGACCAGCTCGAACCCGTTGGGCGAGGTGACCGCGCCGGTTGCTGTGGACCCCTTCTCGAGCGCCTCTGAACCATCTGCTTTCCAGCCTCCGGCCAGCAGGTCGGTGAGTTGTTGACGGCTCTCCTCGGCCACAGCATCGGTCAGGGGCCGTCCGGGGCCGTGGCGGGTACCCAGTCGTTGCCGCCACGCCGGGTTGACGCCCACCACCACCCCGTCAGTGTCCACCAGGGCGTAGGGCTGCGGCGCCGCCTCGAAGACCTCCTGCAGCAGCAGTGCTTCTCTTCGCCGGGCGGTGATGTCCCGGGCCTGCACCAGCATCGGGCCTGGCCCCGCGGCCACGGCGAGCTCAGCCCAGACCGCTTCGCCATCAGCCCGCACCAACCGCACCTCGATGGCGTCCAGCACCTCGTCGCCCGACCCGGTCCCGCCGCCGACGGTGTTCTCGCCGTCGCCCGCCAACCCCGCCAACTCCGCCAACTCCGCCAACTCCGCCAACTCCGCCAGAACAGCTAGTACCCGGGCCCGATCGGCGGCGTCCACCACCTCGGCCACGGAACGCCCGATCAAGGTCCCCATCGGCTCCTCCACCAGCTCGGCGAAGGCCGCGTTGACCGCCCGGAGTCTCCCGTCCCCGTTCACCAGGGCCTCCGGGAACGGCCCCGGTCGCAACCCGCCCGAGGCGGCGGTCACAGCCGTGGTTTCCAGCACATAGGTCACGCCGTCGGTGCCCGTCCGTCGGAGGTGGTAGCGCACCACCTGGCCGCCAACCTCCCGCTCGAAGCGATAGTGGGCGTCGGGGTCGGACTCCAGACGCAGCGCAGCGGGGTCCTCGTAGACCGGGTCGTCGGGATCGTGCAGGTCCAGCACATTGCGGGTCGGCCACGGCCCCCCGGGGTGATTCGCCTCGAAGGCTTCGTTGCACCAGCGGATCACCCCGTCACCGGCCAGCAACGCCACGCCCACATCAAGGGATCCCGCCACCGCGGTCACCGCCGCCCACCAGAGTGAACCATCGGGGCCAGGGGTTTCATCGGCGCTCGGGAGGGGTGGGGTCACGGCCTGCTGCTCGGTCACGGGATCCTCCGGCACGGGCTCGGGATAGGGCTCGAAGCGGAATTGTTCGGCGTCGTGCATGACGGCTCCGCTCTGGATGGGAACGCCTGGCGGGGGATGGCGGATACCACAGGATTTGTTACTATCGTCGTAGGAGAAATTCCGGAACGGCCCGCCGCTGTACCGTACCTGAGCCCTGCCGACGCTCCCTTCTCGGGGCTGATGCCAGCTCTGTGACGCCAGGCGGAGGTCCCACCCAGCCACGGTCAGGAGCCACGTCATGGCCAACACCGAGTTCGATCTCGATCTCTCCAAGTACAAGCTCGGTTGGTCCGACGAGGAGGACTACGTCTTCAAGCCTCGTCGCGGCCTCAATGAGGACCTCGTCAACGAGATGTCGTGGATGAAGTCCGAGCAGGACTGGATGAAACAGTTCCGGCTGCGGTCCCTCAAGCAGTTCGAGAAGCGACCCATGCCCAACTGGGGCGGGGACACCTCGGAGATCTTCTTCGACGACATCTACTACTACATCAAGCCCACCGGCGGGCAGGTGGACAAGTGGGAAGACCTCCCCGACGCCATCAAGAACACCTACGAGAAGCTCGGCATCCCCGAGGCCGAACGCAAGTACCTGGCCGGGGTGACCGCCCAGTACGAGTCCGAGGTGGTCTTCCACCGCAACCGTGACGAGCTGGCCCAGCAGGGTGTCATCTTCTGCGACATGGACACCGCGGTGCGTGAGTACCCGGACTTGGTTCGCCCGTACTTCGGCAAGATCATCCCGCCGAACGACAATAAGTTCTCGGCGTTGAACTCCGCGGTGTGGTCCGGCGGGTCGTTCATCTACGTGCCGCCCGGGGTTGAGGTGGACATGCCGTTGCAGGCCTACTTCCGCATCAACGCGGAGAACATGGGCCAGTTCGAGCGGACCCTGATCATCGCTGACGAGGGCTCCCAGGTGCATTACATCGAGGGCTGCTCGGCGCCGGTGTACACCTCCGATTCGCTGCATTCGGCGGTGGTGGAGATCGTGGTCAAGCCCTCCGCCCGGGTGACCTACACCACCATCCAGAACTGGTCCAACAACGTGTTCAACCTGGTCACCAAGCGGGCCCGGGTGGAAACGGAGGGCCACATGGAGTGGATCGACGGGAACATCGGCTCCCGCCTGACCATGAAGTACCCGGCGGTGGTCATGGTCGGACCCAAGGCCTCCGGGGAAGTCCTCAGCGTGGCCTACGCCGGGGCCGGCCAGCATCAGGATGCCGGCGCCAAGATGACCCACGCCGCCCCCGAGACCACCTCCAAGATCGTGTCCAAGTCCATCTCCAAAGACGGCGGCCGCACCTCCTACCGGGGTCTGGTCCGGGTGGAGGAGGGCGCCTACGGCTGCAAGTCCCACGTGCAATGCGACGCGCTGCTGCTCGATGACCAGTCGATTTCCGACACGTTCCCGTACATGGAGATCGGCGCCAAGGACGCGGTTATCGGCCACGAGGCCACCGTCAGCCGGGTGGCGGACGAGCAGCTGTTCTACCTGCGCTCCCGCGGCCTCTCCGAAGAACAGGCGATGGGCATGATCGTCAACGGCTTCATCGAACCGGTCACCCGTACCCTCCCCATGGAATACGCCGTGGAGTGGAGCCGGCTCATCGAGCTGCAGATGGAAGGCAGCGTGGGCTGATGCCGATGCGGGAGGAGTGTAAGAACTTCGAGTCCCGCACGTACGCCGGCGGTGAGACCGTGCGGAAGTGCAACCTGGACCTGGCGCCCGAGGCCCCCTGGCGGTGCCCTGATCTGTGCCCCAAGTACGAACGGCGTTTGGCCGACGTGAACTGGAAGCACGGCACCCTGGTCACCCCGCCCACCCCGCCCGAGCCTCCGGGCCTGGGAGGCCACGACGATCGGGTCGCTCGGCTGCTGGACGAGGCCGAGGAGATCATCAACGCCGTCGGCCCAACGATCCTGGCCGAGGTCGAGGCCGAGCGGGAGCGGGCCCACAAGCCGTTCTGGCGACGGATGTTCGGGCGCTGATCCGCTGCTCCTGACCCCTCCTGCTGGCCCCCGGGGGACTATCGCCACATTTGGGGACTGGGTCCGGGTTCCTACGGTGACCGGCGATGGTCACGCCCGGTTCCTACGCCCCCTCTCGCTTTGCCGGCCTCTCCCTCCATGACGGCATGGTCCGTGTCGTAGTCCTTCAGGCCACCAGGCCCGCCGAGCCCGCTTCTGGTCCGGTGCGGCGTCTGGGGCCCGGCGAGTTGATCGTGGTGGACGCGGCCGAGGCGGCACTGCCGTCGGAGGTGGTGGTCGATGGTCGGGTTCGGGACAACGTCGCGTTGGGGCAACGTCTCGGCCAGCTGTGGTCCGAGTTGGGCCTGGGCGGAGTGCCCACCTTCCTGGGCGTGCAACCAGCAGATGCCTTGGTGCAGGTTCTCGAGCTGGGGGGCGGGGCTGGTGCAGGCGCTGGTGCGGGCACTTCAGGGGAGGTGTCCCGCTGTGTGGACGCCATGCGGGCCCGATACCGCGAGGACCCGGTCTGGTGCGTCGCCTTGTTGGAGCCCGACGTCCCCCTTTCGCCCGCCGCGCTACAGGTGCGCGTGGTTGGTTGCCGGCGGGAGGATCTTTCCGCCGCCGCCTGGGCCGCCCGTCGCAGCGGGATCTGGGTGGCGGGCATCAAGCTCAATGTCTCGGCGTTGGCCGAGCTGGTGGAGCGACCTCGGACCGGTGGGCTGGTGTGGCTTGACCGCTCCGGTGAGGGTCCCGCCACCGTGGCGGTATTCGGAGGCGCGGCGGCCCCCGGATTACGCGCCGTGGGACCGTTGCCCGCCGATTGTGGGGATGGTTTGGTCTCCCTACAGCTGCTGGTGGGTGCGGCGTCCATCAACGACGCCAGCCTGGCTGCGTGGGCGATGGCGCTGGAACCCGGCGTGGAAGCAGCGCAGCGGGCCGAATCCGTGGCTGGCTTGGTAGCCCGGGCCCGCTTCGAGGTTCCCCGGTTGGGTGGCGCGGTCTCGGCGCTGGCGACAGACAGCCCGCGGCCGGTGGACGAGTGCGCCTCGGCGTTGGGTTTGGCCCTGTCCGCGGCCGGTGTTGGCCCCAAGACCGATGATCTCCAGCGATCGTTGCTGCAGGGTGGGGTGGGCGCCATCGAGGGACGCCGGGCCCTCTCCCGGTCCTCCGACCTGCTGTCCGAAGGGACCAACGTCGGCCTCGTCGCTGCGGATGCCCTCGGAACGGCCACCGCCAGCACGGGCACCAGCACCAGCACCAGCACCGACGGTAGGGGTCCGGGTGGCAGGGGCCCCACGGCGGTTCGGTCGGGACCGGCGGTTTCGGGCGTCCTGCCGCCGCCGCCGGCGCAGTCCGGCATGGTCCGCAGCGCCGGGTTGTTGCACGGCGGGTCCTTGCAGCGAAGCCGTGGCGAACACGGCCAATTCGCCGGTTCCACACCAGGCGCCACGGGTGACCAATCGGACTCCGCCGCTCATCCCCTGGCCGTGGCTCTGCCCTTCCGTGCGTGGGTGGGGTCGAATCGCAGGGCGCCGGCATGGGTGCATCGGGCGGGGCTGTTCCGGGGTCAGCCGCACGTCGCCGTGCTTGACGGTGACCATCTGGAACTACGCGGTGCGGTGTCCCAAGCCATCGTGGCGCAGCAGGTCCGACGCTCGGCGGCCAGACTTTTCGGAGCGGAGGCGGTAACGGGGGAGCTGTGCATCCACCCCGACTCCCACCCCGATGCCGCCAACGGGGTGCGTTGGGACCGACGCCTGTCCTTCGCCGCCGGGGAATCAGAGCTGCTGTTCGAACACGATGAGATCTTGGACGAGCTGGCCGATCTCCTGGAGGATTATCCGTGGGCGTCGGTGGTGATCGAGGGGCACAGTGACGGCCGCGGGGACCTGGGTGACAACTTGCGGCTGTCGAGGGCGCGGGCTGATGCGGTGGCCGAGGTGCTCATCGCCGAGGGCTGCGACGTGGCCCGCATCGAGGTGCACGGCCGGGGACCTTTCGTGCCGCTGACCTTCGGCGATACTCCCGCCATCCGGGCATTGCATCGGCGGGTGGACGTGACCCTGCTGGGATTGCTGGCCTGACCTGCCCGTTACCGGTGGCGAGCGGTTTTACACTACGCTCGTAGGGGTAATTCCTGAACGTCGTCGGGTGGCCGTGGGTGGATCATCACCGGCCCGCCGCCTGACTGCCCCGCCAACCCGCTGGTCCGAGGTGATGAAACTGTGAGTTCGCTGACTCCTGCCACCGCGGCTGCGCTCGACGGTCCGTCGTGGCTGCGAGCGCGCCGGGACGAGGCGGCCCTGGCCTTCGCCGACGCCGCGTTGCCCAGCCCCGAAGAGGAGATCTGGCGTTACAGCCGGGTGGACCAGTTGGAGCCCCGCAGCTTCGAGTTGGCCGACACCCCCGCCACCGCGGCGCCGGCGGACCTGAATGGTGCGGTCGCGGCTCCTTCGGGCGTCGCGGTCCTGATCAACGGTCGGCTGTCGGAGCTGTGGCTCGACCCCGAACTGGCGGGGCGGGGCGTGCGGTTCTCGGCGCTGGCTGACCTGGCTGACGGCGGTGAGCAATTGGGGCGGGTGCTCGGTGCCAGCGATGATGCGCTGGTCCTGGCCAACAGTGCCTTTGCGGCTTCCCCCCTGCTGCTGTCAGTGCCCAGAGGGGTGCGGGTGGAGCGGCCCTTCGTGGTGGCTGAATGGGGTTCATGTCCGGGCGGCGCGGCCTTTTCCCGGCTGATCGTGCGGGCCGAACCGGGTGCGGAACTCTCCGTGGTGCACCAGCAACGAAGCGACACGCAACGCTGCTGGTTGGCGCCGGTGGTGGAGCTGTCCGCAGCGTCCGAGGCCCGGCTGCGGTACTCGGTGGTCCAAGACCTGGGAACCGCCACCTTCCAGACCGCCACCGTGGTGGCCGAGGTTGACCAACAGGCCACCGTGGAGGTCACCGCGGCGGCGTTCGGCGGGGAGTACGCCCGGTTCCGGGTTGATTGTCGGATGCTCGGCCGGGGCGGATCGGCCCGGCTGGCGGCGCTGTATTTCGCCAACGGGGACCAGATGATGGACTTCCGCACGCTGCAGGATCACCGGGCGCCGGACTGCACGTCGGAGCTCACGTTCAAAGGGGTGGTCGATGATCGGTCCCATTCGGTGTACTCGGGCATGATCCGGGTCCGGCCCGAGGGTCGGGGCACCAACGCCTTCCAGACCAACCGCAACATCAAGCTGTCCGATGACGCCTGGGCTGAGTCTGTGCCCAATTTGCAGATCGAGAACAACGACGTGCGCTGCTCCCACGCCTCAACCGTGGGTCCCATCGATGCTGATCAGCGGTTTTACCTCGAAAGTCGGGGGCTACCGCCGTGGGTGGCGGAGCGGCTGGTGGTCAGCGGTTTCCTGGAAGAGGTGGCCACCCGGTTGCACGATCCCGACGTGCAGGCCCAGGTGGCGGCCCACATCGACGCCAAGCTCAACGAAGCCACCTTGGGCGCCGCGGTCGGCACCGGGGCCGGCGCATGATCCGGCTGTGCGCAGCGGGCGATCTGCCCTCGGGTCAGGCCCGCCGCTTCGACGTGGAAGGGCTGCGGGTGGCGTTGGTGTGCATCGGGGAGGACTTCTACGCCATCGGGGACCGCTGCTCACACGCCGACGTGTCCCTGTCCGACGGCGAGGTGATGGTGGAAGACCGAGAGATCGAATGCTGGAAACACGGCTCCACGTTCTCGTTGCTGACGGGGATCCCCAGCTGTTTACCGGCCAATCGTCCCGTTCCCACCTACGTGGTGGCCGTGGTGGAGGGCGACGTGTTCCTTGACCTGCAACCGGCGCAACCCGCCCAGGGCCAGGAGGTCCGTCCGTGAGCGTGCTGGAGATCCGGGGCCTTCGGGTGGCGGTGGGGTCCAAAGAGATCCTCAAGAGCGTTGATCTGACCGTGGCCTCGGGCGAAGTCCACGCCGTGATGGGACCAAACGGGGCCGGTAAGTCCACGTTGTCCCAGGCCATCATGGGTAAGCCGGGTTATGAGGTGCTGGCCGGGAGCGTCACTATCGACGGGCTGGACCTGCTGGCCTTGGCGCCTTGGGAGCGGGCCCGGGCCGGTTTGTTCCTCGGCATGCAGTACCCCACCGAGGTGGCCGGGGTGAGCGTGATCGAAGTGCTCCAAGAAGCGGCTCGCGCCGCCGGCCGGGACCCTGAGGCGGTGGCGGCGGCGGTGCAGCTCGAAGCGACCCGTATCGGGCTCGATGTCCGCCTGCTGGCCCGGTCGCTCAACGTGGATCTTTCCGGCGGTGAGAAGAAACGCAACGAGACCTTGCAGCTGGCGGTGCTGCGGCCGCGCTTCGCGGTGTTGGACGAGATCGACTCCGGGCTGGACATCGACGCGCTGCGGGCGGTGTCCCAACGGGTGGAGGCCGCCACCCACGAGGACGGCCTGGGCGTGTTGGCCATCACCCACTACCACCGACTGCTGGACGAGTTGAAGCCGGACCGGGTCCACATCCTGGCCCGGGGCACGATCGTGGCCTCTGGCGGTCCGGAACTGGCCCGCCAGGTTGAGTTGGACGGGTACGCCGCCTTCGGGCTGTCTGAGACCTGACGCGGGTCGGCGCCAGGAGCACTATCCGCGCCACCGTCCGGGCGGGCGTCAGCTTTGGGTGTTGGCCTGTTGGGCCTCGTCCACGGCCTGGTTGAGGGTGTTCCAGGACAAGATGGCGCACTTGATGCGGGACGGGAACTTCATCACGCCTTTCAGCGCTTCCATCTCGCCCAGGGCCACCTCCGGGTGCTCGTGGGGTTCCACCTCGCCGTCGTGGCCGTGGTCACCGACGTTCAGCATGCCCTTGAAGGCGTGGGTGAGGCGGGTGACCTCCTCCAGCGTCTTGCCCTTGATGGCGGCGGACATCATCGACGCCGAGGATTGGCTGATGGAACAGCCCTGCCCGCCGATCTTCACGTCCGCCACCCGGTCCCCGTCCAACACGAGATAGACCACGACCTCGTCCCCGCACAACGGGTTGAGCCCCTCCACCCGAACGGCGGGGGGCGTGTCCAGTTCGCCGCGGTTGCGGGGGGTCTTGTAGTGATCGAGGACAATCTCCCGATAGAGATCTTCCAGGCCGGCCATAACGGGTCCTACCTACTTCGTGGGTCAGTTCGGGTCGGTCAGGCGAACAGGCCGTCGGCGGCACCGATGGCGTCCACCAGGGTGTCGATGTCGGCCCGGTCGTTGTAGAGATACCAGCTGGCCCGGGCGGTCGCCGGCACACCGAGTTGGCGCATCAGCGGCTTGGCGCAATGGTGGCCGGCCCGCACGCACACCCCTTGTTCGTCCAACACCTGTGACAAGTCGTGGGGGTGCACGTCCTTATACACGAACGACGCCAGCCCGCAACGCTGACCCGGCTCGCTGGAACCGAGAATGCGCAGGTCATCGCCGTACCGTTCGGTCAGGCGCCGGAACGCGTACGCCGTGAGGGCCTGCTCGTGGGCCAAGATCCGGTCCATGCCAATGGCGTCGAGGTAGTCCACGGCGGCGCCGAACCCCACGGCCTCAGCGATGGCGGGCGTGCCGGCCTCGAACTTGTGGGGCAGGTCCGCGGTGGTGAAACCGTCCAGGGTGACGTTGAGGATCATGGACCCGCCACCCATGTAGGGGGGCATGGCGTCCAAGATCTCCTCCCGGCCCCACAGCGCCCCGATGCCAGTGGGACCGCACATCTTGTGGGCGGAGAAGGCAATCCAGTCCGCGCCCATGGCCTGCACGTCACAGCGGTGGTGGGGGACGTACTGGCAGGCGTCGATCAGCACTTTGGCGCCGGCGTCATGCGCGGCCCGGGTGAGCAATGACACCGGGGTCAGGGTGCCCAGCACGTTGGACGCCGCCGAAACTGCCAGCAGCTTGGCGCCGTCCAGCAACCGGTCGAGGTCCTCCAGGTTGAACTGGCCGTCCTCGGTGAGGCTGATCCAGCGGAGCTCGAAACCACGCTCCGCGGCCAGCATCTGCCACGGGACGATGTTGGAGTGGTGCTCCAGGTGGGACAGCACCACGGCGTCACCGGGACCCAGGTTCTGTCGTCCCCAGGTCTGGGCCACCAGGTTGACGGCCTCGGTGGCGTTGCGGGTGAAGACCAGTTCACGGGACGAACGGGCGTTGACGAACCGGGCCACTTTGTCCCGGGCCCCTTCGTGGGCGTCGGTGGCCTCTTCGGCGAGCTGGTAGGCGCCGCGATGCACATTGGCGTGGTGCAACTCGTAGTACCCGGTCATGGCGTCGAGCACCTGGCGGGGCTTTTGCGAGGAGGCGGCGGAGTCCAGGAACACGATCGGCTTGCCCCGTTCCAGCCGGTCGGTGAGTAGCGGGAAGTCAGCTTTGATGGCCGCCACATCGAGCTGGCCGTCGCCGGCCGCGGGGTCCTGCTGGCCGCCGGGGGACCGGTCGCCGCGGGCGCTGGTGAGCTCGGTGCTGCTGGTCACGGCCGGAACTCCTCGTAGCCCGATGCTTCCAGCTGATGAGCCAATTCGGGACCTCCCGAAGCCACGATCTTGCCGCCTACCAGGATGTGCACGTGATCGGGAACCAACTCTTCCAGCAGCCGTTGGTAGTGGGTGATGACCAGGGTCCCCAGCTCCGGACGTTCCTTGCGGACCTCTTGCACACCTCGGGCCACGACCCGCAGCGCGTCCACGTCGAGGCCGGAGTCGGTCTCATCCAGGATGGCCACCTCGGGCCGTAACAGCGCCATCTGCAGGATCTCGTTGCGCTTCTTCTCGCCGCCGGAGAACCCCT
>JBJXFH010000195.1:0-38384 GCA_046155365.1 Acidimicrobiales bacterium | reverse complement strand
GACCAGCCGCATGAACGCGCTGTCGCAGAACGCCCCCGCCGGTACTGGTCCGTCTGGTTGTGGCCGCCCGTTCTTGTCCATCCGCACAACCACGACCACCCGATGCCGACCGTTGCGCGTGACATGTGCCGGCCGGTCTCGTAGTCCGAGGTTGGCGAGATCCACCAGCGCTTGGGCTCGGAGTTCGTTGATTTGTGCGCCGGCGAGGGTTTCGTCACCGTTGTGCCGGTTGTTGAGGTACCCGGCCACGCCTTTGTCGATCGCCGCTTGGACGATGGCGAAGTTCTCGGCGTTGAGTTCACCTTCGATACGACCGCGCCCGTCGAGCAGTTCCGTTAACCGCAACCATTCCGGTTCTTGTGGTGGTGGTTCGGGCTGCAACGCCGGATCCGGGCAGTTCACTGCGTTGGCGCAGGCTTTCCAATGTCGCACCGCGTTCGCCAGATCCCGGGTACCGGCCAATGCCACCAGCGTGGCGTCGATCTGCTCGTCATACCGAGCGGCATCTCCACGCTGGCAGTCCGTCAGCAACCGGATATCCGCGCCACATAACGTCCCGGCTCGGGCTGCGGCTTGGCTGTGCGGCATGTGCTCCAACGCCGCCGCTTCACGCAACAACCCTGACGCCTGCGGACGCGGCAACCCGGTATGAGCCGCCACCCACGCCTCAGGTGACCTGAACCCTGCACGAGCCCAGTGCTCCTCGCGCTGCGCCGCCAACGCCCCTTCGCGTACCACCTGCCCGGCGAGGTTCTCGATTTGCTGCAATTCCCCCAGCCGGGATGCGTCACACCCACGGGAGCGGACATCGACCAGGAGCTCTTCGAGTGCTGCAACAATGCCCGCCGACATGCCAACAGTTTATGAGTCTGCGCCCCCGGACCGGAGCATTATGCAGAACATTTCCGGAACTCATGGAGCGTGGTTGCGGGGCGGCGGACGGCAGTATTCGATGTCGCAGAGTAGGCCACATGTGCCAAGTGGATATGGTCACGGCAGGTAGCCGCGAAGATGCACAGGGGGTTGCGGCTGGTTGACGCCTCGATCGTGTTCGTGCTCGATCGCGGCCGGAGCGGCCCGGGTGTTCCGTCCGGCTCAACTGGTGGTGACAAGGCGGTTCAGTCGAGCGGGGGAAAGAATGGTGATCTCGGAGTGTGTAAAAGCAATCAATTCGGCTTTCGGCCCTTGCAGCAATCTGGAGTGACGGTAAAGGTTTGTCAGGCTCGATGCCCGTTCCCGGAAGGTGACCCTGGGAAAGTTCTCGATCAGTCTGGACTCGCCTATCCGGCCGACCGCCTTCGAACAGTGGCCCGTGACGGCGTCATCGGATTGGTGGCCATCAACCACCTCTGTTTCATGGGCGCGCAAGCCAAACACGCCTTCTGGACATCTCGACCCCACGTTGGCCAACTCGGCCTGCTCGGTCGGCCTGGTGGGGGTCAGACCGTAGGAACCGGCGAGCGGGGCGGCGGACTGATCCACCTCCTCCATGTCATGATCCGGCGTTGTCAGCGGCGATCGATGAGATTCAAGGCTTGCGTCCCGCTTGGGACTACGAGGAGGTGGCCATCGAATTGGCTGCGCTCACACTCCGCCGCCCACCAAAGCGAATCATGGATCTACCGTCAGACCGAACAGGGCCACGTCCTGCGCTGAGCCCAAGCCGCGTTCGCCGCCGCCGCGCCCCGCCGCGCCTGGTTGCCGTTCGTCCCCACCTGACATCCCCCGGCCTGCCCGCGCCATTGAGAAATGCGGCTGTCAGCGTGTGTCAGGTTGAAGCCGACAACGAGCCCGGGTATGGCATGCTACGGAGTTCCGGTGTCGCTATGGAGCGAGTGAGAGGGGAAGCTTGTGGTGGACGTGCGCAGCCCTCATGCCACGACGGAGTCACCGTTCGAAGTGCTTGACCGACTGGCGCCCCTGGTGCGGGAGCAGATCGCCGAGGCCGAGGCGCAACGATCGCTGTCGCCCGTTGTTGCACAGGCGATGGTTGATGGCGGTCTCCTGCGGCTCCTTACTCCGGCTTCGCTCGGGGGTGGCGAGATAGACCCTGTGGGCCTGTACAAGGTGGTTGAGGCCGCGGCTCGCATCGACGGCTCTTTTGGGTGGTGCCTGATGATTCTCAGCGGTACAGGCCTGCTGGCGCGTGCCATGTCAGAGCACGAGGCGTTGGCGCTGCTGGGTGACCCGACAACGGTGGTGGCCGGCGCCGCGTTCCCGTTCAACAAGGCGGTTGCGGTGGAGGGCGGCTACCGGGTGAGCGGTCGTTGGCCGTTCGCCAGCGGTTGCCTCCACGCGACGCACCTCATGGGCTTCTCCATTGTCCACGATGGTGATGCTCCACGGATGGGTCCCGGTGGGCCCGATATCCGCGTGAGGGTGGCGCCCGCCGGCGATGTGGAGATTGTAGAGAACTGGGAGGTCGTTGGCCTCCAGGGCACAGGTAGTCACGATATCGTCTTCGATAATGTCTTTGTGCCCGAGGGCCGGGCTGTTCCCCTCGGCGACGGAAAGCGGAACCGCTATTACGAGGGCGCGCTGTACCGGATGCCGTTCATGGCGCTGTTCGCGTGGCCGGTGGCGGCGGTGGCGTTGGGTATCGCCCAGCACTCGATCGATAGTGCCATTGAACTGTCCCAGGAGAAGGTGCCGGCAGGTGCTGGATCCGCTGTTCGGCTGAGCAACGACCTGCAGCGCTGTATGCGGGACCTGCATGCCGTCTCCCAGCACGTTGTGACAGGCCCGGCAACATGGGAACAGGCCGGAGTCGTCCTCGCCGGCCTTCCTCCCATCAACCCCATGATCATGCTCTAACAACGTCGACGGCGATGCAGCCCGTCCGCTTCACTGCTTGACACAACTTTGCGGGTCTTCCAGCCGACCGTTTTGCCGGCGGACCTCGACGAGCGTAGGGATTGGTAGCGTTCCCGGCCATGGAAGCGCTGCGAATCACGAACGGCCCGACGGTGTTGTCCGCTCTCCGAACCGATGCCGGCCAGGGTATGGCGTCAGCTCCGCCGGTCTTGTTTCTCCATGGCATCACCAGTTGCTCGGACACCTGGATCGAGGCCATGGAGCGACTCGAGGGCCGATTCGAGTGTTGGGCGTTGGACTTCCGGGGCCATGGCGGCTCGGATCGGGCGTCGGGCCGGTACTCGCTGGAGCACTACGCCGCCGATGCTGGCGCAGCGCTGGAGCGGATCGGTCGGCCCGCGGTGGTGGTCGGCCATTCGCTCGGAGGAATGACTGCGGCCCATCTGGGGCACAACGCCAATCCTCTGGTCAGCGCGGTGTTCCTGGAAGACCCACCGCTGTACCTATCCGACCCGGCGGTTTTCGCCAACACGGTGTATCCAGAGCGCTTCCGGCGAGCTCGGGAGATGGTGCTGCAGCTCGCCGCGGCCGGCGCCTCCTCGGAGGACTATCTGGCGCTCGCCCGAGACACACCTTCAGCCATGGGTGGGGTGGAAGGCGATCACCTGACCGAACGGCAGCTCATCAGTCGGGCACGGCAGCTCGCACAATTCGATCCATCCTGCTTGGATTTCGCCATTGACGGTCGGGTGTTCGCCGGTCTCGATGCAACGCTGCCGATTGCTTGCCCGGCGGTGTTGCTGGCCGCCAACCCGGCCCTGGGGGCGGCGTTTCTTGACGATGATCATGCCCGGTTCGCCGCTGCCAACCCCAGCGCTCGTATCATCCCGTTTCCTGAGGTGGGCCACCCGATCCACGCCGCCAAAGTTTCGGCAACCCGTTTCCTCGACGAGCTGGATGCCTTCGTTTCGGATCACCACGGCTGAGCGCGGCGTCAAAAGCAGACGAGCGCTTGCCTCGCCCGGCGGGCCACCATGTCCGGCAATCCGATGCTGTCTTCAACAGTCACGATCGCTCCTCCACCTCGCTCGGTTTCCCGCACGATACCCCTGTGCTGTTCCCGGCGCGTTGCGTTTCGTGGCCCGGTTCCGTGGTCACAGCAAACGGCGTCGAGCAGCACGCCATGTGTTGCGGACCAACCAACGGTCCTTGCGTTGCTCGTGCCTCAGGGGCGACGTGGAGCCGGTCCGACGTGGTCGTCATCGGTGGTTGGTCTCGTGCGACGATGGTGGGGTGGCCGCCATGCTGATGCCGTCGGGGACGGTGACGTTTCTCTTTACTGATGTGGAGGGCTCCACGCGGCTGTGGGAGGGGCACCGGGCGGAGATGGAAGGGGCGCTGGCCCGTCACGACCAGATCCTGCGTTCGTCGATCTTGGCGGTGAAGGGCGTTGTGTTCTCAACGGCAGGTGACGCCTTCGCCGCTGCATTCGCGCGGCCAGCTGACGCGGTGCACGCGGCGCTTACGGCTCAACAAACGTTGCAGGCGGAGGCCTGGCCACCGGGCGCTGCCATCCGGGTGCGGATGGGGCTGCATGTCGGCGCGGCGCAAGAGCGTGATGGGAACTACTTCGGTCCGGCGCTCAATCGTGCCGCACGGCTGATGGGCCTGGCGCACGGCGGTCAGGTCTTGGTCTCCCTGGCGGTACAGCAGCTCGTTCGTGAGGAGCTGGGTCCGGGCGTGGGTCTGGTCGGTTTGGGTGTGCGGGCGCTGCGGGGTCTGTCGGAGCCGGAGAGCGTGTTCCAGCTCACTGCGGACGGCTTGCGTGAGCACTTCCCGGCCTTGTCAGGCTCAGGGTCAGGGTCTGGGTCTGGGTCTGGGTCAGGGCCGGCGGTGGGAAACCTGCCGGTACCGTCGACGAGTTTCGTGGGTCGGGTGGAACAGGTGAAACGCTTGGCCCTGGAGTTGGCGGCGCGCCGTTTGGTGACGCTGTTCGGCCCGGGGGGAGTGGGCAAGACCCGCTTGGCGATCGAGGCGGCCGCGGCTGCGGGGGATGAGTTTCCCGACGGCGTGTGCTTCGTGGAACTGGCGGCGGTGTCGGACCCGCTGGCGGTGAGCCACGCCGTTGCGGTGGCGGTGGGCGCCCGGCCCCAGGAGGGCATGGACCCTCTCGACGCACTGGTCGACGCGCTCACCGGGCGGCGTTCGCTGTTGGTGTTGGACAACGCAGAACACGTGGTCGCCGCGGTGGCTGCCGTGACGTCAGCGGTGTTGTCCAAGGCCCCCACGGCGTCGCTGTTGATCACCAGCCGCGAGCCGCTCGGGGTGGCGGGGGAGCAGGTGTGGCCGGTCCCCTCGCTGGACCCGGTTTTGGAGGGCGTGGAGTTGTTCTCCGAGCGGGCGGCGATGGCCGATGCCATGTTCGCCCCCGACGTCGGAGACCAGCAGGTGGTTGCCGCCATCTGCGCCCGTCTCGACGGAATCCCGTTGGCGATCGAGTTGGCCGCCGCCCAGGTTCGCTCGATGACGGTGTCTGATCTCGCGGACCGGCTTGATCACCGATTCCGTCTGCTACGAGGTCCCCGTCGGGGTGGCGGATTGGAACGCCATCAGACGCTGCGGGCCACGATCGACTGGTCCTACCGGTTGCTCGATGAGCACGAGGCGTTGTTGTTCGACCGGCTATCGGTCTTCGCCGGCTCCTTCGACCTCGCCGCGGTGAACGAGGTCTGTAGTGATCAACAACTCGATCCCGATGATCTGTTCGACGTGCTGGCGGCGTTGAGTGACCGTTCGATGCTCAGCGTGGAGCGGACCGGGCCGCACGTGCGTTGGCGTCTGCTGGAGACGTTGCGTCAGTACGGCGAGGAACGTCTCGACCAGCGGGGCGAAACCGATCTGCGTCGGGGCCGTCATCTCGCCCACTTCGTCACCGCAGCCCAAGACGCGCACCGGGCCTACGCCGGGACCGACGCCGCGGCTGGGGTCGCGGCGTTCGAAGCGGCGTGGGACAACCTGCGGGCCGCGCTGGGCTATGCCATCAGCTCCGGTGACCGCGCCCGCGCCGCAGCCATTGTGGAGGCATCTGTTTGGTATTCCTACTTCGGACTCAAAGCTGAACACGCCGACTGGGTTGCACAGGCCCTCGAGGTCCGGCCCGAAGACCCGACGCTGACCGGGATGGCCGCACTGTGGGCTGCGCTGCAAGGTGACCAGCACTCAGCCGCCGCACTGGGCCAAGCGGCGGTCGCGGCGGCTCCCTCACCGCAGGCCGCGCTGTTCGGGAGGATGGCCATGGTCTACGCCAACTTCTACTCCGGGCGGCACGAGCAACTGGGAGAGGACGCGAGGGCCGTTGACGTGGCGGCCGCGGCAAGCCCGGACCCCTTCGTCCGCGCCGTCGTGGCGTCCTTCAGTTGCCTCCCCACCTTCTACGGGGATCGGGCAGCGGGTCTGGTGGCGCTCGGGCGGACACAGGATCTCGCGGCGCAACTCGGCAACGGCGTGGCGCTCGGTTTCGCGTGCTATCAAGCCGGAAACATTCACTTTGAGATGGGCTCCTACGATGCCTCCTTGGCCGAATACGAGCAGTGCGTTGTCTTGGCCTCACGTAACGGCGCCCGCCTGCACGAGACCTGGGCGTGGACCATGCTGGCGGCGCGTGCCACCGACGCCGGCTGGCCCGACGCCGAACGCCGATTCACCGAATCCCTGCGCTACCTCGCCGCCAACCGGGTGTGGTCCCGCATCTACGGCGTCCTTGCCGCGCTCGCCGATCGATGGGCGGGCACCGGCCGCATCGAGCCGGCCGCAAACCTCATCGGGTTCCTCGACGTGCACGACCCCGTCGGGCTCGTCCTGGTCACCACCCAACGCGGCCGTGCCCGAGCTGCCGTGGACGCTCATCCTGCGGCATCGGAGTGGAAGGCTCGCGGCGCCCGCATCGAACGGGTGGCGATCATCGACTACGCCCTCAACGAGCTCGCCCGTCCCCGCTGATGATCGCTGATGAACGCTGATGACGCAGGTGCGGACCGCGCTCCAGGCCAATCCCGTACAATCGGCGGGCATGACGAGCGCCGCGATCCTGGACCCGGACTACCTCGTCATTGGATCCGGTGCCATGGGGATGGCCTTCACCGACGTGTTGTTGACGGAGACCAACGCCAGCGTGGTGCTGGTCGATCGGCACAACCGACCCGGCGGGCACTGGAACCACGCCTATCCGTTCGTGCGGTTGCACCAGCCGTCGGCCTTCTACGGCGTGAACTCCCGAGCCCTCGGCGGTGACACCATTGACCGTACCGGGTGGAATGCCGGGCTGTACGAGCTGGCCTCGGGCGCGGAGGTGGTGGCGTACTTCGATCAAGTGCTGCACCAACAGTTCCTGCCCAGCGGCCGTGTGCAGCACTTCCCGATGTGTGAATCCGACGGCGGCCGGGGCTGGCGCAGCACATTGTCGGGGGTGCAGCATCAGGTGAGCGAACGCACCAAGGTGGTTGACGCCACCTACCTGCACGTGACCGTGCCCTCGATACGGCCGCCGCGGTACGAAGTGGCTGACACGATGCGCTGCATGCCGCTCAATGACCTCGTGAAGGTGACAACACCGGGAAAGCGTTATGTCGTCATCGGCGCGGGTAAGACCGGTGTCGACGCGTGCTTGTTCCTGTTATCCAACGGCGTGGACCCCGAACACATCACCTGGATCATGCCTCGGGACCCTTGGATGCTGGACCGGGCCAACCTTCAGCCCGGCGCTGCGTTCTACGCCGCCACCGCCGGAAGCGCCGCCAAACAGATCGAAGCGGCCGCCAGCGCGGGTTCGATCACTGAGCTGTTCGACGCGCTCGAGGCCTCAGGCGCCCTGCTGCGGTTCGACCCTGCCGTGCGCCCCTCCATGTACCGCTGCGGCACCGTCACCAGAGCAGAACTCGATGCGTTACGCCAAATCCGGGACGTGGTGCGCCTCGGTCGCGTGCAACGCATCGAGCCCGACCGCATTGTGCTCGACGGAGGCACCATCCCCACCGACGCCGAAGTGGTGCACGTGGACTGCAGCGCTGACGGCCTGGAACGTCGCCCGGCGCGGCCCGTGTTCGAGGGCGACCGCATCACGCTGCAGACCGTGCGATCATGCCAACAGGTGTTCAGTGCGGCGTTCATCGCCCACGTTGAGGCCACCTATGACAACGACGCCGACAAGAACGAACGATGCGTGGTTGTGCCCCACCCCAACCACGACACCGACTGGGTGCGCAACTTCATCGCCGACACCGCCAACGCCGCCCACTGGCGAAAGGAACCGGCGCTGCACGAGTGGATGGTCCAAGCCCGTCTGGACGGCTTCAGCGGGACCAGCCGTGAGAGCACCGAGCAACCCGAACACCGCGACATCATCCGCCGGATCGTGACGAACACGGCCCCGGCCCTCGCCAACCTGAACCGCTTTCTCGCCGAGGCTGACGAGACCGGCCCCCTCGAAACCTGACAGGGGGTGTGGCGGCGCAGCCCTGTTTGAGGTGGTTGAGCGGCGCAGAAGCCCTGCGTCGAGGGAGCTGGGGAGCGCCAGGTCTGTTCCGGTGTCAGCTTTGTTCATAAATAGCCTCAATCTGTACGGCCGGATTCAGAATTGTCCGATCTGGCTGTGACGGCGGTCGCATCGTTGGGGCCTGATACGGCGTATCTTGCCATCTCCTGTTCATATGTCCTGGTAGCGGCCCTGTCGGAGGCGAATCGGGTGGCGTAACGCGGGCGTCACTACCGCGTCACGCTGGAGAAAAGGGTCGGTGTGAGGGTGTGCGCTGTGAACCAGCCGCTGGCCCGCCACCCTGCCGATAGGTCCCACAATCATCAAGCCAACCTCAAAGCCAATGCGATTCGCGGTGCGCGTGATGTACTGCGAATGATGGTGCTGCACAATCAGTTTCGAGGTAGCGGCGGTGCGCTGCCGGGCGAGGCGCAGCTCATGTTGGAGCTCGGGGCCAGTCGCAACGTGATACGCGAAGCGCTGGGACTGCTCCGGGAAGAAGGCTTGATCGAGCGACACCAGGGCACCGGCACCTTCGCCGTGTCTGACAAGCTGCAGCACCGCTTCGACGTGCTGCGCGGCGTGGGTGACGGCTATCCCAATCGGCGGTGGCGGATGCGGGGTGAGCTCAGCGGCCTGACGCGACTTCCCGCCCCGCCGTGGGTGGCGGGCAGGCTCGGTCTGCCAGCGGGCGCCGGATGCCTGCGCGTCGATGCGCAGGTGATTTTCGATGACGTGCCGTTCTCGGTGTCGACCAGTTACCTCCCTGCTGATCCTGGTTTCGCGTTGGATCCGTCTCCCTTCAACGGTGACTGGTACGAACTGTTGGAGTCCTGTGGGGTGCAACTGGGCGCCACCGAGATGAGCGTTGAAGCCACGGTGGCCGACGAGTATGTGGCTCCCTGGCTCGATGTGGCGGTGGGTTCGCCGGTTCTGCTGTTCAACCGTCTGCTGCGAACCCCGGACGGACGCGGCGTTGAGCTTGGGTTCGTGCGGGTTCGGGGTGATCGGCTGTTGCTGCAGTTGCCGTTGTCCCGGGTCGCTGGCGTGGGCCCGGTGCCGGGGGAGGTCTTGTCGTGATCCGCTTCCTGCTGCGTCGTGTGGGTCTGGCGGTGCCCACGCTGTTTGGCGTGTCGGTGGTGATCTTCGTGACCATCCGGCTCATCCCCGGTGATCCGGTGGCCTCCTTACTGGGCCCCACCGGTTCACCTGAAGCCCGGGCCCGACTGACCAAAGACCTCGGCTTCGATGACCCGATCCCCATGCAGTACCTGAAATGGGTCAGCCACGTGGTACGTGGTGACCTCGGCCAGTCCATCTCCAAGCAGACCGGCGCGCTGGGCTACGTGTGGGAGGCCTTCCGAAACACCCTTACCCTTTCGTGTTTCGCTGCGGTTCTGGCGATCGTCGGGGGCATTGCCCTGGGGGTGATCGCCGCCACCCGCCGGGGCCGGATTGCTTCGGGGATCAGCTCAGCGTTGTCGTTGTTCTCGATCTCGGCGCCGCAATACTCCGTCGGTCTCATCCTCATCGTGTACCTCTCGGCAGGACGGGGTTGGTTCCCCTCCGGCGGGATGGGGAATCCAACCGGGGGCGGTGGGTTCGGGGATCTGCTCCACCATCTCTGGCTGCCCGGCATCTCCGCCGCCCTGGTGCCGCTGGGGATCATCGCCCGAATGGTTCGCTCGTCAATGCTCGATGCACTGTCGGCGGACTTCGTGGAGGCGCTGCGGGCCCGGGGCATCCCAGAGCTCAAGGTGCGTTGGCATGCGTTTCACAATGCGCTGCCCTCGGTGCTCACCATCGCCGGGCTGCAGGTCGGTTACCTGCTCGGCGGGGTGATCTTCGTGGAGATTGTCTTCAGCTGGCCGGGGTTGGGTCTGGTGGTGTTCCAGTCGATCAGCCAACGGGACCTGCCGGTGATCCAGGCCGGGGTCTTGGTCTCGGCGTTGGCTTTCGTGGTGATCAATCTCATGGTGGATGCGTTGCACGGCCTCATGGACCCCAGGATCCGTCGGTGACCGTGCCCGCCTTACCGGCAGGAACGGCAGCAGGAATGGCAGCAGGAATGGCAGCAGGAATGGAAGGGACCATGAACGTGACCCATTCGAGTACCGCCGGGGTGGTTTCAACAGACGCCGGGACCGGTGTCATGACCCTCTCCGGCACCCCCGAAGCAAGTGCATCGCCCGGCAGCCTGCTGGTCTCCGGACCAACCCCGCACCTGATTCCATCCCGCAGGGTACGGAGGCGGGCGGCGAGATCGGCGAAGCGGCGAAGACTGGGATGGCCGGCCAGGATCGCTGGAGCGGTGTGTGGAGTGTTCTTCCTCGCCGCATTAGGAGCACCGATCATCGCTCCCGACGATCCGCTGCAGGGCGAGCGCACCGAACGACTGCTGCCATTCTTCAGCGGTGGGCACATCCTGGGTACCGACGGGCAGGGCCGAGACGTGTTCAGCCGCATTGTGTGGGGTGCCCGTCCGTCCCTGCTGACCGGGCTCATCCCGGTTCTCATCGCCGGACTGCTCGGTACGCTGCTGGGTTTGGTGGCCGGCCTCGGCTCCCGTCGGCTCAACACCGTGGTGATGCGCACCCTTGACGTGTTCTACGCCTTCCCGGCGGTGCTGCTGGCCATCGCGGTGGCCGCGGCGCTGGGCTCGGGCACCTCCAACGCCGTCATCGCTCTGTCGGTGATCCTGGTCCCGCCCATCGCCCGGCTGGCGGAGTCCGAGGTGGCCCGCATCCGCTCGGCCGATTTCATGGAGGCCGCCAGGGTGTCCGGCGCCGGGTGGTGGTCCATCTCGCTGCGTCACGTGCTCCCCAATGCCGCTCCGGCCATTGTGGTGTATTGCACGGCGTTGGTTGGTCTCTCCATTGTGTACGCCGCGGGCCTGGGCTTCTTGGGCTTGGGTGTGGCGCCACCCACCGCGGAGTGGGGCCTGATGGTGAACGACCTTCGGCAGTACACCTTCAGCGCCCCGCAGATATCCCTGGTGCCGGCGGTGACCATTCTCATCGCTTCGGTGGCGTTCAACGTGTTCGGTGATGGACTACGGGACCTGCTCGACGTGCGGGCCGAGGTCCGCTGATGGAACCGATGCACGACAGTGGGGCGGCGGTCGCTGTGGCCCCGCCTTCCGATTCCCCTGACACCAGCGTCCAGCCCACCTTGCGGGTTGTGGACCTGAACACCACCTTCCGAGCCCGGGGCCTCACGGTGCACGCCGTGCGGGACGTGAACCTGGAGCTCTATCCCGGGGAAATCACCGTGCTGCTGGGCGAGTCCGGCTCGGGAAAGTCTGTGACGGCGCGCTCGGTGATGCGGCTGTACGGTCCGGGCGCGGAGCTGTCGGGCCGGGTGGAGTTGGAGGGCCGCGAGCTGCTGAGCCTTTCGCCCAAGGCCATGTTGCCCATCCGCGGGGCGCAGATCGCCATGATCCCCCAGGACCCCACCGCGGCGCTCGACCCCCTTCGGCGCATCGGTGCCCAGTTGGTTGAGGTCCTCCGCCAACATTCCATGGTGCCCAACAGGAAGGCGGCCTCGGTCCGGGCTCTGGAGTTACTCGATCAGGTTGGCATCCCCGATCCTCCGCGAGTGGCCCGCAGCTTCCCCCACGAGCTTTCCGGTGGGATGCGGCAGCGGGCAGTGATCGCCATTGCGGTTTCCTGCAACCCCAAGGTGCTCATCGCTGATGAACCCACCACCGCCCTGGATGTCACCGTACAAGCGCAGATTCTGGACCTGTTCGGACGGTTGATCGGTGAACTGGGCTCAGCGGTGCTGCTGGTCACGCACGACGTCGGTGTGGCGGAGGAGGTCGGGGATCGTCTGGGTGTGATGTACGCCGGGCGGATTGTGGAGTTCGGCCCGGCCGGCGCGGTGCTTCGTGACCCGCGCCACCCCTACACCCGAGCGCTGCTGGACAGCATTCCCACGCCCGGTGTGGAACGTGGCCGGCTGCGTTCCATCGTGGGCCAACCGCCGGTGTCCGGCGAGTTGAGTCCCGGCTGTGCCTTCGCCAACCGTTGCCCTCACGCGCTTTCCACGTGTAACGAAACCGATGCCGAGTTGCAGGCCGTTGGGATCGGTCGCACCGCGGCCTGCCACCTGCTTGATCGGACGGTGGCGGCGTGAGCATCACCGACACTCCCCTGGTTACAGCCGGTGACGAGCCGTCCCTGGCGCCCGAACGTGTTCCGCTGCTGGTGGCCAACGATTTGACGAAGACGTTCGGTAACGGAGTAAGGGCTGTTGACGGTGTGTCGTTGGTGGTCCACGCCGGCGAGACCGTGGGGCTGGTGGGGGAGTCGGGTTGCGGCAAGTCCACCACCGCCAAGATGATCTTGCGTCTGCTGGGCACCGACAGTGGCACGTTGCACATCGACGGACAGGATCTGTTGGCGCTGCGGGGCAAGCAGTTGCGGGCCATGCGGGCCCGTATGCAGTTGGTTCCGCAGAACCCGCAGACCTCGTTCAATCCTCGGCTGTCGATTCACTCCTCGATCGAGTTCAACTTGCGGGCCCACGGCGTGGCCCGTCAGGCGCGGCCGCAGCGGGTCCTCGATGCCCTTGAGCGGGTCGGTATGCCCGCCGCCTATGCCCGTCGTTACCCCCATGAGCTCTCCGGCGGTCAGCTGCAACGGGCCGCCATCGCCCGAGCCTTGGTCACCGATCCCGAGCTCATCGTGTGCGACGAAGCGGTCTCCGCGCTGGACAAATCCATCCAGGCCCAGGTGCTGAACCTCCTGGTCGAACTCCAAGCGGATCTCGGGGTCGCCTACCTGTTTATCTCCCACGATCTGTCCGTGGTCGAGCACCTGTCCGACCGGGTGATCGTCATGTACCTGGGACGCGTGGTCGAGGAGGCCTCGGCGTCGGATCTGTGGCGTACCCCCCGGCATCCATACAGCGAGGCGCTGCTCTCGGCCGCACCCCAGTCCGGTCGGACCCGCATCATGCTCAGCGGTGACCCACCCAGCCCCACCTCCCCGCCGTCGGGCTGCACGTTCCGGACCCGTTGCCCCGTTGCGCTCGATGCGTGCGGCGAGGCCCGGCCCCCCCTGCTCGCCGTCGGGTCAAGTCATTACGCGGCCTGCATCCGGGCGAACCCTGGGACAGCCCCGAGCGGCTGAAGCTCGAACCACCTCAACCCCCACCAACCACAACCCATAACAACCCCCATCCATTCTTAGGAGGACTCGTGCCGAAAAGGCTCATTCACCGGTCGCGTCGGCGATCATTCACCCTGGCGGTGACGCTGGCGGCGTCGTTGCTGGCGTCCGCCTGTTCCTCCGGCGGGGGCGGCACCACGGCTACGCAGACCGGCACCGGTGCGGCGGACGGCACGTTGGTGATCGGCATGACCGCCACCAACATCCCACTCCTGGACACCACCCTCAGCCAGAACGAGGGCTATGAGGGCATTCGCTTCGTGGGGAATCAACTCTATGACGGGCTGAGCCGCTTCGATCTGAGCACCGGCGACAAGATCCCCCCCGTGGTGCCGGCCCTGGCGGAGTCTTGGACACCTAACGCTGACCTGTCGGTGTGGACCTTCAAGTTACGTCCGAATGTGACGTTCCATGACGGTGAGCCATGGAACGCCGATGCGGCCATGTTTACCCTAGACCGAATCCTCAATGAGTCCTCGCCGCAGTACTACCCCGAGCTGAACGCTCAAGCCGGTTTGGCCATTGGTGGCGTCGAATCGGCCCGCAAGGTCGATGACATGACCGTCGAGATCGCCACCAAGGGGCCCTGGTCCCACCTGCCGGCGGATCTCACCACCATCTTCTTCGGATCGCCCAAAGCCATCAAGGAACTCGGCAATGAAGGCTTCGGCAAGAACCCTGTGGGGACCGGACCGTTCAAGTTCAAGGAGTTCGTCCAGGGCCAGCGTCTGGTGATGGAACGAAATGCCGACTACTGGCGGGGGGCCCCGAAACTCCAAACCGTGATCCTTCGACCGATCCCTGATCCCACCGCTCGGGTGGCGGCGTTACGGGGAGGGGAGGTGAACTGGATCGAGGTCCCCCTGCCCGATGACGTGGCGTCGCTGGAGTCCGAAGGCTTCACCGTCCATCTGAACTCGTATGACCACGAGTGGCCGTGGGTGCTGGATACCTCTAAACCACCCTTCGACGATAAGCGGGTCCGGCAGGCGCTGAACTACGCCATCGATCGTGATGGCCTGGCCGAGTCCATACTTCAGGGGACCGCGGCGCCGTTGCCTCAGGCTGCGGCGGAAGCGAACTTTGCCTTCCGCAAGGAAAACGACTTCTACACCTATGACCCGGACAAGGCCAAGAAGCTGCTGGCCGACGCGGGCTATCCCGACGGGTTCACGTTCCGCCTGTCCTTCCCCACCTCTGGCTCGGGGAACATGGTGCCGATCCCGATGAACGAAGCGCTGCAGTCCGATTTGGCCAAGATCGGGGTGAAGGTGGAGCTGGAACCCATCGAGTGGGCCGCCATGTTGCAGGATTACTTCGTGGGCAAGATCCCCGGTGGGGCCGAGGCCATCAATATCTCGCTGTCCTACCAGCAGGAGGGCTTCTGGAACTCCTGGTATGGGACCGGGTCCGCCACCAACGCCGGAAAGTACAGCAACGCCGAAGTGGACGCATTGTTCAAGAAAGCGAAGACCATTGAGGACGCCGACGCACGCAGTGAGGTCTACGCCGACGCCGCCAAAGTACTCACCGAGGACGCCCCATGGCTGTTCATCGTCAGTGACCTCAATCCTCGGGCCACTGCGCCCTCGGTCAAGGATTTCACCATGCCCAAATCGTGGTTCGTGGACCTGACCGGTGTCTCTGTCACCAGCGGATCCGAAAGCGCCAACCAATGAGAGGTAACCTGCGATGACCCAAACTGAAATCACTATCGCCCCTACCGCCAGCGAGCCCGGGCCCGGTGTGCCGCTGACCATCGCTGAGGCGGCGCAGCAATTGCGATCGGGTCAACTCACCTCGGTGGCGTTGACGGGGGCCTGTTTCGAGGTGGCCGACCGCCTCGATGCCAAGCTCGGTACGTACATCGTGCGCTATCAGGACACTGCTCTGGCGGCGGCGAAGGTGGCGGACGAGGAGCTGAGCGCCGGCGTCGACCGGGGCCCCCTGCACGGCATACCAATAGGTATCAAAGACATCATCGCTTGCCAAGAGGGTCAGACCACCGCCAACTCCGTGGTGTTCGACCCCGGTTGGTGTGCCGGCTCGGATGCCCCGGTGGTGGCCCGTCTACGGGACGCGGGCGCGGTGATCACCGGGAAGCTCACCACCATGGAGTACGCCTGCGGACTGCCGGATGCGTCCAAGCCCTACCCGGTGCCGCGGAACCCGTGGGACGTCGCCACCTGGCCGGGTGGGTCCTCCTCCGGGTCGGGATCGGGGGTGGCGTCGGGCATGTTCCTCGGTGCGCTGGGCACGGACACCGGGGGCAGCGTGCGGATGCCGGCGGCGTTCTGCGGGATCACCGGGATGAAGCAAACCTACGGGTTGGTACCCAAGGTGGGCTGCCTGCCGTTGGGGGTCACGCTCGATCACATCGGGCCCATGACCCGTTCCGCGGCAGATGCGGCGGCCATGTTGACCGTGATGGCAGGTTGGGACCTTCGGGACCCGCCTGATCCGTCACTGCGGCCTGGGGTGGTCGCCAAGGACTACGTGGCGGCACTGACCGGTGATCTCAGCGGTGTCACCATCGGCGTGGATCGAGCCCAGTTCCTTGACAACCCCCTGGATGACCCGTACCTTCCGGCATGTTTCGAGGCGGCGGTGGAGGTGCTGGCCCGGGCCGGGGCCACCGTGGTGGAGGTCACGGTGCCCTTGGTGGAGGAACTGGGAACCGCCTGCCTGGTAACCGCCATGACGGAGGCCTTCGCCTTTCATCTCCCCAACATGCAAAGCCGCTGGGGCGACTACGGCGCCGGCATGCGGGCGTCGGTGGGGCAGGGGGCATTGTTCAGCGCCGCCGACTACGCCCAGGCCCAAAAGGTCCGCCGCATCGGTGCCGCACGCCTGGCCGAGCTGTACCGCCAGGTGGACCTGGTGGTGACGCCCACCGCCTGTGCCGGTGCCCCGGTGCTGGAGGGGATCGAATGGGACAGCTTTTGGAAGATCCTCTACACCGGCTACTGGAATAGCGTCGGCGTTCCTTCGTTGTCGGTGCCGATGGGATTCACCGTGGGCGGTATGCCCCTGGGCTTGCAGTTGAACGGCCGCCCGTTCGAGGACGACGTGGTGCTACGGGCCGGGGACGCGTTCCAGCGTCTCACAGCCCACCATCTGCAAGTCCCGCCCATGGCGCTGGTCGATCCGGCATGAGCTGACGTGAGGCTTCGCCCGGATCACCACGCAGATCACAGCCGAGAACCGCAAACGAAACCGAGCACTCGAAAGGACCGCCCGTGACCGAGATCCCTCTCACCATCAACGACGCCGCCCAACAACTGCGCTCTGGGGCGCTGAGCAGCGTCGAGTTGACCAAGGCATGTTTCGCCGTGGCCGACGCCCTCGACCCCACGTTGGGCGCCTACATCGCCCGCTACGACGACAGCGCCCTGGCCGCCGCTGGGTTGGCCGACGCCGAACTGGCCGCTGGCACCGATCGGGGCCCACTGCATGGCATACCAATTGGTATCAAGGACATCATCGCCTGCAAGGAAGGCCAGACCACGGGCAATTCGCTGGTCTACGATACCGACTGGTACGCCGGGCAGGACGCGCCGGTGGTGGCCCGCCTTCGGGAAGCCGGCGCGGTCATCACCGGGAAGCTGACCACTATGGAATACGCCTGTGGTTTGCCCGACGAAACCAAGCCCTATCCCATTCCCCGCAACCCCTGGGATGCCACCACCTGGCCCGGCGGCTCGTCCTCCGGATCGGGGGCGGCGGTGGCATCGGGCATGGTGCTGGGCGCGCTGGGTACCGACACCGGCGGTAGCGTGAGACTGCCGGCGGCGTTCTGTGGGATCACCGGTATGAAGCAAACCTACGGGTTGGTACCCAAGGCCGGCTGTCTGCCGTTGGGCGTCACGCTCGATCACATCGGACCCATGACCCGCTCGGCCGCGGACGCCGCCACCATGTTGGCTGTCATGGCCGGGTTCGACGCCAGTGATCCATCCATGAATCCGTCCGCGGTCTCCACCGACTATGCCGCCATGTTGAGCGGTGATCTTACGGGCGTGACCATCGGCGTGGAACGCGCCCACCACCTGAACCGTCCGGGCAGTGACCCGCAATTGGAACGGGTGTTCAACGACGCGGTGGCCGTGCTGTCGGAGGCGGGCGCCAAGGTGGTTGAGGTGACCATCCCGCTGTACGACGAGGTCGCTTCGGCCACGATGCTGTGCTGGCCCGTTGAAGCCTTCGCCTACCACCGTCCCTGGTTGCAGACCCGCTGGATGGAGTATGGGCGCTGGACCCGATCCGTCATCAGTGCGGGCGCGCTGCTCACCGCGGCCGACTACGCGCAAGTGCTCAAGGTCCGCCGACTGGGGAAGGAAGCCCTCGATGCGCTGTATGAGGAGGTGGACCTGATCGTGACGCCTACAGTGGCCACCGGTGCCCTCAGCTACAAGAGCCTGAGCTGGGACTCCCTGATGCACACCCTGTTCACCCCCTACTGGAACGCAGTGGGCAACCCCACGTTGTCGGTGCCCATGGGCCTCAGCGGCGACGGTCTGCCACTGAGCCTGCAGATCGCCGGACGGGACTTCGAGGACGGCCTGGTGCTGCGGGCCGGTGACGGCTTCCAACGGCACACCAACCATCATCTGCGCCTGCCGCCCTTGGCCGTTGGCGCCAACAATTAGCTATTCTCCAGTCGGAGGAACCCTGTACCTGCAAGTATCAGCAAGTATCAATGCAACAGTTCTGTCGACTATCAATGACTGTAGAGAGGAACCCTTCCATGGACACCGAGACCACCGTCCGCACCCTGTTCGACCTTGCCGGGGTGTCACCGCCCGAGGAGGAGATGCAGGCCTTCATCGCCGGCTACCCCGCCACCCGCGACGCGTTGGCGGCACTCTATGCAGTGCCTGACACCCCGCTCACTGACGGGATCCTCGTGTTCCGGCCGGCGGATTGAGCGATATGACGGAAGCACCAATGCTGACGATCACCGACGCCGCCGCCAAGTTGCGGTCAGGCGAGACCACCTCGGTGGCATTAACCGAGGCCTGCTTCGAGGTGGCCGACCGCCTCGACAGCCAACTGGGGACCTACATCGTGTCCTATGAGGGGCCGGCCATGACCGCCGCTAAGCAGGCCGACAAGGAACTGGCTGCCGGGACCGATCGCGGACCGCTGCACGGCATACCACTAGGTATCAAGGACATCATCGCCTGCAAAGAAGGCCAAACCACGGCCAACTCGGTGGTGTTCAATCCCGACTGGTACGCCGGTCGGGACGCCCCGGTGGTGGCCCGCCTGCGGGAGGCCGGCGCCGCTATCACCGGGAAGCTGACCACCATGGAGTATGCCATCGGCTTACCCGACACCACCAAGCCCTATCCGGTGCCCCGAAACCCGTGGGATCTGTCGACCTGGCCCGGTGGATCATCGTCGGGTTCGGGAACGGGGGTGGCGTCGGGCATGTTCCTCGGGGCGCTGGGCACCGATACCGGGGGCAGCGTGCGGATGCCGGCGGCGTTCTGTGGGATCACCGGCATGAAGCAAACCTACGGGTTGGTACCCAAGGCCGGGTGCCTGCCGTTGGGGGTCACGCTGGATCACATCGGGCCCATGACCCGTTCAGCGGCGGATGCGGCGGTCATGTTGGCGGTGATGGCCGGATTCGATGGTACCGACCCCTCGATGGCGCCGGGGATTGCCGGTGAGGACTACGCCGGGGCGTTGACCGGTGAACTGCGCGGTGTCACCATCGGCGTGGACCGGGTCAACCACACCGGTATGGCTGAGGCCGACCCGCTGCTGATAAGCCGGCTTGAGGATGCCGTGGCAGCGCTGGAAGCAGCCGGGGCCACGGTGGTGGAGGTCGAGTTGCCGATGTTCGCCGAGCTGACCACGGCCTGCATCGTCACCATGTGCGTGGAGGCCTTCTCGTTCCACCAACGCTGGATGAGCGATCGCTGGACCGACTATGGGCTCGGCATGCGCAGCTTTGTCGGGCTGGGCGCCACCTACACTGCTGCCGACTACGCCCAAGCCCAGAAGGTTCGTCGCATCGGGGCCGCCAAACTGGGTGAGTTGTTCGACCGGGTGGACCTGATGGCCATGCCCACCTGCGCCGCCGGTGCCCCCAAGCTCGAGGGCATCACCGTTGCATCGTTCCTGCCCATCATCTTCACGCCCTATTGGAACGCTGTCGGTTGCCCCACAATCGCCGTACCGATGGGCTTGGGCGGAAGCGGCCTCCCATTGTCGCTGTCCCTCGCCGGCCCGGCCTTTACCGATGATCTGGTGTTGCGGGCCGCGGACGCCTTCCAAATCCAGACCCAACACCACCTGCTGACCCCGCCCCTGTTGGCCGGCGTCTCGGTGTAGCTCCCGCGCCGTCGGGGCTCTTGGGCCGACGGTCCGCCCGGAATCCCCGCCGGACAGCTGCTCCGGCGGGGATCACCGGGCCAACCTCAAGTCGAGACGCCGGGCCACGATGGCGGGTCCCGCGGGCGGCGGACCTTAAGCCCTAAGTTGCTGGCTGGCTTCTCACGCGGTCACATCGCGCCGGGCCACGAGCAGCAACGTGGCACCGAGCGCCGCGGCAGTGTAGACAGCAGCGGTGGTCAGGGCGCGACCCATGCCCAGTTCCACGGTGCCGCCACGGATCAACGAGCCCAGGATTTGCCCGGGAAAGACCCGATAGCCGGTGGACCACGAGTCCACGATGATGTTCTCGATCGGTCCGGCCCATGCGAAACCCAGGCCGAGGGCGAGGGGGGTGGAACGCAGCAGGACGGCCAACGTGGTGCCGAACACCGCCCAGCCCGTCACCCCGGCCATCACGTTGCCGAAGTCCCCGGCTGCGGCGCGCAAGCTGGCCGCGGTGAACCACTCGCTGGTGCTCACGTCCTGCGTGGGGGCCATCAGCAACGAACCAACGAAGCTGAAGAGTTCGGTCACGCCCATGGCGGCCGCTGCTACCAGGAGCAATGCAACCAGTTTTCCCACGATTACCGCCGAACGGTTCGGGTTTCGCAACAGCATCGCTCGAAAGGTCCCGCCGGAGAACTCGCCGGCCATGAGGGCGATGATGATGACGAACACCAGGAATCCACCGAAGGACGCGCCGATGGCGAACGCTTCGGTGCCGCCGCCAGTGCCGCTGAGTGCGGTGATGGTGGCGCCCTCTTGGCGGGATGGTTCACCCGCGGGCTGAACCGAGGCGAACACCGAGATGGTGGACACCGTGGAGAACACCAAGGTGCTGAGCGCGATGGCGAGAACGACGCGGCGACGGGCCCAGCGGTTGAGCTCGGCGTGGATGATGCGGTTCATGACGACGTTCCTTTGATGAGGTTGAGGTAGCGGTCTTCGAGGCTGCTGCGCACAGGGCTGAGTTGGCTGAGCACGATGCCGGCTTCGAACGCGATCTGGTTGACCCGTGCGGCGAGATCCGCGACATCAGACCCGGCCACCGTGGCGCACGCGACATCGATCACTACGTGTTCGGGGTGCAGGCTTACGTGGTGGCCGGCCCGGATCAGCAGGTCCTGGAGGGCCGGCAGGTCCTGGGTGCGGGGCGGAGCGGCGAGCAGGCCGGTGGTGCTGCCGTCGAGGAGCTCACTTGTCGGACCGGCGAAGGCGCAGCGACCCTTGTCGATCAACACCAGCCAATCGCACATCTGCTCAAGTTCGCTGAGATCATGGGAGGAAACCAGCACGGTGCGACCACTGTGGGCAAGACCACCGATGAGCCCGCGCATCTCGCTGACCCCCTCAGGGTCCAAGCCGTTGGCCGGTTCGTCCAGGATCAACAGTTCGGGCTCGCCTAGCAGAGCTCCGGCGATACCGAGCCGTTGCTTCATGCCCAGGGAGTAGCTGCGGTATCGATCATCGCCTCGCCCGGACAACCCCACGACGTCGATGAGCAGGTCCACCTGTTCGGGGTCGTGACCACCGGCGATGGCGAATGTCCGCAGATTTTCGGCGCCGCTGAGTGCGGGATAGAAGGCCGGGCTCTCGATCAGTGCGCCCACCCGACGCAAGTACCTCGACGGGGTCGCCAACGGCGTACCCAGCACCGAGCCCCGACCGCCGCTGGGACGGACCAAACCCAACAGCATGGCCATGGTCGTGGTCTTGCCGGCGCCGTTGGGACCTACCAAGCCGGCGACGACACCGGTGGGTAACTCCAGATCGAGGGCATCGACGACGGTTCTTGATTTGTAGCGTTTGGTCAACCCGGTCACGGAGATGGCTGCGGCGGCGGTCATCACCCCATGATGGGGGTGTGGGGACCTGCTGTCGTCGGCCCGGTGGAGGCTTCCCTGGTACGTCGCCCGGCGGTGGTTCGGTGCTCAGCTGCTCCAGCCGGGACGCACCAGCCCGGACTCGTAGGCAAACACCACCAGCTGGGCGCGGTCGCGGGCGCCGAGCTTGATCATGGCCCGACTGATGTGGGTCTTGGCGGTGGCCGAGCTGAGGTACAGCCGGCGGGCTATCTCGTCGTTGCTCAAACCTTCCCCGGCCATAGCGACAACCTCGCGTTCGCGTTCGGTCAAGCGATTCAGACCGGCCATGTCCGCTGGCTGTTTCGCCCGAGCGGCGAACTCGGCCATCAACCGTTGCGTGACGCCGGGGGAGAGCAGGGCCCCTCCGCCATGAACGGTGCGGATGGCCCGCAGCAGCTCCGCCGGTTCGGTGTCTTTCACCAAGAACCCGCTGGCACCGGCCCGGATGGCCTCGAAGACGTACTCGTCGAGCTCGAACGTGGTGAGGATCACGATTCGTACCGCCGAAAGGTCCGGATCCGCGGAGATGCGCTGGGTGGCGATCAGCCCGTCGGTGCCAGGCATCCGAATGTCCATCAACACCACGTCGGGCCGATGCACGCGGGCGGCCTGCACTGCGGCGTCCCCGTCGGCGGCCTCCGCCAGCACCGTGATGTCTTCCTGTGCGTCGAGTAGTGCCCGGAACCCGGCGCGTACCAGGGCCTGGTCGTCAGCGATGACTACCTTGATCACGGCATACGCACCGGTATCGATGCCCACACCCGGGTCCCACCATCGGGCGCGGCACCGACTGCCACGCTGCCCCCCAACGCTCCAACTCGTTGGCGCATCCCGGTGATGCCGTGGCCTTCAACGATGGGGCCTCCCCGCCCGTCGTCGCTGACCTCCACGATCAGAGTGTCCTGGGCGGAGATGTGCACCACCGCGGTTTTAGCTCCGGCGTGGCGGGTGATGTTCGTCAACGCTTCCTGGACCACTCGGTACACTGCATGCCCGACGGTGGCTGGCACGTGCGGCGGCGGGTCGGTACCTGTCACCGACACCGCCAAGCCCAAGCGGCGCACACCGGCCACCAGATGTTCGAGCTCGCCCAAGCCCGGGGTGGGGCCGCGAGGGGCCGCTTCGCCTGAGCGCAAGGCCTGAAGGGCGTGACGCAGTTCATCAAGCGCCTCACGGCTGGCCATCTTGATGGCGCTTAACGCCGGTCGGGCTTGCTCGGGGTGGTCCTCCAGCAGATGCAACGCCACTCCGGCCTGCACGCTGATCAATGAAAGATTGTGGGCCAACACATCGTGCACGTCCTGCGCGATGTGGATGCGCAGTTCATCGGCGCGGCGTTGTTGTTCATCACGCACGGTCTGGGCCCGGGTCGCCGCCTGCTCTCTCCGGACACGTAGCACCTCGGACACCGCCAGCACCACCAGCAGCCACCCTGCGACCAAGGCCAGGTGCGTGAACAGCGGGGGACTTTGGCGGTTGGCGACACGCACCGCCGCCGCGAACCCCACGAACGCGCCGCCGGCCAACGCGAACGTCGCCTTTCGGTCCGCGGTCTGCACCACGAAGAACAACCCAACGGCGAAGCTCACGACGATCGGCCCAAAGGGGTAGCCGGCGGCGACGTAACCGATCATGGCCGTCGCGCTCACCACCGCAGCGCTCCGAGGCCATCGCTCCCGTACTGCCAATGCCAGCGGCCCCGCCAGTAACGCAGCCACGGCCGCCGCGTCGATGGGGCGACGACCGGATTGGTTGTCGGCCGCGCCGAGAGTGCCCAACACCTGCACCAGAGCGACGAACAGCGCCAGCAAACACGCCCCCGCCGACGGTTTCTTGGCCACGTCAGTACGCTATGCGCACCTCGAGACGTTGACGTCACCCCTCGGGCGCATTTTCGGCTACGCCCGGAGTGGTACCTACGGGTTGCTGGCTTGTCCGCCGGTGATGGGGACCGGTGGCGTTGAATGATGCGAGCGTGTGTCGAGAGGCGTGCGGCCCGGATCTCAGCGACCCGACCGGATCAGCGGCCGCGGTGCCTGACGGTCAGGAGGAACCGGGCAGATCGGCGAAGGACAAGCGGGCGGCGTCAGCGGCCATCTGGCCTCGCAGCGCGCCCATGCCGTCCCAGCCGCCGGCGATGGAGGTGCTGGCGGTGCGCATTGACGGGAACAGGGCGTCAACGGCCTCGTCCACCTCGTGGCGGCGCGCCGCCAGCACCGGGAGGGCGCTGCGCTGGGCGTCCGGTGCGGTGTCCTGCAGCACCGACTGGTTGATTTCCTCCAATCGATGGCCGATGCGTTGGGCGTAGGCCAGCAGGAACGAGGAGCGGAACGAGCGGCTGCGGGTGCGCGATCCGGCCGGGGCGTTGCGTCCCTCGGCGGTCAATGCCGTTTGGGCCTGGACCAGCAACGAGGTGAACAGCATGTCGGTGGCGGCCAGGTCGGCTTCGAAACCGACCACCGTGACGAAGGCATACCGCTCGGTATAAACCGACTTGGTGCGGTTGTGGGTGCTCACCACGTGCAACAGGAACGATTTGGCGTCGAGGTAGGGCTCCTCGATAGGGACCCGGCGGGCCGTCGGCTTCTCGCCCGGCGTGCTGCCGTGGAGCACCGCATGATCGATGGCGTAGCGGGTCATCAACTCCTGGGCCTTGGCGGTGAAGGCCTCGGCCTCGGCCGGGAACGTGGTGGACTCGGCCTGGGCCAGCAGTGCCCGCACCTTGGCCAGGATGGGCGAGTCCGCCTGCGCACCGAAGGTCTGGGTACGGCGGGCCGCGGTCTGAGCCTGGCCCGGCGGGGGCAACAGCTCCTCGATGCGGTGCAGCTGGACCAAGACGTGACAGACGCGCAGCGCGTAGCGGATCACCTCGACACGGCCCAACGCCTCGCCACGGGACCAGTCCCCGAACCAATCGGCGTGGGGGTCAGCGGTGCCCTTCACCACGGGTGTGGCACCGTGGCGCAGCTGGTCGATCTGCTCGGCCCAGGCTTGGTGCAAGGTGTCGGGGTGGCGGGTGGCGTGGTCTGCCAGCACCGTGGCCGTGGCCAGACGGGCTCCCACCGCGGACGTGGCCCGGCGGACCTGGCGTACCACTTCCAGCGGTTGCCAGCCGTTGGACCACGGCAGCGTGATCAGCCGTCGGAGCTGCCCGGTCAGCTCCGGGTCCACCGCCGTGGCCGGTAATTGGGCCAGTTGGGTCAGCAGCGCAGGGGCCACGATGGGGCCATCTGAACCACGCAGCGGGGTGAACACCGCCGCTTGGACCAGCTCCCTTGCCAGATCTTGGACCGACCGGTGCGGACCGCTACCGCCGCTGCCACCCCCGCCGCCCGGGCCGTGGTTGGTTGGGCCATGGTGGCCGCTGACGTGATGCCGGGACGCTTTGGTTCGGGCCTTGGCGGCGCGCCGGGCCCGGTTGTTCTTGCCCATGGGGAGAGCCTGCCACGGGGGGTGTGACAGTTACGGGGATACTGGCGGGCGGCAAGGGCCCGGGAACGCGGTCCCGAACGGTCGTTGCCACCCAGCGCAGGCGAGACCATCCGGATGTCCACCGGCCCGCTTTCGGCTCAGCGTCGGGGCAGGACCGACGCACTCACGGGGAGCACGGGATGATGGCCACCACTGTGCCCGTGCCACCGCGCCGGGGTGAGGTGCCGTACCAAGTGGTACGTACGAGGACGAGGCGGGTTCGTGTCGCTGTTGCCCCCCACCCGCCCTGAACGTGAACGTTGTGCTCAAGGCACCCGGTGGTGGAGGAGGTCCATCGGTCGGAGGGCCCAGTGGACCACAAGGTCGGGGACCAACGGCCCTGGAGCATTCCCGGCGCCGACCGCAACATGGGGTGAGCACGGTAGGGCCCGAGGGGTGTGGCGGCACTCGCCGGGTGGGCGGAGGGGAGCGGCACCCCCTCGGTCGGATTTGTCCGATCCGAGCGGTGCACCGATGGTTACGGCCATGGTGCTCCGGCGCCCAGCCCAGGTCTCGTTCGGGGTTCCCCATCGAGACCTGGGCACTGCCGGCGCCCTCACCTGTGACGTTGCGTACTCGGCGGACCCTTCCCGGTCGGGCACGGCCGACGCGCTGAGGGCGCCGGCGGCGGCTTCGCTCGAACCGCGGCTGCGGTGAACGGGGCGCCCACGTAACTTCGGATTAGGGAGCTGGGAGCTCGACCTTGTCGGCCTCGATGAGTCCCGTCAAACCAATTCTGAGGGCCCAGCGCCCCAGCGCCGGAGATCGAAATGGTATGAAAGACGTCAATGCCAGGGGGCGTGGGGGGTGGAGGTGCCGGTGGGGGTGAGGATGGTGCCGGCGGACCCGGCCAGGATGGCTGCGGTGTCCTGGAGTCGGCCGATGGCGGCCATGGCGCCGGTGGTTTCCACGAAACGGCAGGCGGCTTCGACCTTGGGTCCCATCGATCCGGCCGGGAAGGTGAGTTGGCGCATCGCTGCGGGCGTGGTGTGGGTGAGGGGCTGTTGGTCTGGCGTGCCGAAGTCCACGAAGACGTTGGGTACGTCGGTGAGGATCAGCAGGACGTCAGCGTCGAGTGCTTCGGCGAGCACGAGCGCGGTGAGGTCCTTGTCCACCACGGCTTCAATGCCTTCGAGGTGACCGTCTTGGTTGCGGATCACCGGGACGCCGCCGCCTCCGGCGCATATCACGACGGTGTGGTTGGCGAGCAACAGTTTGATGAGCGGGGTTTCGACAACGCGCAACGGTTTTGGTGAGGCGATGACCCGTCGCCAGTGCTCGCCGTCGGGTTTGACAGTCCAGCCGCGCTGGGCTGCGAGCGCCCGGGCGGTGGGTTCGTCGTACACCTCGCCGATGAACTTGGTGGGATTGGCGTAGGCGGGATCATCCCCGGAGACCAGTGTTTGGTTGATGATGGCCGCGACCTGGCGATCGGGAATTGCGTTTTGTAGTGACTGCAGCAGCCAGTAGCCGATCATCCCTTGGGTTTGGGCGCCGAGCACGTCGAAGGGAAAGGACCTGGTGAGGTGGGGATCGGCTGCGCTTTCGATGGCCAGCACCCCGACTTGGGGGCCGTTGCCGTGGGTGATGACCAGTTCGTGGGTGTAGGCCAGCGGGGCGAGCGCGGCCACCGCTACGGCGACGTTGGCCACTTGCACATCGTTGTCGGGGGTCTCTCCCCGTTTGAGCAGAGCGTTTCCGCCGAGTGCTACGACGATGCGCATGTTGGGTTCCCGGTCCTGGGCGGTGTCATCAAGAGCCGAGGGTGGCGACCATGATGGCCTTGATGGTGTGGAGCCGGTTCTCGGCTTGGTCGAACACGGATTGAGTGCGGTGACTCGAACATGGACGGACTTGAGGTCACCGATGAGGTGAGCCCGTTCCACACCGGCACGCCTGCGAATTCGCCGAGGGTTTCCACCAGGTGGTGCGCCGAGCCGCGGTACTCGATGGCGTCATACATGCGGCCCAGTACCCGGGCGGTGTCCTTCATCGATTCCTTCTTGCCGACGTGGGATCCGCCGGGGTCGAGGTAGGTGAAGGACGCCCCCTGATCGGACGCGGCAACCTCGAACGCGCAGCGGGTGCGAGTGGAGGCTTTTTCGAAGATCAGGGCAATTTCTTTGCCGCCCAGACGGGGGACCTCGGTGCCGGCGTACTTGGCGGCTTTGAGATCCTTGGACAGCTCGAGCAGGTAGTGCCACTCATGGGGGGTGAAGTCGAGTTCTTTGAGAAAGTTGCGGTTGCGTAGGTTGAAGGACATCGGTCAGATTCCGTCTCGTTCGATGGGGCAGGTCATGCAGCGCGGTCCGCCCCGGCCCCGGCCCAGTTCGTTCCCGGCGATCGTGATGACCTCGATGCCGTTCTTGCGTAGATGGGTGTTGGTGGTGACGTTGCGTTCGTAGGCGATGACCACGCCGGGCCGTACCGCGAGCACGTTGCAACCGTCGTCCCATTGCTCACGCTCGGCCGCCCGAACGTCTTGGGTGGCGGTCAACACGTTGATGGCGTCCAGTCCGAGCGCCGCGGCGATGGCCCGGTGCATGTCCTCGGGGGGATGGGCAGTGATCTTCAGGTCTTTGTCGTGATCGCCCGGTTCAATGGTGTAGGACGGCAACATACCCAGGCCGGCGTATTTGGTGAACGTGTCCCCATTGACCATGGACATCACCGTGTCGAGGTGCATCACGCTGCGTGACTCGGGCATCTGCACCGCCACGATGGTGCTGACCCCTCCGCCGGCGAAAAGCCGCGCCGCCAAACGTTCCACACCCGCTGGGGAGGTACGTTCACTCAACCCGATCAGCACCGAGTGTGCGCCGATGACATGGATGTCCCCCCCCTCGGTGGTGGCCACGCCGTTGGCGGTACCTGATGACCACACCTCGAACTCGGCGTCCGCGAACAGCGGGTGAAACGTGTAGATCGCCTCGTAGTGCACGGTTTCGCGCATGCGGGCCTTTTTGCGCATGGAGTTGATCGACACCCCGCCACAGATCCACGCTGACGTGTCCCGGGTGAACATGGTGTTCGGTAGCGGCGGCAACCACAACGCCTCCATGTCCATGGCCGCGAACGGAATGGACGTGGGTTCGGGGATGCGTTCCAACACCTCGCGTTTGGACATACCACCGATCAGGAACATCGTCAGGTCATCAACGGGCATCGAATCGAACAGGTTCCGTAGGTCGTCCACGGCCATGGGGCCGAACACCCGCTCGTCGAACACGGCGTTGAGGATGTGAGCCTTGGCGGCAGGGATCGCCACCGTGTCCCGAAGCAAGTCATCGAACAGATGCACGAGCACGCCGACATCGCGCAGCGCGTCGGCGAAGGCATCATGTTCCTGCCGGGCCTTTTTCACCCACAGGATGTCGTCGAACAACAACGCTTCCCGATTGCTCGGGGTCAGTCGCTTCAGCTCGAGCTCGGGACGATGAACGATGGCCTGACGCAACTGGCCGACCTCGGAATCGACGGAAAAGCTCATCGTGACCTCGCAGCCATGGCGCGCCGCGACTCGGCGAACCGTATCCGGTCGAGGATGACAGCGGAGGGGGCCCTCGCCCACTGCCGTCGGACACCACGGGAAGGGACCTGTGGCACTGGTCCGCATCGCCCGCCGGCCCGATTGTGGGCGCGGTCAAGCCCGGCGACCACACACCACATCGGCTGTGCGGCCTGCGAGGGGAACGGGAAGCTCTTCAGACGAGGCAAGGGGATAATCGGTGACAACGGTTGAAGAAGCGGTCGAGGCGGTTGAGGTGACCGATCAGGCGCCCCGACGCTGGAGGTTCCCGAGCGCGTTCACCGTGTTGTTCGGGGTCACGATCGCCGTGTGGTTGCTGGCGTTCGCCGTGCCGAGCGGGCAGTACCAAACTGACACCGACAGCGGGCGGCCCATCCCGGGAAGCTACGTCCGTGCCGATGCCGATCTGAGCTTCGTGGACCGCACCTACGAGCTGTACATGGCCCCGGTTAATGGCCTGTACGGCATCAAGTCCACCGAGACCGGCAAGATCGGACCGTACGAAACCGGAGACCTCTATGGCGCCGCCGGGGTGTTCCTGTTCGTGTTGGCCATCGGGATCTTCATCACCATGACCATGACATCAGGAGCCATCGACGCCGGCATCGGCCGGATCAACGCCCGGTTCGGCGGCCGAGGGGTGGCGCTGATCATTATCTTGATGATCCTGTTCTCGATCGGGGGGACCACTGAAGGGATGGCCGAGGAAACCCTCGGGTTTTACGCCCTGGTCGTGCCGTTGATGCTCAAACTCGGCTACGACCGGATGGTTGCCGCCAGTGTGATCTTGCTCGGCGCCGGCATCGGGACCCTCGGCTCCACCATCAATCCCTTCGCCACCGGCGTCGCCTCCGGGGCCGCGGACATCTCCATCGGAGACGGCATCGGATTGCGGCTCGCCATGTACGTGGTGCTGACCGCCATCACCATCTGGTACGTCGTCCGCTACGCCAGAAAGGTCAAGGACAACCCGGCGGCATCCATCGTGGGGTTCCGGCCCGAAGATGCCGCGCTCGCCGCAGCATCCGAACAGACCCCGATGCTGAGCGGTCGCCAACTAGCGGTCATCTGGCTGATGGGAGCAACCTTCGCCTTCATGATCTTCGCCATCGTCCCCTGGGCGCAGGTCATCAGTGGCCCCGACGCGGACTCCTACGGATGGCAACTTGACTGGTACTTCCCCGAACTCGCCGCCCTGTTCATCGTGATGGCCATCGTCATCGGTCTCGTCGCCGGCATGGGCGAGAAAGGCATGACCGACACCATCGTGCGCGGCGCCGGGGACTTCGTGTCCGTCGGGCTCATCATCGTGCTGGCCCGCGGCGTGACCGTCATCATGAACAACGCCAAGATCACCGACACCGTGCTGCACTCCCTCGAAAGCACCGTCAGCGGCACCGCCAAAGGGGTTTTCGGACCATTGCTGTTCCTCCTTAATATCCCGCTGGCGTTCCTGGTGCCATCGAGCTCGGGTCACGCCGCGCTCGCCATGCCCGTGTTGGCGCCGCTCGGTGATTTCGCCGACGTCAGTCGGGGCGTGGTCGTGACCGCATACCAGTCCGCCTCGGGATGGATGAACCTGTTTACTCCAACCTCCGCTGTGGTCATGGGAGGCCTCGCGGTGGCCAAGGTCGACTACAACCGTTACCTCCGCTTCATCGCACCCCTGCTGGGAATCCTCCTGATCGCCATCACCGCCTTCATCGCCATCGGCGCAATGCTCAGCTGATCAATGATCCATGGCGTTGTCGTCCCCGGTGAGGTTGTGGCCGGCGGCGCGGCAAGCAATGTCGGGCCAGGTGCTGGTGTCGAGGTTCCACAGCAGGACGTGCTCGGCGTCCATGGTGACCAGCTGCAACTGCTCGCCGTGGTTGGGATCGTCGGCGGCCAGCCCGACACGTCGATCAGAGGCGAGATCTGCTGCAAGGTGGTCCTGTGCTACACCCGCAAGGCCGAGTCAGCCCACCGAAAGCTGCAGACGGTCCGCTGATGGGATGGCGCCGCCAGCGTGTGCAACGCGGCGTTCGGCCGGCATCGACCGCCACGTCGAGGCCCATGCCGCCTCCCATCAGCAAAACTCTTTGTCATCAGCCCTTTCAGAATCCTGTCACGATCGGATCAGTCCTCACCTGACGATGAGGCCCTCGACGTCTCCTTGTTCCCGCCAGCGGGCCAGCATGTCGTAGAAGGCCAGCGCGCCGTGGGGGTAGGTGGTCTGCAGGAACCCGCGGCCTTCGTTCGTCCCCTCGCCGTTGTAGTAACCCGGCGTGCACGCCTTTTGGTACTCCGTCATGGGGTTCGGTGCGGACATGATGGCCACCCACTCGGCCTCGGCCTCAGCCGTCGGCTCGATTGAGGTGGCGTCACGCCGCTCGACTTCCACGATGAGTTGCGCCACGTGGCGGGATTGCAGGTCGAGCATGTAGGTGAAGTTCGCCGTCAGGCCGGTCTGGGTGAGCCCCATGTGGAAGCAGTTCGGGAACCCGTGGCTGAGAAACCCGTGGAAGGTGCGCATCCCGTTGCCCCAGGCGTCCTCGAGTGATCGCCCGTCCCGGCCGTACATGTTGAACTCGGCTCGCCGGACGTACGCCGTGCCCACCTCGAATCCGGTGGCGAAAATCAGGCAATCGAGGGGATACTCGGTCCCGTCCACCACGACCCCGTGCTCAGTCAAGTGGTCCACGCCCTTGCCGTGGGTGTCGACCAGGGTCACGTTGGGCCGGTTGAACGTGGGGAGGTACTCGTCGTTGAACGTGGGCCGCTTGCACCACTGCCCGAACCACGGCTTGAGCGCGTCGGCCGTCTCGGGGTCCTGAACGGTTTGCTCCACCCGCTCGCGGATCTCGTTCATCTTCTGAAAGTCGGCGATCTCCGCCAGCAGCGTGCGTTCCTCGGCGGACATGGTTGAGTCCTTGCTGCCGAGGAGTTCGCCGAGCTTTTTGAGGGGGCTGGTCCACTTGTCGCGCACGTGGTCCTCCTCGAGTTGGATGCCGTCGAGGAGTGCGGTGAAGTTGCGGTTGCGTTTGGCCTGCCAGCCCGGCTCGAGCTTCTCTACCCACTTGGGGTTGGTGGGGGTGTTGTTCCGCTCGTCCACCGAGGACGGCGTGCGTTGGAACACGTACAGGTGCTCCGCGTGGGCGCCAAGATGGGGGATGGACTGGATGGCGGTGGCGCCGGTCCCGATGATCCCCACCCGCTTGTCCGCCAGCTTGTGGAGGTTGCCGGTGGTGTCCCCGCCGGTGTAGTCATAATCCCATCGACTGGTGTGGAACGTGTGGCCCTTGAAGTGTTCAATCCCGGGCATCCCGGGGAGTTTCGGTTTGTTCAGCGGCCCGCTTGACATGATGACGAACCGCGCCCGGAACACGTCGTCCCGATCGGTGGTGACGGTCCAACGACCGGCCTCGTCTTCCCAGCGGGCCTCGGTGACCCGCGTCTGGAAACACGACCGCTCGTAGAGGTTGAACTGTTGGCCGATGCGTTGCGCGTGGGCGAAGATCTCCGGCGCGAAGGAGTACCGCTCTTTCGGGATGTGGTTGGTCTCCTCCAGCAAGGGAAGGTACAGATAACCCTCGATGTCGCACTGCGCGCCGGGGTAGCGGTTCCAGTACCAGGTACCACCGAAGTCCCCGGCCTTCTCCACGATGCGGAAGTCGGTCACTCCGGCCTCCTGGAGCCGCACCGCCGCCAACTGCCCCCCGAACCCGCCACCGATGATGAGCACGTCGATGTCCTCGTGCCGTGCGGGCCGCGTGAACCCCGCCTCGACGTAGGGGTCAACGTTGTAGTGGGCAAAGCGCCCGGCGATCATCTGGTACTGGTCATTGGCGTCCGCCCGCAGCCGCTTGGCGCGCTCGGCGGTGTACCGCTTGCGCAACGCCTCGGGGTCGAAGCCCAACTCCTGCGGCGTCGGGATGTGGTTGGGTGATTGCGTCGCTGCGTCGGTCATGGGCCGAGGCCTCCCCCTGGTACGGATCTGTGCTGTTCGGAGACCATGATGCCCCGAACAGCCCAGTGAGCGCTGAACCGCGGCACACGTTGTGGACGCCTTGGTTCCCGGCGGGGATGGCTCGGGTCGGTGTGCAGCTGGACCGGAGCTGTTCAATCCCTGTGCGCGGCCGGACCAGTTCTGGTCATGAAGCCGCGCGTCGGGCCGGTTCCATCAGCGAAGCCGGGCTAACGCTTCTCCCCAGAGCGTGTCGGCGCGCACCTTCCACAATGCCGCGGGGCGCACGTCGAGATCCGCCCGGTGGGCGCGGACGGCATACGTGATGTCGTCGCCGTCGATGAGAGTCCGCAGCGTTGACAACGCGATCACTGCCCGCGTGCGTATCACCAGATCGTGGTCGCCCAGCAACTCGAGCACCGATTGCGCCATCCGGTTGGCGGTCACACTGTCGAGCCGTCGAAGGATGTCGTCGAGGATGTCGTTCTCGTCACCGACGAAGTCGTGCGGGTCTTCCGGCCATACCGATCCGGCCAGGACCGCCCGTGCGTCGTGAGCTGTCACGTAGTCAGACCGCGAGGCCGATCATGAGGCCGAGCGCGAAGAACACGCCGGCTGCAACGGCCACCTGCCCGCCAGTGGACCGCACCGCAGCGGGGGCGACCGCACCCTCCCCGGGCCGATCGGGTGGGTATCGTACGGGTACCTCGGATCCGATGGCCACGTGGCCGGTGAGCGCAATACCGCGCAGGGCGTGCTCGGCGCCCGTGGCGTGGTTGTAGCGCAGATCGAACACCAGCGAGGCTCGTTGCACGCTGCTCGGGCGGCTGGCGGTCACGATACCAACCGTGTCGACGCCGTCGACGATCCGCTCGTAGCGCTTGGCCACGGCCCGCTCGCCGAACCGCATCACACCGACAACCACAGCGCCGAGCGCCCAGGCTCCAACCATGACACCGACGTTCATGTTGTGTACCGACTGGCATCGCCCTCTCTCACGGCGTCGAGATTAGGTGAACTCGCGGGTGTTGTAGTGGAGGGTGACGTCAGTTTGGCGGTCAAGACAGCAACGGCTGAGGCGCTCAATTGGGCGTACCACCCGGGCCTCGACGCTGTTGGCCCACGACGGGGCCGGTCCCGGTGCCTTCGACGACGTGGCTGGCAGTTGGTGGCCGAGGCAGCGCGCAGCGGGCCGTGTGGGCTTTCCATCTTGGGCCCGCCAGGTCGCCGTGCGAACAGCAAGCAACACCCGCCGGGGTAGTGGCGGAACTCGAGCACGTCATCGAGGGTCACCACGCCACGGCACGTCACCGGGGCCGCAGGAACCAGCACCGCCAGCCTCGGCATCGCGTACGGCGCCGAGGAACGTGACGCTGTCCTACGCGCTATCGTTCGGGGCGATCCCGCCAGCGGCTCGACCAGGGGTGTTCCCAGGTTCCTCTCCAACCGCGGGCCGGGGTGGCGCGACGACAAGGGGATGAGAGCACATGGCAACTGAACAGACCGCGAGCCAGACCAGCGGCGACGATCTCGATGCCGAGGTGATCGTGATCGGTGCTGGGGTTTCCGGCATCCATCAGCTGTACCTGTTGCGGGAGGCCGGGTTCGACGTGAAGCTGATCGAAGCCGGGACCAACGTGGGTGGCACGTGGTACTGGAACCGCTATCCCGGCGCCCGTTTCGATTCGGAGTCCTACTCCTACGGGTACTTCTTCTCTCCCGAGCTGCTGGCCGAATGGAACTGGGCCGAGCACTTCGCGCCGGCCTACGAGACGGAGGCCTACCTCAACTTCGCCACCGACCGGCTGGGCCTGCGGGACCTGATGCGCTTCCGCACCCGCGTCGCTAGCGCCACCTTCGATGAGCCCAGCGCCACCTGGACGCTGGTCACCGAGGACGGCGAGCAGTTGCGCTCGCGCTTCGTGGTGTCCGCCACCGGTGTGTTGTCGGTCCCGTACTGGCCGGCCATCCCCGGCCGTGACCGCTACCGCGGCGACGCCTACCACACCGGTCAATGGCCCAAGGAGCCGGTGGATTTCAAGGGCAAGCGCGTGGCGGTCATCGGCACCGGCGCCAGCGGGGTGCAGCTCATCCCCGAGGTGGCCAAGGAGGTGGGCGAGCTGGTCGTGTACCAGCGCACCCCGAACTGGAACTCTCCACTCAACAACGGCCCTATCACCGATGAGGAGCAGGCCGAGCTCAAGGCCACCTACGACAAGATCCATGCAGCCTGCATGAGCACCTTTGGTGGTTTCGTGCATCTCGCCTCGCGTAAGAAGGCGTTCGATGAATCCAAGGACGAACGGCTGGCGTTGTACGAGACGCTGTACCACCAGAAAGGTTTCGCCAAGCTGCTCAGCAACTATCGGGACCTGATGATCAACCCCGAGGTGAACACCGAGTTCTCCGAGTTCCTGGCCGACAAGATCCGTGGCCGGGTGCACGACAAGGCGCTGGCCGAGAAACTGATCCCCACCGACCATGGCTTCGGCATGCGGCGCCCGCCGATGGAGACGTTCTACTTCGAGGCGTTCAACCAGCCCAACGTACGGCTGATCGATTTGAACGAGACGCCGATCACCTCCATCACCGAGGCCGGTATCGAAACCGCCGCCGGCGAAGAGGCTTTCGACATCATCGTGTGGGCCACCGGCTTTGACGGATTCACCGGTGCGCTCACCCGCATCAACCCCACCGGCGAAGGCGGGATCCCGCTGAAGGAGCGCTGGGCCGACGGTGTGGTCACCTTCCTCGCGGCGGCCGTTCCCGGGATGCCGAACTTCTTCACGGCCGGCGGTCCCCACATGATCGGGGCCAACTTCCCCCGGGCCACCGAGGTACTGGTGGACTTCATCACCGCCATCTTGGTGCACGCCCGGGACAAGGGCCTCACCTATGTGGCGGCCGAGCCCGAGGCCTCCGCCGGCTGGACCGAGGAGGTCCACGAGGCCGGCAAGATCGCCCTCATCGCCGAGCACACCTGGTTCCGGGGCACCAACATCCCGGGCAAGAAGGCCGAGACCCTGCAGTACACCGGCAACCTCTCGAAGTTCCGGGCCCGTCTTGACGACATGGCCGAGCACGGCTTCCCCGGCTTCACCTTCGGCACCCGGGTCCCGGCCTGACCCGGACCACTCCAAGTCCCAACTCCACCCGAGCAGAGTTTGTTGCGCCACGCGGAGCGATGCCACGCGTCGGCTCAGGTAGGTGAGGTCGAGGCGGCCGCATAGTGCGGCTGCCTCGACCAGCCAATCCGCGGCAGCGGCGTCGAAGTCCCCGGCGGTGTTGCTAACCTGCATCCAGGTTGAAAAGTGAGTGAAGTAACTCTCCACCTGGCTACAACGAATCACTCGCGAAGAAGTCAGGTTCGGGATCCACGCCTGGTGTTCTTGAACTCATTCGCGCCGTCGCCGTTGCCCAAGGTGGAGTTGTCGCTCCCCAGGTCGTTCGATCCGCCGATCTGCGGCGTAGGGTAGGACCCGGGACACGGTGGGATCGGCCCGCCGCTGGGAGATCGACATGCAGCGAGATCGCGAGGCCCTGGCGGCTGTTCTGCGCGGGTACACCGTGGGCGAGGAGCTGGGCCGCGGCGGTTGGGGCATCGTGTTCGCCGCGGTGCAAGAACGGCTGAACCGGCAGGTGGCGGTAAAGATGCTGCCGCGAGCCTTCGCCGCTGATCTGGAGGTCAGGGCCCGCTTCGAGGAAGAGGCGCAGTTTGCCGCCCGGCTCAGCCACCCCCACATCGTGCCGGTCTACGACCTCATCGATGCTGACGGGGTGTTGGCGATCGTCATGGAGCGTCTCACGCCACGCACACTGGCGGATCGCTTCGTGGAGGAGGGGTGGTTGCAGGACAGCGCCTGCGCGCTCGGGATCGTCATCGGCTCGGCCCTCCATGCAGCCCACCGGCTGGGTCGCGTGCATCGCGATGTCAAGCCGGAGAACGTGCTGTTCGACAACGACGATGTGCCAAAGCTGAGCGATTTCGGTGTGGCCAAGATCATCGGGCTGGGGGATGGACTGACCCGGGCCGGGGAGGTCATCGGTACGCCGGCCTACATGTCTCCCGAGCAGGCGACGGGCCGCACGGTGGGTGCCGCTTCGGATGTCTACGCCGCCGGGGTGTTGGTGTACGAGTTGCTCGCCGGTTGCCTGCCGTTCCCGCCGGCCTCAACGGCGGTGGCGCAGCTCTACCAGCATGTGCACGAAAAACCGGTGCCGCTTCTGTCGGCGAATCCGGACGTGGCTCCGGAGGTGGCCCGAGCCGTGATGCGAGCCTTGGCTAAAGATCCCGCCCAGCGCTACGAATCGGCGGAGGCGTTTGCGTTGGCGATCGCCCAGGGGGCCACTGAAGCGTACGGCTCGGACTGTATGCGCCATTGCTTGCTCGATGTGCGGCTGACAGGGCGGTTGGTCAACGCCTTCCGGCAAACGGCCTACGGGAGCGTAGCCCAACGGATGCCGGCGCTGACCCGACGAACGATCATCGGGCCGCACCCACGCCTCGGCACCTTCTATGAGACGGGTCAACCGACAGTGCTGCCGGCCGGGCCCGACACGGGTATGGCCGCGGTCGAAGTTGCCGGTTTCGCCTTGTTGGCCGAGCACCCTCCTACCCGCCTGGACGCCGAGCCTGAGCGGCTTCGGCCCCGGCCGGGCGGCGCCGAGGGAGATGTGAACCACGCACCAGTTACGGCGGCACGCTCGAACCCGACCATCGCGCCGAGGAGCATGCCGGCACCCGGCCCTGTCGATGCCAGCCCGGATCGGCCGGTTGGGTCTGGGTCCGGCCTGGGCCCGGCGGACCAGCTGTTGGGCCGTGGGTTCGCCCGGGACCTGGGGCCGGCCGGGGGGTTGTCGAGTCTCCCGCCGCCGGTCGCTGAGCCGATCCGCCCGCCGGCCTCGGCGCCGCCCTCGCACCGGACCGCAGGCCCCTCGGCAGGCTCACCTTCCAGCGAGACCCTCGTCGGGGACGGAACCAACGGTCGCGCCGGGCGACGAAAGCGCCGTCGACCAACCCGGCCCGGTCCGGGAGGGCTGAAGGCTGTGAGCAAACGGACGCCGCCGCCGTGTCTGGGAGGGTGCCGTCAGAGCCGTACCGATCAGCGCCATGACCGCCATGGCGACCAATATGCGCCTCAAACCGATCCATCGCGCAGCATTAGGACCACCCCGCCCCGGCCCGCTCGACCCAATCGACCACCTCGGTCCCACGCTGGATCGGAACGGCCAACCTCTCAGCCAGGAGCAACTCGACAACTTCGAGGCGGCTTGCCGGGTCCTAGCGGAGATGAACAGGGCCTCGCCGATGGCACCGTTGCTGGCCCCCGGGGCCATCTGCTGCAGCACCTCGAGCTCGCGTTCGGTAAGCCGCTCCAGCACCGACGCTTTCGCCCGGGAGTGATCGTGCATCAGCGCGTCGACCACCTTCGGATCGACCACCGTGCCGCCCTCAGAGACCCGCCTCACTGCTGCGGCGAGCTCGTCGCCATCGCCGATCCGCTCCTTGAGGAGGTATGCCCGTCGTTCAGACCCATCCTCGAACAGCCGCAGTGCATACGCAGGCTCGATGTATTGGCTCAAGACGACGACACCGATCGTCGGGTGGCTCGTCCGGAAAAGCCGTGCGGCGCGAATGCCCTCGTCGGTCTGACTCGGTGGCATTCGA
>JBJXFH010000191.1:0-5765 GCA_046155365.1 Acidimicrobiales bacterium | reverse complement strand
CCGAGAACCTGCAAGCCTCGGAGTCCCGCATCCGCGACCTGGACATCGCCGCGGAGATGGTGAAGTTCACCCGCCACCAGATCATGGTGCAGGCCGGTACCGCCATGTTGGCCCAGGCCAACTCGGTGCCGCAGAGCGTGCTGCAGCTCCTGCGCAACGGCTGACGCCGGCTCCGGCGCCACCGCCGGGACCTCACCCCGAACCGGTCACACCGACCCGGGACGGTAACAACGCTACGAACCGGGGGGTTTCGGCCTCCCGGTTCGCTGCTTTTGGCGCTTTTCGCTGGTGGTCGGCGTTCGGCGAGCGTCATCCGCGCTTGTTCCTCAAGGGAGGGGAGGGCGTTGGTCGATAACTAGGGACGACGACGCCCGCCGTCCCTGGAGGATCGATGCCCTGCCTGTACCCGCTGCTGTGCACCAGTGGCCCCGGCGCGCCCGGCCACCGCACCCCGCAGTGGCTGGTGGCCGCGGCGATGGGCGGGAACCGGTGCCGATGAGCCGCCCCCCCGGCGTGGAGGTTTTCGACTTCCACGATCTGCACGAGCTGTCACCGGCGTCGGAGATCCGCGCCAGCGAGAGCTTGAATATCGCGTTGCCCCGAGCGGCGCTGGTGCTGTCGGCGCTGACCCGGCGCAATGCGACCGGCGCGCTGGTGCGTTTCGAGTTGGTTGACCGCCGTGACGTCAACCTCGACGGCTGTGACCTCTATGACCTCACGGTGCCGGTCACCTCGCGGCCCGGTCTGGCCTCCACCCGCCAGCCGCTGGGGGTGGCGGTCATACCGCGCGAGTCCGTCACCGGGATGGCGGAGGTGCTGATGGGCGGACCCGGCGACGGCGAGGCCCGCCTGCCAAACCGGTTCGAACGTTCGCTGCTGTGCCGTCGCTTGACCGAGGTACTGGTTCCCATCTGGGAAGGGTTGGGCGTGGAGACCCGACCGGTACCGCCGGGATTGACCCACATCGAATCGACGCTGGCGCAGTTGCCGCTGTCCACGGTGGTGGTGGGCATCAGCTTCTCGATCGGGGAACGCAGCTGGGAGCTGACCCTGGCCGTGGCGTCCTCGTTGATCGACGCCAGCCTGGATCCGGTACGGGCCACCCACGCGGTCACCATGGCCCAAGCGGTGCGGGACATCCCGGTGGAGATCGCGGTGTCCTTCAACCCGGTCAAGATCCGCGCCAGTGACGCCCACCGGTTAGCGGTTGGCGATGTCATCCGCCTGGACCACGGATTGTCAGTGCCGCTGGTGGCCAACTCCCAGGGGCGGCCGTTGTTGCTGGTGTGCCATGGGACCACCGGGCGACGGGTGGCCGTTGAGGTGATCGACGTCCTGGACGTGGCGGAGTTGGCCGACCTGGCCTACGCCGAGGGCGACACCGGTGACGCCCTGGGTGCCTATCCCGATGATTTCGGCAATCAGATCAAGTACGGCAGGCGGCGCGGGGACTTTGACCTCGACGCCCTGTGATCGGAGCACGCAGTGGATGACAGCACCGGCAGTACCGAAAGCACCGGCGGTACCGACAGCAGCATTGCCACGGACGAACCCGGCCTTGACGCGCCCGAGACTTCTTTCGGGGCCGATGACGCCATGAGCGAGAACGGGACCGACGGCGGGCCTGGTTCTGGTTCTGGGTCTGGGTCTGGTTTCGGGGAGCCCACCATGGCGGTGGACCCTGCGCTGTACCCCGACCTGAGCCATGCCCAGGCGGCACCGGGTGAGCCGCGGGATCTGCGGTTGTTGTCGGACATCGAGTTGGAGCTGTGCGTGGAGATCGGGCGCGCCCGCCTGCCGCTGCGTCAGCTGTTGGCATTGACCCCCGGCTCGGTGGTGGAGCTGGATCGGGCGCTGGGCGAACCGGTTGATGTGTTGGTCAACGGCACCCTGGTGGGACGGGGTCAGATCGTCACCATCGGAGACGAGTTCGGCGTGCGACTGTCAGAGATCGTGGATCCCTCCAACGGCGGACCACCCTCCCGGCGGCGCTCATGACCTTGGCGGCGTTGCTGCTGACCGCAATCAAGGCCGCCGCAGTGTTCGCACTGTTGGGGGTCACGGTGCGCATGCTCAAGCGCATCGACCATCGGCGCGCCAGCTCCGGCGGCGGACCCCCCCGACGCGGCCGGCGCCGCAGCCCTGCGTTGCGACGGGGTCCCGGTGGCTCCCATGGACGCAGTTTCGGCCCGGCGGTGATGGGCGGGCGCGGCCGGCGCGGCTCGGGTCACGGGATCAGCGGGAACAGCGGGAACGGCGGGAACGGCGGGAACGGCGTTGCCGATGCTGCGGGGCTGGCGGCGGCGATGGCCGCGGCTGGTTCGGCGATGTTGCGGCTGCGAGGACCGCGCTCGGCTCGGCGGGCACCGCGGGCGCTGGAGATCGTGGAGCGGGCCACCCTGGGAAGGACGTCAGCGGTGGTGCTGCTCCGGGTGCATGGCCACCATGTGCTCCTTGGCGTCACCGATCAGCAGATCAACGTGTTGCGCACCGTTGATCCCGAACCTGCCATTGACCTACGCCACACCGCCCCCGAGCACCGCACCAGCACCGATGTCACCGCGGGCAGTGCCAATACCGATCAGGACGGTACCGGGCGGGATAGTACCGGGCGGGATAGTACCGGGCGGGATGTTACCGGGCGGGATGATACCGGGTGGGATGGTGCCGGGCCGGAATCTGACGCCCGGGTTTGGAGCGAGTGCCTTCCACGGCCGGTCCGAGCCCGAAAGGGACGGGACCACATCGAGTTGCTGGATCCGAGCGAGTTCGGCCCTCGCGCCACCGACCACCCCGTTCAGCGGACCGACTTCCCCGGGGACCTTGCGTGAGACGGCCCCGCAACGGCCCGGCGGCCCGCGCCGCCACTCCGCCAACGCTGAGACAGCCGCGAGCGGGCTTTGGCGTCCTGGTCGGGGTCCTGACCATGGTGGCCGCCGGCGTGCTGATCTCGATCTCGGGGGGCACCCCGGCCGCGGCACAGTCCACCGGCCTGGGCGCCCCGCCGGAACAGGTGGGAACACCACCGCCGCCGGCCACCGCCACCGAGCCCACCCCGGCCGCCGAACCGAGCCCGTTGGTGCCCGGCGCCGTACCCGACGGTACGGCCAACCCCGCGGGTAGCGAGATCTCCGTTCCCCCACCGGCGGCCCCGGTGGCCCCGACCCCACCGGCGGGTGCAGACAGCTCCAGCGAGCCATCGTTGGAACTGAAGCTGCCCACCGGCGAGGGCGGCGTGACCAGCCAGCCGCTGACCATCGTCCTGCTGCTGACCATCATCGGCCTGGCGCCATCGATGCTGCTGCTGATGACGTCGTTCACCCGCATCGCCATCGTGTTGGGCCTTACCCGTAACGCCTTGAGCTTGCAGGGCACACCACCAAACCAGGTACTGATCGGTTTGTCGTTGTTCCTGACGTTGTTTGTGATGGGGCCGGTGCTCACCCAGGCCAACGAAACCGCGCTACAGCCCTACCTCAAGGGCGAGATCACCCAGGAGCAGGCGTACACCGCGGGCATCGAACCGTTCCGGGGTTTCATGCTGACCCAGGTGCGGGACAGCGATCTGGAGTTGTTCGCCTCCCTCGCTGGTGGTGATCGGCCGGCCTCACCGGAGGATGTGCCCACCTCCACGTTGATCCCGGCCTTCGTAATCGGGGAGTTACGGGCGGCGTTTCTCTTGGGATTCGTGATCTTTATCCCGTTCCTGGTGATCGACATCGTGGTGTCTTCCACGCTGATGTCCATGGGTATGGTGATGTTGCCCCCGGTGGCCATCTCGTTGCCGTTCAAGCTGTTGCTGTTCGTGGTGGTGGACGGATGGCAGCTCACCGTGGGCACGTTGGTCCAATCCTTTAAGACCTAGCGATCTCTTCTCTACAGTTCGGAGCGAACATGACCGATGCCGCGGTGTTGGATCTGGCCCGGCAGGCCCTGATCATCTCAGCCAAGTTGGCCATGCCGATCCTGGTGGTCTCCTTGGTGGTGGGCACCATCATCTCGTTGTTGCAAGCGGTGACCCAGGTGCAGGAGATGACCCTCACCTTCGTGCCCAAGATGGTCTCCATCGGCCTGGTCCTGATGATCAGTGGTAGCTGGATGCTCAACGAGCTGGCGGATTTCACCCGCCGGTTGTACGAAGCCGCGCCGAGCCTGCTGTAACGGTTCGAGGTGGCGCTGTCGTTAGCCCTGGTGGGCGATTTCGTGTTGATCATGGTGCGCACCATGGCGTGGCTGTACGCCGCGCCGGTGTTCTCCGACCGGGGATTCTCCAATGTGGCCCGGCTCACCACGGCGCTGTCGTTGTCGTTCTTCTTGACCCCGCTGTTGAGCACCGGCCAGGTGAACCCCCAAAGCGCCACCCTCGGGGGATTCGTGTTGTTGGCCGCCGGGCAGATCGCCAGCGGCCTGGTTTTGGGATGGGTGGCCTCGGTGCTGCTGGCGGCGTTCGAGGCCGCTGGGCACCACATCGATCTGATGTCCGGTTTCTCGATGTCAAGCCTGCTCGATCCCCAATCAGGCAACCAGGCGGCGGTGTTTTCCCGTTTCACCAGGGTGCTGTTCGTGACCTTGCTGTTCGCCACCGGAGCCCACCATGAGCTCATCCGAGGCTTCGTGTTGAGCTTTCAGGTGGCGCCGCTCGACGCCCTGCCGCAGTTCAACTTCGATGTCCGGGGCGCACTGGAGTTGGTGAGCACCATGATGGTGGCCAGCGTGCAGATCGCAGCACCGGTGCTGGGAGCGCTGTTCCTGACCGAGGTCACCTTGGCCATGGCCCAACGCTTCGCCCCGAATACCAACGTGTTTATGCTGGGTTTGTCGGTCAAGTCGCTCATGACGCTCACGCTGATGGGCGGGGCCCTGGCGTTCTACCCGATGTACCTGGAACGGCTGGTGACGTTGTCCCTCGACGCCGGCAGCACCATGCTGGGCGGCTGAGCTCACCCCAGCGTCATACCGTTTCTCACCGCACAGCCAGACCTGGCCCCCTACTCACTGCGGCCGGGGTCGGGTTGAGAGAAGGTCCCATTTACCGGACAGCCCCCCGCAGCCCCGCAGCCAACATTCCCGCAGGCCGGGTCTGATCTGACGTGCACGGTGACGTCTCGCCATATTGGGCAGGACAGGATCCCACACGGACCAAGGATCACGTGGCCGATGTGCTTTGTAACCTGGCGTCCGGTCGGACAACCGCGGGGCGACCCGTCCCGTCGAGGGCGGTCGCGGCCGGCGCGCAGAACCTTGCTGCCCGGCGTCACGTGTGCCGGGCGCGAATCCAAGGCTCAAGTCCGACTCCTTCGATCCGCTGGTCAGGCATCCGAGGTGGGTGGCCGGGGTCTGCAGGGTTGGTGGTGGAGCACCGTACCGTCTGGTCTGCGGAAGATCGGTTTCTGGTGTTTGTCGAGTTCAACGGTCCAGCGGTGTCGGTGGATGTAGGTGTGGTGCCAGCGGCAGAGCAGCGTGCCGTTGGTGATCTTGGTTTCGCCGCCGTTCTCCCAGGGGTGGCAGTGGTGGATGTCTGCCCAGGATGGTGGTCGGTCACAGCTGGGGTAGGTGCAGTGCCGGTCCCGTATGCGGATGGCGTTGGCGATGGGGTCCGGCCAGGACCGGGTATCGCGTCCGATGTCGAGGACCTCCCCGTCCGCGCCGAGGACCAGCCGCATGAACGCCGAGTCGCAGAACGCCCCCGCCGGTACCGGTCCTTCCGGATGGGGTCGCCCGTGCTCATCCATCCGCACGACCACCACCACCCGATGCCGACCGTT
>JBJXFH010000190.1:0-89144 GCA_046155365.1 Acidimicrobiales bacterium | reverse complement strand
GCTCCCCGATTTCCTCCAATTTGTTGAATCTCGGGCTTCCTCGGCCGATCCTCGACCGCCGTCATTAGGCTTCACCAGGTCGACTTGCGTGGGTAACACCGGCGAAACCTGGGCCGAGCAGCGTTCGCGGCCGGCCCATCCGGAGGCCGCACCGGGAAGAGAGTGACAAGAGGAGCGCGCCATCGTGGCCATGCACACCGAGCCCACCGACATCGGATCTCAGCTGGTGTCGCCGTTGGATCCCCACGTCATCGTGTTGTTCGGGGCCTCGGGCGATCTGGCCCGCCGCAAGCTCCTCCCGGGGCTGTTCCATTTGGCCTGCGCCGGGCTGCTGACCGATTTCCGGGTGGTCGGCACGTCCCTCGATGACCTCGACGACGACGGCTTCCGGGATGTGGCCCGCAACGCCCTGCGGGATTTCGCCCGACGGCCGGTGACCCCCACCGATTGGGAGCGTTTCTCGGCCCGGCTGAGCTTCGTGAGCTCATCCACCGGCGCCGAGGGCCTGGCCAAGGCGGTGGCCGCCAGCGAAGCGGACATGTCCTCTCAGCCGCGGCGCTTGCACTATCTCAGTGTGCCGCCGGGTGCGGCGCTGGACGTGGTGCAACTGCTGGCCGACGCCGATCTGGTGGAGCGGTCCCGCATCATCATGGAGAAGCCGTTCGGAGTGGACCTGGCCTCTTCTCAGCGGTTGAACGCCGCGCTGCACACCACCTTCGACGAACAGCAGATCTTCCGCATCGACCATTTCCTGGGCAAGGAAGCGGCGCTCAACATCTTGGCCTTCCGCTTCGCCAACGGCTTGTTCGAGCCGATCTGGAATCGGGAGCACATCGATCACGTGCAGATCGATGTGCCCGAAACGCTGTCGCTGGGTTCGCGGGCCTCGTTCTACGAAGCAACCGGCGCTTACCGGGACATGGTGGTCACTCATCTGTTCCAGGTCCTGGCGTTCATGGCCATGGAGCCGCCCACCGCGCTGGACTCCCGGGCCATCAGCGAAGAAAAGAACAAAGTGTTCCGCTCCATGAGCCCGATCGATCCATCCTCGGTGGTACGCGGTCAGTACACGGGGTATCTGGAGGAAACCGGGGTACGCCGGCATTCCGAGACCGAAACGTTCATCGCCATCAAATGCCACATCGATAACTGGCGATGGGCCGGGGTCCCGTTCTACCTCCGCACCGGCAAGCGAATGGCCGAAGGGGCCCGCATCATCTCCATCGCCTTTCGGGAGCCGCCCCGCAGCATGTTTCCCGCCGGCTCCGGGGTGGGCGCTCACGGGCCTGACCATCTCACCTTCGACCTTGCCGACGCCTCCAAACTGTCGCTCTCTTTTTACGGCAAACGACCGGGCACCGGCATGCGGTTGGACAAGTTGAGCCTGCAGTTCGCGCTGCAAGAACACGAGGACGTGCTGGAGGCCTACGAGCGGCTCATCCATGACGCCATGTGCGGTGACCACACGCTGTTCACCACCGCGGAGGGCATCGAGCGGCTGTGGGAGCTGTCCTCCCCGTTGCTGAACAATCCCCCGCCGGTGCGGCCCTACGCCCCGGGCTCGTGGGGCCCTAACGCCATTCATCAGTTGATCGCCCCCCACGCCTGGCGCCTACCGTTCGAACGGGGCTGGCGGGCCGGTTGAACGACCTCCCAGACCCAACCAGCACCACCCAACCAGCACCACCCAACCAGCGCTACTACTGAACCTCAGAACGGAACAGGTCATGCAGATCGGCATCATCGGGCTCGGGCGGATGGGCGCCAACCTCACCCGCCGGCTGATCCGGGCCGGCCATCAGGTTGTGGCCTATGACGTGTCGGCCGACGCAGTTGCGCAGCTGGCATCGGAAGGTGCCACCGGTGCGTCATCGTTGGACGCCTTCGTGGACTGCTTGGAGCTTCCCCGGGTGGCGTGGATCATGGTGCCCGCGGCGTTCGCCGGGGACATGGTGGAGCAGGTGGCGGCCCGCTTCAGCGCCCAGGACATCATCATCGATGGCGGCAACAGCTATTACGTGGATGACCTGGCCCGAGCCCAGCAGTTGCGCACCCAGGGCATCCATTACGTTGACGTGGGCACCTCGGGCGGGGTGTTCGGTCTGGAGCGGGGGTTCTGCCTGATGATCGGCGGGGACCTCGAACCGGTGCAGCGCCTCGATCCCATCTTCGCCGCGTTGGCCCCCGGTTTCGATGCCGCTGAGCGCACCCCCAATCGCACCGGCGAGCGCACCACCGCCGAGCTCGGGTATCTCCATTGTGGGCCACCCGGCGCCGGTCATTTCGTAAAGATGGTCCACAACGGCATCGAGTACGGCCTGATGGCAGCGTACGCCGAAGGGTTCAACATCCTGGCCAAAGCCAACGTGGGCAAACTGGAGCAATCCCACGACGCGGAAACCACACCGCTGCGCGACCCCGAGCGATACCAATATGATCTGGACCTCCCGGCGGTAGCGGAGGTGTGGCGGCGGGGATCGGTGGTGGCGTCGTGGTTGTTGGACCTCACCGCCAACGCCCTGGCCGAGAACGCGGATCTCGAGGGCTTCTCGGGACGGGTGTCCGATTCCGGCGAGGGACGTTGGACCATGCTGGCCGCAGTGGAGGAAGGGGCACCGGCGCACGTGCTGGGCGCGGCCCTGTTCAACCGGTTCGCGTCCCGCGGTGAAGCGGATTACGCCGACCGGCTGCTCTCGGCGATGCGCCAACAGTTCGGTGGCCACGCCGAATCACCAAAAGCCTGAGCGAAGGCTTCAAGCCCAACCCGGCCAAAGGGGGCCACAGGGGATCAGCGCAGCCAGCTCCGTAACTGGGGGTCCCGCGCCCGGCGCCACTGCCGCTTCCAAGCCACCGGGGCGGCGATGTCTTCAGCAAAGCCTTCCGACAGCCGGCCACCGAGAAACGCCTCCGCGGGCGTCCCGACACGGCTGATGCCGGTCAACCAGGTGGTGGCGGTAACGGCGTCCTGGGTGGCACCGAGGGTGTCCTGCAGGTCGGTGAGCCGGCGAGCCAGCTTGTCCGTCCCACCGCGGGAGGACGAACTGGCCAACTCAGCGGCGTAACGAGCCCGTTTCACGCACTTCCGCACCTCGTGCAGCGCTTCGGTGGCCGGGGGATCGTCCAGATCATCCACCCGTTTCGCCACCCGGTCGAAGGCCCTGGCGGTGGTCGCTTTCATCGCCTTGGTAGCACCAGCCTTCGCCACTTTCGCAGACCGTACCGGGGGATCGAGGGCCAAACGGCGAAGATCGGCGAGCAATCCGAGGTACCGACTACCGCCCATCACATCGACCAGGGTGGCCAGCGCCTGCGCCCGCTCCTTGGTGATCCGCTGTTGCAGAGCCTCCGCCGCCGCGGCGTCATCGGCTCCGACATCGGCTCCGGTGTCATCAATGACGACGGTCGTGTCGGCGTTAGCATGGTCGGCGTTGGCATGGTCGGCGTTGGCAAGTTTGACGACTTGTGCGGCCAGCGTGTCAGCCAGGACATCGAGGTCCCGCACCTGGCCCAACATGGCGCCCAGCCAGGCCAGCTCACGGCGCAGTCCTTCCACCCGGAACTCATCGGAGTAAGGCTCCAGCGACTTCAGATCCGACCGCAGGCGACGGGTGGCCACCCGGGCCTTGTGAATGTCGTCCATCTGGCCGGACACGCGAATGAGGGGATCACGCTCCAGCAGTTGGCGATACCCGGCGGTGATGGCGGCGGACACCAACTCCCCCACCGTTTTGGGCCGGCCCGTGGTCACCGGGATCACCGCTCGCCGGGGCCACGAAACGAGCACCCGAGCCACCTTGGGGGTGGGATCGGGCTCACCGGCGCCCGCCTTAGACAGCACCTTGGCGGCCCGACGCAGCGCCGAGCGGGGCCCGTCGAGCAATTCGACCTCCACCTCACGGAAGGCCGGCCCGGGCGTGTCGCCCACCATGGAGGTCACGCGGTCATCGGCCACCTCGACGGTGCTCCCACCGGCGCGGACCTTCATCCGGCGGCTCGACCGCTCGGTGGTCACCACCGCCACCGGCACCAGCGGTCGGCGCCCGATGACGCCCAGCAGCGCGTGACGGGCAGCGGCGGGAGGTGCACCGGCGGGCTCTTCGAACGTGATCTCTCGCCGGTTGGCGAGCTTCGAGGGGGGACCCGCCAGCTTCAGGGTCCAGCCGGACTCCGAGCCATCATCAGCACTGCGATAGCGCAGCGAATGACCCCAACCGGTGAGCAGCAGATCATCGGTATCCCAATACATGGCCGTCAGCACCACGTGGGCGTTGGACAGCTCCTCGAACCCGTCCAGGCGGGGCATCTGGAAACCGGCCGGGGCCGCCACCTTCAGCTCAAGTTCGGCTGTGCCCGTGCTGTCCACCATCTGACAACCTCTCCGTCAACCGCAGGCCCGGTTGCCCACCGCCCGTTTACCCCGTGCGAAATCGCCCCCGTTTGAACATGGGATGTACAGCGTACTAACGGAACAAGACCAATCGGTCTCGGGTTGGTTCGCCCGCGGCGAACGCGCCATCTTGCGGGGCCCGCTCCGATACCGTGCTGCGTCATCCTGCGCCGGCGCCACGGCCCGATGACACCACCAACGCCCCACCGCACCGCACCGCACCGCCCAGAACCAGTTGAACATGCCACCCCGCCCACCCCGCCCACCCGGCTCGCGTCGATCCCCCGAGGTTGGGCTGGGGACCATCGCCAGAGAGTGGGGACGGATCGGCTGCATCGGCTTCGGCGGTCCGCCAGCGCACATCTCGCTGCTTCGGAAGCGTTGTGTCACCGAAAGGCGGTGGCTGACCGAGGAGGACTTCGAGGACGGCGTGGCCGCCACCAACCTGCTGCCGGGTCCGGCCTCCACCCAGTTGGCCATCTACTGCGCCTGGCGGCTGCGTGGCTGGCAGGGCGCGCTGGTGGGCGGGGTCTGTTTCATTGTGCCGGGGCTGTTGTTGATCTTGGTGTTGGCGGCGCTGTTCCTGCGAGCCGACGCGCCGGAACTGATCCGTGGTGCCGCCGCCGGCGCAGGGGCCGCCGTGCCCGCCGTTGCGGTACACGCCGCCGTCGGCTTGCTGCCTGGCAGTTGGCGTCGCGCTCACTCCTCGACACCGGCCCGGGCGCGGTGGGTGTGCTTGGTGGCGGCAGGGGCGGCGGGCGCGGCGTTCATTGGTCCGTGGCTGGTGCTGGTGCTGGCGGGCGCCGGGCTGCTGGAGATCGCCGCTCGATCCCGACCGCGCTCGAACAATCCACCCTTGGCGATGGTGGCGCTCCCCGCCACGCCGGCTGCGGGTGCGATCGGCAACATCGCCGGAATCGGGGGACTCTCGGGAATCGGGGGACTCGGGGGACTCGGGGCGGTTTCGTGGGTGGCGCTGAAGGTGGGGTTGCTCTCCTACGGTGGCGGGTTCGTGATCATTCCGCTGATGCAACACGATGCGGTGCAGCGCTACGGCTGGATGACCGACGCCCAATTCCTCACGGCGGTGGCATTAGGTCAGATCACCCCGGGACCGGTGCTGCAAACGGTGGCCGTGGTGGGTTACGCCGCCGCCGGGATTGGCGGGGGACTGCTGGCGGCGACGGTGGCGTTCACCCCGTCCTTCGTGATGGTGTTGCTTGGTGGTCGCCGTTTCGAAAGGCTTCGCGCCAACAGCACCGTGCAGTGTTTCCTCACTGGTGCCGGCGCGTCCGCCATCGGCGCCATCGCCGGATCTGCCATACCAATCGGTCTGGCGCTGGCCGAGGTCTGGCAAATCGCCGTGCTCGGCGCCGCCGGTATGGCGTTGGCCAGCCGACGCGCCGGCGTGGTCGCCGCCCTGCTCGGCTCCGCCGCCATCGGAGCACTGGCAGCGCTGGCCGGAGCGCCACTCAGCCAATGAGCCAATGAACCAACGAGTCGTTTCAGTCAGCGCTGACGTCGCCGGAGCCGGAGATGTTGGTGCTCAGCGCCGGTGTGCCGAGGTAGGTGAGGTCACCGGAACCTTCGATGGTGGCGTCGAGGGTGGAGGTGGCCTGCACCCGCACGTCGCCGCTGCCCTCGATCCGTACCGTGGCCCGCTGAGCGACCAGGCCGCCAGCGTCGATGTCACCAGAGCCATCAAGTTCAACGCTGAACGCTTCTGACGTTCCGGCCAGGTCGATATCCCCCGAACCACGGACCTTCAATGCGAAACGGGTGCCGGCCAGCCCGGTGACGCTGGCGTCGACACTGCCATCGGTGACCAATTCATCCAGTGTCGTGGCCTGTATGTGGATCCGCAAGGTGGCGTTGCGCAACGAGGTACCCCTTACCAAACCAACGATCAGCCGGCCGCCCACCACCTCGGTGCGTACCAACGGCACCACGTTGTCGTCCGCCTCGACCTGCACCCCCTCCTGGTCGCCACGAACGATGTCCACGGTGCCGAAACCGTGCAACGCCACAGCATGAAAGCCGCTCAGCGCCCGGGCCTCGGTGATGATGACCCCTGAGCCGGTAACGGTGCCACCGGGAGCAATTCCGGCACCGCCGTTCGAGGAGCCCACCACCGAACCGTTGATGCGGACCTCTCCCCCGGCGATGATCACGCCGGTTTGGGCGTTATCGGCACCGGCGGTGCTCGCCTCGGATGAGGTGGCCGTCGTCGCCGCCGTCGCCACCACGGTTGCGTCCGTGGGTTGCGACGCGTCGGCGCGCGCTGCGGGAGGCTCAGGCGGGCTGCCACTACCACCGCAGCCCGCGGCCACCATGATCAACCCCACAGACAGGAACACCGCGCCCCGCACATTCGCCATGATCTGATCAAACGTCGCCGCTCGGGGAAGCAGCATCGGGGTTTCCCCCTATTGCCCAGCCCCGTAGAGCGATGTGCCACTCGTCACACATCGATCGGACGCCGGGCGCGCCCACTACGTTGCCCAAGCAACTCGAAAAGGGGGATCGATGGTACGAAAGACAAGTGCTTCCTTGATCACACTGGCGCTGCTGGCGGGGGCCTGCGGCGAGGACTCCGGTAGCAACGCGGCTGAGGACGAAAGCAACCTCATCCAGGAGGATCTGCTTACGAGCACCTCGGCGGGCGACTCAGCGGGGTCCACCGCGGCGACCGCGGCACCACTGAAAGAGCCCACCTCAATGGAGGAATGGGAGGCGCTGTGGAAGAAGGAGCGAGACGCTGCCGTCAAACGCATCAAGGACAACAAGTGGGGGCTACAGGCGGACGGCAAGACCGTGCTGGGGCCGGAAGGTTTCAAGATTGATCTGTCGAAATGCGCGTCCGGTTGGAACAACACAGAGGGACTGAGTGACACCGAGATCAAGCTCGGTTCCACCGCCCCCGCCTCGGGCACGCAGGCCACCGGGGTGTACATCAACCAGGCAATGTCCGTGTTCTTCGACTACTACGCCGAAAAGGGCATGTTCAAGGACGTGAATGGTAAGAACCGCAAGGTGAACCAGATCATCAAAGACGACGGTTACGACGCGGCCCGCACCATCCCACTGCTTGATGAGTTGATGGACTCCGAGAAGGTCTTCGACGTGATGGTGCAAGGTTCACCGAACACGTTGAAAACGTATGACAAGGTGAACCAGAAGTGCATCCCCATGCTGTTCAACAGCACCGGGCACCCGGCCTGGGGTGATCCCATCAACCACCCGTGGACCAACGGGATGCTGCTGGCCTACAACATCGAGGCGCTGTTGTGGGGCAACTTCATCGATGACCGGATCGACGAGTTCCCCGCCGGAGATGTCACCGTGGCCTCGCTGGTGATGAACAACGACTTCGGCAAGGTGTACGACCAGGCCTTCAAGGCCTACCTGACCACTTCACCGAACAAGGACCGCATCAAGTACGTCACCGAATTGATTGAACCACAAGCGGCCACCATCACTGACGCCATGACCACGCTGGCCTCCAAGAGCCCCAACGTCTTCATCGGTATGGTGACCGGAACGCCCTGCGCCCAGTCCGCCATCGAGGCCTCGCAGAACGGCATGAATGAGAAGGTGAAGTATCGCTTCATGCCCTCGGTGTGCAAGAGCGCCACGTTCGTGGGCAAAGCCGCCGTAGGTGACGCCGCCAACGGCTGGTGGATCATCGGGGGCGGGTTCCGGGACGTTGCCTCGCCGTCGGAGGACAACAACCCGTACGCCAAATGGGCGCGGGAGCTGCTCACCGCCAAGGGTTATGACTATAAGGCGTCGGCATTCTACGCCTTCGGCCTGGCTTTCGGTTGGAGCCGGGCCCAGGTGTATGCCGTGGCCGGGCAGCTCGATGGCGGCCTAACCCGGGCCAACATGATCACCGCCGCCCGGTCCTTGGACATGACCCCGGCGGCGTACCTGTGGGGCATCAAGGCCAACCTCGACGGCAACAAGGACGCGTACTGGATCGAGGGTTCGGAGATCGCCAAGTACGAGACGGCCACCGGTACATGGGCGGTGCAGGGCGACATCATCGAGCTGTCAGGCAAGTCCCGGTTGTGTGCCTGGAACCAGACCAGCTCGGTCTGCGAGTAGCCCCGATCACGCCTGGGTCTGCCGTCTGAACATCGTGGCGCATCGTGTTCGGGATGCGCCACGATGATTGCGGTTGACGTGACCGCTGCCACTCCGGCAGCGGTCACGGTGCTGCTACGCTGGCATCACAGCGACGACATTTGGGTCGTCCGCGAGAACCGTTCCTCGGTTTGTGTGCCGCCCGCGTCGAGCTTGACGCGACCCTGAAAGTGTCTGCCCAGCGGCTCGGGCGACAGCAAGGGTTGGCATGTCACCTGTCTCTTCCCGGCCGCGTCGCGCCCGGCGTCCCCACCATATTGACCCCTCGGCCCCGCCGCGCTCCCCCGCTGGCCCCTCGTCAGCTGAGCGCCCGGCCGCCCCCGGGTCAGAGGAGGGGACTGTTCTTCCTGCCGGGCCGGCTGGTTCAGGATCAGTTTCGTCTTTCGCCGACCTGGGCCTGCCGGCTGCGTTGTGCGCCGTGCTGACCCGTCAAGGTCTCACCGAGCCGCTGCCCATCCAGTCCGCAACTGTGGCTGACGGGCTGGCCGGCCGGGACGTACTCGGCCAGGCATCCACCGGGTCGGGTAAGACCCTGGCCTTCGCCCTGCCCCTGGTGGCCCGGCTCATGGCGTCCGCCCCCAACAACGCACCCGGCAAACGGCGGCCGCGGGCATTGGTGGTGGCCCCCACCCGGGAACTGGCCAGCCAGATCGACGCCGTTATCAAGCCGCTGGCCGCAGCAGCCGGCATGCGCAGCGCCACCATCTTCGGCGGTGTCGGCGCCGCGCCCCAGCTGGCGGCGCTACGGGCCGGCACCGAGATCATCATCGGCTGTCCCGGCCGGCTGTTGGACCACCTCGAACATCGGGCCCTGGACCTTGGCGGCATTGAGATCTGCGTCATCGACGAAGCGGACCACCTGGCCGACGTCGGCTTCTTACCCATGGTCAACCGCCTGCTGGATGCCACCCCCCGCAACGGGCAACGGCTGCTGTTCTCCGCCACCCTGGCCGGCGGGGTTGACGCCCTGATCCGGCGATTCCTGCGGGACCCCGTGTCCCATGCGGTCAGCGCCGGCGCCCCGCCTGAGATCGCCCACCAGGTGTTGGTGGTGGATAACGACGCCCGGGTCGACGCCTTGATCGATCTGCTCGGCACCAACCGGGGTGTGGTCTTCACCCGCACCAAGCACCGGGCCAAGCAACTCACCCGCACGCTCATCAGCCGGGGCCTGCACGCCGTTGAGCTGCACGGCAACCTGTCCCAAAACGCCCGTACCGCCAACCTGGGAGCCTTTTCCTCCGGTCGGGCACAGGTGATGGTGGCCACGGACATCGCCGCTCGAGGTATCCACGTGGACGAGGTCCCCTTCGTCATCCACGCCGACCCGCCGCTGGAGCACCGGGCCTACCTGCACCGCTCGGGCCGCACCGCCAGGGCCGGCAACTCCGGCACCGTGGTCACCCTGACTACCCCGGATCAGATCGGTGACGTGAAATCCTTGCTGCGTCGGGCCGGGCTCGATGCCACATGGCTCAAGCACGCCGACAACGGCCGTCAAACGGTTCGATCCTCCACCTCCACGTCTACCTCCACGTCCGCGTCCGCCTTCGAAAGCGCCCCGGTCAACTCCGGCCGCACCGGGGGCCGTGACGGACAGAACCGCAGCACCACCGGTCCCTCCCGCGGCACCCGTAGCGGCGCCCCTCGCAGCAATCGGCGAGGCTGAAGATCATGGCGTCAGGACCTAGACGTACCACACCGTATGCTGGACGCCGACCGGTCAAGTCCTACGGCGATGATCGGGTCTGCGAGACCGCCACGTGCGCCACCCGCTTGTCCCGCTACAACAGCACTACCCATTGCGTGGTCCATCAGGACGGCGATCGCTCCAGCTGACCGCCTCCTACCGGTGACGTGCAATCACGTCGAAACCCCCGGTAGCGCACCCGAACGCAGAGCAGCGTTGAACGCACCCCGCCAAGGACACCGGCAACGGTTTACGGCGGGTGCGTTCGCGTGAGCAGCAGCGCCGAGCTCATCGGGCCAGCAGCACCACCGCGGCGAAGTGCAGGCCGGCGGCGACCACCGTGAACCCGTGCCACACCTCGTGATAGCCGAACACCTTCGGCCAGGGGTCCGGGCGATGCCGGATGAGCACCGGAACCCCGACGGTGTAGGCCAGCCCGCCCAGCGCCAGCAGGATGATCTCCGCGGGGTCGAGATGCTGCAAAAGCTTCGGCGCCGCCACCACCACCGCCCACCCCAATAACAGGTACAGCGCGTGCGCCAAACGTGCGCCGCGTTCGAAAACGACCAACTTGGCCACCGCGCCCACCACCACCCCAAGGCCCACCGTGGCCAGCAACGGGATGCCCCACGGCAGCGGTAACGCCAACAAGCACAATGGCACGTAGGTTCCGCCGATGAGGACGTAGATCATGGCGTGATCCAAGCGCCGCATCACCCGCCGGGCCCGACCCGCCTTGGTGAGGCAGTGATAGCCCGCTGAGGTCCCGAAGCTCAGCAGCAGACTGGACACGTACAGCGTGCAGGCCACCAGGGCCATGGTGGACGTGGTCCGAGACACCAGCAACCACCCGGCGGGCAGCGCCACGATGCAGGCCGCGAAGTGCAAAAAGCCCCGGAACAGAGGGGTTTCTGCCGCAGTTTCCATTCCAGCAAAGGCTACCGGGCGCGAAAAGACCACCGGCACGAACCGGTGGTCTTTTCGCAGAGCCTGACTGGTTAGATCAGGCGAACGCTTTGCGCTTCTTGGCCCTTACGGCCCTGCGCCAGCTCGAACTCGACCTTCTGACCCTGCTCCAGGCTGCGGTAGCCATTGCCCTGGATATTCGAATAATGGACGAAAACGTCCTCGCCGCCCTCGCGGGAAATGAAGCCGAAGCCCTTCTCGGCGTTGAAGAACTTCACGGTGCCTGTTATCAATTCGACTCTTCTCATCGTGCGCCATACCCCTTGTGGGTTCGGCACTGCACTGCAGCCTACCCGACTGCGCCTCACTCTGGCGGTTGCGTGGCGCGGACCTCGGCCCAGCAACGCCCAATGGCCGCCACCGACACCTCGATGGCAACGTCGGTGGTGGCCTCATCGGAGACCGAGAAGCGCATGGCCCGCTGTCCCTGCCAGGTGGTGGCCCCCGCCCAACAGGTCCCCTCCCGTTGCGCGGCGTCGATCACCGCGTCGGTGGTGGCGTCGTCACCGAAATGGATGAGGACCTGGTTGAGGGCCACCGGCACCAACACCTTGGCCCCGAGCTCCTCGAAACGGCGCGCCGCCAGCTCCGCCAGCGCGCAGCACCGCTCCACCAACGCCGCCACACCGTTGGAACCGCGGGAGGCGAGCATGGCCCAAACCTCCACCCCCCGGGCCCGTTGGGACATCTGCAACCCAAGGTGCATTGCCACCCGGTCCTCATCACCATTCCCCACATACGCCGCATCAGTGGCCAACGCTCGACGCAGATCCTCGGCCCGGGCGCACAACGCGATGCCGCAGTCATAGGGCAGATTCAGCCATTTGTGGCCGTCGGTAGCCCATGAATCGGCCTGCTCAACCCCCCGAAGCTGCGCCGCCCGGCCCGGCGCGGCCGCGGCCCACAAGCCAAAGGCCCCATCCACATGAACCCATGCACCGGTTCCGGCGACACGGTCCATGATCAGCTCGAACGGGTCACTGTGACCGGTGTTCACATTGCCGGCCTGCAGCACCAACAGCGTGTGGTCATCAATCACCCCGATCTGATCAGCCCGCACCCGACCATACCCATCAGTAGGTACCGCGGTGATATCGGCCCGCCCGAATCCGAGCACCCGCAGCGCCTTGAGAACCGAGATATGTGTCTCCTCACCGGTAATCACCCGCAGTGGCGGCGCGCCCCGCAGCCCGTCCTCATCCACGCTCCAGCCGAGACGGTGCAGCAACGCGTCGCGGCCGGCCACGATCCCGGTGATATTGGCGATGGTGGCCCCACCGCAGAACGTTGCGGTGGCAGCATCGGGTAGGCCCAGAAGCGAGCAGACCCATCGGGCGGCCAACTCGTCGAGCCGGGCCGCGATCGGGGACATCACCGGGGTGGCGCCGTTTTGGTCCCAGGCACCCACCATGATCGCCGCCGCCTGCGCCGCGGGATCGGTGCCACCGTTCACAAAGCCGAAGTACCGGCCGCCGTTGGAGGCCATCGTGGCGGCCGAGCCCAACCGGTCGAGCAGGTCCAACACCTCCATCGGCGCGGTCGGCTGCTCCGGTAACTCGTCGGAGAATTCCCCGAGGTTTGCCAGTGCAACCTTGTCAGGGCCGACGGTCCGATGAACCAGCCCCTCCTGATAGCGGCCGGCTCGCCGCGCCGCGTCAACCAGCAGGTCAGTGTGGGAGGTGCGCACGGCGCCAGTCTCGGAGATCCCGTGGCCCTTGGCAATCGGATTGCCGTGGCGCTGCCCCACTCCCGGGCGTGACGTCGAATTCTTCATTTGCGCCCTCAAGCTCTTAAGCGGCGACAACGATGAACGGGGGTGTCCCGCAGAATCGACCGCACGCTGATTCTGAGTTGCGCCACGGGCTTCATGCTGGTGGTGTTGGCGGTGAGTACGGCGTTCACCAGCGGACGAACCGACGCCATCAGCCACGTTGATGATGAACTCAGCCAGGAGGCCGGTCACCGGAGCGACGACATCGAGGTGTTTTTCGAGCGGGCGCGCACCATCACGTTGATCAGCGCGAAAAATGCCGCCTTTTCCCAGTTCTTCGCTGAGGACCACAGCACGGCCCAAGCGGCCGCCCCCAACGTTGTGGACGCCCTTGGTTATCTTGAAAAGCTTTATCCAGGACGAATTGGTGAGGCCTGTTTCATCAATTTAGACGGTGCCGAACACGCCCGGGTGGTGCACAACCAAGCCGCGCTGCCCGAAGACCTGTCACTCGATGAGGCCGAGAATCCCTTCTTCGCTCCCACCGTTGCCATGGCCATGGGCGAGGTGTACCACGCCGCTCCGTATTACTCCCCGGACACCTTGGAATGGGTGATCTCCAACTCGACCCTGGTAGCGGACCCCGCGGGCGTCAAGCAGGCGATGCTGCATTACGAGATCACTCTGTCCAGCTTCATCGACCAACTGGGCTCCCCGAATCACACGGTGGCCATCGTGGACCGCAACAGCGGTCTGGTCATAGGCCGACCCGCCGGCAGCAATGTGTCCAGCGGTGCCATCGCCATCCAGGACGACCCCCGCTTCGCGGTGCTGACCCACAGCAACAGCGCCAGCCACGCCACCATCAACGGTCAACGCTTCGCCGCCGCCCCGGTGAGTGCCTCCCCGAACAACGCCAACAATTGGATGGTGGTGGTGGGCACCCAGGATCCGGTGGGCCCCTTCGTCGGGTTCGATGCCGCTCACCTGGGCCTGGCGCTGGTCGGCACGCTGCTGGTAGTGGCAAGCTTCCTAACCCATTCCGGACAACAAGCCCGCCTCCGACAAGCCCTGAGCGACGCCCTCACCGGCCTTCCCAACCGGCGCCGGCTGCTGCAGGAAGGTGATCAGCGGCTGACCGCGATCCGAGAAGGGTCCCCGGGCGCCGACACGATGAGGACCGCCAACGGGTCCAGGGAGGACAGCACGGCCCAAGCCGCCATGTTGATGATCGACCTTGACCGGTTCAAGGAGATCAACGACACGCTGGGCCACGCGGAAGGCGACGAGGTGCTGCGGCAGGTGGCGGGGCGACTGGCAGAGGCGGTGGGTCCGCAGCACCTGCTGTGCCGGCTGGGCGGCGATGAGTTCTCGGTGTTGCTCAGCGGCCCGATCAGCACGACCACGGCGCTCAGCTTGGCCCGGTCCCTGCACGACGTCATCAGCCTGCCCATCCTGCTCAAGGGCCTACCGGTGCAGGTGGGGGCCAGTGTCGGTGTGGCGTTCGCGCCCCAGCATGGCCGGGACGTGGGCGCCCTGTTACAACACGCTGACGTGGCCATGTACGAGTCCAAGCACGCCAGCAAGGGGGTCACGGTCTATGACCCGGACCGCGATCCGTACAGCCCGGCCCGGCTGGACCAGGCGGCTGAGTTCCGAGCGGCCGTGGCGTCCGGTCTCCCCATCGAGCTGCACTTCCAGCCCAAGGTGCAACTCAGCACGGGACATACCACCGGCCTGGAGGTGCTCGCCCGCTGGTGCGGACCCGACGGGCAGATGGTGCACCCTGATGAATTCATTCCCCTAGCGGAGCGATCAGGCCAGTTGATGGCCCTCACCACCTTGGTCTTGGACCGTGCGCTGGCCCAATTGGCGTTGTGGCGCGCCGAGGGCTTCGCAGTCTCGGTGGCGGTGAATGTGTCACCCAGCTCACTGCTGGAGGGCGGCTTCGTGGCCCAAGTCGCGGACAACCTGCATCGCCACGGGGTTCCTGGCCGGGCGTTGATGATCGAACTCACCGAGACCGCAGTGATGAAAGACCCGGAGCGTTCCTTGCGGGTGCTGGCGGAGTTGCGGCGTATCGGCGTGAACTTGAGCATCGACGATTTCGGCACCGGGTACTCCTCGTTGAGCTACCTGCGACGGTTCCCGGTGAGCGAGCTCAAGATCGACCGCAGCTTCGTGACCACCCTGTCATCGACGGGCGCCGACGATGCCATCGTGCAGGCCGCGGTCCAGCTGGGCCAGAGCCTGGGCTTGCAGGTGGTGGCCGAAGGCGTCGAGGACCAGGCCGCGCTGGACCGGCTACGTGACCTGGGCTGTGATCAGGTCCAGGGCTTCTTGCTGTCACCCCCACTGGCGGCGCCGGACGCCACCCAATGGCTGCGGGCCAACCCGGTGCCGCGCATGGTGTCAACCGTGGTCTCCCCCGCTGACCCTTCAAGCCTGGATCAGTTGGACGGGTTGACGCGCTGAGCGCAGCCGGTTGGCTCAGTGACCGCCGCGGATCAAACGACCGGGCATGGCGCCGGTGTGCTCACCGTTTTCGTAGGTGACCTCGCCCTTGCAGACCGTCATCTTGTAGCCGTGGGCCCGCTGAATGAGCCGCTTGCCTCCGGCGGGCAGGTCATAGACCATCTGGGGGTCTTCCAGGCCGAGGTTCTGATAGTCGATGAGGTTCAGGTCCGCCCGGTAACCGGGAGCGATCACGCCACGGTCGGTCATGCCGTACAGCAGCGCCGTGTCCTGGGTCATCTTGTGGACCACGAACTCCACCGGAAGCGTCTCGCCCTTGGTGCGGTCCCGGGTCATATAGGCCAGCATGTAGGTGGGCACGCTGGCGTCACACAGCACGCCGCAGTGGGCGCCGCCGTCGGACAGGCCGAATACCGAGTGCTGGTGACGGATGGCGTCGATCTGCTCGTTGAGGTCACCGCGGTAGCGGCCGAACAGGAACAGGATGGGCCGCTGCTGGGCCATCACGTCCATCAGCGCTTCGCGAACGTGCACCCCCTGGGACTCGGCCAGGCCGGCGATGGAGTCCTCGTAGCCCGGCTCGTAGCTCAAGTCGGTGGGCAGCACGTACATGCGGTCCCAGCTGGAGATCATCTTGTTGGTGTCCGCGAACCGGGAGATCTTGGCCTCATCAGCCACGATTTTGGCCCGGAAGTCTGGGTCCCGCAGCTTGGCCCGTTGGGCGTCGTACGGCAGGTCCTTGATCTCCGAATAGGAGGGGAACTGCCGCATGGGGTTGAGAGTGCCCTCCAGGGTCATCAGCACCGAGGCCGGGCGGGCACCCACCTGGGGACGGATGTGGAAACCCTCGGGGTTCAGCCGATCGGCCAGATCCCAGATGCCCAGGTTGGCGCCGGTGGCGGGCACCAGGAAGGTCATGGGGCGACCGGTGAGGCGGGCGATGTGCTCTATCCAGCCCAGTTCCTCGGGCTTGTCGAGGTGGTCGGAGATGACCTCCATGGTCCCGTGATCGAAACCCACGAAGGCCTCGGCGATGGCCACCATCTCATCAGCGGAGGCGTTGGTGCCGGGGACCACGTTGCCGGCCTTGTCGATGTGCCCGTAGAAGCGGGACGTGGAGAAGCCAAGGGCGCCGTCACGAAGGGCTTGGCGGGTGATGGCGGACATCTGGGCCATGTCCTCCGCCGTGGCATCGTCATAACAGCGATCCCCCATCACGTAGTGCCGCAATGCCACGTGGGGTACCTGGGCGCCGATATCCATGGTGTAGGGGGTGTCGATGGTGTCGAGATACTCCCCGAAGCTCTCCCACCCCCACGGCAGGCCCTCGTGCAGCGCGGTCCCCGGGATGTCCTCCACGGACTCCATGATCTGGACCAACTCATCTTCCGAGCCGGGGCGGACGGGGGCGAAACCGACACCACAGTTGCCCATGACCACGGTGGTGACCCCATGCCAGCACGACGGGGTGACCTGCTTGTCCCAGCAGACCTGCCCATCAAAGTGGGTGTGGATGTCCACGAAACCGGGGGTGAGCAGGTTGCCCTTGGCGTCGATGCGGCGATGGGCCCGACGGCGGGTCAGATCACCGACCTCAGCGATGAGACCGTCTTTCACGCCCACATCGGCCTTGAAGCCGGGCTGGCCGGTGCCATCGACAACGAAGGCGTTCTTGAAGATCAGATCGAACACGTGGGTCCCCCCGTGAGGTGCGGATTCGTTGCGGGCAATGGTACTCGCAACGTGTGACAGCGGTACCGCTGACGGCACCGCCACCGCGCTCAGCGGCCGGTGAACTCCGGGGGTCGCTTCTGGAGGAAAGCCTGACGTCCCTCTTCGAAATCGGCGGTCTGACGGGCGAGGTGCAACGCCAGGCCCTGATGTTCGTAGGCCCGTTCGATGTCGTTTTCCTGATAACCCCGATACACCGCGGCCTTGGTGTACCCGTAGACCCGGGTGGGACCGTCGGCCAGGCTGTGGGCCAGCGCGGCGGTGACGGTGCCGAGTTCGGCGTCCATCACCACCTGGGTGGCCAGACCCCACTGCAGGCACTCGGCCGGGGTGAGGGTGGGGGCCAGCAACGCCCACTCGACCGCCTTGCCCACCCCGACGTACTGCTGCAGCAGGCTGGTGCCAGTGGCGATCCCCCGCTTCACGAACGGCACCGCCAGCGTGGCGCTGTCACCCATGATCCGAAGGTCCGCCGCCAGGGCCAGGTTGAACCCGGCGCCGTGGGCGTGCCCGTTGACGGCGGCGATGACCGGCTTGGCCAGGGCGCGCATGCGGGCCACGATCAGCGGCCAGCGTCCCTCGCCCCGCACGTACTGCTCGATGGGGTCGCCCTTCATCATCGCGAACTCCCCCGGCACGTTCAGTCCCCGCAGATCATCCCCGGCGCAAAACGCCCGACCGGCGCCGGTCAGCACCACGCAGCGCACCGTGCGGTCGGCATCAAGGCGGTCGAGGGTGTCGAGCAGCTCGATGCCCATACGACGGTTCAGGGCATTGAGCACCTCGGGCCGGTTCATGGTGATGGTGGCCACGCCGTCCTGCACCCCCACGATGAGGTGTAGGGGGGCGGGTAGGGCGGGTGCTGGTGGTACTTCGGAGGGCACGAGGCGAAAACGTAACTTACTGTTCGACCCCATGAACGATGCCCACAACGCGACCGAAGCCAGCGCCAAGGCCGCCACCCACGAAGCGTGGCTGGCGCAGGTCCAAGAGGCTGCGCTCGAACCTGAGCTGCCCATCTGCGACGCCCACCATCACCTGTGGCTCGACACCGGCCACACCGGCTGGCCTTACCCCATCGAGGCCCTGCACGCGGACACCAACACCGGTCACAACGTGGTGCACACCGTGTTCCTGGAATGCGGCGCCGAGTACCTCACCGACGGCCCGGCGCACCTTCGGCCCGTGGGTGAGACGGCGTTCGTGGCCGCCACCGCCGGCTCCCCCGCTGCCGCGGGCGGGGCCCAGATTGCGGCCATCGTCGGGTCCGCCGACGTGCTGCACCCGGCGTTGGACGAGGCCCTCGATGCCCACGAGGCTGCCGGCGCCGGGCTGTTCCGGGGCATTCGTTACATCGTGGCCCAAGATGACTACAAACCATTGTCGATGGGCACCCCGCCCGGCGTCATGCAGGACCCGCGCTACCTGGCTGGCGTCGCACGCCTCGGCGAGCGCGGTTACAGCTACGACACCATGTGTTATTTCCCGCAGATCCCCGAGCTGGCCGAGGTGGCCCGGGCCTGTGAGGGCACCACCATCGTGGTCAACCATCTGTGTGGCCCCGTCGGGGTGGGACCGTACAAGGATCGCCGGGCCGAGGTGTTGGCCCAGTGGCGCACCAACATGGCCGAGCTGGCCACCTGCCCCAACACCGTGTTGAAGCTCGGTGGGATCGGCATGCCGATGTACGGGCTGCGTTGGGATCGCCAGCCGGTGCCGCCAACGTCGGAGGAGTTGGCCGCGCCGTGGCAGGACGAGATCCGCTTCTGTATCGATCGTTTCGGCCCCGACCGCTGCTTCTTCGAATCCAACTTCCCCGTTGACAAGCGGGGTTGTAGCTATGTGGTGTTGTGGAACACGTTCAAACGCATTGCATCGATCTACTCCGAGGACGAGAAGCGTGATTTGTTCCACAACAGCGCGGCGCGCGCCTATCGCATCGCCACCGTGGACTGAAACGGCGCCTCATCCGCGGCCACTATGCGACGGCGTGGGCAATGGAGGGCGGTGGAAGATGGGTAAGGCGGTAGAGGTACAGCAGGGTGGTGGTTTGCCGATGGTGGTCACCGATGGCGAAACCGTTGAGGCCGCCTGCGAGGATGTGCTTGATATGGGAGAGGTCCGCTGGCGGGTCAATCACCCGGACCGGCGGGTAACGGCGGGCGACGGCTTGGCAGGTGCGACACTGAGGGCGGTGATGGTCACGCGGATCGCCGAACTGCCAGCGGGAGAGCTTTGGGACGGCGTAGGTGCCGCAAATGGTGGGACGTTCACCGTTGGCGTTGGCGGGCCCGTCCGGACGTAGGGCGTGGGTGAGATGACGGTGACGCCCGCTTTCGTAGCGCGGTGGCGGTGGCGGTTGGCGGGGAATGATCTCCGGAGGCAAGGCAGGGGTAAGGGTGGGAGCCAGCAGACGGTGGTGGAAAGCGGCGCGGCATCGGGCTTCGTAGGCGCGTTGGCGGCAGGTGCGCCCGCAGTACAAAGGGCGCCGGCCGAGGGGCTTGGGTTCGAACTCATGCCCGCAGCGCTCGCAGGCGAAGACTCGTTGCAGGATTTCCATGGGGTCAGTATCCGCGGGAGGTGTGACAGTGTAAGGCAGGCCGGTGCCAGAGCGCTCCCCCGCCCCAGCCCCACCAGGCAACCCCGACCTTCCCCGAACGCACCCCACCCATGCTCCGGTGACGAAATACCAACCGGTATGCCACCCGCCGGATTGTCCCGGTGACGAAATCCCGTCGCCAGCCGATCGGCCCTGGCGGTCAGGACGAGGAAGCCGGGCCAGCCGCCAACAACAAGCGCGGTTCTCCCTTCGCCCGCGCACAGCCCGCCCCGCCGGAGCCCAGCCTTCGGCCCCCCATCGGAGCAGCGAGCCACCGCGTCATTTCGTCACCGGAGAAACAGGCCCACACCCCGGCACCGCACAACTTCGGCGAAATTCGTCACCGGAGAAATGGCCTCTCGCGCCCTACCTCGGACAAACTGCGGCGAATTTCGGCACTGGGGAACGAGGACAGCAGCCGGGCGGTCATCCTCGGACCGCGAACGCATTTCGTCACCGCAGGAACGGCCGCCCGCAGCGGTCGATTTCGTCACCGGAAAAACAGTCCCACAGCCTCGAAGACGTCCCGAGTGCATTTCGTCACCGGGGGAACCAGTGGCAGCCCGTGAACAACCTGGGCGCATTTCGTCACCGGAGGAAGGGATGCCTTCCGCGGGAATGTTCGGGGCAGAGGCGAACCGGGAGGTGGAGGAGGCCTGTAGCCACCGGGGGACCCTAGATCGAGCAGGTCCCTCGATCGATCTGGATCCAGCGGGAGAAGACCTTGCGGCAAGCGATCATGCCCACCGCCATGCCGCTCATCGTCACCGCAGCCGGCAGGTACCCCGAGCTCAGCTGAACCAACGGGATCGCCGGGCAGCCACCGGACATTGCCCATCCGGCCCCGAACAGCACGGCGCCGGGCACGATGCCCCGATGGATGGGTCCTGGGATGGGTCGGGGTGCCCGCAGCGCCAGGAACCCGGCGGCGGCCAGCGCCACCCCGCCCGCAAAGGCCAGGAACATTCGCCACGACTGGAACGTGAACATCGCGTTGAGCTGACCGAAATCACCAAAGCCGATCATGGACACTACGAAACCCAGCGCCAGGCCGAAGCCGGCGTTGGTCAGATGGGCGCGACGGGCGAAGCTCATCAGATCACCTTCCACAGCAACGTCGAGACCGCCACCGCAGTACCGAAGAACACTGCCGTAGCCACGATCGAGGCCGGCTGGAACCGGCTGCACCCGCTCAAGCCGTGCCCCGAGCTGCAGCCTCCCGCCAACCGGGTGCCGAAGCCGACCAACACCCCGCCCACGAACAGCACCGGCCACATGCCATTGCCGGAGACCACCAGGTCGGCGAAGGCCGGACCCATGTCACCGCGCAGTTCGAATCGACCCGACACCACTGCGGCCAGGAACCCGCCCAGCAGGACGAACAGCAACAACGTGGCGTGGGCGGCCACCGGCGTGGGCGTGGTGACAGCCGACCGTGACCCCGTGGGAGGGCTCACCGCCGGAGCGGCCTCACCGGCCGGTGCGTGCACGTGGGCCGGGGGTTCGGTGGGCGAGGGCGGCCACGCCCGCGCCGAGGCGTCGGAGAGGGTTGCGGCCCCTGCGGTTTGGACGGCGAACGCCTGCAACGTGGCGGCCTCTAGGGCTGCCTCGAAATCTACGTCGTCCATTGAAGCGTCCAACGCCTCCGTGGCCCGCTCCTCACGCCAGTGCAGCACCCGCTCCCAGGCACCAGAGATGCCGATGGTGCGGCCTAATGCCACGTAATACCCAACGGTGACGCCACCTAGACCGAGCGCGCCCATCCACCAGGGCCAATAACCACTCATTTGACCGCCTTGCCCTTCTCGTGACCGCCGCCGGACGTGTCGGTCGCTTTGACGCCAACCGAATGTCGACCCAGGCTATACCGGTCAGCCCGCGACGGCCACACCCTGTTGCGCAAACGGGCCCACCACGAGGGGCGCTCGCCGGCGGGAGCAGCCACCTGTCCCGGTTGCGCGGGAGCGGCCGGACGTTCAGGGGCTACCTGTAACGCTTGGGCCAGGTGACCATTGGGCAGCAGACCGAGCGGTACCCGCCGACCAGTGGCGGCCAGCTTGAACCGCTCACAGTTCTTCCACTCCGCGGTTGAGTCACAATAGCTGTCGCGCCAGATCTGGAGTGTGGCGTTGAGCTTGGGGAAAAGCGGACAATCCGCCACGTGAGAGCAGGCCATTACCGCCCTCCTTTCGGGCCGAAGGCGGCTCGTGTGACCGTAAGGCGGACCATCAGAGCCTGTCAACACGCAACGGCTCGTGGTTGGGCTATTTTAGTTTAGATCCCCACGATGAGGGAGCGATATCCGATTCGGAGGTCCTTGCGGCGGCCCACGACGTAGCCTTGCGATGAGCTTCGGAGGTTCACCATGACCAGCAACAGTTCCTCAACCCGGCACGGGGCCGACATCGACCGCAGCGCCGAATGGGAGGCTCTACGCGCCACCCACCTCAAGCCACGCGACCAACGACCGCCCTCATCTGCAGGCGGGGTGCATCACCTGGCGCTGCTGAGCACCGACGTGGAGCGCACCATCCGCTTTTACCAAGATGTCCTTGAGTTTCCCCTCACCGAGATCTTCGAGAACCGTGACTACCGGGGCTCCACCCACTTCTTCTTCGACCTCGGGCATGGCAACGCGTTGGCCTTTTTCGACTTTCCCGGCCTCGATCTCGGTCCATACCGTGAGGTACTGGGAGGCGTGCACCATCTGGCCATCTCGGTGACGCCGGAGCGATGGGCCCACCTCAAAGACAAGCTCGAGGCGGCCGATGTGCCCACCGCGGTGATCAGCGGTCGCTCGATGTACTTCAACGGCCCTGACGGCGAACGCCTGGAGTTGTTGGCCGATCACCTGGGCGAGATGTACGGCAAACCGATCGGCTGACGGCGGCCGGTCTCCGCCGTTAGAGCCCGATGGAGGGCCACTCGCTGGCGGGACGGTCAGGGGTGATCACCAACAGCACCCGCTCGTCGCGAATCAACTCGGCCCGCAGCTCCTCCTGAGACTGCCCACCCCGGCCGTGTTTGGCCCGGATGGCGGCGAACACCGGAAGGTTGACCTCCACGTCTTCTTCAATGCTGACCGTGCCGTCGATGGTCACATAACGAAAACCCACCGAATCGTCAACCACCAGCTGCACCCGCGGGTCGTTGCGAAAGATCCGATACTTCACCCGACCCTTGGTGGTGGACACTGAGAACCGGCTGCCATCCCACACGAACCAGTTGGGCGTGGCGTGGGGCCGACCGTCTCGACGGCGGCCGATCACAATGGCGTTGCGGGCTTCGGCCAGGAAAGCTTCCACGGCGGCGGGGTCTGCGCTCATGCCCGCAACGTAGTGGCCCGCCGCAGCAACGCGCCCAACAGCTCCCTCAGGTGGCCGGGAACGCCGCCGCCAGCCGGGCCACAAGGTCGGCCTGGAAACGACGGGCCTCGGCGTGGCCACCATGACCGAAGCCATGGACCTGATCGGGGTAGTCACTGAGCTCCACGATGCCGCCCCGGGCCAGGTACGCCGCCACCAACTCATCCAACATACTGGAAGGTACGTTCAGGTCGGCGCCGGCCCGCACCACCCACAGCGGCGGGAGGAATCGGCCGCCACCGCTTCCCAGCACCTCCGCCACAGACGCCGCGCCCATGGTGGCCTCGTCACCGAAGTACTGCTCGGTCGATCGGACCAACCCCACGGCGTCGAACTGCTGGCCCTCCGGTACACGCTGGCCCACGGCGGCGCCGGCGTAGCGGTATCGACCCAGGGGATCCACCGGCGGCCAAAACGCCCCCACGAAGCCCACCTCGACCCGGGTCAACGCCGTGAACAGCGCCAGATGTCCCCCGCTGGAGCTGCCGGTGAGGCCCACCCGGTCCGGATCCGCTGACCACATCGGGGCTTGGGTCCGAGCCCACGTCACTGCAGCCTCGATGTCATCGACGGCGGCGGGGTGGCGGGCTTGGCGTCCATCACGGAAGTCAATGGCCACCACCACGAAGCCCGCTGCTGCCACAACCGTGTTGTATCGCTCACCCAACGTGCGATCACGCGAGGACCAGGCCCCACCGTGCACGTCGATGATCAACGGGCGCAGCTCGCGGCGCATGGGAGTGAGGGTCGGGTCCGGTTGGTACACCCGGGCTTGGAGCGGTGCCCGCCAGGTCACGTCCTGCCAGCGCACCGGGGAGGGGACGGCGGCCTGATCCACAGCGGTCTCGCTCATAAACGGACGCTATCGCGAGCACCATCAAGCGCGCTCCCGCCGTTCGGAGTCCGCTACCCAGCCCGTAGTGTGGTGCCATCGGCCGGCGCCCATCCCGGATCTGGAGGACACGCGTGTCGAATCGGCGCAAACAGCTCATGATCGGCGCGGGCGCAGCAGCCTTAGCCGTGGCGTTGATCGTGGCCCTGGTGATCTGGCGCAGCGCCGGAAATGGCCCCGACGGTGGCCAGATCGCCGGACCGGACAGCACCCCGCCCGCCACCGCCGACAGCGCGGACACCACCACGCCCACCACCGTGAAGCCCTATACCAAGGATCCCCCGGTTGCCGAACCTCCTGCGCCCATCATCCGGGACCCGTTGACCTGGCCCTTCGCCGGTACCAGCATCTGGAACACCCCGCTCGGTGCCAGCGCCCAGTTGGTGCCCGCCAGTATGAGCCTGGGTCGCGGCGGCGTCACCGCTGATGAGAACATCCTCATCTTCGAGCCCGGCGCCCCACCGGTGGACGTGCTGTTCCATGAGGGGGCCTGGGATGCAAACAAGATCCGCTGCCAGGAGGTCACCAGCCAGCGTCTGGCGGGAGGCTGGCCGGTTCCGCCCGATTTCGTCACCGACCCCGGCTACCTCGGCGCCACCCCCAACCACGCCGCCGCGGTGTTACTGGCCGACGGTGACACGCTGGTCCAGACCCAGCCGTTGCATCGCTGCAGCGCCGGGGGCCCGTTGATCAGCCAGTACCTGTTCGAGCAGGACAGCCTGCGAAACGGCAACGGGATCGCCGGCGCCCACGGTGGTTCGAGGATGTCCAGTGTGGGTGGCACCATCCGCCTCGGCGAGTTGGTTCCCGGGGGCGCCCTGCACCACGCCCTCAAGTTGAACATCGACTGCCAGGCCTTCTGCAGCTACGACCAGAGCGATCCCGACGGAAAGGCGGGCTTCCGCTGGCCGGCCGGCGCCGCTGACGGGGAGGCGCCCACCCGTTACCAGGGCAAGGTTCCCCAACTGCAGATGGGCGCCTTGTTGGCGCTCCCGGCCACGTTCGATGTGGCGGCGCTGCAGACCGAACCGGCCCGCATGGTGGCCCGGGCCATGCAGCGCTACGGGGCCTACGTGGTGGATGACACCCACTATCCCAGCTTTGCGCTGACCACCGAATGGAGCCCCGACGGTCGGGTGGTGGACGAGTTCCAGGCCGCCTGGGGTTTCCCGATGCAGATCGGCGTGGATCCTGCGGACTGCCCCGATGGTGGTGCGGCCTGCGCCTGGACCCAGGATCTGGCGTTGATGATCGCCGCCTTGACGGTGGTGGATGACAACTCGGCCGCGGCCATCGGCGGCGCCGGCACCCGTCTGAGCACCTGCGCCCCGCCCTACGCCGACGGTTCCGGCGCCGGTCCCTGCCCCTCCAGCTGAGGTTTGGCGCGGGTTAGCGCATCATCTGCTCGACGCGCTGCATGGCGTCGATGAACTCCTCGACCATCTCCAGCACCACCCGGCGGCTGGGCCTCACGGTGTTCATGTCCCCCACGATCTGGCCCACGAAGTAGTTGGCCAGTTGCGCGGCCTTGGCATTGGGGTCATGGGCGGCGCGATCCACCCGGCGGGAGGCCTCCTCGATGAGCATCGGCTGCAGCGGCATGCCCAACGGTCCCGGCGAGTCCGGCCCCTCCCATTCGTCGGTCCACGCTGAGCGCAGCTGACGGGCCGGTTTCCCGGTGCGGGACCGGGAACGCAACGTGTCCGAGGACGTGGCGGCCAGAAACTTCTGCTTCACCGTGGGGTGGGTTTCGGCCTCCTCGGTGGTCAGCCACACCGATCCGCACCACACCCCCTCGGCGCCCAACGTCAGCGCCGCGGCCATCTGACGGCCCCGGCCGATCCCGCCGGCGGCCAGCACCGGCACCGGGGCCACGGCATCCACGATCTCAGGCACCAACACCATGGTGCCGATCTCGCCGGTGTGCCCGCCCGCTTCATAACCCTGGGCGATGATCAGGTCCACCCCGGCGGCCACGTGACGCACGGCGTGGGATTTCTTGCCCGCCAGCGCCGCCACCTTCACACCGCGCTCCGCGGCTCGGGACAACATGTCCGGCGGGGGCGGTCCCAGCGCGTTGGCAATGAGGCTGATGGGGTGAGCGAAGGCCACGTCCAACAATCCGGCGGCTTGATTGAGGGTCATGGGCGCGGCCCGTTCGCTGCTGCGACCCTCTGCGGCTCGGGCCATGAGTGGATCATCGGCCGGCAGCGGCGGGACCTCGTAACGATCGAGCAGGTCCTCGAGGAAGTCCCGATGGGCCCGGGGGATCATCTCCTGGAGCTTGGACCAGCTCAGCCCGCCCTCGTCGCGCCCCTCGTACTTGGCGGGGACGATGACATCCACGCCGAAGGGGCGGTCCCCGATCTCCTCACGGATCCATCGGAGGTCGATGTCCAGTTGGTGGGGGCTGACCCCGGCGGCACCGAGCACCCCCATGCCACCGGCCTTGGTTACCGCGGCCACAACATCCCGGCAGTGAGTGAAGGCCAAAATCGGGAACTCGATCCCGAACATGTCACACACCGCGGTCCTCATGAACGGGTCCTCATGAACGGACCCTATCGCTGCAGGGTGAGCCGGGGGGCGTCCTTCCACAGACGTTCAAGGTCGTAGAACTGCCGGGTTTCCTCGTCAAAGACGTGCACCACGAAGCTGCCGTAATCCATGAGCACCCAACGGTTGGTGTCACTGCCCTCAACCCGGATCGGCCGGACCCCGAAACGCTCCGCCAGCTGACCTTCGATCTCATCGACGATGGCCTTGACCTGGCGATCGTTACGACCGTGAGTGATGACGAAGGCTTCGGTGATGGCCAAGACCTCCCCGACGGCCAGCACCACGGTGTTCAGGCCAACCTTGTCCTCGGCGGCAGCGGCTGCGGCCACCGCCAACTCCTCTGCCGATACCAACAGGTTGCCTGCGGCGCCCGCGGGAGGGGCCGAATCGACCCGGCGTCGCCGGCTGATGGCGGTGCGGCCCCGCGCCGTTCTCGGTCCCAGCGGTCCCGCCGATGCCGGGCTGTGGCCCACGTTCTCGATCAAACACACCCCGTCTTGTTTGCGTTTCCGGCGGCCCGGCTTCCTCTTCGCTCAGCCACCGGAGGCGGGCACGACTGACGGCATGGTGACCTTGGCCGGGACCTGGCTGTTGGCCATATCCCGACCGACGGTGATGCTCACATCCACCGAACCATCCCCCGTGGGGCTGAACGTTGCCGAGGCTAGCCCCAGCGCGGTGGCCATGGCCTGCGCATTTCGGGATTGGGTCTGGTCGAAGTACTCCACCACGGTCGTGGCGTACTGGAAGTTGTCGGCGTTACCGAACACGATGATCTCCGCCCCAGCCGGCACCAGCACGCTGGCCAGGTTGATGGCCTGGCCGGGGTCACCGAGGCCATCGAGCAACCGCACCCGGATCCGATCACCGGGCTGGGCGGACGTGGGGAACGGCACCAAAGACGCCACCAACGTGCGAACTGCGGCCTCGTCGGCCACGAAAACCAGGCTCAGGCTGCGGTTGGACGCCACTGACGGCGAGGTCCTGGCGCCGGCGGCGGTAGTGACGGTGTTGGCGGTGACCCCGAAGCGAGCGGCGTCGTCCAGGCGGGCCAAGGTGTCGGCATCGGCCAGCGTGACGGGCACGGTGAGCACCTCAACTCGGTCCCGGCGCAGATCAGCCACCATGGCGCCCAGGCTGGCGGTGGGTTCTGTGCCGCCGGGGGTGGCGGCTGCAGCGGTGTCCCCGCTGACCGGCGCGGCGCCCACCGGTTCGGTTGCGGTCCAGGACTGCCACAGCAGCTGGGCCCGGTACAGCTGCGCCCGCTCATCCTCGCCGGGATTGGCGAGCCGCAGGTACTGCTCGACCTGCTCGGCGGACAGCTCCAGCGGCCCGGCTCCGAAGGCCACCTCGCCGTCGGGGCCCAGCAACTCATCCGGGTTGTCGATCCGGAACGGTGCGTCGCTGGCAGCGGCCGCCACCCAATCCCGGGCGTCAGCGGTGACAGTGGCCCCGAAACCCAACCGGAACAGGCGGTTCAGGGCCTTCTCAACCCCGGCCACACCCTCGTCGGCATAGACGGCACGCAGGGTACGGGGTCGGTTGGCGGCCTGGTCGGCCAGCAGCCCGGTGGGCACCAGGAGCACCGCCCCACCCCCGCTCTCACCGCTCGACGCCAACATGGCGATGCCGCCCAGCTGCCCGTCCGGACCCCGATGGACCACCAGCAGGGTGGGGGTGGGCGTGACCACCGCCCGGTAACCGGGGGCGGTCGGATCGGCCTCGGCGGCAGCGGTGATCTGACCGTCCGCCTCCAGCGCGTTGCGCCAGCCGATCCAGGCCAACGCCGGCACCGAGGCCACCAAAGCCACCAGCACCAGCCAGAACGCGCCGCGTCGCAGCCACCGGGGTGCCCCGCCAGGCGAGCGTCGAGGGGCAACGATGACCGCCCGTGGTGGCGGGAGCCGTCGCTCGGGGGCCATGGCGCGAGGGCCCGCGGCGGCACCGGAACCCTTCATATGGCGAGGAGGGCGGCGACGACGCCGAGGGGCCGCCCCCCGAGTCTCAGCAACCGCCATGGGCGTCAGCGACCGCCACCCAAGTCGGTCGCACAGAGTTGGCCATCGACGATCACGCTAGTCAGCGCGGCGGTACAGCCCCAGCTGTTGGATCAGGGCGTCCACTGCCGGCGGCACCTGCCAGCGAAGCGCCCCGCCCCGCCCCACCCGGGCCCGCAAGGCGGTGGAGGACAATCCGATGGCCGGCATGGGCACCGTTCGTACCTCGAAGCCGGGCAGGTGCACGGTCGCCACCTCCGCCCGATCCACCACCACCACGGTGGCCAGCGCGGCCAGCCGCTCCGGTTGGTGCCAAGTCGGAATACCCGCGGCGGCGTCGGCCCCCACGATGAGGAACAGCTCCGACCCCGGATTGCGCAGACGCAACTCCTGCAGCGTATCGACCATGTACGAATTCCCGGCCCGCTCGATCTCAACGGTGCTGACCTCGAAACCGCGCTGGTCGGCAATCGCGGCCCGGACCATGGCCAAACGATGTTCCACCGGGGAAATCAGCCGCTGGGGCACCTTCTGCCACGGAACGTTGGCCACCACAAACATCAGACGATCGAGAGAAATCGCCTCAAATGAGTAAAGCGCAGCCACCAAATGGCCGATGTGAGGTGGGTCGAATGTCCCACCAAACACTCCGAGGCGCTCCGGGCGAGCGGTCACCGGAATCCAGTGTAAGGGGCCATCCGGCCGCTGGTGTCCCAAGTATTTGGGGAAAATTCACCAGCGCTACCAGACACCCGGGCATCCGCTCGGGTACGGAGATTCCGGGCAAACCACCCGGGGCATGATGCGAGCATTGGTACAACTGTCATGAGCGATTCTGTCGGCCAATACCTCAACGAGATCGGCCTGGTGCCGCTGCTCACCGCGGAGGAGGAGCGGGAGCTTTCAAGGATCATCGAGGCCGGCCAACGAGCCCGTCTGAAACTGTCGAACGGTGATCGTAGCCGTGAGGTGAAAGCCGCCATCCACGCCGCGGACTGCGCCAAGGACCGTTTCATCCGGGCCAACCTCCGGCTGGTGGTCTCCGTGGCTCGTCGCTATCCGTTGCCGCCGTCGATGGAACTGTTGGATCTGGTGCAGGAGGGCAACCTGGGCCTGGAGCACGCCGTTGACAAGTTCGACTGGCGCAAGGGGTTCAAGTTCTCCACCTACGCCACGTTCTGGATCCGCCAGGCCATCGGTCGGGCGCTGGACCAGAAGGCATCGTTGGTCCGCCTGCCCGGGGATCGCTCGGCGTCGCTGCGGGCGGCACTGCGCCAGGTGGCCGGTGACGGCGATGAGCTGGACGAGGAACACGCCCGCCTGCACCGCCTCACCACCCCCACCTCACTGGATCGGACCATCGGCGACGATGACTCCAACGAGCTGATCGACCTGCTGCCGGACTCCATGCCCGGCCCCGAACAAGAAGTGCTGGCCCGCACCGAGGAGCAGCTGATCGGCAACCTCCTGGGCGTGTTGGACCCCCGGGCCCGTCACGCGGTGGAGCAGCGCTTCGGGCTGCAGGATGGCCGCAAGCGCAGCTACCGCGAGGTGGGCGAGGAACTGGGCGTGACCGCGGAAGCGGCGCGACGGTTGGTCAAGCGGGCGGTGGGCTCGGTCCGCGATCAGGCCGCCTCCGCTATCTCCGCAGCCTGAACGCCGTTCGCTTCGGCGAAGGCGATCATCGGGGTTCGGCAATGCGTTTGGCACGAACCGGCCGTCGCGGCGAGGCTTAGCGGGTGAGCACATCGTGGAGTCCCGCGTCCTGGCGAGCCTTCCCCACCCAGCAACAGCCCCGCTGGCCCGACGAGGCGTCCTACGAGGCGGCGCTGAAGACCCTGGCCACCTATCCCCCGCTGGTGTTCGCCGGGGAGGCCCGGGCCCTCACCGCGCAGCTGGCGCAGGTGGCGGCCGGTCAGGCCTTCGTGCTGCAGGCCGGGGACTGCGCCGAATCGTTCCATGACTTCGCCGCTGACCGCATCCGGGACAAGCTGAAGGTCATCCTGCAGATGGCGGTGGTGCTGACCTACGCCGCTGGGGTGCCGGTGGTGAAGATCGGTCGTATCGCCGGCCAATACGGCAAGCCCCGTTCCTCGGACACCGAGACCCAAGGTGAGCAGACCCTGCCCAGCTTCCGGGGCCACAACGTGAACTCCGAGCTGTTCAACGCCAAGGATCGCCAGCCGGACCCCGACCGCATGGTCACCGCGTACCACCAGTCCTCCTCCACGCTGAACCTGCTGCGGGCGTTCACCAAGGGCGGTTTCGCCGATCTCAACCGGGTCCACGCCTGGAACCAGGAGTTCGTCGCCTCCTCCGCCGAGGGCCAGCAGTATCGGGAGATCGCCGAGGGCATCGAGCGGGCGCTGCGGTTCATGAAGGCCTGCGGTATGGACACCTCCGCGGAATCAGAGCTGCACCAGGTGGATTTCTACACCAGCCACGAAGCGCTGCTTTTGGGCTACGAGGAGGCCCTCACCCGCCGGGATTCCCTCACCGGGGACTTCTATGACTGCTCGGCACACTTCGTGTGGATCGGTGAACGCACCCGCCAGCTGGACGGGGCCCACGTGGAGTTCCTCCGAGGGGTGCGCAACCCTATCGGCGTGAAGCTGGGGCCCTCCGTGCAACCCGACGAGGTGGTGGCGTTGTGCGAGGCCCTCAACCCCGAGCGGGAGCCGGGTCGATTGACGTTGATCACACGCATGGGCGCCACCAAGGTCCGCTCGGCGCTGGTGCCACTGCTGGAGGCGGTGCAGGCCAGTGCTCACCCGGTGGCCTGGCTGTGTGATCCCATGCACGGCAACACCTTCACCTCCGACGGTGGACGCAAAACCCGCCGCTTCGACGATGTGCTGGCCGAGGTCACCGGGTTCTTCGCCGCCCACGCCCATGTCGGCACCTGGCCCGGCGGGGTGCACGTGGAGCTCACCGGGGATGACGTGACGGAGTGCCTCGGTGGCAGCGAGGAGATCCTCGACCACCACCTCGACACCCGCTACGAGACCATCTGCGACCCCCGCCTCAACGCCCGCCAGGGTCTGGATCTGGCCTTCCGGGTCTCGGAGTTGTTGAGCGAACGCTGAGCCGGCGGGGACTACCCGCTGTAGCTGTAACCGAGACCGGCCCGGGCGTCGTTCTGGATGCCGTAGGGCGGGATCGGGTAGCGCAGCCCGTTGCGGGACAGCGCCTCCAGCCCGGCGATCATCTTGGGCACGAACTCCGGCGGGGTGGCCAGCAACATCTCGTCGTCCTGCACCCCGCCGTAGCGCCGCTCGGCGAAACAGGGAATGGACACCGACGGTTCCCGCAGCTTCAGCGCCCGACCCCAGGAGTCGGCACAGGCGGACTCGCCCACGCAACCCCATTCGAAGTTTTTGTAGCCGCTCCACTGCAGCCCGTTGATCATGAGGATGGTCTGGGCCGGGGTGGCGTAGATCATGCAGATGTCGGGCGGGTCCAGCCGGCCGGCCACCAGCGGGGAGACCGCCACCGCCTCGTACTGGCCGAAGGGAACGGTGTGCATGGCGTGCTGGTGGGCCGAGGCGTCCTCGATGGTCTCGTACCAGACGCCGGTCATGCGGCTGCCGGAGAGCCAGTCCTCATCACGGGGTGACAAACCCACCACCGCGCCACACTGCGCACCCACGAAATCATCGTTGGTGACGCCCACGGTCCAACCGAGGCGCGATGCCATGCCCACGATCTGGTCCATGGTGTGGATGGACTTCGGCCGGCGGATTTTGGGGACGGCTTCCATCTCGGCCTTGGTGGCGAACATTTTCATGCCGATAGGGGTGGTCCGCAGCCGGAGCAACCGGTTGAGGTCCGCCACCAAGCCGTTCCAGTCGTAGTTGCCGGGTCCGGTGGCGCCGGAGATGGAGACGGTGCGGGCCGCGCTGGCATCGCTGCTGGTCATGGTCAGGACCCTACCTGCCACGGGCGGGCCGCGGGTTGAGGATCGCTTCTGCCGGCGCCGACGTTTCGCCAGAAAAAGTTTGTGGCCGCAGGTATCAGGGGAGCGTTCGGCCGATCCTGCACTTGACACCAGGTCGGATCGGTCCCGTGGCCGGAGGGGGTTCCGGGGCCGATCGACCGGCCAGGGCAGGGTGTGCAGCGCAGCCTCGGACCCAGTCGCCCCGGACGCCCCAGCGGCAACCGGTTGGACCCGGGCGGGACGCACATCTTTCTCCGGTGACGAAATGCAGTCGGGCGGGCGCCCCTTTTCGTCACCGGAGAAACGCCGTCAGCCACCCGGCACCGACCAGACCGACTGGTACTGGGCGGGCCGGGCAGCGCCGGGTGCGGCGTCAGGCCAGGTTGTCGACGAAACCCTCGAGCTGGCGCAGGTTGCGGCATTCGAAGGTGCCGTTGCAGTACTGGCCGTACTCCCCCACGATGGAGTCCCCGGTGTCCCAATAGGAACGGGGCTCGGGGTTCAGCCAGAACACCGAACGGGCCTTGTTGCGGATCTCCTTGATGATCCAACTCTGTGAGGAGTGGTAGTTGTTGCGGGCGTCACCCAGGATCAACACCGTGGACTTGGTGCTGATCTCCTTGCCGTATCGCTCCCAGAACACCTCAAAGGCGTGTCCGTAGTCGGAGTGCCCGTCAACCCACACCACATCGGCCTCGGTGTTGACCTTGTGGATGGCCTCCACGATGTCCTCGGTGGCCTCGAAGTACCGGGTCACCTCATCCAAACCGTCGATGAACACGAAAGCCCGAACCTGGGAGAACTGGTTGGAGATGGCGTACACCAGGTGCAGGGTGAAACGAGCGAAGGCCGCCACCGAACCGGAGATGTCCGCCACGATCATGATCTCGGGCTTCTTGGGGCGGGGCCGGCGGAACTTGAGTTCGGCCGGCACCCCGCCGTAGGACAGCGAATGGCGCACGGTGTTGCGGAAGTCCAGCGCCCCCAGCCGACCGTGGCGCCGTTTGCGCTGGAGGCGAACCGCCAGCTTGCGGGTCAGCGGGTAGATGGCCTTCCGGAGCTTGACCATCTCCTCCCGGGAGGCATGCATGAAATCCACGTCCTCTGGCAGCGGCTTGCGCAGGGTCTTGGCCATGGCCTCGACGCCGCGATCCGCCACCAGGCGACGGCGGATCTCGGCCTCGATCTCCTTGCGCAACTGCTCGACGCGGTTCTCGTACTCGTCATTGGCCAGCCGGGATTCGAGCGGGGTCATCTCCCCGCCCACCTTGGCCTGCTCCTCTTGCATGAGGCGGGCCATGACGGCGTCGAGATCGAGGTTCCGCAGCGTGCGGTACAGGTAGTACGTGCCGCCGACGGGCCGACCGGGTTCCATGCCGGCGAAACGCTTCACCGAGATGCGGGCCACCATCTTCATGAGGCCGCGATCCCCGCTCATCATGGCCTGGTACAGCATCTCGGCCAGCTCTTCGGGGGTGACCTGGTTGCCGCCGCCACCGCCGCGACCCTGACCTTCGCCTTCACCCTCGCCGTCGCCGTCCCCATCGCCCTCGTCGTCGCCCTCTTCATCGTTGGCGTTGGCGGGATCATCGGGGTTGTTGAGGTCGTACTGATCGCCGCGCAGGGCGAAGTAGATCTCGAAGACGGTCTCGAAGGCCTTCCAGTGGTTCTGGTTCTTGACCATGGTGGCGGCGAGGGCGTATTTGAACGCCTCACGGTCTTCGAGGGGGATGTGCTTGACCGCCAACATGGCGTCGAGGTTCTCGGTGAGGCTCACCGGGATGCCGGCGTTGCGCAGCTCCAGGACGAAGCCGTTGAGCAGCTCCAGCAGGGGCTGGCCTAGACCGGGCGGTACTGCATGATCCTCGACGACGGTCATGATGACGCCTTTTGGAATTTGGACGGCCCGCTCAGCAACTCCTTGGAGGCCTTGGAGATGTCCGTCTGGTACTTGAGCAGCACGTGCAGCGTATCCACTGCGTCGGCCTCGGTCACCTGTTGCACGCCGAGCAGCATGAGCGTTTTGGCCCAGTCCAGCGTTTCGGACACCGACGGGGCCTTCTTCAGGTCCAGGTTACGGATGGTGCGCACGATGCGGGCCACCTGGTCCGCCAGGCTCTGGGTGATGTCGGGCACCTTGGTGAGCACGATCTCTCGCTCACGGTCAATGTCCGGATAGTCGATGTGCAGGAACAAACAACGACGCTTGAGGGCCTCGGACAGCTCACGGGTGTTGTTCGAGGTCAGGAACACCAAGGGAATCTGGGTGGCGGTGATGGTGCCCAGTTCCGGGATCGACACCTGGTAGTCCGACAGGATCTCCAGCAACAGGGCCTCGGTCTCGATCTCGAGCCGGTCGACCTCGTCGATGAGCAGCACCACCGGGTCCGTGGCCCGGATGGCCTCCAGCAGCGGTCGGGTCATGAGGAAGTCCTGGGAGAAGATGTCATCGGACATCTCATCCCAGTTCAGGCCGGCGTCGCTGGTGTTGCGCTCGGCTTGGATGCGCAGCAGCTGCTTCTTGTAGTTCCACTCGTACAGCGCCTTGGCCTCATCCAGACCCTCGTAACACTGCAGGCGGATGAGCCGTGCGCCCAGGGTCTCGGCGACGGACTTGGCCAGCTGGGTCTTGCCGGTTCCGGCGGGCCCTTCGACCAGCACCGGCTTCCCGAGGCGATCTGCGAGGTACACCACCCCGGCAATGCCTTCGTCCGCCAGGTAGTCCACCTTGGCCAGAGACTCGCGGACGGCCGGCACCGATTCAAAACGAGGATCCATGGGGGCGAGCATAGGATCCCGATCCCTTTTGGTCGCAATTCATCTGACGTCGCCGTCAACTCGGCGGTTGGGGTGCCAGCGGTCCGGCTCGGGCCCGGGACCGCTACCGTGAGCACGTGACCTCGCCTTTGGAGGACGCCCTCGACGACTTTGTCACGGAGGTCGGAACCGCCCTCGCCGACGCCATGGTCGCCACCGGTTCCACCCCCGGGCAGGCGATCAGCGACCAGGCCCGCCATGACGCCACGTTGGAGGCGTTTTCCCTGGTCTGCGCGGTGCTCGACGCCGACGGGCGCCTGGCTGATGACGAGCTGTGGGCGCTCATCACCGCCTTCGGACCCCGGCTGGGCGGGGAGTTGACCGCCGCCACCCCCGCCTCGTTGCGCCAGGGCGGCCTGGTGGCGGGGCGATCGGCCTGGCTGGATGACCCCTCGGCGCTGTTCGGCACCTTGTTGCGCCTCGACGCAGCGCGCGGCAGCACCCACGCCCGCACCTACACCAACCGGTCCTTTCGTTTGGGCTTGTCCACAGCGGCGGTGGACTTCATGACCTCGGAGTCCGAGATCGACGCCATCGAACGGTTCCGGGGCCTGCTGCTACGGGCCCAAGGCGATCAGGCCCGCACCGGCGCCATCGCCGGGTCTGGGCGAATCGACGTCGAATCGGCGCGACCGTCACATGAGGCCACGCCGGGTGCTGGGTCAACCACGTCGGGCGGTGTCACCGGGTCGGCGGCCGGCGCGGCGACGACGGCCACCGCCTCCGCCACCGCCACCGCCACTGACGAGCAGGCCCTCCCGCCGCCACGGCCGCTGGAGGACCTGCTGGCCGAGCTGGACCGGCTGATCGGCCTGGCCGGCGTGAAAGCCGAGGTCAAGCTGGTGGCGAACCTGCTGGCGGTGCAGCAACTGCGTCGAGAGCGGGAGCTGCCGGTGCTGGCCTCGAGCCGGCATCTGGTGTTCACCGGCAACCCCGGTACCGGCAAGACCACCGTGGCCCGGCTGCTGGCGGAGATCTACCGCACGCTGGGCGTGGTCGACCGGGGCCACCTGACGGAGACCGATCGGGCGGGGCTGGTGGCGGGATACGTCGGGCAGACCGCGCTCAAGGTCACCGCCCTTTTCGATGCTGCCGACGAGGGGGTGCTGCTCATCGACGAGGCCTACACCCTGGCCCGAGGCGGGGAACGGGACTTCGGGCGGGAGGCCATCGACACCATCGTCAAGCTGATCGAGGATCGCCGGGACCGCATCGTGGTCATCGCCGCCGGCTACCCAGCGGAGATGGCCGAGTTCGTCGACGCCAACCCCGGGCTTCGGTCACGCTTCCCCAAGACCATCTTCTTTCCCGACTACAGCACCGACGAGCTGGTCGAGATCTTCAAGCGGCTCGGCCAATCCAACCGCTACCACGCCGATGATCCGGCCTTGGCCGCGGTGCGCACATTCTTCGATGGCCAAGCCCGGGACCAGGGTTTCGGCAACGCCCGCCTAGCCCGCAACCTGTTCGAAGCCGCCGTCGCCCACCACGCCTCCCGGTTGATGGCCAGCGCAACCGCACCGCCCCCGTCTCCGGCGTGGGGGCCCACAGCTGCCAACCCCAACGCACCCGCCGCAGCCCCGGTCCAACCGCCGAACGCACCGACGTCGGCATCGGCATCGGCATCGGGGCCCGCCGTGAGCGATGCCAACCCACCGGCTGGCGACCAGGCCGCGCCGCCCTTGTGGTCGGTATCAGGCCACACCGACGGCAACGCCGATGGAAACCCGGCCACGGGGCAACCAGGCTCGGCCCAGGCCGGGGCGCCGACCACCGAGTTAGTTGGTCCCGAGGGCAGCGGCGGTCTCGGACCCACCAAGGCGCATCCCCTCGCCGGGGTCAGCAACGACGAGCTCACCACGTTGCGAGCCGAAGACATCCCCTCCGCGCTGTCGAGCTGACAGGCCGGAGGCGTCCCTGGGCGCAGCTGCCACGGAGACCAGCGGGGCCGTGGCAAGATTAGCGTTCTGCCGGATTGAGAATACATGAAAGATATTGGAGCGGTTCTCTCTGGCGGATTTTGGACATCGCCCTGGGCCGGCGACCCGAAAAGTTCGACGAAGGGTGGTCCCACACGCGCGGGATGTCGAGATTCTGCGGCTCTCGCGCGAGAGCCGTGTCCAAAATCCGCCTGAAAGCCCCAAACGCACCACCCCATCCGTCCCCGTCTGGCGGACGGCCATCATTTCGTCACCGGAGTAACAGCGAAGGCGGCGCCGCACCCCCAGGCCCCGGTGCTTGACCTCGGAGCGTAGGGAACGTGTAGCGCCCCACAATGGTTCGATCCGCGGGTCAGAGCAGGTGGGATAGCTACGTTGGCCGGGTGACCGCTGTGCTGCTGATCCTGCTGCTGTTGGCGCTGCTGCTGATCGGTGTGGGGGCAGTGTTCGTAGCCCGCCGCCGGCCGGGACTTCGAGCGTCGGCCACACCCCACGGCAGCCACGGCCCAGACCGAACAGACCGAACAGACCACCCCGAGATCGACCCCTTTGCCGTGAGCGAACCGTGGCGCCGATTCCTCCAACACGCGTTGCACGCGCAGGATCAGTTTCGGGTCACGCTGCGCGCCACGGGTCGGGGCCCGCTGCGTGACCAGCTGCAGGACATCGGGGCCAGCCTGGACGCCGGCGTCGGGCTGACCTGGTCCACCGCCCAGCAGGGCCACCGGTTGAGTCAAGCCCGCCGCCGCATCGACACCGGCCGGCTCACCGCCAGCCTCGACCAGGTCCCGGCCGTGGCGGAGCGGGACACCGCCATCTCAGTCGACCACGACATCCTCGCGCCCGACGAGCTTGCCGCGGACTCATCGAGCGAGCAACACGCCATCGGGCAGTCGCTACGGGCCCAACTGGATGCCGCCCGCAGGTTGGACGAGGTGATCACCAGCGCCGAACAGCAGCTGCGCCTGCTCACCACCCAGCTCGACGAAGCAGTGGCCCGTGCGGCCGAGCTGGCGGCGCGGGCCGGCTCCGACGCGGCGCTGGGGAACGTGGCCGCGGACATCACCCGGGTGTCTGATCAGCTAGAGGCGCTGCGGCTGGCGTTGGAGGAAACGGACCGGCTCTGATCAGCCCGTTCGCCCGGCCACGAGGATGGCCATCCACCCGTCGGTGGCACCGGTAGGCTTTCCGCTCATGCTGAAGCTCGCCCGACGTTGGTTCAAGTACCTCACGGCCAAGCTGACCGGCTCGTTCAACGAGCGGGCCGATCCCAAGGTGCAGCTCGAACAGGCGATCATGGAAGCCCAGGAGCAGCACACTCGGCTCAAGGAGCAGGCGGCCAACGTCATCGCCATCCAGAAGCAAACCGAGCTGCAGCTGAACCGCAAGCTGGACGAGCTGGAGAAGTTGTCCGGTCAGACCCGCCAAGCGGTGGTGATGGCCGATGACGCCACCAAGGCCGGCAACGCCACCAAGGCCACCGATTACGCCAGGGCGGCGGAGGCGTTGGCCTCCCGTCTGATCTCTCTTGAGGCGGAGATCAATGACCTCAAGGGCCGCTCGTTGCAGTCGGCGCAAGCGTCGGATCAGGCCAAAGCGGCGGTGGCGCAGAACTCCTCGGTCCTGCAGAAGCGCCTGGCCGAAAAGAACCAGCTCATGGGCCAGCTGGAGCAGGCCAAGATGCAGGAGCAGATGAACACCGCCATGGCCTCGCTGAATGAGACCGTGGGTGCTGACGTGCCGACGTTCAACGAGATCCGGGACAAGATCGAGGCCCGGTACGCCAAGGCCACCGGCACCGCCGAGCTGGCCCAAGAGTCGGTGGAGAGCCGCATTCTGGAAGTGGAAGCGGCGGCGCAGAACGTGGAGGCCAGCGCCCGCCTGGCCCAGATCCGGGCCCAGCTCGGCATGGCCCCCGCCCCCGAAGCGGCCCAGCTGCCCACCGCCAGCGCCGCCTCCGCCGACGCCCCCGTAGCTGACGCCGCCCCGGCCGCGCCCCGGGCCGAACCCAGCCCCGGCTGAAGTCCGCTTGCACCCGAGCCTGATCCGGACCCGGACCCGGACCCCGACCCGGACCCCGACCCGGACCCCCGCCCCCACAACCCGACCAGCCGACCAGACCTAGCGGTATGGCGACGGTGTGGGTTGCCCTGGCCGGGGCCGTGGGGGCGGTGACTCGTTACCGCATCGGCGTTGCGGTCGGGGTCCGGTCCTTTCCATGGGCCACGCTCGGCATCAACATCGTGGGCTGCTTCGTGCTGGCGGTGCTGGCTGCGGGGCCGGCCACCCGCTGGTCCCCGACCGTTTCGGTGGCTCTGACGGTGGGGTTCCTCGGTGCGTTCACCACGTTTTCCACGTTCGGGTATGAGACCGTCACGCTCCTGCGCACCGACCGCCCGGGCTTGGCCGCGCTGTACGTGGCCGCGTCCCTGGTGGGCGGGTTGGGTGCCAGCGCCGGTGGCTACCTGCTGGGCCGGAGCTGATCAGACGCATGCCGGCGGGTCAGCGCAGCGCGAACCGCAGTCAGGGCACCAGCACCAGTTCGTCGCGGTGGATGACCTCGGCGGGGTCGCTGGCGGGCAGATCCTCGCTGCGGCGGCCTTTCATGCGCTCGAGGTTGCGGGAGCTGACCCGCACCAGGCCCTTGGCGAACACCTCCCCATCGGCGCTCATCAACTCCACCGCCGCGCCCCGGTGGAAGGCGCCGCGTACCTCCAGAACGCCCACCGGTAGCAGGGAAACGGCCCGATCCAGCAGCGCCCGGCGGGCTCCGGCGTCCACCACCACCGAACCCTCGGCGGGCACCGCGAAGGCAATCCACAGCTTCTTGGCCGACAGGTGACGTTCGTGGGCCAGGACCACGGTGCCCACCCCGGCCACGCCGGCTACCGCGTCCACCAGCACCTGGTGGCGCTCAGCGGCGGCGATCACCGCCCGCACCCCTGACCATGCGGCGATCTTGGCCGCGGCCAGCTTGGAGGCCATGCCGCCGCTGCCCCTGGCGCTGCCGGCCCCACCCGCGAGGGCTTCGAGCGCCGCGTCCACCTGGATGATCTCCTCGATGAGGGAGGCCGAGGCGTCCAGGCGCGGATCGGCGGTGAACAGACCCGGGGTGTCCGTGAGCAGCACCAGTAGATCCGCCCGCACCAGATGGGCCACCAGGGCGGCGATGCGGTCATTGTCACCGAAGCGGATCTCGGCGTCGGCCAGGGCGTCATTTTCGTTGATGATCGGCACCACCCCCAGATCCAGCAAGCGGGACAAGGTGGCCTTGGCGTGCACGTACTGGGCCCGCTCGAAGAAATCCAACGGCGAGATCAGCACCTGACCGGCGACCAGATCCCAGCGCGACAGCACCTCGTTGTAGGTGTGCATCAACCGGCTCTGACCCACCGCGGACAACGCCTGCAGCGTCCGTCCGTCCCGGGGGCGTTCGGCCAGACCCAGCGCCGCCATGCCCGCGGCCACCGCCCCCGAGGACACCACGATGACCTGATGGCCCTGGTCACGGACCGCGGCCACCTCCCCGCACAGCTTGACCACGGCGTCGCGCTGGATGCCGCCGTCGGCGTCGGTTAGCGAGGAGGTGCCGATCTTGACCACGACCCGCACCGGATCACCCGCCCTCGGTGTAGTCGAACTCGAACCCGCCGATGCGCACGGTGTCACCCTCCGTAGCTCCGGCACGAGCCAACGCCTTCTCCACGCCCATACGTTTGAGCTGGTCCCGGGCGTAATCGGCGGCGTCGGGGTTGGTCAGGTCGGACAACGCCACCGCCCGTTCGGCCTGGCGCCCGATCACCGTGAAATTGCCGTTGTCGTGGCGTTCAATGCGGAATCCTTCCGGCTCGGGGCGATGCACCACGAAGCCCTCCCGCTGCGGTTCGCTGTCCCGTGCCTCGCCCACCATCTGGATCAGGCGGTACACCAGTTGGTCAATGCCCTCCCCCGTTACCGAGGAGATGCACAGCTCGAGCTCGGCCCCCGCCGGCGCCTCCGAGGGGCCCCGAAGGTCAGCCTTGGAGCCCACCAGCACCCGAGGACGGTGCAGCAACTGCGGTTGGTAGGCACCCAGCTCACCCAACAGCACGTCCACCTGCCGCTGGGGTTCGGTCCCATCGAGCATGGCCAGATCAATCAGGATGACCAGCACCCGGGCCCGTTCCACGTGACGAAGGAATTGATGCCCCAGCCCCCGACCCTCCGCCGCGCCCTCGATCAGACCGGGGATGTCAGCCACCACGAAGTCCCCGCCGTCGGGCACCCGAACCACGCCCAGGTTGGGTTCGAGGGTGGTGAACGGGTAGTCCGCGATCTTGGGTTTGGCGGCGGAAATGCGCGAGATCAACGTGGATTTGCCCACGTTGGGGTACCCCACCAACGCCACGTCGGCCATCAGCTTGAGTTCCAGGCGAAGCCAGTGTTCCTGGCCCTCTTCTCCCTGCTCAGCGAAGGAGGGGGCCCGGCGGCGGTTGGACAGGAACGAGGCGTTGCCCCGTCCGCCCCGGCCGCCTTCCCCGGCCAGCCAGCGATCACCATCGCCCACCAAATCCACCAGGACCGAACCGTCCCGATCCTTCACCACCGTGCCGACCGGTACGTGGGCGAGCACGTCCTTGCCGGTGGCCCCATCGAGCTTCTTACCCTTGCCGTGCACCCCGTTGGTGGCCCGGCGGTGGGGATGGTCGCGGTAGGCGATCAGGGAGCTGACGTTACGGTCCGCCACCAGCCAGACGTCACCGCCTTTGCCGCCGTCACCACCGTCAGGACCGCCCCGGGGCACGTAGGTCTCGCGCCGGAAGGAGATACAGCCCGCACCCCCATCGCCACCACGCACGTTGATGGCACACTCATCGATGAAGGTCGACACGACTGACCAGGATATTCGCTACGCGGCTTGACCCCGGACCCCTCGCCACCTGAGCGTCAGCGGCTGCTCGTACGATGGGTGCGTCATGGAGCACGATCGCAGCGAACGGGCCCGGGCGTGGGCGGCCACGATGTCCGGCCACCCGGGGGCCACGGTGGGCGGCACCAACCCCGGGGCACTCAAGGACCCCGATGGTCGCGCTGCGCCGCCCGCCCCGCCGCCGCTGCGCCTGGCCCATGCCGACAGCGGCGCCCCCCTCGGGGACCAATCCGGGCCCACCAACGCCATGTGGGACCGTCAGGCCCGCGAGGCCGCCGAGGACGCGCATCTGGTGGTCGGCGCCACCCGCGCTTGTGGGGCCGGTGATCGGGCCCGGCCCGAGGAGGCGGATCCCAATCGCACCTGTTTCGAGCGGGACCGGGACCGGATCCTGCACAGCACCGCCTTTCGTCGCCTGGCCGGCAAGACCCAGGTGTTCGTGTTCCCCCACGATCATCAGCGGACCCGGTTGACCCACGCCCTGGAAGTGGCGCAGGTGGCCACCTCTATCGCCAGCGCCCTACGGCTCAACCTGGCCCTGACCGAAGCCATCGCCCTGGGTCATGACTGTGGTCACGGCCCGGGCGGACACGCCTCAGAAGAAGCGCTGGACCCTTTCGTGCCGGGGGGCTATGACCACGCGGTGTGGGGCGCGGACGTGGTGCTGGTACCGCTCAACCTGTGCCGGCAGACCCTGGACGGCATCCGCAACCATTCCTGGTCCCGGCCGGCGCCGGCCACGCCCGAGGGTGAGGTGGTGAGCTGGGCCGATCGGATCGCCTACGTCTGTCATGACTTTGAGGACGCGGTGTCCGCCGGGCTGGTGGCGCCCGATCAGCTCCCCGCCGTGGTGCGCGAACGGTGTGGGGACACCCGCCGGTTGCAGTTGGCGGCGTTCATCGGGGCATTGGTGGAGGGCACCTGCAGGCACGGCCGCATCGGCATGGAACCGGGGGCGGCGGATGCGCTGGCGGCATTCCGGCGGTTCAACTACGAGCAGATCTATCTGCGGCCCTCCTCGGTGGAACAGGGACGGCGGGTCATCCGGCTGCTGCAGGCGCTGGTGGAGCACTACGCGGCGCATCCCACGGCGTTGGCCCCCTCCCGGCAACGGGACCTGGAACCAGCCAGCGCGGCGGCGTTTCGGGAGGCGGTCACCTACGTGGGCGGCATGACCGACCGCTTCGCCTGCGCCCAGGCCCTGGAGCTGCTGCGCTACCCCGCCGCGGACCTGCCGGCCGGTTTCGACGTCTGATCCGACCGGGCAGGCCAGTCACAGGCGGGACGCGCATCGGCCCCACCACCAGTGAGGGACGGGGCCGAGGGAACGCTGAACGAGGTGGAAGGCGGTGCGGTCAGTTCTCCGAGTGGGTCCCGTTCGAGGACTCCCCGGGAAGGACGTGCACCACCCGACGGCCACCGGCGGCACCGAAGGCCACCTTGCCATCAGCCTTGGCGAACAGGGTGTCATCCCCGCCGCGGCCCACGTTGTCACCGGGATGGAAACGGGTACCACGCTGGCGCACCAGAATCGAGCCGGCGCGCACCTGGGTGCCGGCGAAGGCCTTCACCCCGAGGCGCTGGGCATTGGAGTCACGGCCGTTGCGGGTTGACCCGCCACCTTTGGTCTTTGACATGGTCTGCTCCTACGGGATCGTGCGGTGCCGGTTCGAAACCGCTTCGACGCTCAGACGTCTATGGCGGTGATCTCAATGGTCGAGTACCGCTGGCGGTGACCCCACCGGCGGCGCTCATTGGCCTTGGATTTGTAGGTGAAGCCAATCACCTTGGGTCCCTTTACCTCACCCACGACCCGGGCCCGGACCGCGGCGCCTGCCAATTGGCTGGGCGTGGCCCGAACACTGTCGCCGTCCACCACCAGCACCGGTGAGAAGCTGACCTCAGCGTCCGCGTCAGAGCCCAGAAGCTCCACGGACAGGCGCTGGCCCTGCTCCACTCGATACTGCTTGCCACCGGTCTTGATAACTGCGTACATAGCGAGGGTCCAATCTAGTGCTTCGAAGGCGCGGCGCGGCAATCGCGCCGGCAGGTTCGCCAGGGCGGGCGACGCGACGGGCTAGGCGTCCTCGCCGACCAGCTGCTGGTCCAGGATCAGACCCCGACCCTCGCACTGCTGGCAGACGCAGGACACGGACTCGATCAGCCCCTCGCCGATGCGTTTGCGGGTCATCTCCACCAGGCCCAACTCGGAGATCTCGAACACCTGGGTGCGGGTCTTGTCCCGGCCCAGCGCCTCCCGGAACACCCGGATGACCTCGTCTCGGTTCTGGCGGGTTTCCATGTCCACGAAGTCAATGACGATGATGCCGCCGATGTCCCGCAAGCGCAGTTGCCGGGCGATCTCCACCGCTGCTTCGAGGTTGTTGCGGTACACCGTCTCCTCGAGGGAGGAGCTGCCCACGTTCTTGCCGGTGTTGACGTCAATGACGGTGAGGGCTTCGGTGTGCTCGATGATCAGCGAACCACCCGAGGGCAGCCAGACCTTGCGATCCAGTGCCCGCAGCCGCTGCTCGTGCACGTGATGGCGTTCGAACAGCGGCAACGGCTCCGTGGCGGTGTCGTAGAACTCCACCCGGTCCGCCAGCGTGGGTGAGATCGACGCCACGTAGGAGCGGACCTCCTCGAACAGGCGGGGATCGTCGATGACGATGGTGCGGTATTCGTCGTTGAACTCTTCACGGATGACCCGTAAGGCCAGGTCCGGCTCCCGGTAGAGCAGGGCCGGGCTGGCCGATTTCTTGGCCAGGGCTTCGATGGCGTTCCACTGGTCAACCAGCCGGCGGACGTCCCGTTCGATCTCCTCTTCGGTGACCTTTTCCGCCGCGGTACGTACGATCACACCGTGCTGGGGGGGTTTGACCTGGTCGAGGATCTGACGGAGGCGTTTGCGCTCGTTGTCCGGCAGCCGTTTGGAGATGCCGTAGGTGCTGCTGTTGGGGATCAGCACCACGAACCGGCCCGGCAGAGACACCTCCTGGGTGAGGCGGGCCCCCTTGTGGGCGATGGGGTTCTTGGTGACCTGGCACAAGATGGTCTGGCGGGCCTTGAGCACCTGCTCGATGCGGGGCTTGTTGGCGTTGCTACCGTGCCCGTGCCCGTGACCCCCGCCACCCTGGCTGGGCCCGGTCCCTTCCAGGTCTTCCTTCTCGTACTGGACGTCACCGCGATACAGCACCGCGTTCTTCGGGGTGCCGATGTCCACGAACGCCGCCTCCATACCGGGCAGCACGTTCTGCACCTTGCCGAGGTAGATGTTGCCGTGGATCTCGGTGAGCCCGTCGCTGGGTTTGGACACGAAGTGCTCCACCAGCGAGCGACCCTCGAGCACCGCGATCTGGGTGCCGCCGGGGGCCACGTGCACGCACATGACGTACCGACCGATGGGGCGTCCGTTGCGTTCCTTGCCCCGGCGCCGCTTGAGGGACCGCTCATCCAGTTCGATCTGTTCGTCGTCGTAGACCTGCTCCACCGGCGCTAGGGCGTTACCCCGTGCGTTGCGGCCCTGACCCCCGCGGCCACCACCGCTTCGGGCATCAGCGCCGCGAGCCTGGCGCGATCCCCCACCGTTGTTGCGGGTGGCGGCGCCTACCGCTGGTTCGGCGCCGACAACGGCGTCGCCGGGTTCGCCGCTGCGCTTAGCGCCGCCGCGGCCCCGACCACCTCGACGCCGTTTCCGGCCGGTGCCGTCGCCGTCCCCGCCTTGGTCCTCATCGGCCGGTCCGCTGTCCGCCGCGGTGCGGGCTCCGCCGTCGGCGGTGGTTGCGTTGGCGGCGCCGCCACGGCCGCTGGTACGGGCGGTGCCGGGCGCCTGTCCGGGAACTGACGGAGGGGCTGGCAGCGGTGACGTCGGCGCAGGAGGCGGGGCCGGCATGGTGTCCCCGATGCGGGGCTTCCGTGGTACCAGCGCCGCCGCGGCCGCCTCTACGGAACGGGGCTTGCCTTCGCTGATGCGTTCGGGCATCTCGGGGTTAGCGCCCTCCCCCGGCTCCGCGTGGCCTCGGCGGGGCCGACCACGTCCGTCGTCCCGCGGGTTGCCGCCATCGGGTCTGGCGTCCTCGGGTCGGGCGTCGTCGGGCCGGGCGTCGTGGGACCGGGCGTCGTCGGGCCGGGCGCTGTCGGGTCTGGCGTCGTCAGGCCGGGCGCTGTCGGGCCGGGCGCTGTCGTCCTGGCGGTTGCGGTCAGGCTGGCCGCTGTCACGCGGGTCGGTGTCGTTCTGGCGGGCCCGGTCCTGCGGGTTGCGGTCGTCCTGGCGGGGGCCGGGGCCGTCTCCGGGTGGGGTCAGCGGGCCAGCCGGCGCCGACCCGACGGACGTGGGGCGCGGTGATGCAGGCTGGGACCCGTCGGGCTCAGCCTTGGCCGGGGCTCCCACCGGGGCGGGGACCGGGGCCGTGAGAGGGCCGGCGCCGCTGGTGGGGCGAGCTGGCGGGTTGGTGGGGCGCCCCTCGGTGGCGTGGCCCTCGGGGGTGTGTTGGCCGGTTGATGGCCCGGGTGGGCCGGCCGGCGAGGATCCGGGTGATGCCGGGATCTCGGGCATGGTCAACGTTCCTTGTGCCCGGTGCACGGGTGGGCGCACCGACGGTCCCTGCGCTCAGGAGCGCACTGGTTGCTGCACCGAAGGGCGCAGTACTGCGACCCGCACCTGTCGGCGCGGTAGTAGCCGCGCCCGCGGGCACGGTGGTGGTGGTTGCACCCCTCAGGGCGCGCTGGAGGTTCCCCGATGCCGTGGACCCAGGGGGCCGCGTCAACCCCGCCGCCTTGAGCGGGGGTGCGGTGCTGGTCAGCGGGCTATGGGGAAGGGAGTGGGGTGAGGGTGGGGGGCCGGTGCGGGACCCGTTCCGGCCATGCGCCGGGCTCGCGGTGCGGGGCGGGAGGCATCGACGAGCGGCCCGGCGCAACGCCCCGAAGATTCGTCGGGTCACCGGGCACCTACCCCGGCGGCCGCGGCCACCCCGACGGCGGGCAGGGCGAGGGGTTCAACCCGGGAGCCGTCGGGTTGGTCAATCCATTGGGCCAGACGGCAAACCCGTAGCTCTTGCCAGTTGGTACCCAGGGCGGCGATGAGTTCCCCGGGGCGCAGACCGCGTGGTTGGGTGGCCAACTCCGCCAACAAACGGGGATGGTGCTCCGCTTCCGTCTCGTCTTGGACCAGGCGGAGATCCAGCACGTATGGCCGAATGTCGTCGTGATGGGTTTTTGACTTGCGGTCGCGCTCCACCATGACGCAGGGGCTGGCCAACAACGCCCCAGCGGCGGAACGAGCGGCGTCCGCATCCCCGCCCTCAAGCAGAAAAGACCAGGTCACGGAGCTGACCGCCTCCTGCAAGGAACGCGATTCGCCAGCGGGTGGTTCTGCCGCGGCGGTGCAATCAATTCCCTCCGGCATCACCTCGCTGAGCCGGGCCGGCAACAACGCGAAGTCGGCGTCGGTGAGGGCGGACACCAGGTCAACATCGAGGTATTCGGCCATCGATTCGTGACCCACCGACAACGCCAGCCCGAAATGCAGTTTGGGACGGGGCGAAAAACCAACGGAGTACGTCACCGGCAGCTCGGCCCGGCGCATGGCCCGTTCCCAGATACGGGCCAGATCCCGGTGGGACAAAAAACGCACCTTGCCGGCCTTGGTGAAACGAATCCGAACCCTCACGGCCCGACCACGAACGGCTCAGGACCGGCGCCCACCCCGACCGGCGCCGGGATCGGCCCCTCCGCGGGCACCGGGACCGGTTTGCGGCCGAGCAGGGTGACGGGCACCACGTGACCCACCGAGAGGTCCTGACCGGTGCCCTGGCTGCCGCCGGCGGGGGGCACGGCCGAGGCCACGATGTGCTCAATGCCGTATCCGGTGCAAGCCCCACAGTCATAACAGGGCGTCCAACGACAATCGGGCAGGCCAACCTCGGCCAGGGCGTCTTGCCAGTCCTGGGCCAAGAAGTCCTTGTGCAATCCGGCGGAGAGGTGATCCCACGGCAACACCTCGTCGCTCTGGCGGTGGCGGTGCACGTACCAGTCCGCCGACAGGCCCGCTTCGGCCAGGGCGTCGAGCCAGCGACCCAGTTGAAAGTGCTCGCTCCACTCCTGGAAGGTGCCACCGGCGCGCCAGACAGCCTCGATGACCCGCCCCACCCGGCGATCGCCCCTGGCCAGCAGGCCTTCGATGAGGGTGGCCTTGGGGTCATGCCAGCGCAGGGTGACGCCCTTGGATTTGCGGGTGTCGGCGCGCAGCAGGCTGATCTTGCGGTCCAGTTCGGACACCGTGTTCTGCCCGAACCACTGGAACGGGGTGAACGGCTTGGGTACGAACCCGCCCACGGAGGCCGTGACCGAGGCCCCCCTTTGGTGGCGTTGACCGATGGCAGCGCAGTTGCGGGCCAGTTCGGCGATACCGAGGGTGTCCTCGTCAGTCTCGGTGGGTAGCCCGACCAGGAAGTACAGCTTGACCCGGCGCCACCCGTTGGCGAAGGCGGCGTCCACCGCGGCGTACAGGTCTTCTTCCCGGATGAGCTTGTTGATGACCTGCCGCATCCGCCAGGTACCCGCTTCGGGTGCGAAGGTCAACCCGGCGCGGCGGCCCTGTTGCAGCTGGGCGGCGATGCCCACGGTAAAGGCGTCCACCCGCAACGACGGCAGGGCCACGCTGAGGTTGTCTCCGCAGCCCATGACGTCGGTGACCACGTCTTTGATGTTGGAGAAATCCGCAGTGGACAGCGAGGTCAGGGCCACCTCGTCATAGCCGGTGCGGCGCAGACCCTCTTGCACCATGGTCCGCACGTTGTCCGCCGAACGCTCCCGCACCGGGCGGGTGATCATGCCGGCCTGGCAGAACCGGCAGCCGCGGGTGCAGCCCCGGAAAACCTCCACGTTGAGACGGTCGTGGACCACCTCGGTCAGCGGAACCAGCTGGTTGCGGGGGTAGGGCCAGGCGTCCAGGGAAGCGATGGTGCGCTTTTCCACCAAAGCCGGCACGTCCGGGTACCGGGGGGCGATGCCGGCCAGGTTCGGGCCGTCGTACTGCACGTCATACATGGACGGCACGTACACCCCGGTGACCGCGGCCAGGTCCCGCAGCACCCGTTGGCGGGATCCGGCGGGGCGACCGGCACGTTTCCAGGCCCCGATGACCTCGGTGATCTCCGAAACCACCTCTTCGCCATCGCCCAACACGAAGGCGTCCACGAAATCCGCCAGCGGCTCGGGGTTGTAAGTGCAGTGCCCGCCGGCCAACACCAACGGGGCGTCATCAGGGCGATGCTCGGCCCGTACCGCCACCCCCGCCAGGTCCACGCAGTTGAGCAGGTTGGTGTAGGTCAGCTCGGCGGAGAGGTTGAACGCCAACACGTCGAAATCACCGGCGGGCAGATGGTTTTCCACGGAGAACAGCGGGACCTGATGACGCCGCAGCTGCTCCTCGAGGTCCAACCAGGGGGCGTAGGCCCGCTCGGCCAGCGCATCAGGACGTTCGTTGAGGATCTCGTAAAGGATCTGCAGGCCCTGGTTGGGCAGCCCGATCTCATAGGTGTCGGGATAGATCAGCAGCCAGGACACCTTGCCGTCCCCGTGGCGGGGCCGCTGGGCGCCGTCCTCGCACCCGATGTAGCGGGCGGGTCTCTCGACCTTGGAGAGCAGCGGTTCGAGCCGGGGCCACACGGATGACATTCCGTTGAACACTACCGCACCGCCACGGGCACCCCGCGGCCTCATTCCGGCCAGCAGCAACCGCGGACGACGCGAAGATCCTGTTCGCAGGGGGTGCCACTGGTCAGCGGAAGCGGTGGGTGTGCACCGACAGCACCAGGCCCATGCCGGCGAAGGTGGTCAGCAGCGAGGACCCGCCGTAGCTCAGGAACGGCAGTGGAATGCCGGTCACGGGCATGATCCGCATGCTCATACCCACGTTTTCGAAAACCTGGAACACCACCCCGGCCAGCACCCCACAACACAGCAGGGCGCCGAATTCGTCCTGGGCCAGTTGCGCCACCCGCAGCACCCGCAGCGACAACACCAAGAACAACAGCAGGACGGTACCCGCCCCGAGGAAGCCCAACTCCTCGCCCACCACGGTGAAGATGAAGTCGGTTTGCTGCTCGGGGACCAGGCCCTCCTGGGTTTGGGGGCCTTTGCCCCAACCCAACCCGGTGACCCCACCGAGGGAAATGGCGGTTTCGGACTGCGCCACGTTGTAGCTCTCGTCGTTGAGTTCTTTCCCGTCTGACGCGCGGTCGATGAACACCAGCAGCCGGTCCCGCTGGTAATCGGCCAACAGGTCGCTGTTGAGCACGGCCACCGTGGCCAACCCGCCCAACACCATCAGCGCCAGCAGATAGCGGGCCCGTACCCCCGCCACCGCCAGCAGGCACAGGCTGACCACGACGAAGACCAACATCGTGCCCAGGTCCGGTTGCAGCAGGATCAGCGCCATGGGGGCCATCGCCAGCAGCAGGGCCACCCCGAAGGAGACCAGGTTCAGCCGGGCGCGCCGGGCGGCCAACCACGCCGCCAACGTCACGGTCAACGCCAGCTTGGCCGGCTCGGAGGGTTGCAGTTGCAACGGCCCGACCGAGAACCAGGCCTGGGCCCCTTTGACGTCCTGGCCCACCACCAGCACCGCGGCCAACAGCACCAGCGTGGCCGGGTAGATGGCCACCACCCAACGTTGCAGCTTGCGGTAGTCAAAGAACGCGCCGACCACCATCAGCAGCAGGCCCAGAAGCAGGGCCACCGTTTGGCGGACCAGGAGGCCGGTGTAGGGGTCGGCATCGCTGCCCTTGGTGGCGCTGAAGATTGCGGCCAGCCCTATGAGGGCCAGCACCACGCTGAGCCCGACGATGCTCCAATCCACGTGGCGGTGGGGGGCACCATGGTCTCGACGGAGCGATTCCACCGAGGGCGTGGGCCGCATCAGCAGCGACATGGGGACCTCCGCGGGGCCCGGGTGCCGCGCCGACGGGCACCGACCGTGGTCGGGGGGTTGGCGGCCGCCGGGAGCGTGGCGGGCGGGGTCTCGGCTCCGGAAAGGCCACCGGCTTGGGCCAGATCATCCTCGGGGGACCCCACCGCGGTGGTGGCGGGGACCTGATCTCCGCTCGGCCCGCGGTCATCGGGGACGGGGGCGTCGTCGTTCGGAGCCGGTGTGTTCGGGGCCGGAGTGTCGGGGGCGGGAGGGATGGGCACCAACGGGCGCACCTCATCGAGCTGTTCGAAGATCCGTCGCACCAGCGGGGCCGCGGTTTCGGAGGCGAACCCGGCCTCTTCGATGACCGCCACCACCACGTAACGGGGGTCCGCCACGGGGCCGAAGCCGGCGAACAGGGCGGTGTCCGCTTTGGGCGGGACCTCGGCGGTGCCGGTCTTGCCGGCCACGCCGAACTCCTCGGGGAACCCGCTGAAGGCCGCCGCCGCGGTGCCACTGTCCGCGTTCACCACCCCGGCCAAGCCGTCCACCACCGGTTGGCGCACCGCCGGCGGCAAGTCCACGGTGCCCAGTTCGCGGGGAGCGAAGTTCCGCACCGGGCTGGCGTTGGTCTGGTCCAGTAGCGCCTTGGCCACCGACGTGGCCCGCAGATGTCCGCCGTTGGCCAGCGCGGCGTAGGCGTTGGCCAGCTGCAACGGGGTCACGCCCACGTCACCCTGCCCGATGGCCAGGTTCACGTTGTCACCGGTGAACCATTCGCCGTAGGGGAAGGCGTCGGGATTGTCCTCGTGGCGGGCCTTCTTGAACGCCGGATCGGAAATCAACCCGGCCGCTTCGTCGGGCAACTGCACCCCGGTGGGCTTGCCCAGCCCGAAACGACGGGCGCTGGCCTGGATGGCATCGATTCCGAAGCGGTCCTGCTGGTTCCAGAACGCTTCGCCCAACCGGTAGAAGTACACGTCGGAGGACACCGTCAGGGCGTCACGCAGATCGATGCGGCCGTAGGCGGTGGAGCCGGCATTGGCGAACACGCAGGTGTCGGTGCAGTCCGCCAGCTCCCACACCCCGCGGTCCACGATCGTTTCTTCTGCGGTCACCAGGCCCCGTTCGAGGGCAGCCACCGCGGTGAACGGCTTGAACGTGGAGCCCGGCGAGTACAGCGACTGGATGGCCCGGTTGGTGAAGGGGAAGAACGCCGCCGGGTCATTCAGCTCGTTGAAGCGGAACTCGCTGATCCCGGCGCTGAACTCCGCCGGGGAGAACGTGGGGTTGGAGGCCAACGCCAGCACCTCGGAGGTCTTGGCGTCAAGGACCACCACGGCGCCGGCCGGGGCCCGACGTTCGGGGTCCGTGGGCCGTCGTTTTTCCAGCTGCCGGGTCCGGACCAGGGCGTCGACCAGCAGGGCTTCGGTGGCCGTCTGCAGGTCCAGATCCACCGTGAGCTGCAGATCACGGCCGGCCACGGGGGCCACGTCGGTCCGGGTGGCGATCTCACGCTCGGTGGCGTCCACCTCGATGGTGCGGGTGCCCGGGGTGGCCCTCAGCTCTTTTTCGAAGATCCGCTCCACCCCGCTCTTGCCGATCTCGTCACCGGGTTGGTAGCGCTTGGGGTCCTCGGCCCGGGCGTCAAGCTCCTCCCCGCTGATGGGCCCGGTGTAGCCCAGCGTGTGCGCCGCCACGGTCCCGTGAGGATAGGTGCGCACCTGGCGGCGGATGACGTCCACGGAGGGGTAATCGGCCAACCGTTCCAGCAGGTAGGCCTCCAGCTCACCGCTGACGTCCTCGGCGATGGGAACCGGTTTGAGCGGGTCATAGCGGGGGTCGGCGATGCGGGCCTCGATGTCCGCCACCTTGGTGGGGAACCCGCCGCCATTGAGGGCCCTGGCCAGGCGCAAGGTGAGATCGGCGGGGTCGGGTAGGGCCTCGAAACGGCGTCGGTCGATGGTGACCACCACCGACTCCCGATTGTCCACCAGCACCCGACCCTCACGGTCCAAGATCCGGCCCCGGGCTCCTTCGTAGTGGACCTCCCGCAACCGCACCGTGCCGAAGACCTCTTCCACGGTGGTGTTGCGCATGACCTGCAGGTAGTACAGCCGGGCGAACAGCGCCGAGAACAGCGACACCACGACGATGCCCACCAAGGCGACGCGCAGGGCGGGCTGCTCGGCAGACATCGCCCCCATTCCAGCACCTCGATCGCGCCGGAGCGGGCTTGGGTGCCGCGTTCGGTCCGATTGCCCCTCGAATCGAGCCGCCGATCGCGCCCCGCAACGTCAGGTGGTGACCCGGGCGGGGATCTCGGGGGCGAACACCCACGCCCACAGCCGGGACAGGCCCAGCCCCACCACGGCGTTGATGGCGCCGGCCACCAGCGCCACCCGCATCACGTCCAGCGGATCGGGCGCCACGGCATCGAACAGGCGGCCCAGCACCACCCACAGCACCACCCCCACCGCGGTGCCGATTCCCACGAACAGCATCCGACCGGGCCGGCGGTGGCTGGCCATCTGCACCTGCATGGCCCCCAGCGAATAGGCCAGCAAGGCGTAGACCAGCGCCGACAGGCCCATCGGGGTCTCCAACACCACGTCGTACAGCAACCCCACGGCGAAGCCGGCGATGGCACCGCGTTCGGGTCCGCCGGCCACCCCGGCGGCCAACGCCACCGCCAGGGCCAACTCCGGACGCACGCCCAGCAGGGAGAAGTTGGACGCCAATCGGGCCTGCACCACCGCCGTGACCATCACGATCAGGGCCGCCCGACCCAGCACCGTGGCCCGTGCGGTGTTCATGGCGCCGGCTGCCACAACAGCACGGTCACGAACGACAGCGCCGCCGGGGCCACCGCCAGGGACACCTCTACCCCGCTAATGGTGACCACGCCACCGGCGGAGGTGGTGGGTTCGGGCAACCGGCTGACGGTGCCCACCACGATGTCGGGTGGGAAGGCGCTGCGGTCCAACCCCGAGGTCACCACCGGATCGCCGGCTTTGAGGGTGCCCGCCGGCAGCGCGCCTTGCACCCGTAGCGGCTCTCCGGCTCCTTGGCCCCGCAATACGAAGTTGGTGGGGACGGCGGCCCCTGCCGGACGGACCCCCACCCCGAAGTCCCGGGAATCGGCCAGCTCCACCACGGACTGACCAGCGGTCACGGTGACCAGCCGGCCCACCAGCCCGGCCTGGGTGATGACCACCATGTCCGGCTGCAATCCCGACGAGGAACCCTTGTCGATACGGATGTTGTTCTCGAAGTTGGCCACCGGTCCGGAGATGACCCGGGCCACCCGGCGTTCCACGTTGGTGGCGGTGGTGATGGCCAGCTGCGCCTTGAGGTCATCCAGCTGCACCTGGGCATTGCCTTCGCGCAGCGGATCCGATTCCAGCTCGTCAACCCGCTGGCGGAGACGGTCGTTCTCCGAGACCAACTCGTTGTAGTCACGGACCCCGCGCCAGGCCCGCCGGAAGGGCCCGAAGGCGGAGTCCGCACCACCGGCGAGGGGTTCCAGACCGCTGCGCAGCCCGTCCTGCGCGGTCTGCAGCGGACCGAAACCCCGCAAGTCAAGGGTCATCAGCGAGATGGCGGTGACCACCAACAGCAACAGCACGAATCGGGCTCGGTGTCCCCGGGTCGGATGCAACATCGCGTTCGGCGGGCCTGCGTGGGTGGCGGGTCGGGTGGGTGGGTGCGGTTAGGGGGGTGGCGCTGACCGGATGGGACCGGCGTCGGGGACGTCAGCGCTCAGCGGGCGGAGGAGGAGAACAGCACGTTTTTGAGCGCATCGAACTCCTCCAACGCCTGGCCCGAACCGAGGGCCACGCAGTACAGCGGGTTGGCGGCGATGCGGATGGGCATCCCGGTCTCATTGGCCAGCCGCCGGTCCAGGCCTGACAGCAGGGCCCCACCGCCGGCGAGGGTGATGCCCTCCTCCATGATGTCCGCCGCCAGCTCTGGTGGGGTGGTGTCCAACGTGACCTTCACCGCGTCCACAATGGAGGACACCGGCTCCGCCAGCGCCTCCCGGATCTCGTTCGTGGTGATGGTGATGGTTTTGGGCAGCCCGGTGATCAGATCCCGACCACGCACCTCCGCCTGCAGTTCCTCCCGCAGCGGCCACGCGCTCCCCAGGGCCATCTTGACCTCTTCGGCGGTGCGCTCCCCCAGCGCCAGGCTGTATTCCTTCTTGATGTATTGGATGATTGCTTCATCCAACTCGTCCCCGCCCACCCGTACCGATTCAGAGGCCACGATGCCGCCCAAGGAGATGACCGCCACCTCGGTGGTGCCCCCGCCGATGTCCACGATCATGTTGCCGGCCGGTTCTTGCACCGGCAGCCCGGCGCCGATGGCTGCGGCCATGGGTTCTTCGATGATGTGGGCCGGTTTGCGGGCCCCGGCGTACTCGGCGGCTTCCAGCACCGCCCGCTGCTCCACCCCCGTGATACCGGACGGTACGGCGATGACCATATGGGGTTTGACCCAACGGCGATGGTGCACTCTATGAATAAAGTAGCGCAGCATCTTCTCGCAAATATCAAAATCAGAGATCACGCCATCTTTGAGCGGGCGGACGGCTCTGATGTTGGCGGGCGTCCGGCCGATCATGCGCTTGGCTTCGGTGCCCACCGCCAGCAGCCGCCCGTCGTGCACGTCAATGGCCACCACCGACGGCTCGTTAAGCACGATGCCTTGACCGCGCACATAGATCAAGGTGTTGGCGGTGCCGAGGTCCACGGCCATTTGCCCGCCGACGAACCCGAATCTGTCAGCCATGGGCACCATCCAGATCGGCGTGCAGGGACGGGGCGAGCCTAGGGGCCGGGGACCGTGCCCACAAGGCGGAGCCCGGAAACACTGCGGAGCCCGGAAACACTGCAGAGCCCGGAAACACTGCAGAGCCCGGAAACGCTGCGGAGCCCGGAAACGCTGGGTGGCCCGGAGTAGCTGCGCAGGCTGAGGTCACTGCGGCGCCGGGCATGACGGGGTGGTGGCTCAGGATGGGGCCAGGCCAGGAAAGAAGATCTCGATCTCGCGGGCTGCGGACTCCGCCGAATCAGACCCGTGCACCAGGTTCTGGGTGAAGTCGATGCCCAGGTCGGCGCGGATGGTACCCGGTGCGGCCTTGCGGCAGTTGGTGGCGCCCATCATGGTCCGCACCACGTCAAAGGTGTCCTCGGGGCCCTCCACCACCAGGGTGACCACCGGCCCGCTGGACATGAACGTCACCAGGTCCTGGTAAAAGCCCTTCCCCACGTGCTCGGCGTAATGTCGAGCGAGGATTGCGTCGTCCAATCGGCGCAGCTCCAGGGCGGCGATGACCAGACCCCGCCGCTCGAAACGGCCGATGATCTCGCCCACCAGACCACGGGCTACGGCGTCGGGTTTGCAGATAACCAAGGTGCGATCCACGAGGGCTGCAGGCTAGCGCCCCCCACGGCTGTGACCCCGGCCCAAGGTGCCACCGCCACTCGCGGGCTCAGTCATCACGCCGCGTTAGGTTTCAGCCCGCGAGTGGAAGGGTTGGCAGCGGGAGGCGTCTTCGCATGCGGGGTCTGGACGTGGTGGTGGGCGAGCTGGCCCGTGAGCAGGCGGGCATCGTGACCCGCTGGCAGCTGAAGAAGCTGGGGATGGCGGATATGTCGATATGGCGGCGCCTGGATGGCGGCGGTCTCCGGCGTGTCACGCCCGGGGTGTTCGCGCTCACGTCCTCGGCGCCGGGCTTTGCTGGCACGGCCATGGCGGCGGTGGCAGCGCATCCGGGTGCGGTGGTGGCGCGTCGATGGGCGGCAACCTGGTGGGGTCTGGCCGGGTTCTCCGAGCAGGCCCTGGCGGGTCCCGTCGAGCTGGTCGTGGGCAACGCGACGCATCGTTCGGGTTTGGCGTCGATCGAACGCAGCCGCGTACTCGAAGGGGTGGACTCGGTGCCCATGACCGCGCACGCCAGGCGCACCCTCATGGTTTCAGCACAAGATCGCCGCAGAATGGCCAAAGGTGGGCTTGGAAACGTGCGCACCACCGCCGCGGTCCCGGCGGGCAACGGCCTAACCCCGGCGGTTTCTGAGTTGCTGATCGTGCCCCGGGTGACCACGCCGGCGCGGACCGTGATCGATGTGATCCGGAGGTGGAAGGGAAGCGACCACCAACTGGAGCGCCTCATCGACGACGCACTGGCCCGATCGTTGGTCACGGTGCCGATGCTCGCCGAGTGCGCCGAACGCGTCCTTCCCCCGCGGACTCCGGGGCGTGCCGCGGTGCGTGCCCAGCTTGCGCTCCGGGGCGGTGGCTTCGTGGCGCCGGACTCCGAACTCGAGCGCATCGGACGGGCGGCGTTCCGCGGGTGGGGCTGTCCGACACCGGTGCTGGGACACTCCGTTCCCGGTCGTCAGCATGTGCCGGGGCAGGTGGATTTCGCCTTCCCGTCCCAGCAGGTGCTGATCGAGCTGGACGGTCGGCGCTGGCACCTGTCCGAGCAGGGCTTCCAAACCGATCGCGACCGGGACCGGGCCGCACTGCTGGCCGGGTGGAAGCCCTACCGGTTCACCTGGGCTGACTTCACTGACCGCAGGCAGGTCACCCGTGGGCAGGTTCAGGCAATCTTCGGCCCGACTTGACCGGATCGGGCGCCACTCGCGGGCTCAGCCACAACGTGACGTGATGATCGCGCCCGCGAGTGGGGCCCACCCGCCAGGCACGACGGGTAGCAGCGGGTCAGCTGCGGCCGGGCCCGCGGAAGCTACGGTGCGGGCGGCCTCACCTGGTCGGGCGCCACTCGCGGGCTCAGCCACAACGTGAAGTGATGATCGCGCCCGCGAGTGGAGCCCACCCAGCCAGTCACGGCGGGTAGCAGCGGGTCAGCTGCGGCGGGTGCTGCGGGCCCGGAGGATGGTGCGGGCCGAGCCCACCAGGTACAGGGACCCGGTGACCAGCACCAGATCGGCGGCGCCGGCGGTGTCCAGCGCCCAACCCAACGCCGTTTCGATGTTCGGCGCGGCCCGGGCTACCACCCCGATGGAAGCCGCTGCCAGGGCCACCTCATCCGCCGGGAACGCCCGCGGTGAGGTGGGGGTGGCGGTGATGACCTGGTCAAAGTTCTCCGCGCCGAGGCAGCGCAACATGGTGGCCGGATCGCGGCCCTCCAACATGCCGCACACCAGCGTGGTTCGACCGTCCACATGGAAGGTCTCCTCCAGCACCGCGGCCGCGGCCTCGGCCCCGTCGGGGTTGTGGGCGCCGTCCAAGATCACCAGGGGGTTGCGGCCCATCACCTCGAACCGTCCGGGTACGCGAACCTCGGCCAGCCCCTCGGCGACCACGTCCTCGTCCAGGGCCCGCTCGAAGAACGCTGACACCGCCATGATGGCCAGCGCCGCGTTGGTGCCTTGGTGGGCCCCGTGCAACGGCAGGAACAGCTCGTTCAGTTGCTGGTAGGGGGTGGCCAGGTCCAGGTGGCGGCCGCCTATGGCCAGGCGGTTGCCGAGTAGCTCGAAGTCCTCGTTGGCCACCAGCGCCTTGGCCGGACCCTCGTTCAGGAAGACCGGGCGGAGATCATCATCGACCTCGCCCAACACCAGCGTGGAGGTGGGTTTGATAATCCCGGCCTTTTCCCCGGCGATGGTGCGGCGCCAATCCCCCTGGAAATCGGTGTGGTCCCGGCCGATGTTGGTGATGACAGCCACATCGGCGGTGACGATGTTGGTGGCGTCGAAGCGACCCATCACCCCCACCTCGATCACGGCCACGTCCACCGCTTCGGCGGCGAAGAACGACAGGGCGCAGGCGGTGAGGCACTCGAAGTGGCTGGGCCTGACCTTCAGCAGCGGTTCCAGCTGGGCCAGTTCCCCCACCAGCGCCGCGAAGTCCTCCTCGTCGATTTCTTCATCGTCGAGGCGGATACGTTCGGTGTACCGCTCCAGGTGAGGGCTGGTATAGGTGCCGACGCGCAGGCCGTGAGCCATGAGCAGCCGGGTGATGATGCGTGCCGTGGAGCCCTTGCCGTTGGTGCCGGTGATGTGGATGACCGGGAAAGACAGGTGCGGGTCACCCCACACGTGCGCCATGTCGGTCATGGCGTCCAGCGACAGGCCCACATAGTTGCCGGTGCGGACCTCGAGGTTGATGTGGGCGTCGAGGAAGGACAGCGCGTCGTGGATGTTCATGCCGTTCCGTTCATCACGCGCTCATTGCCGGTTGGTGGGACCGACCGGTCAGGATGCGGCTCGGCGTGGCCTGGGCTGGTTGCGCACGTGCTGGGCGCGGCGCACCACGGTGGGGTACACCTTCTGGCGGACGTGGTCTTCGTCGATCTCCACCCGCACGGCGTCGCTCTCGGAGGGCAGGTCGTACATCACCCCGAGCAGGACCTCTTCGAGGATGGCCCGCAGCCCACGAGCGCCGGTGCCGCGCAGCAGCGCCTGATCGGCCACCGCGGCCAGTGCGGTGTCGGTGAACGCCAGCTCCACATCTTCCAGCTCGAAGAACTTCTGGTACTGCTTGACCAGGGCGTTCTTCGGCTCGACGAGGATGCGGATGAGGGCCTCATTGTCCAGCGGGGCCACGGCGCCGATAACAGGGAGACGACCCACGAACTCGGGGATCAGCCCGAACTTGAGCAGGTCCTCGGGCAGCACGTGGGACATGAGGTCATTGAAAGCCCGTTCCTCGCCGGTGCGGATGCGGGCGCCGAACCCCACGGAGTTACTGCCCTGGCGGTTGGAGATGATCTGGTCCAGCCCGGCGAAGGCCCCACCGCAGATGAACAGCACGTTGGTGGTGTCGATCTGGATGAACTCCTGATGGGGATGCTTGCGGCCGCCCTGGGGAGGCACCGAGGCGGTGGTGCCTTCCAAGATTTTCAGCAGGGCCTGCTGTACGCCTTCGCCGGATACGTCCCGGGTTATGGACGGGTTTTCGGACTTGCGGGCGATCTTGTCGATCTCGTCGATGTAGATGATCCCGGTTTCGGCCTTCTTGACGTCGTAATCGGCCGCTTGGATCAGCTTGAGCAGGATGTTCTCCACGTCCTCACCCACGTACCCGGCCTCGGTGAGGGCGGTGGCGTCAGCGATGGCGAAGGGCACATTCAGCATGCGGGCCAGGGTCTGCGCCAGCAGCGTTTTGCCGCAGCCAGTGGGGCCGATCAGCAAGATGTTGGACTTCTGCAGCTCAACATCGTCGTTGTTGGAGGCGCCGAACTGCACCCGCTTGTAGTGGTTGTACACCGCCACTGAAAGGATTTTCTTGGCGTGATCCTGACCGATGATGTAGTCGTTCAGGAACGAGTAGATCTCACGGGGCTTGGGCAACTCGTCGAAGCGAACCTCGGATTGCGCCGAGAGTTCTTCCTCGATGATCTCGTTGCACAGGTCAATGCACTCGTCGCAGATGTACACGCCAGGGCCGGCGATGAGCTTCTTCACCTGCTTCTGGGACTTGCCGCAGAAGGAGCACTTCAGCAGCTCGGTGCCCTCGCCGAACTTGGCCACCCCGGTCTCCTCGTTGTCGTTTCGTGTGTGGTCCGCGTCAGCGGATAGGGCCGGTTCGGTCTACGAGATCACGTGACGTCAAGATGTCATCGACGATCCCGTATTCCTTGGCCATCTGTGCGGTCATCACGAAATCCCGGTCGGTGTCCTTGCGGATCCGTTCCACCGGCTGGCCGGTGTGGAAGGACAGGATCTCTTCCAAGGACGCCTTCAAGCGCATGATCTCGGTGGCCACGATCTCGATGTCCGCCGCCTGGGCGTATCCGGACTGGCCGTGGGGCTGGTGGATGATCACCCGTGAGTGGGGCAGGGCCATGCGCTTGCCCTTGGTACCGGCTGCCAACAGCACCGCCGCCGCCGAGGCCGCCTGCCCGAAGCAGATGGTGGATATCTCGGGACGGATGTAGGTCATGGTGTCGTAGATGGCGAACAGGGCGTTGATATCCCCACCGGGGCTGTTGATGTACAGGTTGATGTCCTTGTCGGGGTTTTCTGATTCCAGGTGCAGCAGCTGGGCGCACACCAGGTTCCCGATGGTGTCATCAATGGGGGTGCCGAGGAAGATGATCGATTCCTTGAGCAGCCGGGAGTACAGATCGAACGCCCGCTCGCCCCGGTTGGTCTGCTCGACCACAGTGGGCACCAGATAGCCCATCATGCGAACGTCGTACTCGCTGCGGATGGCCAGCTCAGCGAGGCGGGCTCCCGGTTGTTGGGTCACGGCGTGTCGTCCTGTTCTGGCTGAACCGATCCAGCCGGCGCCGCAGCATCCGGGCTGGCGTCGGTGTCCTCGGTTGCGTCGGTGTCCTCGATGGCGTCATTGGGAGCGGCGCCGTCGACCTGCTCGCTGTTGGGCAGCTCCAGCGAGGACCGCTCGACGGGGTTGCCGTCCTCGTCCACGATAGCGACCCGTTCGAGCACCCAGGTGAGTGCTTTGGTCTTCTTGATGTCGGCTTTGATCTGCGCCATGTGACCGGCCTCGGTCAGCGTGGCCCGCAGTTCGTCCGGTTCACCACCGAATCGGCGGGATAGCTCACCGAAATGGTTGTCCAGGTCCTCATCGGTCAGCTCCACCGCTTCCTGGGTGGCGATGGCCCGCAAGGCCAGATCGATCTTCACCGCATGCTCGGCGGCGGAGCGGTGTTCGGCCACCAGATCCTCGGGACTCTGACCGGTGACTTGCAGGTAGCGGTTCAGGTCCATGCCCTGAGACCGCATGCGCTGATCCAGGCTGTTGAGCCGGGCGTTCAACTCCGACTGGACCATGGGGTCTGGCACATCGTCAGACACCAGCGCCGCCAGTGCCTCCGCCGCCTGCTGCTGGAAGGCCATGTTGGCGCCCACCAGCTTGGAGCGCTGCAGCTGGGACCGGTACGCGTCCCGCATGGCCTCCACGTCGGCGTACTCGGTGACGCCGGCCACCCATTCGTCGGTGACCTCGGGCAGCACCCGGGCCTTGACCTCGTGGACCTCGATGCTGAAGTGCAGCGGATCCTCACCCTCTTCGGGGTGGGGGGCGTCAAACTCCACCGTGTCACCGGCGCTGGCGCCGCGCAGGTTCTCATCGATCTCCGGGACCACGCCGCCGGAGCCCACGTCATACAGGTATTCGGTGGCGGTGAGCCCCTCGACCGCCTCATCGTTCTGGTAGCCCTGGATGTCGATGAGGACCTGATCCTCGTCCTGGGCGGCCCGCTCGACGGTCTCGTACTCCGCGTTCTGGACCTGCAGCCGCTCCACCCGGGCGTCCACCTCGGCCTCATCGGCGTTGGGTGAGGGGATGGTGACCTGCAGCGATTCGTAGCCGCTGATGGTGATGGTGGGGCGGGTCTGCACCACTGCCTCGAAGGCCACCGGGCCGCCCTCGGCGCCAGAGGTGATCTCCAGCTCAGGGGCGGCGATCACGTCCACCTCGTGCTCTTTGATGGCTTCGGCGTAATACTCCGGCAGCGATTCCCGCAGGGCGTCCTGGCGGGCGATGCCGGTACCCATCCGAGCCTCAAGGACCTTGCGGGGTGCCTTGCCGGGCCGGAAGCCGGGTAGTTTCACCTGTTGGGCCAAACGCTTGAACGCTGCGTCGACCTGGCTGTCAATCTCGGTGGCGTCCACCTCAATGAGCAGCTTGACCTTGTTGCCTTCGAGGGTCTCCACCGTGCTCTTCACAGGTGAGGCAGTGTAGTGACCGAACCCCCGGTAGCGGGCAACCCCCGACTCGGAGTCAGGGTCGGGGGTTGAGCTGCGCCCGTCGGACGCACCGCACCGCCACGAAGCCGATGACGGTGGCGGCGTAGGCAATCAGGTTGTAGCCGAGGTGCAACCGGGTGTCACTGACGTTGAGCGCCCGGTCCCCAATGCCGGGACATGGGCAGCCACTGTTCCGGATGACGTTGGTGATGATCACCACGTGCTCTGTGATGTGCCAGCTCTCCAGGCCCACCCCGCCGATCACGAAGCTGTACCACGCGGCCCGGGGCAGCGAGCGGGACCCGGCAGGGGTCAGATGGTGCATGCCCAGGGCCACCACGCACAGCGACAGCACGAAGGCCAGATTGAACCCGAGGTGCAACCATTCCTCGGTGTCGTTGAAGTTCACCACGTAACCGAGCAGACCAAAGGCGTCATCCTCGGGCACGTCGAAGACCTCGACCTGCAGCAGTTGGATGATGTGCTCGATCAGGTGCACCCCTTGCACCACGACCACGGCCACGAAGAACCGGTACAGCGTCGACGGTTCGGCGACGTTGAGGGGCTGGCAGTGCGAGCGGGGCGTGACCGCTTTGGGTTGGGTGAGCATGGAACGCCTTTCCAGGACGCGCACGGACGTGACGGTGAAAGCGCCGGGAGGGACCCCTCCTCCCCTCCCGGCGCGAACTCGGGCTCTACGGAACGACTTGGCTCAGAGCGGATCGCAGCGGTTGAAGTACGGCGAGCCGAACGTGAGCGGATCACCGAAGGAGCTGCGTTCATTGATCGCGAACGTCCCGGCAACCCGGTCTTCGACGATGTCGGCCTCGAAGCCCGCTTCGACTTCGACCGGTCCCTTGCCGTCCAACTCGAAGGTGTCGGTCATCCAGCCCCGGTAGATCAACGGGTCCGCCGTCGAGTTGGTGGCGCTGCTCTCGTTGTCGTAGTGCCAGCGGTAGACGTTGCCTGCCTGATCGGTGGCTCGACCCTTCGCCACCGAGTCGAAGGCCACGGTGATCAAGCCGTTCCTGGTGGTAGTGGTCATCTTGTCCCGCAGAACACCGGTGCCGCTGATGGTGGTGCCAGGAGGCAGCTGGCTGCACGACGCCGAGGACATGGTCCAACTCACGTCGATGCGGGCAACCTCGACAGTCTTGTTCCCGCCCCGACCGCCGCGTTCGTCATCGTTGTCGTGGGCCGCTGCCGGCGCCGCCATGGCCCCGCTCAACGCCGCGGTGGCCAACGCCGCCGCACCCAACCGTCGTGATCGTGTGATCGCCATGCCGTTCCCTCTCTCCAGTGTGCTGTTCCGGGTTCGCCGGATATGGAGAGAGCTAGCAAGCGGGCCTTTCAGATCTATTTCAAGATCCTGAAACCCCTGTTGGGAGGGCTGCGACGCTCGATCACCGTGCGGTTGCCTCCACGATGAGCCACTGCCCCTCATCGCCTGCGGGCCGCAGCACAAACCGCCACGACGCCTGTTCCCGGCTGGTGGAAATCACCGTGCCGTCTGGGTCCAACTCGTTGCGCAGGACCGATCCCTCCGTGTCCACCGCCAGCAGCGAGCCGGCCTGACCGCCCAGGCGGACCACGTGCAGCCGCATGGTGCTGATGCGGTGCTCCGGTACGGTGCGACGGCCGGTGCGCTCGGCGGTGTCGATGGTTCGGCGCAGTTCGGCCAAGCGGGCGCCGTGATCCACCACTACCAACAGCTCGGCGTCGTTGCGCTGCTGTGCTTCCGCTTCCACCGCCAGATTCAGCTGCAACGAACGGGCCACCGCCGCGCCGCCGTCCTGCACCAGTGAGGCGTCGAAGCCATGCACCGATGGGTCGAAACTGATCGTGGGCAACGGGAGAAGGTCCACTGCGGGGCTCAGGTCCAACGCGGCCAGCGTCGCCGCCCGGTTGATGACGTTGGCCGGCCCGACCGGGGGGAAGGCGTGACGAGCCGGCGCACCGGCCAGGACCAGACCCACCGCCAACAGCCCCACCGCCACCGGGGCCGCCGCACCCAACAACATCGACAGCGGCAGCGGCATCGGCAACAACATCGACATCGGCATCGACATCGGCAGCAGTTGGGGCTGGGGCTGGGGCTGGGCTGCGGCAACATCGGCCGATGCGCCACGTTCGCTGGTTCGCTTTCGAGCGGCGGCCACCGCTGCGGTACCGAGCGCCCGAGCCCCGCAGACCATGGCCAGCGCCGCGAACAGCGCAACCTTGGTGGCGAACTCGCTGCGATACGGGGCCATCAGGTACAGCCCCACCAGCGCCACCGCGGCGCCGAACAAGGCCCGATGCGCGGCCAGGCCCGGCGCGGTCTTGGGGTCGGTGATCATGAAGAACAGGAACACCGCAATCTCTGGCGAGCTGATCAGCAACCACCAAAAGCTGCCGTCGCACACCGGGCGGGCTGACCAGTTGGTGGTGATGCAATGGCCCGACGCGGCCAACACGGCGCCGCCCGCCGCCAGCGTGACCCAGAACCCCACGGCCATGGGCCACAACCGCAAGCGACCGGTGATGAACGCTCCCCCGCCGATCACCACCACGTAGGCCAGCGCCATCGCCGGCCCGAACGGCGCCCACCACAGATCCAACGGCTCCACCCGATCGGACCCCAACACCAAAAAGGCCACCAACAAACCAAGATTTGACGGGTTGAACACCTGCCGGCCACCGACACGCAGCAAGTACTTGGAGCCCAGCGAACCCACGCTGACCCCGGCGAAGACATACCACCGGGTACTGCTCCAGTGGCCGATGCGTTCCACCACGTCGGGTTCGCTGATGCGCAGGATGAGCCCCACCCCGCTGCCGGTGAGGATGGCGCTGGCCGGCCACACGATGCGCCGCTGTCGAACAAACGTGATGGCCAGCTCCAAGACCGCGCTGGCGGCGATGGCGGCGAGAATCTGCACCACCGACACCCGGAACCCGAACGCCAGTTGGCCCAGCACGTGCAGGGTCAGCACCACCATGGAGGCGTGCAGGCGGGCGTCGCGCCAACTCGGCAGGTCCACCGGATAACGGCGCGCCCCGATGCGCAGAGACCGCGACGGCGCCCGGGCCGCCCCGTCGCTCACCTCCTCAGACCGCGCCGGTCGAACTCGATGCGCCAACATGGGCTCTGGTCGCCGGTGCCGCCGGCGAAGGGCGACGTGTTGAGGGCGATCATCCGCTGGGTTTGCTGACCGGTAGCCCCGAGATACTCACCGGTACCACCGATCACGGCCCGAACCGCGGACTGGGTGCGGTCGTCTGTGCCCTCGATGCCGGCGGTGGCCAGCGTGTCACGGGGGAACAGCGCCTCGGGGGTGATGGTCCCGAACAAGAAATCCTGGTAGGTCGCGACGTGGGGTTCCGGGCGGGAGGAGTCGATGATCACGGTCCCGTGGCAGAACCAGCGCCCTATCGAGCCCTCAGGCACGGGGCGGAAGCCGTCACCGAGGATGGTGCCCTCGGGATAGATCCAACCCTCGGCCACGAACGGGGCCCGGAAATCGGCGTCGTCGGCCTGGTTCCACTTGACCGCTTCCCGCCACAGCTCCCCGAGGCACGCGACCTCCACGATCAGCTGGCTCTTGCGGTACACCGACCCCTCCCCTTCCTCCGCCGGCGCGGAGAGTCTTTCGGGCGGCCCCAACCGTGGCCGCCACCCCTTTCACCGCTTGCTCCAGAATCTCCCAGCGCGAGGTTTCAGAAACATATCAATGGTTGTGACCAGGCGCGCTTCGGCTTTGGGTCGGCTCGCCAACCGGGTCGGACCTGGCAGACTCAACATTTGTGGAGAGACCTCCCCCGATGGGAACAGTTACCTTCCTCTTCACCGAGGAGCGGCGATGGGTGGGCCGTGGCCTTCTCCCGCGCCACTGACGCCGTAGCCGCCGCCGAGACTGCGAGGGCTTCGTCAACAAGCTCGACCGCCTTCACCCGAGGGTCGGAGAAACCATGCCGCTTGCACTCGAATGGCCGGAACCGTCAATCGTCACCTGATTCTTGTCGTCGACGCCGAACGCTCCGCTGCGCGCCGTAAGGTACCGCCAGGTATGTTACGATCCTGTTACGAGCGCTGAGCGGATCTGGTGGACCCGCCGGAAAGACAGGCCCAGGGTTAGCGCGGCGTCACGGTCGGATAGGCCGAGCTTGGCCAGCTTGGCCACGGCCCTCCGGGTGGCCTCCGCGGCAGCGCGCTGAAACCGCGCCCCCGGGCCGGGACATCCGCACCCCGAAACCGGGTTTGACCTGGTCACATGCGGTCGGGGAGGGGAGATTTGAACTCCCGACCGCGTGCTCCCAAAGCACGTGCGCTACCTGGCTGCGCCACTCCCCGTAGTGGGTTGCAGGTTACTCGCTGCGGGGAAGGCTCCGATTACCCCTTTCCACCGCCAGTTCATCGAGCCCTGCCCGGCGACCGGCCAGCTAGCCAGCTAGGCGCATTTACACCCCACGCGGCAGGGACGGACCCATCCCACCACGCTCGGTGACGGTGGCCGGCCTACCGGGGTGAGCTGGGAACGGACCATCGGCCTATGCCCGGAGCATCGACCACTGGTCGAGGTTGCCCCCGTAACATTGCCGGCGCGGGCTAGATACCCGGCGGGCGAGGAGAAACGCAAGCTCATGAGCGCTGAGTCGCCACTCAACCCGGCAGCCCGCACGACCACGGTGCCTCACGCGCGCCCGCCCGCCGCCCGGTCCGCGCCGGGGATGTGCCCGTGACCGCCTCATCGTCCCAGCATTGGCGCGAGCAGCTGCTACCCGGCCCCGCTGCCAGCACCGGGTATCGCACGGTGTTGATGGTCGGCACCACCGGGGCCGGCAAGACCACCCTGATCCGTCAGCTCATCGGCACCGACCCCGTGCAGGAGCCGTTCCCGGCCACCTCCACGTTCAAGACCACCACCGCGGAGACCGAGGTTCTGTGCGCTCCCGGCGATTACTACGCGGTGGCGGTGTTCGTTGAACGTCAAAAGGTGCGCCACGCCATTGAGGACTGCGTGGCGGCCTGCGCCCAGGCCCTCGCCGATGGTCGACCCCGCCAGGTGGCGCGGGACGCGCTGGCGGCGCACACCGATGAGCGGCTGCGGCTGGAGTACGTGCTGGGCGCGGAGTGGCTGGACGCGGCGGTCAACACCGTGGAAAACGCCCTGCTGAACGATCCCCCCGCCCCCGAAGAGGACCTGGCCCCCCGGGTCAAGACCGACCCGGTATTGCTCGGCTTGGTGGACCATCTGCTGTCCGATGTCAACGCCCGCTTCGCCACCTTGCGGTACGGGCAGCTGCTCACCGAGGACGACGCCACCTGGCCCCGGTGCTGGCGGTTCACCACCGACGAGCGCGCCACGCTGTGGGCCGGCACCCGCCGCTTGACCAGCAACGAGCGCGGCAGCCACGGCACCTTGTTGTCGCCGTTGGTGGAAGCCATCCGGGTGCGGGGCCCATTGCATCCCACCTGGGCCAACGAGATCCCCTATCTGATGGTGGTGGACACGGAGGGGTTAGGTCACGTGCCGATCACCGCCTCGTCACTGCCGGTGGGGGTGCTGGAGCAGCTGGACCGGGCGGACCGCATCGTGATCGTGGATGACGCCACCCATCCCATGCAGGCCGGTCCCTTGGCCGCCATGCGCCAACTGGTGATGGCCGGGCAGCTGGACAAGCTGGCGTTGTGTTTCACTCACGCCGACGAGTTGCAGGGTCCCAACATCGCCTCCAGCGCCGATCGATTGGCGGTGCTGCGCCGCTCGGTCAACCAGGCCGTGGCGTCCTTGCGCGAAGAGTTGGGCGAAACCGCCTGGCACGGCCTGAGTCGTCAGCTGGACAGCCATCTGTTCGTGTTCGGGCATCTGCACCGCCGCTTGGATTCACGGGTGGAGCGCGACGCGGTGGTGGTGGAAGAACTACGGGGTCTGCTGCAGTGGTTGCGGGCCGAAGCGGTGGCCATCGACACCTCCTCGTATCGGCCGGCGTACCGGTTGAACGATCTGCGATCCCGGCTGCTGGTGGTGACCGACGAGTTCTCCTCGGCATGGCCGGAACTACTGAAACGCACCCAATGGCGTCAGGTGCAGGCGCTGTGCCGGCGAGTGGCGGGCGGGGACGACGGGTATGGCGAGCTACAGCCGGTGGCGCAGTTGACCGCCCGGCTGCTCGACGCCATCCGTGATTTCGCCGAGCATCCGTTGCGTTGGGCCGGGGTGACCCCCGCCGACGAGGAGCAGCTAGCGGTGTTCGACCAGTTCACCCGCAGCGTGGCCTCAGAGGTGCTGGTGGCCGCCCGGGCAGGGCTGGCGGATCGACACCGGGAGCATTGGGCGGCGGTGGGAGAGCTGAGCGGTCCCGCCGCCGCCAGCGGCCGCGTCGATCTGCTGAACGAAACGGTCTTCGCCACATTGTCCAACACCAACTCCAAGGAGGTGACGTTGCTCGGTGAGGTCATCGACATCGTGCGACGTTCCGCCGAGGATCACGGCTTCGACATAGGCGACGTGGTGGTTCCCGCCGGCGGCATGTTCAACCGGGGACTGCCCAGCCTCGGCGGCCGAGACCAGGGCGGCATGCCCCAACGCCGCGGGGCGTAACCCCATCCCGGCCCGAGCCCCGGCCGCGTTAGGCTGGAGGCGCAATTGCGGGTGTAGCTCAATGGCAGAGTCCCAGCCTTCCAAGCTGGTCATGCGGGTTCGATTCCCGTCACCCGCTCCCTACAAAGGCCCTGGTCAGGCACCATAACACGGTGCCGGGCCAAGGTCGAGTCGGGCCGGCGTGCCTTTATCGTGCCTGTATGGGGCCGGTGCCGGGCCTGCGGGTCGCAGTGTGACTGTTCGCCGGTGCTTATGGGTCCGCGTGTCCGGCACCTCGACATCATCCGTGAACGCCGGCGTTCTGAGCGCAGGTCAACGCCGCTTGGACTCGACGCCCGTTACGCTGCTCGGAGAGTCAATCGCCCATGAACGTGGTCGGCTTAGGCACTGGGAGGGGAAGCGGTGATCAAGAGCGCGATGGGCGTGGACGTCGGCTTTGGGGACCAGGGTGTCGGCGACTGTGGACAAGGTGAGCTGCGATCTGGGTTCGAGGGTTGTCATACCGGAATATGGCGAACGACGGGTCAGTGCCCCAAGTGACCTGTCTCGGGCTTACGGGTGATCGTCGAAGGATGTGAACGGCGGTGAACATCTTCGACGTTCGCGAGCGACTGGTCGACGACTATCGAGGTTTCACCTCGGCATTTGTCTCTCCTCGAGACGAGCGGATCCGCCAGTTCGTCGACGATCGGTTGGCCGAGGGAGCGCAGTGGCCTGATCCGTGGATCTCGCTCAACCCCAGCTTCGCGTCCGGTGGCACCATCACCGAGTTGATCGCCGCCGGCCTGCTGCACCCCGAGTGCGAGAAGATCTTTCGGGACAAACCCTCGCCCACGGATTGGGGTGCGTCCACCCTGTCACTGCATCGTCACCAGCGCGAAGCCATCGAGGTGGCCAGAAGCGGCAACAGCTACGTGCTCACCACCGGGACCGGGTCGGGCAAGTCCCTGGCGTACATCGTGCCGATCGTGGACCGGGTGCTGCGCGAACGTGAAGCGGACCCCACCAGCTCCGGGGTGAAGGCCATCATCGTGTACCCGATGAACGCCTTGGCCAACAGCCAGGTCGGCGAGCTGAGGAAGTTTCTGGGCCACGGCTACCCCAACGGTGTGGGTCCGGTGAGCTTCGAGCGGTACACCGGCCAGGAATCCACCGAGGAACGGGACCGGATCCTGGCCAATCCGCCGGACATCCTGCTGACGAACTACGTCATGGCCGATCTGGTGCTGACCCGGCCCGATGAGCGAAAGCGGTTGATCCGGGCCGCGGCGGGCCTGCAATTCCTGGTGCTTGACGAACTGCACACCTACCGCGGCCGTCAGGGCGCCGATGTAGCGATGTTGGTGCGCCGGTTACGCGATGCCTGTGAATCACCGCATCTCCAGGTGGTCGGCACGTCCGCCACCATGGCGTCGGCTGCCTCCATCGGCGAGCAGCGGGCTGTGGTGGCCACGGTCGCCACCCGCCTGTTCGGTGCGGAGGTGACACCGGAACGGGTGATCGGTGAGACGCTGGTGCGGGCCACAAGGCAACCCGACACCGATCCCGCCGCGTTGGCCAAGGCCGTCAGTGTGGCCAGCCGGAGCGACGCCCCCGGCCGGGACCACGCCGAGTTGGTCACCGATCCGCTGGCCTCCTGGGTGGAAACCGTGTTCGGTCTCACGGCCGATCCGGTTTCCGGTGCCTTGATCCGGGCCAAACCCATGACCGTACCGGTGGGTGCGGCGCGCCTGGCGGACGATACCGGGCTGGATGTTGCGACCTGCGAGCGGGCGCTGCGGGCCATGCTGCTTGAAGGCAGCCGGGTGCGGGACCCACTCAACGGGCGGCCGTTGTTCGCCTTCCGCCTGCATCAGTTCGTGTCTAAGGGTGACACGGTGTATGCCTCGCCGGAGAACGAGCATGACCGGTTTCTCACCGACCAGTACCAGCTACGGGTGCCCGGTGATGCGGAACGGGCGCTGTTGCCGCTGGGCTTTTGTCGTGAGTGCGGCCAGGAGTACTACGTCGTTGCCAAGGTCGCCAAGCACACCGGGGTGTCCTACGTGCCGCGCCACGACAATGACGCCTCCGGCGGCGATGCCGTCACCGGCTACCTGTATCTGTCCAAGTCCCACCCGTGGCCGGCGGACCCGGTGGCCGAGGGACGCCTGCCCGACCATTGGTTGATCGAAGACAGCGACGGCGGCCCCAGCGTCATCGTGAAAACGAAACAGAAGTACCTGCCCACCAAGGTCTGGTTGCAGCCCGACGGCAGCGAAACCAACGGATCCGACAGCACCGAAGGCAACGGGCCCACCAGCACCGAAGCGTGGTTTATGTCCACCCCGTTCGCCTTCTGCCTGCGCTGCCGTGTGTCATACGAGCAGGCCCGGGGCAGCGATTTCGCCAAGCTGGCCACCCTGGATCAGGAGGGTCGTTCCTCAGCCATGACGGTCATGGCATCCTCCATTGTGCGCTCATTGCGCCAGATGGACCCCGAGGAGCTCGGGGCCAACGCCCGCAAGCTGCTGACCTTCGTGGACAACCGGCAGGACGCAGCGCTCCAAGCCGGCCATTTCAACGACTACGTGCAAGTGGCGTTGCTCCGTGGCGCGTTGGCCAAGGCGCTGGCCGATCGTCCGGAGGGGCTGACCCACGCCACCGTCGCCCAGGACGTCACCGCGGCCATGAACCTGGAGCTACCCGCCTTCGCTGAGAACCCTACCGCCCGGTACGCGGCCAAAGAGGACGCCGAACGGGCGTTGCGCCACGTGGTGGAGTTCCGTTTGTATGTGGATCTACAGCGGGGCTGGCGGGTGACCATGCCCAACCTCGAACAGGTCGGTCTACTGAAGGTGGAATACGCCAGCCTCGGCGACATCGCCGCCGACATGGAGTTGTGGGAGCAGCCGAATCAACGCCTCGAGGAAGCAGAAGCACTACGCAACCGGGACGCGTTGGACCGCTTGGCGGCGATGGCACCGGAGATCCGGGCCGAGCTGATGAAGATCATGCTCGACGAGATGCGCCGGGTGTTAGCCATTGACGTGGACTGCCTCAAACCCACCGGTTTCGAGGCCATCCAACGCGAAGCGGCCCAACACCTCACCGAGGAGTGGCGCTTCGGAGATTTTGAACAACCACCCGAGGTCGGCACCATCTTCGGCCGGTCGGGCAAGGGCAGCGGGGTTCGCAGTGATTTGAACATGTCCGGTCGGGGTGCGTTCGGGCGGTACCTGCGCAGCTCCAGTGGTCTGGGTCCCGACCTGGACATGTCAGGCACCCAAACCGTGATTCGGCAGCTGCTGGCGGTGCTGAAAGAAACCGGGGTGCTGGCCGAGGTTCTCGTCGACAACGAAGGCAACCCCGGCTACCGGCTCAAGGCCAGCGCTGTGCGGTGGCGCCGGGGCGACGGCGTGCACGGTGCCGATGATCCGCTGCGTCGCCGGCTGGACCCCGAGGCCAATGTGCGGGTCAACCCGTTTTTCCGTGATCTGTACGGCACAGTGGCGGTGTCGTTGGCGTCGATGCTGGCCAAGGAGCACACCGCGCAGGTTTCACCCTCCGAACGGGAGGTGCGTGAAGACGCTTTCCGCGCCGGGCGCCTGCCGCTGCTGTTCTGCTCCCCCACCATGGAGCTCGGCGTGGACATTTCCTCGTTGAACGCCGTGGGGATGCGCAACGTGCCGCCCACGCCGGCCAACTACGCCCAGCGCTCTGGCCGGGCCGGGCGCAGCGGCCAACCGGCGTTGGTGACCACCTATTGCTCCACCGGCAACGCCCATGACACCTACTGGTTCCGACGCAGCCAGGACATGGTGGCCGGTTCCGTCCAAGCACCGCGCATTGATCTGGCCAACGAGGAACTGGTCCGCTCCCACGTCCAGGCCATCTGGTTGGCGGAGACCGGCCAGTCCATGCGGGCCCGGTTGACCGATGTGCTCGACGCTGGAGGCGACGCCCCCTCGCTCAACTTCATGCCGGATGTGTGGCTGGCGCTTATCGACACCAACGCCGCGCACCGGGCCGAGCAGCGGGCGCAGCGAGTGGTGGACGCAGTGCGCGCCTCCTGGTCTGAAGTTGGCGAGGACCCCACCTGGTGGCGGTCCGGGTGGGTGGCCGAGGTGGTGGCCAACGCCCCGATGACCCTGGATCGGGCCATGGACCGTTGGCGCGACCTGTACCGCGTCACCATGGCCGAGTACGTGGAACAGGGCCGGGTGGCGGTTGATCCGAACGCGCCGCGCCGGCAGCGCGATCAGGCCGCGGCCCGGGAACGGGAAGCCCGAGAACGGCTGCGGTTATTGCGCAACGAGGATGCTGAGATCGGCCAGACCGACTTCTACTCCTACCGGTACTTGGCCTCAGAGGGCTTCTTGCCCGGCTATTCCTTTCCCCGGTTGCCGTTGGCCGCGTACATCCCCGGTGGCAGGGCCGGCAAGAAGAAAGGTGAGGGCGATTACCTGCAACGCCCCCGGTTCCTGGCCATCAGCGAGTTCGGGCCCGGCGCGTTGCTGTACCACGAGGGCGTGCGCTACGAGGTCACCCGAGTGCAGCTGGCCCGGGGCCAAGATCCCGGCGCCGGGGTGCAGACGGAATCCGCCCGCCGTTGCGAGCACTGCGGGTACCTGCACACCGTTGAAGTGGGCGTGGACACCTGTGAGGGGTGCGGCGCCAAGCTGGGGGCCAAGACCCACAACCTCATGCGGCTGCTGACGGTGCACACCCGCCGTCGCCAACGCATCTCCTCCGACGAAGAGGAGCGGCGCCGATCCGGTTTCGAGCTGGAGATCTCGTACCGCTTCGCCCGCCATGGCGACCGTAGCGACAAGATCCTGGCCGAGGTCCGCGCCGGTGACAACTCGCCCGACGGCACCATGCCCGATGCACTGCTGGCTGAGATCACCTACGGCGACACTGCCACCATCCGCATGGCCAACGTGGGCCGCCGCCGCCGGAAGGACGCCAACGACCGCGGTTTCTGGCTGGACACCGTGCAGGGCCGATGGTTAAGCGACAAAAAGGCCACCGACGCCACCGTGGACGCTGACGGCCTGGAAGCAGAAGCCGATGACGTGGCCACCCGGGCCAAGGTCATTCCCTACGTGGAGGACACCCGCAACGTGGCCGTGATGCGCTTCGGTCGCACCTTGGACCCCACCGAGGCCACCACGCTGCACTACGCGCTGGAGCGGGGCATCGAGGCGGAGTTCCAGTTGGAGGACGCCGAGCTGACCACCCAGCTGCTGCCCGATCCGGCCGATCGCGGTCGGGTGCTGTTCCTGGAATCAGCCGAAGGTGGCGCCGGCGTGCTGCGCCGGCTGGTGGCCGAACCCGACGCGCTGGCCCGGGCGGCCCGACGGGCCCTGGAGCTGTGCCACTTCGATCCGGTGACCGGAGCCGACCTCGGTCACAGCCCCGGCGCCCGGGAACGCTGCGAACGCGGCTGTTATGACTGCCTGCTCTCCTTCCGCAACCAACTGGAGCATTCCCTCATCGACCGCAGCCGGGTTCGGGACCTCCTGATGGAGCTTTCGCAGGCCGTTACCGTGACCGGGGCCGGCGGGACCGACGCCGCCACCCAGCACCGCCGATTGGAACCACAAGCGGACTCCGAGCTGGAGCGGACCTTTCTGGACTGGCTGGAAGAACACGGTTACCGCCTCCCCGACCACGCCCAGATGACGTTGTCAGATCTCTTTTCCCGACCAGATTTTGTGTATGACAGCGGCCCCACCGCGGTGTTCGTCGACGGCGGCCACCACGACGGGCCTACCCAAGCCCAACGTGACGAGCACGCCGAGGACCGCCTGATCGACGCCGGCTGGACCGTGGTGCGGTTCCGTCACGACCAGGACTGGGCCACCGTCGCCGCTCAATTCCCCACCATCTTTGGCGGTCCCGCCGCCCGTGCCACCTCACCTGGAGCCTGACCCTTGACCTCCGCTGCCCCCGCCACCGATCAATCTGGCTCGCTCACCCCGAGCACATCGATCGACTTCGCTCCCGGCGCCTTGGTGCGAGCCCGGGGCCGGGAGTGGGTGGTACTACCCGGCAGCGACGGGGATCTGCTGCTGGTCCGTCCCCTCGGCGGCGGTGACGATGACACTGCGGCGATCTTGCGGGCGGTGGAACCGGTGACCTCGGCCACCTTCAGCGCTCCCACCGCGGCCGACCTCGGTGACGCCACCAGCGCCGCCATGTTGCACACCGCCCTGCGCATCGGGTTTCGCTCCACCGCCGGGCCGTTCCGTTCCCTGGCCCGACTGGGCGTGGAACCGCGCGCCTACCAGTTCGTGCCGTTGATGCTGGCGTTGCGTCAACCCACCACCCGGGTGCTCATCGCCGATGACGTGGGCGTGGGCAAGACCATCGAAGCGGGGTTGATCGCCGCGGAGCTGTTGGCCCAGGGCGATGTGCAACGGCTGGCCGTGCTGTGCAGCCCCGCCCTGGCTGAGCAATGGCAGGGAGAATTGCGCCAGAAGTTTGCCATCGACGCCGAATTGGTCATCCCCTCCACCGTCACCGGCCTCACCCGGGGGCTGTTGCTGAACGAATCGCTGTTCGACCGTCACCCCTTCGTGGTGGTGTCCACCGATTTCATCAAATCCCACCAGCGCCGCCAGGAGTTCATCAACCATTGCCCGGAGCTGGTCATCATCGATGAGGCCCATGGGGTGGTGGCGGACGGCTCCGGTGCCGGGGGGGCGAGAACCCAACGTTTCGAGTTGGCACGCGCCGTGGCCGATGATCCCCACCGACACCTGGTGCTGGTGACCGCCACCCCGCATTCCGGCAAGGAGCAAGGGTTCCGCAACCTCATCGGGCTGCTGGACAAGGACCTGGCCGCCGTGGACCTCGAGCAGGTGAAAGGCCGTGAGCTGCTGGCCCGTCACATGGTGCAACGCCGCCGGGCGGACATCCGTCGGTACCTCAACGAGGACACCCAGTTCCCCTCGGACCGCGAAACCCTGGAGGTTCCCTACACCCTGACCCGGGACTACGCCGCCCTGTTCGAGAAGGTCCTGACCTACGCCCGGGAACAGGTCACCGACACCAGCGGCCCCACCGGCGTGCGTCAACGGGTGCGGTGGTGGTCGGTGCTGGCGCTGTTGCGGGCCTTGTCCTCCTCACCGAAGGCTGCCGCCGCCACGCTCCGCAACCGGGCCAACGGGGTTGGCGCGGCCACGGTGGAAGAGGCCGACGCCCTGGGCCGAGCCGCGGTGCTGGACAGCGGCGACGACGAATCACTCGAAAATCTTGACACGGTGCCCGGCGCCGACGATTCCGACGTTGGCACCGGCGACCCTGACCGCGTCGGTGAACCCAACCAAGAGTTGCTCAACCACAAGCGACGGCTGTTGCGCCTGGCGGTGGAGGCGGAAGGCCTGGCCGACCCGATCAAGGACCGCAAGCTCAAGACCCTCATCGAGGAAGTCAAGGGTCTGCTGGCCGACGGGTTCGACCCCATCGTGTTCTGCCGGTTCATCGATACCGCCACGTATGTCGCGGACCATCTCGGGAAAGCGTTGAAATCCGCCGCCACCATGATCGCCGTGACCGGCAGCCTGCCACCGGAGGAACGCGCCGCCCGGGTGGCCGCCCTTGGTGCCAGCGACGGGCGTCATGTGCTGGTGGCCACCGACTGTTTGTCCGAAGGGGTCAACTTGCAGGACCACTTCCATGCGGTGGTGCACTACGACCTGGCGTGGAACCCCACCCGCCACGAGCAACGTGAGGGCCGCGTTGATCGCTTCGGGCAATCCCGGGACATTGTGCGAGCGGTGACCATCTACGGGCGCAACAACGGCATCGACGGCATCGTGTTGGACGTGCTGATCCGCAAACACCGCGAGATTTCCAAGGCCACCGGGGTGTCGGTGCCGGTCCCGGACACCTCAGACTCGGTGGTGGCGGCGCTGATGGAAGGTCTAGTGCTGCGGGGCCGGCGCGACGCCGAACAGCTCACCTTGGACCTGGGTGAGGAGCAACAGGCCGCAGCGTTGCACCGTCAATGGGAATCCGCCGCCGAACGAGAGAAGCTCAGCCACACCAAATACGCCCACGAAGGGATCAAGCCCGACGAGGTGGCGTTGGAGGTGCACGCCGCCCGGGACCTGTTGGGTTCTCATCACGACGTGGAGCAGTTCATCAGCGAAGCCGTCCGGGCCCTCGGTGGCAGCGTCACCCCCACCGAGGATGGGCTGAGCGCGGTGACCGCCACCTTGCCGGTCGGGTTGCGCGACGAGCTCCCGGCGGGGCATCGCCAGCCGCTGCCGTTCCACCGTGACCTGCCGGTGGCCCGGGGCGAGGCGTTGTTGGCCCGCACCGACCCCCACGTGGAGGCGGTGGCTCGTTTCGTGTTGGACACCGCCCTGGACGGGGCGACGGGCCCGGTCACCGTCCGCTCCGGCGCCGCCCGGGCCGGGGTCATGCGCACCAACGCCGTGACCCGGCGCACCACCTTGTTGCTGGTCCGCTTCCGGTTCCATCTGGAGCTACCCACCAAAGCCGGGCCCCGCCCCCAAGTCACCGAGGACGCCCGCTTCTTGGCCTTCGCCGGCTCACCCGCGGCCGCCGAGTGGCTCGAAGCCAGCCAGGTCTCCGAGTTGCGCCGGGCCGAACCCGCCGCCAACCTCAGCGTGGACGCCGCCACCCAACACTTCGAACGCATCATCGAGGGCCTCGATCACCTCCGCCCGCACCTCCAACAGGAGGCCGAACGGGGCGTGGCGACGTTGCTGGAGGCGCACCGCCGGGTTCGTGTCGGCGCCGGCGCCCCGCTGCGAGGTCTCAAGGTCCAAGCCCACCACGACGTAGATCTGCTCGGCGTGTACGTGCTGGTCCCCAACGCCACCGTCACCGCAGGGGCCGACCGATGAGCGCCCGCACCACCGCCCTTGGGGGGCTCAGCACCATCCGCACCGTGGGCTCGGTGCTGCCGGCGGACGTGTTGGTCAAGGTCGTGGACGGCAACGAACTGCCCGGTATGTCCGCGGACGCCTACCGCCTGGAATTGGGCCTGTCCCCCCGCGAGGCCGCCAACCGGGCCTGGGCGGTGCTGGTACCAGCCTGGCGGGCCTACCGCGCTGCGCTCGACGCGGTGGCCCCCACCGACGCCGCCACCGGTCTCACCCGGGACAAGTGGCTCGCGGTCCTGCTGCGGGAGCTTGGCTTCGGTCGTGTGCGTCCCACCCCCGCCGGTGGGCTCAGCGTCGGGGACCGGGCCTTTCCCATCTCCCACAACTACGACACCGGCAGCGGTCTGGATGTGCCGTTGCATCTGCTGGGCTGGAACGTGGAGCTGGACCGGCGCACCCCCGGCGTGGCCGGCGCCGCCACCCGGGCCCCTCACGCCGTGGTCCAGGAGTACCTCAACCGGGCCGACGCCGCGTTGTGGGCCATGGTTGCCAACGGGCGCACCCTGCGGTTGTTGCGTGACGCCTCCACCCTCATCGGGCAGAGCTATGTGGAGTTCGACCTGCAGGCCATGTTCGACGGTGAGGTCTTCAGCGACTTCGTGCTGCTGTTCCTGACCTGTCACGAAACCCGTTTCGGGGTGGTGCCCGCCGATCAGCCCCCCGTCAGTGGCGGGCGGGCCAAGAAACGGGCCAAGGCCATGGCCGCCGGCATCGACGAAAGCCCCGACGGGGACGCGGGCGATGACGTGGTTAGCGTGGCCAACGCCCCCACCGACTGCTGGTTGGAACGGTGGCGCGCCCACGCCGCGGAGACCGGCACCCGGGCCCTGCAGGCGCTCAGCCCCGGGGTGGCCAAGGCCATCGAGGCCCTCGGCACCGGCTTCGCCCGCCAACCCGCCAACACCGTGCACGCCCGCCTGGCGTCACAGGAAGTCCGCCTGGAGGACTACCACCACGCTCTGCTGCGCCTGGTGTACCGGCTGCTGTTCTGTTTCGTGGCCGAAGACCGCGACGTGCTGCTGGACCCCACCGCGCCGCCCGCCGCCCGTCAGCGTTACGCCGCCTGGTTCAGCACCGACCGACTGCGGGAAATAGCCCGGCGTCGGCGCGGCACCCGCCACAGCGACATGTTCGACGCCGTGCGCATCGTGCTGAGCGGCCTGGGTCAACCACAAGGCCGCCCCGAGCTCGCCCTGCCCGGCATGGGCGGGCTGTTCCACGACGGGCCCATCGACGCGCTGCTGGCCGATCAACGCCTCCCCAACGACGCGCTGCTGGAGGCGTTGCGTCACCTAACCGTGGTGCAACCCGTCGGTGGCGGCCCCAAGCGGGTGATCGACTACCGCAACCTGGGGGCAGAGGAACTGGGCTCGGTGTACGAGAGCCTGCTGGAGCTCATCCCCCGCTACGACGAAGCCAACCGGACCTTCACGCTGTTGAACCTGGCCGGCAACGACCGCAAAACCACCGGTTCCTATTACACCCCCACCTCACTGATCGACTGTCTGCTGGACAGCGCGCTGGACCCGTTGCTCGATGAAGCGGAGAAGGCCGACCAACCCGAGGCGGCGTTGCTGGCGTTGACCATCTGCGACCCGGCCTGCGGGTCCGGCCATTTCCTGGTGGCCGCCGCCCGCCGCCTGGCCGCCCGGGTGGCCAAGGTCCGGGCCGATTACGCCGAACCATCACCCGCCGATGAGCAGCGGGCCATGCACGATGTGGTGGAGCGGTGCATCTACGGGGTAGACCTCAACCCCTTGGCCGCGGAGTTGGCCAAGGTCAGCCTGTGGTTGGAATCGGTGCAACCGGGCCGGCCGCTGTCCTTCCTCAGCGCCCACATCAAGGTCGGCAACTCGCTGCTGGGCACCACCCCCGCCCTGCTCGCCGCCGGTATCCCCGACGCCGCTTTCAAGGCTCTGGACGGTGACAACAACCGCCATGTCACCCTGCTGAGACGTCGCAACGCCGCGGAACGGGCCGGTCAGGGTGACCTGTTCAACGCCCAAACCATCCCGGTCAGCAACCAGGCGTTGGCGGATCGCATCGCCGCGTTGGAGGCCGCCCCGCCGGTGTCATTGGTGGACGTGCAGTTGGCCGAAGCCCGTCTCGGTGAACTGGAGCAATCTCCCGAGCTGCGCCGGGCCCGTCACGTGGCGGACACCTGGTGCGCCGCGTTCGTGGCCGTCAAAGCTCCCGGCCACCCTGAGCTGACCCACGCCAGCCTGCGCGCCGCCGCCACCACCGGCCCACTCCCGACACTACGGGGCGGCGCCACCGACGACGGTCCCGATCTCACCGCCGTGAACGCCGCCGAGGTAGTGGCCGATCTGGCGGCGCAATACCGGTTCTTCCATTGGCACCTGGAGTTCCCCCAGATCTTCACCGTGCCCGGCCATGGCCCCGCGGCCACGCCCACCGGTTGGACCGGCGGTTTCTCCTGCGTGCTGGGCAACCCCCCGTGGGAGCATGTTGAACTGAAGGAACAGGAGTTCTTCGCCGCAAGGGAGCCCGACGTCGCCGAAGCGAGCGGCGACGAACGAAAGCGGCTCATTCAGGCGCTTGCCGACACTAACCCGGTGTTGTATCGCGCCTTCGCAGCGGCGAAGCGGGAACTCGATGACCTCCGCCAGTTCCTCGCCGCGTCGGGTCGCTATCCCCTCTGTGGGCGAGGTCGTATCAACACCTACGCTGTGTTCGCGGAATCAAACCGGAACCTGCTGCACCCCGACGGCCGGCTCGGGGTCATCCTGCCCACCGGCATCGCCACCGACGCCACCACCCAGCACTACTTCAAGGACCTGGTCACCAAGGGCTCCCTGACCTCGCTCTACGACTTCGAGAACCGGCGCCCACTCTTCGTCGGTGTGGACAGTCGCACCAAGTTCTGCCTCCTCACCTTGTCCGGATCGGCCCGGCCTGAACCGGAGGCACGGTTCGCGTTTTTTCTGCACCATCCCGACGCCCTGCTCGACGCTGACGCCACGTTCACGCTGACCCCGGACGAGTTGCTGCTGCTCAACCCGAACACCGGCACTTGCCCGGTGTTCCGCTCCCGCCGGGACGCCGAGCTCACCTTGGGCATCTACCGCCGGGTGCCGATCCTCATCCGCGACGGCGACCCCGACGGCAACCCCTGGGGCCTCTCGTTCATGCAGGGCTTGTTCAACATGACGAGCGATTCCGGCCTGTTCCGCACCCGCGACCAACTCCAAGCCGACGGCTGGTCCCTCACCGGCAACATCTTCACCCGCCCCACCCCCATCGGCCCCCCCGACCGCATGCTGCCTCTGTACGAAGCCAAAATGGTCCACCATTACGACCACCGCTGGGCCACCTACGACGGCACCAACATCCGGGACATGACCCAAGCCGAACACGAAGACCCCAACGCCGTCGCCCTACCCCGCTACTGGGTAGCCGAACCCGAAGTAACCGCCCGCCTCGCCGGCCGCTGGGACAAACAATGGCTCCTCGCATGGCGAAAGATATGTCGGTCAACTGACGAGCGGACATTCATACCCGCGAGGTTTCCAATAGCTGCGGCGGGAGACAATCTTTTACTGGCCATGCCAGAGAGATCGCCGGACCTTCTGGCAGTTACCATATCCAGTCTCGCCTTTGACTTCGTTGCGCGTCAGATGCTTGGCGGCACAAACTATCAGTACTTCATAGCGAAACAGCTTCCTGCACTCGACCCTGACCTGTTCGCGGCGTTGTGTGGTTGGGAACCTAGGATCGATGTAGCGACATGGGTGCGCCTTAGAGGCAACGAGCTGGTCTACACGGCGTGGGACGCATCATCGCTGTTTTCGCCTGTATCCAATCGCGATACCCCATTTCGATACATTCCCGACAGGCGGCGATTCTTGCGGGCAGAACTCGACGCATGCTTCTTTCATCTCTATGGGCTGTCCCGCGAGGACACTGCCTACGTCCTGGACACGTTCCCGATCGTGCGACGGAAGGACGAGGCGGCGTTTGGCGAGTATCGAACGAAGCGACTGATCTTGGAGGCGTATGACGCCATGGCCGAGGCGATCGCTTCCGGGGCGCCGTACGTGAGCCCGCTTGACCCGCCACCCGGGCACGGTCCCCGCCATGAGAGCGCCATCGGATCGTGAGCGAAACGCAGCAAAGCTCCGGTGAGGCCGAGCAGGAACCCGGCTATGACTACAGGCTTCACTACAGGATCCGGCGACGGGCGGCGTTGGCGTTTGTGGTGGCTGCCGGTGGACCGGTGTCCAAAGCCCAGGTGCTCGACCATGTGCGGCGTGAGGATCCGCCAACGGGGCCGTGGGAGCTGACCATCCTAGGGAACGGATCCCAGCGATGGGCCAACATTTTCCTTTGGAGCACCACCGGGCTAGTGAAAGCCGGCCTTCTCACCAAGAGCGGCAACGGCATCTGGTCCGCCACCGCTGAGGCCGAAGCGTTTCTCGATCGATATCCCGATCCGACCGCGTTCGACAGAGAGATCGCACGCCGGTACAAGGTCTGGGACGAAAGCCGTAAGCCACCCGGGCAACGGGCGTGGTTGATCCGGGGAACCGCGGTGTTGGGTGCCAACCTGGTCTCGAGCTGGTTAGCGGACGGGTACATCAGTGTGGCCGCGGCGCAGCTCACCGAGCCGCCCGACGACAGCTCCATCGGCGATCTCAAGGCCCTGGTCCAAGAAGCGTACGCCCATCTGAAATACCAACAGCGCCGGGACCGCGAAGAGGAGATCATCGGGTTCGTCACCCGCATGAAACCTGACGATGTGGTGATCACCAACAACGGCAGCGCCCTCTACGTGGGCGATGTCACCGGTGAGTGGGAATGGGCGCCGCACACCGACGGCAAGTCCAACCTTCGCCGAGCGGTCGAATGGCGCAACCTCGACACCCCCATTGATTTCGACCAGCTTCCCGCGCCGCTGCCGGCCCGATTGCAGACCCCCAAGACCCTGGTCGATCTCACCGAGGATCTGCTGATCATCGACGCCCTGACCGACCCGGCCCTTGACCAGGACGAGGGAACCGGCGCAGACCCGAACGGGCACGGTCCCGCCCGGCATGACCATCTCGGGGCCCCGCCGGTGTCGTTGTCAGACAGCCTGCTGGTTGATCACACGTGGCTGTGCGAGGTGGTCGAGCTCCTCAACGAACGCAAGCAGGTGATCTTCTACGGGCCGCCCGGGACCGGCAAGACGTTCATCGCCCAGGCCATCGCCAACCACTACGCCCCCAGCCGGGAGGGCCAGTCCCGCCTGGTGCAGTTCCACCCGTCCTACACCTACGAGGACTTCTTCGAGGGGTTCCGGCCCGCTCCCGGCGAGACCGCGGGCACGCTGTCCTTCGAGCTGCGCCACGGGCCGCTGCGCAAGATGGTCACCCAGGCCACCGAGCACCCCGAGCAGCCCTACGTGTTGATCATCGACGAGATCAACCGGGCCAACCTGGCCAAGGTGTTCGGCGAGCTGTACTTCCTGCTGGAATATCGTGACAGCGGCGTGGAACTGTTGTATTCCGACGAGGCAGATTTCACCCTGCCGGCCAACGTGTACCTCATCGGCACCATGAACACCGCCGATCGGTCCATCGCGCTGGTCGACGCGGCCATGCGCCGCCGTTTCGCCTTTATTGCGCTGCACCCCGACGAGAAACCCACCGCCTCCATCCTGCCCCGCTGGTTGATCAGGCAGGGCCACCCACCCACCGCCGCCGCCCTGCTGGCCCGGCTGAATGACGAGATCGGCGATCGGGACTTCAAGATCGGCCCGTCCTATTTCATGAAGGACACGGCGCAATCCAAGGTCAGCCTCGCCCGGGTGTGGCGCTCATCGATCGTGCCGCTGCTGGAGGAACACCATTACGGCACCTGGCACCTCCATGCCAAGCGGTATGACTTCGATCGATTGTGGGCGCTCAGCACCGCAACTGCTTTGGCAAGTGCTCTCACACCGAGCGGCGTCGGCGAGGGCGCCGGGGACCCGACAGACCCGACAGACTTCGCCGATACGAGCCCGGCCCATGCTGGTCAGATTCCCGGAACCGAACCGCCCGTGAATGACGGCTGAGCCCACCCTGACCATCGAGCTGGTGGAAGGGGGCGGCCCGCTCGAGGTGACCCTGCCCGCAGACGTGGTGGGATTCCTGGTCTCCCGCCGCATCGTGGACGCCATATCCCTGGGGCCGCAGCGATGGTGGCTTAGCCCCCGCACCAAGGTCGGCTCGGTGCACGTCGCCGGGGTGACCGTTCGGGTGACGCCCAAGCTGCCCATCGAGCAGATCGTTTTCCTACTGGGTTACGCCACCGACCCTGGCTGGCTGTCCGGCCCGGTCGAGTTCGCCCCTCACCACGAGTTCGTGGACGCCATGGCCGATGCCTTCGCCCGCCAGGCCACGAACGCCCTGCAACGCGGTGCCATCCAGGGCTACCGGGAGACCGAAGCGGACCTTCAGGTGCTGCGGGGCCGGATGCGGGAGCAGGAACAGCTCCGCCGCCGTTTCGGGATGGCCTTGCCGTTGCTGGTTCGCTACGACGAATACACCGTCGACATCGCCGAGAACCGCATCATCCGGGCCGCCACCGAGGCGCTGTTGGCCCTGACCGGCCTGCGGCCCGCCACCGTGGCTGCGCTCCGATCGCTGCGAACGAATCTGGCCGACGTGGCAGTGCTCCCCCGTGGCGCGCGCTGCCCTGGTGGCAACCGTCCCGATTGAACGAGCGCTACCGGCCGGCGCTGGGCCTGGCCGCCATGGTGCTGGCCGGCACCTCGTTCTCCCACGACGGCGCCGATGAGGCGGACGGGGCCTTGCAGGCGGACGGGTTCATGGTGGAGATGGCGGCGGTTTTCGAAGCGTTCGTCACCACCGCTCTGGGCCAGCGCCTGGTCGAATCCGGCGGGAGCTACCACACGCAATACCCCGACACGCTCGATGAGGCAGGGGCGGTGCGCATCGAAGCAGACCTGGTGTGGGCCCGCCACGGCGTCCCGGCGGCGGTGATCGACGCCAAGTACAAGGCCGAAAAGCCCTCTGGGTTCCCCAACGCCGATGTGTACCAGATGCTGGCCTACTGCACCGCGCTCGGCCTTCCCGTTGCTCACCTGGTCTACGCCAAAGGCAACGAGCACGGTGTCACACACACGTTGCGCAACGTCGATATCACCATTCACGCCCACACCCTCGATCTCGCCGTTGCGCCCAGCGCGTTGCTGGCACAGACCAACGACTTGGCCGATTCGATCGCTCAGTTCGCAGGCGTGGCTCGGTAGCGCCGGAGCGCCTCAGTCCCGGTCGTCCTCGAAATACTTGATGGCGGCCTTCCCGGTGCCTTTGCCCAGTAGGTAGTTTCCACCTCCACCGATGACCCCACCTATACCAAACGGTATGACCCGGCCCAAGGTGATAGCCCCGCGCTGGGTCCCATACTTCGTGACGATGGTTCGTCCCAGTGCCCGGTTGATCACCCGGAGCTGGGCGCCGGTGATCTTCGACATGCTCTTCTTTCCCAGCCCCTTGCCCATCTCCGCTGCCAGCTTCTCGACTGCTCCGGCCCCGCCCGCTCCTCCCAACAAGATGACCAGGACCGCAACCGTCATCGTGGTCGAGGGCGTCAGTCGTGCCGTCATTGTCTCGGTCGTGGTCCAGGGCGTCGCTTGTGCCGTCGTTGTCTGCATCGTGGTCGAGGACGTCGCTTGTGCCGTCATTGTCTCGGTCGTGGTCGAGGGCGTCGCTCGTGCCGTCGTTTTTGTTGCCGCCATCGGAGCGATAGCCGGCCGCCACAGTTGTCGTAGTGGTTGCCTTCGGCTTTGACGTTACAGCCGTCACCCTCGCCTTCGACGTCGTAGTCGTTGCCTTAGGCTTTGACGTCGTGATAGTTGGCTTCGGCTTCACCTTCGTAGTGATTGGGACGGAGACCGAATCTCCGACGAACCGCTTGGCCGGCCCGAGCGACGTCCGTCATCCTCGGGCACGGCGGGCGCCTGCGGCGTATCCCGGCTTGTTTGCGTCATCTGGCCGGGTCCGGCGGTCGGCGACACATCGCCCCCATCACCGCAAGAAGCGAGCGCCGCAATGCAGAGTGCACACGCCACCTGAACGCTTCGCATGTGAGCAAGGTACGGACGGTCGGGCGGTGCTGCGCTCCCCCATACGGCCTAAGCCGCCAACGTTCTTCAACGACGTTAACGACACGGCCTTCCGGTGCGGTCGACTACATGCCACACCAGTGAGCTGTGGGCCAAGAAGCCTGGGGCTGCGCTTCAGCGGCCCGCCAGGTGGCCCGAGCCGCCCGGGACCGGGCACGCCGAACGGGCGTTCCGCCCCGACACCGGGCCATGGCCGATGCTGCGGGGCCACGGGCCACGAAGGAACGAGATGCGGACGGGTCAGGGACGGCATCCCCGCTGCTCACGGCCGGGAGGCACGAGGTGATGCCGTGCCGCTCGGTCTCCACACACTCCGTGGCCCGCCACGGCCGCACCGTGACCGTGGTGGGGATCGGCACCCTATGGCCGTGGTCTGTGAGGTTGTTCCGGGCCTGAGCGACGCCAGTGGATAATTCAGCCGGTTATACCCAGACGCTGCGGGAAATCCCCTGATGACTTAATGAAATCCACACCTCATCCGCTGTTCCTCCACAGCCTCATGGTCGTACGGTTGCCCGGTCGGACCTGCATCATCCGAGGTCAGCGGCACAGTCTCAACGGCAAGATTGGAGCAGGGCGAATCTTGCATGCACTAGAGCGCTTCGCACGGAGATGGGCAGGCGTCATCGGCCTATGCTGCCGTCTGGTGACCCTGGTCGGGCTTGTCACGGCCGTTCTTTGACTCCAGGCCTCACGGAGATCGAACCGTTCACGGCTCGTTCCCGGTCGGGACGGCGATGGCATCATCCGCCGTAGGGCCCGTCGCCCACGTGCTACCCGACCCGGCGCAGGTTCGCCGTGGCGGGGCAACCATCTGCTGCCCGCTCAACTAGTTCATGATCTAGTCCATGTGGCAGCGACGTTGACAAAGACCGGCAGACCGCTCAGCCGTGATCCTCCGAGTCGTCCACAGAAACCCAAAGAAATTTCTGGGTTTGGTTTTCGGTTCACAGCACCTTGGGAGTACCTTGGCGCTTGACAAATAACGGCGGTGAAATTTCTCGCCGCTGGAGCCGGACGCCCGCCCCTCCACGCTTGGACCCGGGAGGGGGCGGGGCGCCCACGAGTAGCGAGGAGAGCCAACGTGGCTCAGCCCCACAACGTCCAGGTGATCGACCCTAACAGGAGGCCGACCGCAAGCCAAGCAATAGCCCGGCAGGAGATGCCCTGGGCAATCCCAGCATGGTCGGGATCTCCGGATGACTTCGGGCGGGTGGTTGCCGAGGTGGAGCGGGTAGCCCATGAAGGGCTCACCACGGCTCTGGGTTCAGGGGGGATCACCCACGATGAGGACGGATACCAATATAGGCGGCTGCAATACGATCACGGGCTCAAGGTCGAGGTCAGTCTCAGGGGCAGGGTCACCATCGTCGGGGCGAGCTGGGACGAGGTGATGGGCCATCCAGAGATGGACCTTGACCGGGTAACAGGTGTGACCATTCGTTACGGATTGAGCAGAATGACCGGACAGTCCGTGGAGCTATCGCTAGACCGACGTGGGCATGGTCGCTTGTTCGTCGATGGCAACACTACCTGGGTGCGCCAGGTGTCGCACGAGCTTCAGTATCTGTTGGCACAGCGCCGTCCATGGTGGGGCTTCGTTCGGGGGCCGTGGGGGATGGCGGCATTTCTCGCCCTCGTGGCCCTTCTTTGGGCTGCCTGGGCGGTGCCTTTCTCTCTGCGCAACAGCGACTGGTCGGTGGCCGTCGCTTCACTCGGTTGGACATTCGGGCCGGCGGTTAGCCTTTGGTCATCTGCTAGAATGAGGTTTGCTCCAGGTCTGGAAATATTGCCTGAGGGTCGCCTGTCATCTCGTGGCCGTGCCTTCGTTAGCCTGGTGGGGCTGACGGTCGTTGGCCTTCTCACGGAACTAGCGGCTGCGGCCATCCTTGCCTGAGCCTGCAGCCGTGTCATGGGCGGTAGCGGGAGCGGGCATCCTCGTGGCCATCGCCGGGACGTGGCTCCTGTTCGCCTACTGCCCTGCCCTCGAAGCACTACACGGGCCGCCCGTAGGTCGACAGCGACGGGAAACAGGCCAGGGCTGAGCGGGGGGGCGGTTCGGCCTCGTGCTGCTCATGGTCGGCCAGGCGCTCCAACTGGTGGCGCTGTTCCTGCCGGACGCTGACGGGTAGCGGCCCAGGGCCTCGGACGGCGCCCTGGTGGCCCGAGTGGCAGCGCCGGTTCCCGGCGAGCCGCGGGGGCCTCTACTGTCCCACCGGAGCAGCGGTTACACGAGGGCGGGGATGGTTGTCCGAGAACAGCCAGTGCGCTGGGCCCTGGAATCGGCCGGCCCCTTCCGTGCGACGGGCACACCAAAGCGGGATATCACGGCAGTGGTGGACCAGCCATATGGAGGGGTGCTATGGTGCCCGGGACGCATTCGCCTACATCTATCCCAGGCTGACAGCAGCATCTCATGAGTGGTCGTTGATGTCAAGCGATACCTACCAAACACGGTGAGCACCACCGGGAAAGGACCTTCCCATGACCATAGAGAACGCATTGACTGGCCATGACCCACCCCCCGTTTCACCTGGCCCGCCCCCAGTAACGCCGTCGAAAGCACGGGGGCGGGCCAGCAATCATCGCCAAGGCACCATCTTGCTTGTGCCGGTGCCGTCCGGCATGCCGGACGATAGCCGGAATGCTCAACCTAAGGCATCCCGCACCGGTGACTTGTGGGAGTACCGCATCGAGCATCCCATCCCTTGTGCGAGTTGCGGTCAGATGGCCGAAGTCCACGGGCGCTGCGGGGTATGCGGGACGCCGAACTAATCGGCTGAGGGATGCCGGGGCTGGGACTC
>JBJXFH010000189.1:0-41793 GCA_046155365.1 Acidimicrobiales bacterium | reverse complement strand
AATCGGCGTAGGCGGTGTTGGCGGCCAGGATCAAGATGGCGAAGGTGGCGATCTGGGTCATCCAGAACAGCACTCCTCGCCCGCCGTAGACGTGCTGGGCCATGAGGGCGATGCCGGTGGCGTCGTGATCGCCGCGGAAGGGCTTCAGACGTGATGCCAACAGCGAGATGCCGAAGAAGCACGAACCCAGGATCGCTGCCATCCACACCAAGGTGGTGGCGGCGTTGTGGGACCGCGGTGGCTTGAAAGCCGGCACCCCGTTGGAGATGGCCTCCACCCCTGACAACGCCACCGCCCCGGAGGAAAAGGCCCGTAGCAACATCAGCAGGGACAGCGTGCCCACCGCTTCGGCGTGTTCCAGGGCCTCCTGGCTGAGCTGGCCCTTGTTCACCAGTTCTTCCACCGGGATGGGACCCAGATCCTGGGCGAAGACCCGGTACAGCCCCACCCCGATCAGCCCGACCAGCATCACAATGTAGAAGTACGTGGGTCCGGCGAACAGCGCCCCGGATTCCTTCACGCCGCGCAGGTTGGCCACGGTCATCAACACGATGCACAGCAGTCCCAACGGCACCGCCCACTCGGCGCCCAGGTTGGCGGCGGAGCGGATGGCCAACACCCCACCGGCCACGGACACCGCCACCGTCAGGATGTAGTCCACCAACAGCGAGGCCCCCGCCACCAGCGAGGGGGTGGTGCCCAGGTTCTCCCGGCTGACGATGTAGCTGCCGCCACCGTTGGGGTACGCGAACAGCGTCTGTCGGTAACTGGTGGCCACGATGACCAGCAGCACGCAGACCACGATGGCGATGGGCACCAACCGGGTGAACGCCGCCACGCCGATCCCGGCCTGCGCCAGCAACACCACCAGGATCTCGTCGGTGGCGTAGGCCGTGGAGGACACTGCGTCGGAGGCGAACACCGGTAGGGCGACGGCCTTACGGATGTGCTGGTGGCCCTCCTCCGAGCTGGGAATGGGCCGCCCGACCAGCACCCGCTTGAGGATCGATGGCATATCGGCCGACAGTATTCGATCCCCCCCGACCGGCCGTGGGATGCGGCAACCGGCGTGACCAGGGGCACACGGTTGGGCGCAGTCCGAGCGCGGCGTCGACCCTGACTAGCATCAGCGCAGGTAGGCACGGTCCCGAGGAGCGCAATGCACGTCGTCGTGGTGGGGTGCGGACGGGTCGGGTCCGAGTTGGCGGGCTCACTGGAGGCCGCGGGGCACACGGTGGCGGTGGTGGACAAGTCCGCCGTCCAGTTCGCCCGGCTGCCGGCCACCTTCAGCGGTCTCAAGATCGAGGGGTACGGGTTCGATCGGGCCACGTTGAGTGCCGCCGGCATCGAACGGGCCAGCGCCCTGGCCGCGGTGACCAACGGTGACAACTCCAACATCGTCACCGCCCGGGTGGCGCGGGAGAACTTCGGGATCGAGCACGTGGTGGCCCGGATCTATGACCCCCGGCGGGCGGCCATCTTCCAGCGGCTCGGCATCCCCACCGTGGCCACTGTGGCGTGGACCACCGACCAGGTCATGCGCCGGCTGTTGCCCGCGGAGTACCGCTCCGAATGGCTCGACGCCACCGGCACCGTGGCGCTGGTGGAGCTGGCCGTGCCCCCGTCTTTGGCCGGTACCAAACTGGCCACGCTGAATGAGCCAGGGGCCTGGTGGTTGACCACCATCTCCCGCCTCGGTGAGGCCCGGGTGACCACCGGGGATCTGATCCTGCAAGAGGGTGATATCGCGCACTTCGTGGTGGCGGTAAGCGAACTGGAGCGATTGCAACAACGCATCGCCGCAGGAAAGGTGGCCCACTGATGCGGGTCTGCATCGCCGGCGGCGGCAACGTCGGTTCGTACATCGCCGGCGAGTTGCGCGACGCCGGCCACGAGGTCTTGGTGCTGGAGCAAAGCGCCGGTGTGGTGGCCCGCCGGCGATCCATTCCCGGCATCGAGTGGCGCCAGGCCGACGCCTGCGAGTTCCGTTCGCTGGAAGCCGCTGATCTGGGCAGCTGCGATGTGGTCATTGCCGCCACCGGTGATGATGAGGACAACCTGGTGGTGTCGCTGTTGGCCCGCCAGGAGTTCGCAGTGCCCCGGGTGGTGGCCCGGGTCAACCATCCCCAGAATGAGTGGTTGTTCAACGAGACCTGGGGCGTGGACGTGGCGGTGTCCACCCCGCACCTGCTCACGGCCCTGGTTGGTGAGGCGGTCAGCGTGGGCAGCCTGGTGCGGTTGCTGCAGCTGGAAGGGGGACGGGTCACCCTGGTGGAGGTCACGTTGTCGCCGGATTCCCCGGCCAACGACCGTGCCCTGAAGGACCTGCCGCTGCCCCGGGACGCCACCTTCGTGGCCATCGTGCGCCGCCAACACGTGATCGTTCCCCGCGGTGACACCGTGCTCGAAGCCGGTGACGAGGTCATGCTGCTGGCCGCCCCCGACGCTGAAGGAGCGGTGCGCCAGCTGCTGACCGGGCGCTGATCAGCCCAGCAGCTCGTACACGGGGTTGATGAGCGTGATCCGGCCCCGATGCTGGCGGGCCCGGCCACCGACCCGCACCATGCTGCCGGCGTGCACCCCGGCGATGCTCTTGCGGCCGTAGAACACCGCCAACGCCAGCCCGTGACCATCATCGATGGTGACATCCAACGCTGGGGCGCCGGCCCGGGGCACGATGCGCACCGAGCGCACCTGGCCCACCAGATCCACCACCTGGCGGTCCACCACCTGGTCAATCGGGGTGCAGCCGAGGGCCTTGGGGCGGGTCGCCAGCTCGGCCCGATCCAGCTCATCGGCGGGGGTCCGAAGCCGTTTGACCACGTCTCGCAGTGTCACGTGGCTGAGCCTATCGAGGCGATCGCCAGTGTCCAGATCGTCGCTCCGGTTCGAACATATGTTCGACTAAGGTGGGGGCATGGATCCCGCATCACGTGAACCGGCCCCTGTGCACGCGGGCATCGCGGTCGGCAAGTTGTGGATAGACGGCAAGTTGGTGCCCGGCGGGGACGGCTTGACCCTGCAGATTTCCCCCTCCGGCTGGCAGCTCAGCGGCATGCTGGCGGCCCAGGATCCTTTCGCCCGGGTGTACGGGTTGTCCTTGCAGCTGACGGATGGTCGGGCGCTGCACGGTCCGGCCCGATTGCGATCCGCGCAAGGTGGCCTGGTGGTCTTTGAAGGCGTCGAAGCCCGGCTGGGACCGGAGGGGTCCTGATGGGACTAGAACAGTCCGCCGTGACCAAAACGATCGTGGGGTACTGCGACCCCTTCTGGACGGTGCCGGGCCAAACGGTGGCGTTGAAGCTGAGCGTGGACCAACCCGGCCCTTGCGGGGTGGAGGTGGTCCGCTTGATCTGCGGGGATTTGTCCTCCAAGGGCCCCGGCTTCCAGGAACAGGTGGTCGGCCCGGTCCAATCCGTTGCCGCCCGGCCCCAACCCATCACGCCGGGGTCCTTTGTTGAGGTGCCGCCCTCGCCGTGGCTGGATGCCCTGGACGGGTTCACCCTGCAGGTGCTGGTGTTCCCCACGCGATCCACCGTGGGTCATCACGTGTTGGCCCGGCTCAACGGGTTTGAGCTGGCCATACATGGCGGGATGGTGGCGCTGCGGGTGGGGGACGCTGAGGACGGGCGTGCCGGCACCGTTCAACTGGGCTCGGCGCTGGCGGAGCGGCGTTGGTGGCGGGTCACGGCGTCGTTTGATCCGGTGGTTGGTCGGCTGTCGCTGCATCAGGATCCGCTGCCCACCCACTCGCCGGCGGATGGGGTGGTGTTGCACCCCTCCCGGGCGGCGTCCGTGGTTGAGGCGTTGATCGGGTTCGGTGTCGGTGGCGGCCCGTTACGGTTCGGCCCGCTCGACGGTCGGCTCGAGGCCCCCACCCTGTTTGACCGGGCGTTGGATCAGGCCGGGGCCCTGTCGCCGGATGCGGGGTTCGCCCGCTGGGATTTCTCGTTGGGGATCGGCACCCGCACCGTGTTCGACGTCAGCCCTCGCCTGCTGCACGGCCTCACCCATCAGGGGCCGGACCGGGCGGTGACCGGCTCTCGCTGGGACGGCAGCACCCAACGCTGGTCGGACGCACCGGAGCAGTACGGCGCCATCCACTTCCACCTCGATGACCTCACCGACGCCGGCTGGCAGAGCGATCTGACCTACACCGTGCCCGATGATCTGCCCTCGGGCATCTACGCCTTTCGCAGCACCGGGCCCGACGGTGACGTGGACCGCACCCCCTTCGTGGTCAGCCCCGGTCCGCAACAGGTCCGCAACCGGCTGGCCCTGTTGCTGCCCACCGCCACGTACTGGGCGTACGCCAACCATCGCATGACCATCTCGGGGGCGGAGTTCTTCCCGTCGCGCGCCCGGTTGCGGCCCGAGTTCGAGTATCTCCGGGCCCATCCCGAGCTCGGCTACAGCATGTACGAGTACCACCCCGACGGCAGCGGGGTCATGCAGTCCTCGCGCCGTCGCCCCATCCTCAACCTCAAGCCGGGGGCGGACGGCTGGGCCTTCAGCGCGGACACCAACCTGGTGGCCTATCTGACGCAACTCGGTGAACCGTTCGACATCATCACCGATGACGAACTGCATCAGCGGGGCCGGGAGCTGCTCGATCCCTACGCCGTGGTGCTCACCGGCAGCCACCCCGAGTACACCTCCACCCCCATGCACGACGCCTTGGAGCAGTGGCTGGGGGACGGGGGACGGCTGCTGTACCTGGGCGGCAACGGGTTCTACTGGCGGGTGGCGTGGAGCGCCGAGGAGCCGTGGGTGATGGAGGTCCGCCGGGCCGAGGACGGCACCCGGGGCTGGATCGCGGAGCCCGGGGAGTATTACCACGCCTTCGGTGGCGAGTACGGCGGGTTGTGGCGTCGGTTGGGCCGGGCGCCGAACACGCTGGTCGGGGTGGGTTTCGCCGCCCAGGGCTTTGACCGGGCGTCGCCCTATCGCCGTCACCGCGAAAGCTACGAAGGCCGGGCCGCGTGGATCTTCGACGGCGTGGAGGGCGAGGTTTTCGGTGACTACGGCATCGGAGGCGGCGCCGCCGGGCAGGAGATCGACCGCTACGACCAGCGGTTGGGTTCCGCCGCCCACGCCGCGGTGCTGGCCACCTCGTTCGATCACAGCGCCGAGATGCTGCGCACCAAGGAGGAGTTCCTGGCCACCGCGCTCCTGCCGGAAGATCCCAACATCCGTGCTGACGTGGTGTTTTTCGAGTGTCTCAAGGGTGGCGCGGTGTTCTCGGTGGGATCCATCGCCTGGTACGGGGCGTTGGCCCACCGCGGTTACGACAATGACGTGGCCCGCATCACCTCCAACGTCATCCGCCGCTTCCTTGACCCCGCTCCGTTCGCCTGACGGAGGACTCAGGTTGGGGCGCCGCAGATGTCAACCAGGGCCGACCAACCACCGTCGGCGGGGGCGTCGATGATGATGTCGGCAATGGCCAACACCTCATCGCAGGCCGTGGTGACCGCCACCGCCACCCCGGCCCCGGCCAAAAGCTCCAGATCATTGGCGGCGTCGCCCACGCCGACGATCTCCTCGGGTCCGATGCCCAGCGTCGCCGCCAAGGCCGCCACCCCGGCCCATTTGCTGGCGGCGTTGGGGATGACTGACAGGGAGGTGCCCCCATACAGCGAGTCCTTGGTGAGCGTGGCGCGGGCCAGCCCGGACGCGCGCAGCACACTCGCCAGGGGCGCCAGATCGTCGAACGCGCCGCCGATCACGGTGAACGCGGCCACGGTGTGGAGGGGCACGCTGTGCTGCAACGGACCGATGTGGGCCCATGGCAGCAACGCCTCGGCCCGTTCCGGTTGGTGGGCCGGCAGCTCCGCCAACAGCACATCAAGTTCGGGATGGTCCACGAACACGTTGGGGGCCACCGCCAGCTCCACGAACGCCGCCAAGATCGCCGCGGACTCCTCGTCGGTGAAGAACGCCTGGTGGAAGCGTTGCCCGGTGGCCCAATCCTCCCCGAAGGTCCCGTCCAGGCACACCGCGGGGACCGTCAGACCGTTTTCCTGCAGGGCGGTGCGGGCGCTGCGGGGCCGCCGTCCGGTGGCCGCCACCACCAGCACCCCTCGCCGTTGGAGTTCGGCCACCGCCGCCAGGGACCGGGGGTGGGCTTGCACCGAGCGGTCCCAGAACGTGCCGTCCAGATCGGTGGCCACCAGCCTGATCATGCGCCCGGCCGGCTCATCCGTCGGTGGGGCGGCGGGCGGAGGCCAGCTCCACCAGGGTCTTGATCCCCAGCTTCCCGTTTTCCCTGGTCAACAGGTACAGCACGTGGAGATGCTCGTAGGGAGCGCCGTCCTGGTGCCAGCGGGTGACGGTGGCCAAGATCCCGGCCCGATGCTCATGGCGTTCCACCAGGCCCTCACGCGCCTCGAAGGGAAAGGCGTCATCAAGGGGGACCACGGCATCGATGGTGGACCGCACCCAATGCCCCGGCAGCGGCGCCAGCAACCGCTCGGCCTCCGTCAGCACCACCAACGGCTTTCCGGCCCGGCGCTGGTCATAACCGGGGCCATGAACCATGGTGACCGGCAGGTGGAAGAAGCTTACGAAGGCCTCCTGATCACCCCGGTTGAAGGCATCGATGTACCGCTCGTAGAACTCCACCAGCTCGCTCACCGACGGGACGCTAGCCCGGTGCGGACCCTGCCGGTGCCAACCTGCCCCGGGGGACTCAGCCGGCGGTGATCGGCACGGTCACGGCACCACGGAGGCGCTGGCTGATCCAGTCGAGGAACTCCACATGCACCCGGTACTGCGCCGCCCGATGAGGAACCAGCAACAGGTCGAAGCGTTCGGCGGCGCCGAAGACCAAACGGTCGGTGAGCAGCGGGCGGCCTCGATCCCGTAGCGGCAGGGCCGGTCCGCCCGGGTTGTCGGTGGCCCGCAGTGCCCGGCCGTCGTGGGCGATGATCTCCGCGATCGGCGCCGGGGTTACCCCGTCGGCGGCCGTGAAGCGGAGCCGGGTGGGAAAGTTGGAGCTGTTGACCACGCGCAACAGGCTGGGCGCCTTGCTCCCACCGATGACGTTGGCCCGGATCTCGCGCAACGAGCTGACCCCGGAGGTTGGGGCCTTGGCGGACAGGTTGCCGCCCAGCACGTAGAAGTGTTTGGGGTCGAAACGGTTCAGGCCCACATCTTCTCCGGCCAGGCCGGCGTTGTGGGAGAGCTGATGCCAGCGGGGGTCCACCATGTACGGCATCAGCAGGTGTTCGGTGGCGATGTCGTACTGCGGACCGTCCACGAAGCTCCGGCGGGTACCTGCGGTCACCGGGAACGCGGGGTGGGTGACAGGGTCCACGATGAGCGGCCCGAACATGCCCATCTGCACGTGGAGCACGGTGTTGACGTGGCAGTGATAGAAGAACGTGCCGGCCGAGCCCTGGTTGGGGTTTCCAGGGGACCCCGGGGCCGGGCGCCACTGGTAGGTGTAACTCCCGGTCACCTCGAACGACGTGTGGCCCACCCCATCGTTGCGGGGGTCCGGTTCCTGGCCGTGGAGGTGGATGGTGTGGGCGCCCTTGGACGGGTTGAGGGTCACGTGGGCGATGTCGCCCTCGTTGAACCGCAGCAACGGCGCCGGGAACACCCGACCAGAGGTGGGGCTCTCGAAACACCACATGTCATGTTCGGCGCCGTCGGGAAAGCGCAGCCGCCGGCTGAAGAAGTCCAGTTGGAAGGCTTTGGCGGGCGTTTTGCGGAACTGCGTCTGGGGATTGTCCTGCTTCGGCTGGTCCGAGGCGAACGCCGCCTGGCTGGCATACCCTTTGGTACTTTCGCTCATGACTTGGTTCCCGACGTTGCGGTCGGTGACCAGGCCAACGTCCAATCCGCCAGCAATCCGCCGGGGTACATGCCGCCGGCCGCCGTTTGGGACATCTCGGCGTGGCAGTGCATGGGATAGTGCCAGTCCGTGGTTCGGGCCTCGAACACCTCATCGAGGGCATCAGGTGGTCGTTCGAAGGGATGGACGAGCTCTTTGGTGTCGAGGGGGTGCAGCTCGACGGTGTCCTCCCAGTGCTGCAGCGCCAGGTGACCTTCGGGGCTGATGGTGCCTTGCGTGCGGCTGAGGTCCGCCCTGTTCTGGCGTACGGTCCACACGTGGTTGCCGTGGAAGTGCAACTGGTGCACAGCAACCCCGCAGTTCGCCACCCGGATCAACTGTCCGGTGATGACCGTGGACTCGGTGGCGTCCTTGGAGAAGTCGGTGACGTCGGTCTTTCGGGGGTGCCCCGAGGGCAAGCTGTCCTCGTAGGCCCGTTGATTCTCCCGGTTGTCACGGGTGGCGGCCACGGCCTGGTAGCCCGAGCGGTCGTTGAGCATGAAATAGCGCGGTATCGGTGGGGTGGCCACGGGATCAATTGCTTCGCCCAGCTGAGCCCGTCGGCCCCATACCGGGTCGTAGCTGCTGCAGATCCACAGCCATTGCCGTTCGAACTCCACGCCGCCGGGGCTCAGCCGCCAGCGGTCTTCAGCGGGGACCACGACCACTGCCCCGAAGAGGCCCAACATCCGCCCCACCGGCCCGTTGGTGGGATCGGTGTAGATGTAGGTGCCGGCGGTGGTGGCGTCGAACGCCAACGTGGCGACGCCGCCAGGGGCGATGGGCCCGGTGGTCGGCGCCGCGCCCGGCATGCCCAGCACGGCCAGTTCGTGGACCTCTCGCAGCCGGTTGTGCACCCGGAACATGACCCGGGCGCCGGTCTCCGCGATGACGGTGCGGGCGGGCAGGTAGGAACCCCAATGCGCCCGGCGCAGTAGGTAGGAGAAGGGGTGGTCAGGGTCCGCGCCGGCGGGCTCCGGCCGGCCGCGGGGCGGGGCGGCAGCGCTGGGCGGGTACAACCGGCTGGCCACCAGTGAGCCATCGGCCAGGAAGCAGCGAGGGCTGATGGTCAGGCTGGGGATGGGGTCCGCCAGATCGGTGGGCCGATCGCCGAAGCCCCACCGGTAGGCCATGGAACCATCGACCATCGGCACCATGCCCTCGTTGATGTAGACCTCTACCACTCCGGGTATGGGAGCGGGTTGCCGTCGGAGCGGGTTGGGCGCCTGGCGGGGGGTATCGGCTCCGGCCCTCTCCGGTGCGGTGACCACCAATGCGGCACCGATGGCCGCGCTGTAGCGCAGAAGGTCCCGACGGGTGTGGGAGTCGGCGGGTGCGACGTGGGGGCGGGTCCGGGCGGCAAGTACAGCGGTGTCAGTGGTGTCAGCGGTGTCGGCGGTGTCGTGGGAGGGGAGGGGGCTCAAGAGGGTGTCCTGGTGTTGGTGGCGACAAGGGCGTGGTGGTGGGCGTGGTCCGCCAGGTGCAGTTCCATCGCCGGGGCCGCCGGCCGGGCGACGTCGTCGAACAGCAGCGTCGGGGGGTCGATGCCCGGTGGCGCCAAGTAGCTGAGGGCCAGGGTGCCAGCCGATCTGGGCGCCAGCGTGGTGAGCGCCGAGCTGACGTCGTAGGGGGTCACGGTGGGGCCGTCGACGCCCACTTGAAGACGAAACTGTCCGGCTGAGACCAGCACCGGCAGGGGGGAGGCGTTGGTCAGCGAAACGTTGATCCGGAACAGGTCGGACCAGACACCCTCGGCGGGATTCGCTCCGGCGGTGTTCTCGGCGTGGCCACGCTCAGTGCTGGCCGGTGGCGATGGGGCGTGTCCGCCGTGGGCCGAGGTGCCCGTCGCTGGTGGTCTGGGGCCGCTGGTCCAACCGGCCACCTCGACCCGACCGAAGCTGGCGTTGGCCCCATTGCCAACAGGATCGATGAGGCTTTGGCCGTCCTCTGGGCTGCGCCACCACCTCATACCGACGGCGCCGATCGCGGTGGCGCCGCCGAGCAATCGGATGACCCCTCGCCGTGACCACAGCCGCGCTGTGCTGGTCCGATCCAACATCGTGCCTCCGGGAACCCGCCGGGTTGTCCGGTAGGGCCGCTAGAGCTTGAAGCTAACGATGTTTGGATTGCATGAGTCTTTCGCCCCGGCCCCGCCGTTGCCGGTCCGAATCGTTCCGGGGCCTCAGCCGGCCAGGAGGCTGCCTTCGATGCTGACCACAAACCACTGAGCAGCGTCGCCTTGTCCCATGGTGACACCGAGGGGTTCGTTGTTCAGCCGGTACAGCGGTAAGCCGGCGTAGGTGAGCTGCACCAGCCCATCGGCCCGGGCGACGCGCCCCACCAGGGCAGGGTTCACGGCCCCGTCGGTGATGACCAGGTACCCGGGAATGGGCACCCATTGCTCGGTGCAGGCCCCGCTGCAAAGGCCCACGCCGGAGGGGTCCGCGGCGGAGGCGTACAGGGTGTGATTTACGCCGTCCACCACGATCAGCCCGAACTGGCTGTCGCGGACCTTGAGCAGCACCGTGCCCACCGCGGTGGTCGTGGTGGGCGGGACCGTGGTGGTGGTCTCCGCCGGGGGGACCACCGTGCGGGGTTGCATCGGCGGGGGGTTGGTGGCCGGGGTTTCGATCTTGACCGTACCGGTTGGTACCTGAGCGCCGGGGGCGGTGGTGGAGGTGGTGACCACGCTGGTACCGCCATAGAGCGGGGCGCGGCGCGTCGTTGCGGGCGAGGTGACCCCGTTGGCGTCCGCTGCGGTACCGGCGGCATCGGTTCCTGGCGCCTCGAGGGTCCGACACGACGCGGTGAACATCAGCACCGCTATAGCGGCAGCCGCGCCGGCAAGGGTGGCGGCGTGGCGGGGGGAGCTCCTCGTGAAGGCCATCACCGGGTCATCGACCGTCAGCCGGCGCAGGTTGAGCGCTAAGGCCAACCGCGCCAAGCCACGCCGGCCACACTGCGGGCGGTCCTGATCAGAGGGGGTGGGCGTCGGCGGCTTCCACGTCCTCGCGGCGAATGCCCAGCACGAACAACACCGCGTCGAGGAACGGTACGTTGAGGGCGGTGTGAGCGGCGTCGGCCACCACCGGCTTGGCGTTGAAGGCGATGCCCAGACCGGCCCGGGCCAGCATGTCCAGGTCATTGGCACCGTCACCGATGGCCACGGTCTGGTGCAGTTCAATGCCCTCCGCCAGCGCCACCTCGGCCAGAATGTCGCCCTTGCGGCGGCGATCCACCACGGGACCCACCAGCTGGCCGGTCAGGCGGCCGTTGATGATTTCCAGCTCGTTGGCGAACGCGTAATCCAGCCCCAACTCCGCTTTCAGGGCGTCGGTGAAATGCGTGAACCCGCCTGACACGATCATGGTGGCGAAACCCATCCGTTTCAGGGTCCGCACGAAGGTCCGGGCGCCGGGGGTGAGCCGCAACCGTTGCCGGGCCCGTTCCAGCACCGCCTCGTCCAAGCCCGCCAACAACGCCACCCGGGCCCGCAGCGAGCGCTCGAAGTCCAGCTCCCCGGCCATGGCGGCGGCGGTGAGGCGGGCCACCTCCTCCAGGCAACCGGCCTCCTCGGCCAACAGCTCGATGACCTCGTCCTGGATGAGGGTCGAATCCACGTCCAACGCCACCAGCCGCATGGCCCGACGTCGAAGGCCCTCCGGTTGCACCGCCACGTCGAAGTGGAACCGCCGCGATTCCTCAACCAGCTGGGCCCGGATGGGGTCGATGTCGGTGGTGGAGATGACCAGCTCGTAGGCGGTGACGGGGTAGCGGGCCAGGCAGGTGATGCGTTCGATGTTGGCCCCGAGCCCGGCGATGGCGGCGGTGGCGGCGGCCATGGCGTCCGAGCCGATGTCATGGCCCAACACGGTGACCGCGAACCACGGCGCCTTGCGTTTGGCGTCCATCCCCGCTTCGTGGGCCTCGACCGGCTCGAAATCGATGTGGAAACCCCGTTCCCAGCCCATGATCAGCAGTTCCTTCAGCAGTGGGCGTTCGGAGGCCACGCTGATGAGGGCGCTGAGATGCAACCGGCCCCGGACCGTGATGAGCTCCACGTCCACCACGTCGGCCTTGGCGTCGGCCAGGTGCGCCATGAGCGCCGCGGCCACGCCCGGCTGGTCATCGCCGGAGATGTGGATGAGGTAGTGGGGGTTCACGGACCGGCCCGGGTCAGGGTCAGCGTGGGGGTCAGGGTTCAGCGGCCGGCGGCTTTGAGGGCGGCGAAGATCTCTTTGCAGGTGGGGCAGACCGGGAAGCGATCAGGGTTGCGGTTGGGGATCCACTTCTTGCCGCACAACGCCACCGCCGGGACCCCCTCGATGTTGGCCCGCATGATGTCGGCCTTGCGCACGTAGTGGGAGAACCGGTCGTGATCACCCTCGTCGGTGTCGGCCAGGGTGGGGTCGATGACGGTGGTGGTGCCGGTGTCACTCATCGTCGTAAAGGTTACTGCGACCCGCTCGGACCTTGACTGGAGCCTGCCGTTTGGGGCTGGGCGGGGTCCGTCGATCCTGCCCGCCGGGGCCGGATCACCCGACGCCACAAGAACCACGCCACGGTCACGGCGATGAGGACCAGCACCGCCCGTTGCATCCAGCCGACATAGGCCTCCACCTGGTGCCAGCGGTCCCCCAGCAGGTAACCGGCCCCGATCAGGGCGCTGTTCCACACCAGGCTGCCCAAAACGGTGTAGATCGTGAAGCTGATCGGGTTCATCCGCCGGAATCCCGCCGGGATGGATACCAGCGAACGCACCAGCGGGATGCAGCGGCACACCAGCACCGACAGCCCTGCGTGACGGTCGAACCAGGCGTCGGCGTTTTCCAGATCCTTCTCGCTGACCCGGAACCAGCGCCCGTATCGGCCCACCAGGCGATGGAGGCGTTCTTCCCCGATCCATGCCGCCAGGAGGTACAGCACCCAGGCCCCAATGGTTGATCCGATGGTGGCGGCGATGATCATGCCCACCAGCGCGGCCTCGCCCCGGGCGGCCACGAACCCCGCCAAGGGCAGGATCACCTCGGAGGGAATCGGTGGGAAAAGGTTCTCCAGCGCTACCAGCAACGCCACCCCGAGGTAGCCGATGGCGTCGATGACCCGGGTCACCCAGTCGGTGAGGTTCATGCCGGTCCCATGCGGGCTGCGGTCGAGCATCGAACTCGGTGATCGAGGTGGGGCGGCATGGCTGCTATTATGGTCCGCCGCTGCCGAGCACCTGGGAGAGCGTGACGTGAAGAAGGACATCCACCCCGAGTACCGCCTGGTCGTGTTCCAGGACCGGGCCGCGGACTATTCGTTTGTCACCCGCTCCACCATTCGGACGAATGAGACCGTGGTGTGGGAGGACGGCAATACGTATCCGCTGGCCAAGGTGGATATTTCCCACCGCAGCCACCCGTTCTTCACTGGGACGCAGACCATTGTGGACACCGCCGGCCGGGTGGAGCGCTTCGAGCGCCGCTACGGCCGTCGCCGCAAGTAGGGGCGACAGGTAGCACGACACGGGGACACCCCGAACGAGCAACGGGGCGGCCAGCCGGAACACCGGCGGACCGCCCCGTGTGCCGTTCTGCGGCGGGGGTTGGGACCTCAGTGACCCTTGAAGTCGGGCAGGCGGCGCTCAGCGGTGGCCTTGATGCCCTCTTTGAAGTCCTCGGTGCGGCGCAGGCGGTCCTGTTCCACCAGCTCGTGGTCGGTGGCCGCTTTGACCTTGTCGGCCAGGTCGCCACGCATGGTCTGGCGAATGGAGATCACCGCCAACGGGGCTGAGCGGGCGATCTCCAGGGCGAAGGCGTGGGCCTCCTCGTTGAGGGATTCGGCCGGGACCAGCCGATCGGCCAGGCCCATGGCTGCAGCCTCTTCGCCGTTGACCCGCCGACCGGTGTAGAGCAGGTCCAACGCCCGCTGCTGGCCCACCACGCCGGGCAGGGTGACGCTGAGCCCGAAGCCCTGATGGAAGCCGAGGCGGGCGAAGTTGGCGGCGAAACGGGCTTCGGGGCTGGCTACCCGGAAGTCGGCCATCATGGCCACGCCCAGCCCGCCTCCGATGGCCGCGCCCTGCACCGCCGCCACCACCGGGGTCTTGGTGGAAAACAGCCGGACCGCCTCACGGTAGAGCTGGCCGGGCTGGTCCTCCCGGGGACCGTTGAAGTTGGCGCCGGCGCAGAAGGACTTGCCCTGGGCCCGCAGCACGATGGCCCGGGCGCCGTCGTGGTTGTCGATGGCGTCAAAGGCGTCGGCCAGGGACTGGATCAGGATGTGATCGAAGTAGTTGTGTGGCGGACGCTGGATCTCCACCGTGGCGACGTAATCCTCGCCGATGGTGACGCCGAGGTCGGGAAAGGGACCGATCGAGCTCATGTGGTGCAAACCCCCGTTGCTGATGTCGCCGTGTCGCCGAAGATGGCGGCGGCGCGTGGCTGGGCCCACCTGCGCCCGAACATCCAGCGCCGGCAAGCCCCGGCAGGCTAGTCCGACCCGGCCCGGACGAGTCGGAGCGGTTCCGCCGGTGGGGGAGGATGGGGGGCTAGCGTCAAGGGCGCGATGGCCTCGTGCGAGAACGAACCCACTGCGCTGTGCAACCTGATTGTGGAGCGCAACGGTCCCGACTGGGCGCCGGGAGTGGTGAATTGGCTGATGGGCACCCCGCTGCGGGTGGGTTTGACCCTGCTGGTCGCTTGGATCGTGCACCGGCTGACCCGTCGTTACCTGGATCGGGTACTCAGCCGGTGGGAGGGCGCCCAAGCCGCCACTGCCACGGACACCGAGGGTCCCTTCAGCGGTCGGATGGTGGCCCGTCGGCGGGCGTTGGTGCAGGTGGTGGTGGGTGGGGCCAAGGTGTTCCTGGCCATCGTGGTGGGCTTTTTGATCCTTGACGAGCTGGGTGTGGAGTTGGCGCCGCTGCTGGCGTCGGCCGGGGTGGTGGGTATCGCCATCGGTTTCGGCGCCCAATCCCTGGTCAAGGACTTCTTCTCGGGGTTCTTCCTGCTGGCGGAGGATCAGCTGGGGGTGGGTGACAACGTTGATCTGGGCGAGGCCAACGGGGTGGTGGAGGCGGTGTCGTTGCGGCGAACCCGGCTGCGCGACGTGAACGGGACCGTGTGGCACGTACCCAACGGCGAGATCCGTCGGGTGGCCAACCGATCTCAGTACTGGTCACGGGCCGTGGTGGACGTGGTGATCGCCCCCGAGGCCGACGCCCGACGGGCCACGGAGGTGATCCGGGCCGTGGTGGACCTGTTTGGTCAGGAGCCGGCATGGCGGGACGAGGGGGTCACCGCCGATCCCGAGGTCTGGGGCGTGGAGCAGCTCGGCGTGGGCGGCACCACCATCCGCACCGTGGTGACCACCCAACCGGCCCGCCAGTTCGTGGTGGCCCGGGAACTGCGTTTGCGCATCAAAGAAGCCCTCGACGTGGCCGGCATTCCCACCGCCCAGGGTCGCTTCGGGGACGCCTACGACGGCTCCGCCAGCCGTCCCAACCCGCCCCGCTGAGCCGCAACCCAACCCGGCGCCACCGCCGGCGAAGGGCGTTAACGGCTCACCGAACCCCGTGTTGGGACGGCCGTCGCACCTCCCGGGAACGATGCCGGCTGCCGGCGTGATGCGCACTCCGGCGTGGCCGTGAACGACCGTCGGGCTGTTCGGGCTGATCGGGCTGTTCGGGCTGTTCGGGTCGGCTCGGTCGGGTGTGAGTCCGTCTTGGCCGGTCATGGCCGGCGAGATCGTCCCGGTGGCGGGGAGCGGCGGCAGGAGTGCGGGTTTGGGGGCGGATTCTGGTGCCCCTCGGGTTTCGTGGCGGATTTTGGACACGGCCAGGGCGTGACCGCGGCGATTCTTCGACGGCCCGCGCGTGTGGCACCACAGATCGTCGAACTATTGGGTCGGTTCGCGCGGGGCCGTGTCCAAAATCCGCCAGAAGAAAACCGGCCGGGTCATTTTCATCTGTTTCCACGCGGCGGGGGCCGCACTGCGAATAGTTCTGAGCGCCGGGTGGGCTCGCGGCGTTGGCGGAACTGGGTCGAGCGGCCTGCGGCGGACGCCCTGAGCTTGATCGGAGCAGCGGCCGGAGTTTCGGCGATTCGACCCAGATTCGACGCGCCACCAGCAGCGCTCGGTCGCCGCCCGGGAGTGACTGAATATGGGAGCGGGCGGGCTACACCTCGGCCAGGGTGACCTCAACCTGCAGATCGGTGCCGTCCGGTGCGGTGGTGGTGATCAGCTCGGCGATGTTGCCGGCTTCCAGGACATCGGCCCGGGCCGTCTCCAGCCAGGCCAACTCCGCGGCAGGGGCCGTGACCACCAGGCGGGAGATCTCCGCCCGCAGCGACTTGCGGGCCTCGGTCTTGGCCCGACGGGCCCCGGCCAGCACCGCGCTGGCGGTTCGATACAGCCCCCCTGGCACCTCCGCTGTTCCCCCCGCACGGTCGCCGTCGCTGGCGTTTGCGGCTGCGTTGGCCCTGGCCCGGAGGGCGGCCGGGTCGGGCCAGGGCGAGGTATGCACCGACCCGTGCTGCCACCAGGACCAGACCTCCTCGGTGGCGAAAGGCAGGAACGGGGCGAACAGTTTGAGCAGGGTTTCCAGCGCCAGTGCCAACGCTGCCCGGGCTGATGCCGCCGCCTCGGGGCCCTGGGCGGATCCGTACGCCCGGCCCTTGACCAGCTCCAGGTAGTTGTCGCAGAAGTCCCAGAAAAACGCCTCGGTGCGCTCGAGGGCCCGGGCGTAGTCGTACCCGTCGAAGGCGCTGGTGGCCTCCTCCACCAGGTCCGCCAGCAGGCCCAACATGGCCCGATCCAGCGGCAGGCTCACCGCGGCGAGGTCAGCGGCGCGGTCGGCCTCCGCGTCCTCACCGCCGAAGGACAGCACGAACTTGGAGGCGTTGAGCAGCTTGATGGCCAGGCGCCGGCCGATCTTCATCTGCGCTTCGTCGAAGGCGGTATCCACCCCCGGCCGGGCCGAGGTAGACCAGTAGCGCACGGCGTCGGACCCGTACTGCTCCAGCAGACCGATGGGGGTCACCACGTTGCCCACCGACTTGGACATCTTCTTGCGGTCCGGATCCAGGATCCAGCCCGACAGCGCGGTGTTGGTCCACGGCACCGACCCGTGCTCGAAATGAGCCCGCACCACCGTGGAAAACAGCCAGGTGCGGATGATGTCGTGGCCCTGGGGGCGCAGGTCGTAGGGGAAAACGGTGGCGAAGTTGCCGGTCTCGGTGGCGGGCTCAGACTCTTCCCAGTACCCGCCGATCTGGGGGGTCAGCGACGAGGTGGCCCAGGTGTCCAAAATGTCCGGGTCCCCCATGAACCCGTCGGGCTGACCCCGCCGGGCTTCCTCGAACCCCTCGGGGGCGTCGGTGGAGGGGTCGATGGGCAGGCGGGCCGCATCGGGCACAAGCGGCTGGTCGTAGTCCGGTTGGCCGTCGGCGTCGAGGCGGTACCAGACCGGGATCGGCACCCCGAAGAACCGCTGTCGACTGACCAGCCAGTCCCCGTGCAGGCCCGCCACCCAGCTCTCGTAGCGGTGGCGCATGTACTCGGGGTGCCACACCAGCTCCCGGCCTCGGGCCAGCAGCGCCTCCCGCAGGTCTCCGTCACGGCCGCCGTTGCGGATGTACCACTGGCGGGTGGCCACGATCTCCAGCGGCCGATCGCCCTTCTCGAAGAACTTGACCGGGTGGGTGATGGGCCGGGGCTCCCCGACCAGCTCACCGGACTCCGCCAGCAGCACCACCAACGCCGTTTGCGCCTGCTTGACGGTCTTGCCGGCAATGGCTTCGTAGGCCGACTGGCCACGCTCGGTGATGATGGCGTCTGGTGCGGCGGCCAGGATGCGCCCGTCCCAGCCGATGATGGAGCGCGACGGCAGGTCCAGCTCACGCCACCAGGTCACGTCGGTGAGGTCCCCGAAGGTGCAGACCATGGCGATGCCGGTGCCCTTCTCGGGATCGGCCAGGGTGTGGGCCAGGACCGGCACGTCCACATCGAACAGCGGGGTGCGCACGGTGGTGCCGAATCGGTCCTGGTAGCGGGCATCGTCGGGATGGGCCACCAGTGCCACACAGGCCGCCAGCAACTCGGGCCGGGTGGTGTCGATGCGGATATCCGCGGTGCCGGTCGCGCTGGTGCCGTGGAACGTGAGGGTGTGGTACGCCCCCGGTTGCTCCTTGTCCACCAACTCGGCCTGGGCCACCGCGGTGCGGAAGTCCACGTCCCAGAGGGTGGGGGCCAACTGCTGGTAGGCCTCGCCCCGGGCCAGGTTGCGCAGGAAGGCCCGTTGGGACACCCGTCGGCTGCGTTCGTCGATGGTGGCGTAGACCAGGGACCAGTCCACCGACAGCCCGAGCCGGCGGAACAGGTCCTCGAAGGCCTGCTCGTCCTGGGCGGTGAGCTGCTGGCAGAGCTCGATGAAGTTGGGCCGGCTGATGGGCAGCGCCTGCTTCGGTGGCTTGTCGGGCGCAGCGAATGTGGGGTCGTAGGGCAGCGACGGGTCACAGCGCACGCCGTAGAAGTTCTGCACCCGGCGCTCGGTGGGCAGCCCGTTGTCGTCCCAGCCCATGGGGTAGTAGACGGCCTTGCCCCGCATGCGCTGGTAGCGGGCGATGGCGTCGGTGTGGGTGTAGGAAAACACGTGGCCCACGTGCAGCGAGCCCGACACGGTGGGCGGCGGGGTGTCGATGGCGTAGGTCTCGGCCCGGGTCCGGGTCCGGTCGAAGGTGTAGGTCCCCTCCGTTGCCCAAGCGGTGGACCAGCGATCTTCGACGCCGTCCAACGTCGGCTTCTCGGGTACCCGGCGCTCGAAGCGGGGGCCGGTTGGCGGCTCGGTGGCGGCGAGTTTGTCTTCATCCATGGCGAGGATGAACCTACCGCCCGAACCACCGGGCCCTGTTGACCCTTTCCGCGGTTGGCCGGTGCCTGCGAGTGGCGGGACGGGTCTTGCCGGGGAGTGGTGGCCCCGTCGCGGGCAGGTTGAACGTGTCAAGGCGCCGGACACGCCCGAAACTTCGACGCTCCGTGGCGGTGCCGGTACGGATAGTGGACATTCTGGTGGGAAGTGGCCGTCCCGCAGTCCAAGCACCGTTTGACTTGTGCACTTTGGTAGGAAATCGCCCTGACGCTTGCAGCTCCGCAACGCTGTGACCAGCAGTTTCGCGTTTCGGCCAGCCGGGTCCGCCTTCCAAAGTGCACAAGTCAGCCAGCAGACCCCGCCATTCGCCAACTTTCAGTACCTTTCATGCAGCGCCCAGAGTGAACGGATCGTCTGCTTGCGGCTGCGCTGCTCACGCCGGTGAGCGTGGCCCGTTGGGGGCGGGGTTGGGGTTGGTCGGTGGGATGGTCCGGTACGCTCCGGCGGCGAGGAGGCCCGCCCGTGAGCTTCGACATGACCGCCCGTTTCTGTGCTGACCTGCCGGCACCCGAACCTCGCTGGCAGCAACCGCCCCGGTACAGCTTCGTGGGCGGCCACAACGACGCCGCCAGCGTGCCCTTCACCGGGTTGGCCGAGGCGGCGGTGGCGGCGTTGCGGCGGGAGGGTCCGGCGCTGGCCACGTACAACCTGGGCGGCAGTCCCCAGGGGTACGAGCCGCTGCGGTCCTTTATCGCCGAGGGGTTGCGGGCCCGCGCCGGGTTGGCCGACGATGCCGAGTCGGTGCTCATCACGTCGGGCTCGTTGCAGGCATTGGACCTGGTCAACGGGCTGCTGCTGGAGCCGGGGGACACCGTCATGGTGGAGCAGGCCACCTATGGCGGGATGCTGTCCCGGCTGGCCCGCCTCGGGGTGCGGGTGTTGGGCGCTGCATTGGACGCCGAGGGCATCATCCCCGAACGGCTTGACGCCCAACTGCAGGAACTGGCCGCCGCCGGGGTGGCGCCGAAGTACTTCTACACCATCCCGACCGTACAAAATCCCACCGGCAGTGTGATGCCGCTGCCCCGGCGCTTGGCCCTGCTGGAGGTCTGCCGCCGCCATGACCTGGCCATCTTCGAGGACGACTGTTACGCCGACCTGCGCTGGAGTGGCAACCGCCCTCCGGCGCTGCGAGCCCTCGACCAGCAGCACCGGGCCGGCGCTCCGGGTGGGTCGGTTTCAGCCGGGTCGGGTTCGGCCGGGCCGGGTTCCGGCAGTCCAGGTTCGGGTGGGCTGGAGTCAGGCGGGCGGGGGTCAGGCGGGTCGGGTTCCGGTGGCGGACAGGTGATCTATTGCGGGTCGTTTTCGAAGTCGATCGCGCCGGCGTTGCGGGTGGGCTACATCGTGGCGGACTGGCCGGTGCTGTCAGCGATGATGGCGCTGAAGACTGATGCCGGCTCGGGCGCGCTGGAACAGCTGGTGGTGGCCGATTATGCCGCCGCCCACTTCGATGACCACGTAGCCCGGCTCAGCGAGGTGCTGCGAGCCAAGTGCGAGGTGATGTGCGACGCGGTGCGCACCAGTTTCGGTGCCGATGCCGTGTTCGACGAACCTCAGGGTGGGATCTTCCTGTGGCTCACCCTACCGGAGGGTACGGACACGTCGGTCCTGGCCGGTCCGGCGTTGGCCGCCGGAGTGGAGTTCAATCCCGGCGCCGGTTGGTCCGCTGATCCGCAGTGGGGCCGCCGCCGGTTACGGCTGTGCTTCGGCCATCCCGATCACCAGACCATACGGGATGGTGTGGCGGTGTTGGCCGAGGTCTACCGGGCCCATCGCTGACCCGGCGGTTGATGGTCCGCTGTTGGTCCCTCGGCTCGGTCGCGCCGGGCCGGCGCTGGGACCAGCACGAGGAGGTCCGCGTTCATGGCCCAGGATTGGTTCAGGTTTGGTTGGTCAGATGTTCCCTTCGACTGGCCTGGCACCCGGTGACGCTTGTCCGCGCGTGATACGGACAACCACTGAGCGTTGACCTGGTCCGCGCGTGTGACCACCCCCTGCGTCCTTGGCCAGCCGTGACAGCACGACCGGGTCCAGTACAGGCGGGTCCAGTACAGGCGGGTCCGGCGCCGACGGGTCTGTCGAGTGCTGGCGGGTTCGGCTCGGCACCTCATGCCGAACAGTACCGATCGGTACGGGAGGCCGGTTGGTGGCGGAGGGGGTGGGCGTCGGTGTCACCGAGATCGACGTGGGTGTTGAACAGCTGGCGCCGCGTCAGCCACCAGACTCGGATCATCGAACGCCACCTCGATGCCGCCCAGGACCAGATGGGACAAGCTGGCATCGAACGATGTCCCCCGACCTGGCACGCGTGGCTATCCGCAAACGTGATGCTCTGTGGCACGCCACCGCTCATCGGTGGATCAGGGTTTAGGAGTCGATGTCGGGTGGGACCAGGGCTACGGCTTCCACGACCATGCCCAGGTCGACATCGGTGGTAATGCTTTCCATCAGATCCAGGAAGCGCAATCGGCCGTTCTCAGTCAACACCACGGAGGGCTGGCCGTCGGTGACGTCGAGCATGCGCAACCCCCCGAATGAGTTGCCGATTTTCTCGCCGAGATCGATGGTCACCTCGTGTCCGGTGCGAAGGTCGATCGATCGCACCGAAAAGCTGTCTTGCTCTGATTGGGGGTACATGAGTTGCGCCAAGAGTTGCCCGTTCGGAGAGACCGTGGCCGGTCCCATGAATGGAAATGCCACGTTGGCCGGGGTCGGGGTTGACCACCGGTCCTGGCCGCCGTACTCAGTGGTATGGTACGCGCAGGACAGATCTGCCTGGCACAGCTGGCGGACCACGAACTGACCATTGGCGGCGATCAACTGGCCCTCCATGAGCAGCCGACCCCGCCCCGACTGCGGGTCCACCAACCCGATGCCCTGCCCGAACTGTCGCAGGACCTGCCCGGCTCGAAACGTCACGGCGCCGCCTCGCCAGAACTGTGCCACGGGTCCGGCGGGATCATGGCGAGTGACGGTGCCGTCCTGGTTGACCTCTTGGATGCTCTCGCCCGCATCGCCGTAGAGGACCATCATCGCCCGCTGGTCATCGGCGCCGATGAGCTCGACGTACTGCATGCTCAAGCCGGAACCGGCGATGATGGGCTCGACGGTGGAGCTCGCCGCGGTCAAGCGCAGGACGGCTCTGGGTTGCGAGAGGCCGATGAGTGCCTCACGCAGCACCACCAGCCGGTGGATCGTGGGGTGTTCGTCGAGTGGGGTGGTGGTGGTCAGCCCGGTGGCCAGGTCTACCTTGACCAAGGCGTCGGGGCCCACGGCGTAGAGCTGCCCGGCCAGACCTGGTGGTATGGCAACCCGGGCCGGCACCGGCGGCAGCGTGGGCGGCGGCGGGTCCGTGCTTCCCGGAGTGCCGTCCACGTCGGTGGTGACGGTGGATGGGGGCTCGCTCTGATCCACGGTCTCCGGTGACGGTTCGGCTGTTGTCGCAGTGGTGGCGCTGGCAGCGGCGTCGCCATCGCTGTCAGAGGCGGTGGCGCCTCGCCATGCCATCACCGCCAGCAGCGCCGCCACCAGCCCACCGGCCACCGCCCAGCGGCCTTTGGAGGAGGCTCGTGGGGTCACGGTGGCCACGCCGGTGGTGACGGCGGGGGATCCACCCCACATCGGTTGCGGGCCGGCACCCACTCGTTCCAGCACCATCATCTGCAGTTCGGCGCCGCAGGCCGAGCAGAATCGGGCCCCGGCTTGGGCGCTGATGCCGCAGGAGGGGCAGGAGATGCTCATGGCCCGGTGGCCGTGACTGCTTGGATGGGGCGGTTCAGCTCCAACGTGACGGCCCCGCCACCATCGAGGGGAGCGAGGGTGATCTGTTCAGCGATCACCGACACCCGATGCGCCCGCCCCCCGGTGAGAAGGGGCCCGGAGTCCTCCGATCGGTTCTGGTCCACCACCCCGAGCACGTGGGAGGTCCCCGTTGAAAGATCCGTGATCCGCAGCCCGTTCGGGCCGGCGAAGGGGAACACGTGCTGCGCCAAGGTGCGGCCATCTGAGGACACCGTGCCTGCACCGGTGCGCTCCGATCTCAGCGATGGCGCCGGCATCGACCACAAGTCCGTCCCGTCATACTTGGTGGTACGGTAGTGGCAGGTTGCGTCCGGTTGGCAGAGATGGCGCACGACGACGTGCTCGTTGGCGGCGATGAGCGCACCCTCCATAACGAATCGGGCCTGTCCCGTATCGAAATCCACCAGCGCGATGCCCTGCCCGAGCTGCCGGACCAGCTTCCCATCAGAAAACACCATCGGCCCGGTCCCACTGAGCACGGTCTGCGCTGATTGTGGTTGGTGTCGAACGACGGTGCCGTCGGCTCGAACCTCGACCAACTCATCCGGCGACGCCTCGCCGAAGTAGCGGATCAGGAGCCGATGGCTGTCATGGCCGAGGACCTCAGCGTAATGGGAACGGCCGTCGTACTCGCCGAGCAGTTGGCGCTGCTGCGATCCGTCCGGGGCGATGCGCACGACGCCCTCGATGTCACTCAACCCGATGATGGCGCCGTTGAGGGCCACGATCTCACGGAACCACTCGTGTTGTTGGAGCGGGAAGGCCGTGACCGCGCCCGAACGCAGGTCGATGTTGAAAAGCAGGTCGTCGCTCACGGCGTAAAGGCGTCCCTCCATACCGGTCGGTAGCTCGACGTGATCCGGAGGTGGTTGCCGCGGGATCGTGGTCGAAATGGCCGTCGACTCCCCGCGCCGTTCGGTGCTGGCGGTGCCGGTGGTCACCGACTCCGACGCCGGCAGCGTGCTCGGCGCCGCGTCAGCCCCGGCGGTCTGCTCATCCACCCGATTGCCGCTGACACCGCGCCAGACCAACAAGGCGATGAGCAACGCCGCAACCATGCCGCCGGTCCACCACGGCGGGCCCGACCCCCGATCGTGCACCGCGTCGGCGGCCGGCCATGGCGAAGGCGGCGCCGCGGCGTGCAACGGCTGCAGCACCACAAGGCTGACCTCGGCGCCGCACCCCGAGCAGAATCGGGCCGTGGCGTCCATCGCGCTGTCGCACCACGCGCAGCTCGCCATCAGCCCCCCAATCCTGCCGAGCCAGCCCCGATGCGTGGTCGGCTAACGCATCTACAGTAGTGCCATTGGGCGGTGCCCTGGTGGCTATCGGCTGGGCTGGGCGTGGCTCAGCGTAAGGGCCGGAAGAACTCCCGGAGCTCGGGGACCAGGGCGTCGGGGCGTTCGGGTGGGGCGAAGTGGCCGCCGCGGTCGAACACGGTCCAACGCTGCAGGTTGGTGTGCCGCTCCGCCGTGGCCCGGGGCACGAACATCAGCTCCTTGGGGAACACGCCAAACCCGGTGGGAGCCTCAATGATCTTTTCCCGATCGTGCGCGGTGTGGGGCGGTTTGGAGAATTGTTCGGCGTAGAGTCGCATGGAGCTGGCCATTGAAGTATTGAACCAATACAGTGACGACAGGGTGCACAGATCCCGACGGCCGAACACCTCCAGGGCGTCACCGTCACACCACAGTTGGCGGCGGTGCCACAGCCAGGCGCCCAGGCCGGCGGGGGAGTCCGCCATGGCGTAGGCGAAGGTCTGGGGATCACGTCGGTGCACGGCCACATGGGCTTCGGTGACCCGGCGGGCCTCGTCGATGCGCTGCACCATCCATTGCTCGTCTTCGGCGAAATCGGCGGTCTTCACCCCCCGCTTGCCCAGCAGCCCGGGGATGACCGGCAACGTCAGATACACCCCGGTCATGTGCTGGGCGTGCTCGTGGCCCAACCAGCCGGTGACAAAGGCCCCCCAGTCCCCGCCCTGGGCACCGAAACGGTCAAAGCCCAACACGTCCCGCATCAGCTTGACCCACAGGCCGGCGATGCGTTGGATGTCGATGCCGGTGGTGGTCAACGGCACGGATAGCCCGTAGCCCGGCAGGGACGGGACGATGACCTCGAAGCTGTCCGCCGGGTCACCACCGAAGCGGGCGGGATCGGAAAGCGGCTCGATCATTTTGTGCAGATCCCAGAATGTCCAGGGCCAGCCGTGGGTCAACACCAGCGGCATGGGGTTGGGACCCTTGCCCGGAACCCGCAGGAAATGCAACGGGACCCCGTCGATATCCACCTTGTAGTTATCGAACCGATTCATCTCGGCCTCAACGGAGCGCCAGTCGTACTCCTCGGCCCAGTAGTTGACCATGTCCGTCATCCACGCTGCCGGCGCCCCGTAGCGACCGCCGGGGTTGCCCACGTCATGGGGCCAGCGGGTGCGGCGCAAGCGAAAGCGGAGTTCGTCCAGTTCCTCGTCGGGAATGGCGATCTCGAAGGGGGTGGGGGTGGCGCTCATGACAGATGCGGCATGACGGTGTCGGCGAACAGCTTGGCCGGTTCCTTGGTGTCACGACCGAAAAACTCCACCATGAACATGTCACAACCCAACTCCACATGACGTTGGATTTGTTCCACGATACGGCCCGGTGAACCGGCGAGGGCCAGATCCCCCCGGGGGTTGCCCAGGTGACCGCCGAAGATGCGCTCGGCGTTGTCCACCGCGGCGGCAGCGCTGGCCTCGTCCTCACCGATGATCACCATGCACTGCTGGGAGATCCGCACGTCCCCCGCGGCCCGGCCGGCGTCGGCCTCGTGACGGCGCAGCACCTGGGCCTTGTGGGCCAACTGGTCCTGGGACACCGCTGAGTTGTTCCAGATGTCGGCGTGGCGGGCGGCGAGGCGCATGGTGACCTTCTCACCGGTTCCGCCGATGAGCACCGGTGGCCGCCGCGCCGGTTTCGGCAGACATACCACATGGTCTGCTTGGACGTAGGTGCCGTTGTAGGTGGTGTCGGTGACCTCGGGATCCCACATCTGGGTCAGCAGGTCAATGGTTTCCTCCATTTGCGCCAACCGCTGGGCCGGTGACAGGAACGGCATGCCGAAATCGGTGTGTTCGCGGTCCATCCAGCCTGCGCCGAAACCGGGGATGACCCGTCCGCCGGAGATGTCATCCACGGTGGCGATGATCTTGCCCAGGTGTGCCGGGTTGCGCATACCGGTCGGTGTGACCAGCGTGCCCAGTTCCACCTTCTCGGTGCACGCCGCCAACGCCGACAGCAACGACCACGCTTCCAAAATGGGAATGGACGGTGATTGCGGGCCGTAGAGATGGTCGCAAACCCATAGCGAGTGGTAGCCCATGGCCTCGAACTCCCGGGCCGCGTCGCGGCTTTGGGCCCAGGACCGTTTGATCTGGGGGACGGTGACGCCAACGTGCACGCTCATGGAAGGCTCCATTCACTCAGTGGTTGCTCATGCCGCCGTCAGCGGGGACTGCGGCACCGTTGATCATGCGGGATTCGTTCGACGCCAGAAACAGCGCGATGTTGGCGATGTCGCCCGGTTCGCCCACCCCGTAGGGCCAACGCTTGCGGCTCTCCTCTATGCCGTTACCCCTACCGTTCGGTGTCGGCCTACCCTCCGGTATGTCCCCGAAACGGTTCAGCACCCGCTCGGTCAGCACGTAGCCCGGGCAGATGGCGTTCACCCGCACCCCTTTGCGGCCGTACTGGTAGGCCATGGATCGGGTGAGGGCGATGATCCCGCCCTTGGCCGCGGAGTACACGTGCATTCGCATGGGCTGCAGGGCCGCGGTGGAGGACATGTTGACCACGGTGCCGCCGCCGGCCTCGATGATGCGGGGAATGGCGTGGCGGGAGCACAGCAGCGTGCCCTTGAGGTCGAGGTTGATGGTGTGGTCCCAGACCATCATGTCCACGTCGGTGACGGGGGCGTCCTCGGGGATGGAACCACCGGCGCAGTTGTAGAGGACGTCGAGCTTGCCGAAGTGCTCCACCGTGGCCTCCACCGCCGCTTGGACCTGGTCCTCGTCGGTGATGTCGGTCCGCACGAACAGCGCCGTGCCCTCACCTTCGGCATCGTTGATGAGCCGGGCGGTTTCCGCGCCGAGTTCGGGGTTGATCTCGGCGATGGCCACCTTGGCGCCCTCGCTGGCGAAGAGCCGGGCCGCGGCCCGACCGATGCCGATGCCCGCCCCGCTGATGAAGGCCACGCGGCCATCGAGCCGTCCCATGGCGCCGGACCGTAGCAGGCGCCGGGTGGGCGGGGTCGCGGTTCGCCTTGCGCCGCTTTCCCTGGCGCGCTCGCGGTGTGCGCAGCGACCCGACGGCCCTCTCGCCGCAAGAGACAGGTGTGAAACATCACGAAACAACATGAAGCAGCATGAAAGGGTTTTCATGGGGCGGATTTGGGCCATTCGCCCAGGCATCAGACCCGAGAAGTTCGACCGACCGCACGCTTGCCGCCACCCTCCGTCGAAGATTGCGGGCGATGGCGGTGTCCCTGTGGTCCAAATCCGCCCAATGGAAAATTCGGGGCCCGCGACGGGAGCCGTTAGGTGGGTGTGGGCGGTGTCGTGCCGATGGTGAGCCCGGCGCGCTGCTCGAACAGGTGCACCAGGGCGATCTGATCCAACGCGGCGTCGCCCCGGGCCATGAGCTCGTCGTACATCGCCAGCAGCTGGGGGCTGAAGGGCAGCTCGATACCCAGATCGGCCATGGAACGGGTGATGTAATCGAGGTCCTTGCGCTGCACCGCCACCGTACCGATCGGTTTGTCAAAGGCCCGGGCCAGGATCTGCGGTGCCTTGACGCCCAGCACCGTGGAGTTGGCCCACCCCGCCTGCAGCGCCGGTAGGAGCCGTTCGAGGTCCAGCCCGGCCTTGGCGGCGAAGGTGAGCCCCTCGGCCACGGCGGCGAAATGGATGCTGACAAAGATCTGGTTGACCAGCTTGGCGTAGCTGCCCGACCCTGGCGCCTCGCCGAGGTGGGTGATGCGCTGCCCGAGGGCCTCGAGTACCGGTCGCACCGCATCGAGCACGGCAGTCGGTCCGCCGCACATGATCGACAGCGTGGCAGCCTCCGCCCCAGCCCGGCCACCACTGACCGGGGCGTCGATCAGGCCGACGCCCAACGCGGCCAACCGGGCGGCCGCCGCCACCACCTGGGGCGGGTAGCTGGTGGAGGTGTCGACGATGATCAGGCCCGGACGGGCTTGGTTCACGATGCCACTCGGGCCGAACAGCACGGCGTCGACCTCGTCGGACCCAGGCAGGCTCAAGACGATGACCTCAGCGGCGTGCGCCACATCCCCCGGGTTCGCGACGACCGCGAGCGACCCGCGCGGGCGGCCGGCTCCAGCCGCGCTGCCCGTACCCGCTTCGGCGAGGCCCTGGGCCGGGGGCCGATTCGGCGGTGATTCGGCGGCCAGGGCGGCGGCGATGGCGGCGGCCCGTTCGGTCACCACGTCGAAGGCCACCACGGTGAACCCGGCGGCGACGAGGTTGCGAGCCATGGGGCCGCCCATGGTGCCCAGCCCGATGACACCGACCACCGCCTTGTCGCCCATGGCCGAACGGTACCAACGCCACCGAGCGCCCAACGCTACGCTCCCACCATGCGGCGCTGGCCCGCTCTGATCATCGGCGCGCTGGCCCTCGGCTGGGGCGGCGCCGCGGTGGCCCTCGGCCTCGCCGCCTTCGAAGGACCGCACCCTGAGCCCAACGAGGCGCTCGTCCTTGCCGTCCCGATGTTCGCCTGCGCGGTGCTTGGAGCCGGCTTGGCGGCGCGGGTGGTGCGGCGCCGAACGGTGGCTGGGCGGCACCTCCGCTGGTTCTGCTTTTCCCTGGCAGGCGGGATGGTGCTGGCAATGACCATGGGTGCGCTGGCGGGTACGTCGGCAGGCGGGCCCCCGACCGACCACCGGTGGACCGGCGCGCAGCTCGGCAGTCTGGCGGCTCTGGTCCTGTGCGGGTGGTTGGTGCGCCCCGCCGCAGCCGTCGCCGTGGATCCCTCGTAGAGCCAGACCGCGCTCACAGCGGGGCGGGCCACGGGAGCGCCATCCCCGGCGAGGGTGCGCACACGGCCGCGGGGTCCGGCCCTGCTAAACCTGCGTCGAGCGGCCCGCACCCACCCCATGCTGGCCACAGTTGACCCCCGCCACCATGCCGAGCGACGAGCGCATCCATCAACTTCTCCATGACTTCTTGGTGGCCCGGTTGGGGTCCGCCGCCCGGCCCCGGCTGGCGGGCCTGGCGCGGGTGGCCACCGGCCGCTCCCGGGAGAACTGGCTGGTCGATCTGTCCTGGTTCGAGCCCGCAGCCCCGCCGCGGGCCCAACCCGCCGACGTGCCCGAGAACCCGCCGGACGCCGGATCACGCGAACCGGGACCGGAGCGGGAACACACCGAGCCGCTCATCGTGCGCCTCGATCCCGAAGGCGGGCTGCTCGAAACCGATCGGGCCACGGAGTTCGCGGTCCTGGCGGCACTGGCCCGCAGCGACCTGCCCGCTCCCACCCCCCGCTGGCTGGATCCCACCGGTCAGGAGTTGGGTCGACCGGCGCTGCTCATGGTGCGCGAGCCGGGGGAGTGCGACTACTTCGTGGTGAACGGCGAGCGGCCGCTGGAGGAGCGGGTGCGGCTGGCCCGTCGGTTCTGCGAGCTGCTGGCCCACGTCCACCGGCTGGACTGGCACGATCTGGGCTTGGGGGAGGCGCTGAGCGATCCCGGCCCTGGGCGCGCCGCCGGTCACGAGTTGGAGCAGTGGCAGGCCATCCTGCGACGGGACCAGCTGGAGGCCTACCCCGAGCTGGAGCTGGCCGCCTGGTGGCTGGCCCGCCACGCCCCCACCAACACCCGCACCACGCTGGTCCACGGCGATTTCAAACCCGGCAACGTGCTGCTGGTGGACGGGGAGCCCGGCGCCCTGCTGGATTGGGAACTGGCCCACCTGGGCGACCCCCATGAGGATCTGGGCTGGGTCACCCAACCCCTGCGCACCCGGGAACATCTCATTCCCGGCGCCTGGGAACGGGAGGATCTGTTCCAGCACTACGAGGCGGTGACGGGGTGGGAGCTTGACCGCCACGCCATCGTGTGGTGGAACGTGTTGGCCTGTTACAAAACCGCGGTAATGCAAGTCAGCGGCCTGCGTTCGTACATCGAGGGCCGGGCCGACGAGCTGTATCAACCAACCGCCGCGGTGTTGTTGGCGTTGCTGGACGCGGTGGAGGGGCGATCCTGATGCACCCCACCCCGCAGGAGCAGTTGCGAGTGTTGGCCACCATCATCGCCGAGGTAGCCGCCGACGCGCAGGTGCCCCTCGCCGCCCAACAACGCCTGAGCCTGGCTGCGGGCCAATTGCGCCGTCTGGCCGGCAACGTCTCGGTTCGGCTGGCGTTCCTGGTCCAGGACAACCAGGAAACCGCGGCCCTGCTGGTGGACCTCGGACGTTCGAGCCCACCCAACGCCGCCCACGACGTTGGAGGGCCCGCCACCCAGCTCAATGAAGCCGCGGCCCACCAGGCCAACAAGGCGTTACGGGCGCAACTGGCCGAGCTGATCCGGCAGCTACCCGATGATGACAGCGGCGACGTCGCCCGGGCCCGTATCGCGGCACAGCTGCGGGCCCGAACCCAAGCCGACCCCACGCTGAACCGTCCCCCAGGAGCGACCCGACCATGACCGACCCCGCCGACCCCGCCACCCCCGCCCCCGATGCTGAACCGCCGGTGCGGTTGATCATCAGCGACGAGCACTTCGCCGAACAGTTTCCGCTTTCGCCGCTCGATGACTACATGATCCACCAGACGCCGGACCCCATCCGGGTCATGTGGACCGGAGACCCCCGGGCCTACGAGCGATACTGGATGGTATGTCACGATCCCGCCGGTGAGGTGTTGGTGGCCGCCGGGGGCAGCTTTTACCCCAACCTGGATCGGGCCGAGGCCTATGCCATTGTGAACCACCAGGGCCAGCACACGGCGGTGCGGGGGTTCCGTCATCTGGGTGCGGACCGGGCCGATCTGCGCATCGGGCCCCTGGCGCCGCGCATCATCGAAGGCATGCGCTGGTGGCGATTCGTGCTGGAACCCAACGAGTGGGGCGTGAGCTTCGAACTCGATTTCAAAGACACCACCCGTCAGATGTTCCGCGAGCCGCTGTCGAACTCCGCCGGAGGAGCACCACGAGGTCGGCGCAACGATGTCACGACCGGCTTCGAGAGCTTCGGGGACGTGGAAGGCTGGGTTGAGGTCCAAGGGCGCCGCATCGACATACCGCGCGGTTCCCAAGGCACCCGGGACCGTCACTGGGGTGTGGGTCGCGGCGTGGGCGGACCGGCGCTGGCGTTGGGTGGGCGGCTGCACGTGGGGGTCTCGGGCAACGCCTTCGTGGCTTTTCCCAGTTGGACGTTGTGGGGGGATCGGGTGTTCTACCGCTACGGCGACAAACGGCCCGGTATGGGGCGGGTCAACAAGCCCAGCCGGCGGTTGCGGTTCGAGCCCGACACCAAGATCTTCGTGGAAGGCATCGTTGATTATCCACTCGATAGTGGAGAGATCAAACAGGTTCATTACGAGCGCATCGGCTACCAAACCGCGTACCTACGCTGCGGTATGTACGGCGGCACTCCGGACAAGCAGATCCATTCCGGGGGGTATGACGGGCCGGACCTGATCGAGGGCGAGACCTACGACGTGACCAAGCCCGAGGTTCGCGCTGCCATCGCCGGGTTGGACGAGCACCTGTGTCGGGTCACCTGTGACGGTGAGGTCACCACCGGGCTGTACCAACCCATTGACCCCGCCGCCTACGAAGCCTGCGCCGCCGGTCGGCCGGGCTGGGCGTTCCTGGATTGATCGAGCCACCGGCGCCGATGAGCTCCTCCGCTTCCCGTGACCAGCCCGCCCCCATACCGTCTGGTATGACGGGCGGCCACGACGCCGCTGAGGGGGTCCTCGGGGCCGACTCCCCGGGTCTGCCGGCTCGGTTGGCGGCGTTCATTTCCGGCCGGGTGGGAGCGCCGGTGACCGTCAGCGAGCTGACCCGCATCTCCTCGGTGGGCAACGCCCGCGAGCCGTGGTCCTTCAGTGCCACCTGGGCGGGGCGGACCATCCGTTGCGTGATGTTGGTCAAGGCCGCCGCCGGGCAGCTGGAGACGACCCTGGCGCCGGAGTTCCTCACCATCGCCGGGTTGGCGGGCTCCGGGGTGCCGCTGGCCCCAGCGCTGTGGATGGACGAGAGCGGTGACGCCATCGGCAGCCCGTTCTTCGTGACTGAATGGGTGCCCGGTACCGCGGACACCCGGCCGTTGCGTCGGTCTGAACCGGCGGCGGCGCTGCGGCAGGTGGCCCTTGACCTGGCCGTCGCCGCCGCCGCCTTGCATCGGGTGGATCCGACGCCGTTCACCCACCTGCCCCAAACCATCCCGGGGACTGCGGCCACGGACCAGCTGGCGTACTGGGGTGATCTGTTCGAGCGGCAACGGATGGAACCGCATCCGGCCCTGGTGCTGGCCCTGCGCTGGTTGGCCGAACGGGCGCCCACCGCCAAGCGGGTTTCGGTGGTGCACGGGGACCTCCGATTCGGGAACCTGCTGTACGACGAGGGTCGGCTCACGGCGTTGCTGGACTGGGAGATGACCCATCTCGGTGACCCCATTGAGGACCTCGGTTGGGTGTATCGGGAGCTGTGGACCGGCCGGCGGGCCCTCCCGTTCGAGGAGTTTCTGGCCGCCTATGTGGCCGCCGGCGGGGGCCCGGTGGATCCCGAGCATCTGCGCTGGTACCAGGTGTTCAACGAGGTCAAACACAGCGTGATCTCCCTAACAGGGACCCGCAGCTTCGCCGATCGGGCCACCACCAGCCTGCGCCACGCCGATCGCGCCGCCACCATCGTGCCCTTCGTGGCGCGCATCCTCGATCTGCTGGCCGAAGCCCCACACCGCGAGTCTGGAACGTTATGAAAGATATCGAAACGAAAGTCATTGGGCGGATTTGGGCCATCCCGCCCCCCAGACAGCCCCAAATCCCTGCGCTGCGTGAGGCCAGGGTCCCTCTTCGTCGATGTTTTTGGGTCGTCGACGCCCGCTCGTGGACCAAATCCGCCCAATGGGATCCTGACGCGCCGATCGGGGGTCGGTGGTGCTGAACCCCTCGCCTGTGCAGTTGCTCGAGGGCATCGCCGACGCGCTGGCTGCCGATGTGGCGCCCGCGCTGGCTTCCGGCCCGGCCGCGGACCAGCTGGCGGCGGCCGTGGGCATGCTGCGTCGCATTGCCCGAACGCTTCCCGGTCTTCCCGCCTACCTGCTTGAAGACCTGGCCGAACTGCGCTCCGCCCTGGTCGACGCCGTGGCCGCTGAGTCCCCGGGCCGGCCGCTGCCCGATCCTGGGTTCGTCGGTGTGGGCCCGGCCGGTGTGGGGTCGGCCGATCCGGGGTTGGGCGGTGCGGCGGCAGGGGATGAGGCCCAGGTGCGTGTGCCCCCGGCGGCGGATGCATTCACGACGCCGCCGACGGCCGCCTTCGGGGGCCTCGATCTGGCGCTGGTGGCGGCGTTGCCACCGACCCTGCCGGCGCTGGACACATTGATCGGCTGGGATCTGCAGCTGCGGGACGTGCTGGCCGATCGCTGCCGCGTCGCTGCTGGTGGGGATCAGGACGCGCTGGAATTGTTGGGCTCGCTCAACCGGCGCGAGGCCGCCCTGCGCCTCTCGCCGTGGGAACGCTGAGCGTTCAGAACGGGCCACGAACGGTGATGGTTCCGCGCGGCGCCCGGCCCTGGACTACGTTCCAGGGACAGGTTCGTTGGTAGCCATCCGTCACAGGGGGAGCATTTGAAGTACTTCGCGCCGACCACCGTCGATGAAGCGGTGGGATTGTTGAGTTCGGAAGCCGGTGCCAAGGTGTTCGCCGGCGCCACCGACGTGATCCCCCAGATGCGTTCGGGCCGGCCCGAACCGGACGCCCTCATCGACCTCAAAAAGATCCAGCAACTGGTTTCGGTGTCTTCCACCGCCACCACCTGGACCATCGGGGCTGCCACCCCCACCAGCCGGCTGACCGGTAACGCCGAGCTGTCCAAGGAACTCCCGGGCCTGGTCGAAGCGGCAGGGCTCATCGGCTCTGACCAGGTACAGAACCGCTCCAGCCTGGGCGGCAACCTCTGCAACGCCTCACCGGCGGCAGATTCGGTGCCGGCCATGGTGGTCAACGGGGCCCGGGCCGTCATCGTCGGTCCCGGCGGCGCCACCCGCACCGTGGCGGTGCAGGACGTGCCCACCGGACCCGGCCGCACCTGCCTGCAACCCGGCGAGATCCTGGTTGCCATTGAGGTTGACCGTCCGCCGGCCCGCACCGGTGACGCCTACCTGCGGCTCATTCCCCGCACCGAGATGGACATCGCGGTGGTCGGTGTCGGCGCCCGGGTCACGCTGGACGACGCCGGCAAGGTCACTGCCGCCACCATCGCCCTGGGCGCGGTGGCCCCCACTGTGGTCCGGGTCCCCGCTGCGGAAGCCGCCCTGATCGGCAACGCCATCGACGACGCCACCCTGGCGGCAGTGGCCGCGGCGGCCACCGCGGCGTGCAATCCCATCGATGACAAGCGCGGCACCATCGCCTACCGCCAGCACGTGGCCGGGGTCCTGGCCCGCCGTGCCGTGCAGCTGGCTGCGGATCGTGCCACCGGTGTCACCCAAAACGGCAAGCACGGTCAGAACGGAGCCCACTGATGTCCCGCACCCACATCAGCTGCACCATCAACGGTGACAGCGTCGACTTTCTCTGTGATCCCGGCGAGTCCCTGCTCAACGTGCTGCGCGACGAGGTGGGCCTGACCGGGGTCAAAGAAGGCTGCGGCACCGGTGACTGCGGTGCCTGTTCCATCATCATGGACGGGGATCTCACCTGTTCCTGTTTGATCTTCGCCCCAGAAGCCCAAGGCGCGGTCATCGGCACGGTTGAGGGCATGGCTGATGGGGACAAGCTCCATCCCCTGCAGGAATGCTTCTTGGAGGGCGCGGCCCTGCAGTGCGGCATCTGCACCCCCGGGTTCCTGCTGGCGGCCCGCACCCTGCTCGAGCGCAACCCCAACCCCACCGAAACCGAAATCCGTTACGGCCTGGCCGGTAACCTGTGTCGCTGCACCGGTTACGACAAGATCGTCCGCGCGGTCCGCGAGGCCGCCGTCCAGATGAGGGAGGCGTCAGTATGACCATCGCCGAAGATCCCACCACCGCCCCGGCCTACAAGTGGGTCGGCACCCGGCCCATCCGGCCGGACGGCTTCGAGAAGATCACCGGTCGGGCCAAGTTCGGCGCTGACCTGAAGCTGCCGGGCATGCTCGAGGGCCACGTGCTGCGATCCCCGCACGCCCACGCCCGCATCGTGTCCATCGACACCACCGCGGCACAGTCCATGCCTGGCGTGCATGCGGTGGTCACCGGCGCGGACTTCCCCGATCCCAAGGGTGCGGACGCTGATCTGCAGCGCAACACCATGGCTCGCGAGAAGGTGCTGTACGAGGGTCACGCCGTGGCCGCGGTGGCCGCCACCACCCGAGCGTTCGCCAAGGCCGCGGCCAACGCCATCGTGGTCACCTACGAGAAGCTGCCTCACGTGCTCACCGTGGAGCAGGCCATGGCACCCGGCGCCTCGCTGTTGCACGACACCATCATCACCAAGGGCGTGGACCCCGCTCCCACCGAGCCCTCCAACGTCGCCAGCCGCACTGTGTTCCAGGGCGGGGACCTCGACCAGGGGTTCGCCGAGGCCGATGTGGTGGTGGAGCGTACGTTCACCACCAAGCCCATTCATCAGGGTTACATCGAACCCCACGCCGCAGTGGCCGATACCACCCCCAACGGGAAATCCACGGTGTGGTGCTCCTCGCAGGGACATTTCGCCATGCGCACCATGTCCTCCAAGGTGCTGGGTTGGGACCCGATCCGTCTCAAGGTCATCCCCGCGGAGATCGGCGGCGGGTTCGGTGGCAAGACCACCATTTACCTGGAGCCGCTGGCGGTGCGCCTGTCCCAGAAGGCCGGCCGTCCGGTGAAGCTGGTCATGAGCCGTGACGAGGTGTTCCGGGCAACCGGTCCGGCCCCCGGCGGCACCATCAAGGTCAAGATCGGCGCCAAGAAGGACGGCACCATCACCGCCGCCCAGGTGTGGCTGGCGTATGAGGCCGGCGCTTTCCCCGGTTCACCGGTGGGCGCTGGGGCCATGACCTGCCTGGCCCCGTACCTGATGACCAATTTCCTCATCGAGGGTTACGACGTGGTGGTCAACAAGCCCCGTTGCATCTCGTATCGGGCTCCGGGCGCCCCCCACAGCGCCTTCGGGGTGGAAAGCGTGCTGGACGAGATCGCCCTCAAGCTGGGCATCGACCCCATTGATTTCCGGATGCACAACGCCGTGGAAGAAGGCGCCACCGCCCCCTACGGACCCAAGTTCCCCCGCATCGGCTTCAAGGAGACGCTGCAGGCCATCAAGGACCATCCCAACTACCAGATTCCCCTCGGCCCCAACCAGGGTCGCGGGGTGGCCTCGGGGTTCTGGTTCAACGCCGGCATGAACTCCAGCGCCACGGTGCACATCTCCGAGGACGGCAACGCCATCGTGGTGGTCGGCTCGCCCGACATTGGTGGCAGCCGGGCCTCCATGGCGCTGATGGCCGCGGAGGAGCTGGGCATAGACGTGGCCAAGATCAACCCGGTGGTGGCTGATACCGAGACCGTCGGCTTCAATGACGTCACCGGTGGCAGCCGCACCACATTGGCCACTGGCGCCGCCGTGGTGGAGGCCTGTCGGAAGGTCATCGCCGATCTCAAGGGACGCGCCGCCAAGCAGTGGGACGTCACCGTGGACCAGGTCGAATGGGTGGACGGTCGGGCCCAAAAGGCCGATGGTTCGGTCCCGCCGCTGTCCCTGGCGGATCTGGCCAAGGGTTGGGCCCGCAGCGGTGGTCCTATCTCCGCCAGCGCCTCGCTCAACGCCCGTGGTGTGGGCTCGGCGTTCTCCACCCAGGTATGCGATCTCGAGGTGGACCCCGATACCGGGGTGGTCACCGTGCTGCGCTACACCACCGCCCAGGACGCCGGCCGGGCCATCCACCCCAGCTACGTGGAAGGTCAGCTGCAGGGCGGCGTGGTGCAGGGCATCGGTTGGGCACTGAACGAGGAGTACGTCCACAACGCTGATGGCGTGATGGAGAACCCCAGCTTCTTGGACTACCGCATGCCGGTGGCGTCCGATGTGCCCATGATCGACGCCATCATCGTGGAGGTCCCCAACCCCGGCCATCCCTACGGGGTGCGGGGCGTGGGTGAGGTCGGTATCGTGCCGCCCTTGGCCGCGGTGGCCAACGCCGTGGCCGCCGCCACCAATCGGCGTCTGGTTGATCTGCCGTTGTCACCCCCACGGGTACTCGACGCCATCCTCAACGGAACCCCCGCCAGCAACGGCGGCTGATCGGTATGGCTCAGGTGCACTTCTCCGCGGGGCTGCGCAGCTTCACCGGTGGGGTCACCCAGGTGGAGGTTGACGCCCCCACCGTACGGGCCCTTATCAAAGCGTTGGACGAGCGGTTCCCGGGTCTCGGCGAGAAGCTGAGCTCGGGAACCTCCGTCGCCATCGACGGTGAGATCATCGCTGACGCAGACTTCGAGTCGGTTCCGCCGAACGCCGAGATCCACTTTCTCGAGGCGCTCAAGGGCGGCTGACGCTCAAGGTCGTTCCCCCCTCGATCGATAGAGGGGGATGACCGAGCCGGCGAATGCCGCTCACCCCGAGTCGGCTGGCGATCGTGGTGGCTTCGCGCCTCTGGCCGGGTCAGCGTCAGCCGGTGTCGCACCGCAGTGGGGCCCACCACCGATGTTGCCATCGCTATCAGGCGCCGGGCCGCCTCCGGTGATGCCCTCCGTGCCCTCACCGCACCGAGGATGGAATCCCTCGCCACCAAGCGCCTTCCCGGATCCAAGGGTGGACCCGGCCGCGCACTGGAATCGGAATGCGCAGCCGCAGCCGGGCTTTTCTCCGGATGGCTTCTGGGTTGGTGAGCAAGCCCCCGGCGCGTTTCTGCCCAACCCCCCGCTGGCTTCTGCTTGGTCGGCACCCTCACGTCGCAGCGCGTTGGCCACGGCCTCGCTGATCATGGGGTTGATCGGGCTTTTCGCCTGCTTGTTCGTGGTGCCCTCGATGGTGGCGATGGGGCTGGGGGTGGCCGGTGTGGTGGCCACCAATCGGGCCCGGGGTGCCTTGCGCGGCCGGGGCTTGGCGTGGGCTGGACTGGCGACGGGTGCGGTGGGCGCGGCTGCCGGGGTCTTCCTGATCGCCGTGGTGAGCAGCAGCGAGTTCCAGCGGGGCCTGGAGGAAGGCTTGTCCTCGGGGTACGTCGGCATCGCGGTGGGCGACTGCATCGATACCCCTGACACGGGCGTCGTGGACCGGCTCGAGGAGCGTCCCTGTGCTGCACCGCATGGAGGCGAGGTCTTCGTGGTCGCTGAACTACCCGACGGTCCCTTTCCGGGTAACGACGAAGTGATGGCCGACGTCAACGATCACTGCGTGTCGGCGTTCGAGTCCTACACCGGTGTCCGTTACGAGGACAGCCCCTATGAGCTGTGGACGGTCTCGCCCCACAGAGCGAACTGGTCCCGCGGTCAACGCCGGTACGCCTGTGCGGTGGTAACCCGGGACGGCGGCGACCTTCCGCCCGGTTCGGTGCGCGGCCACCGGATCTAGCAGCCGGGCTCGGCCGGGTTCACTGGGCTCGACCGCAGTCCGGTAGCGAGCACCCTGCGCCTCTCGGATCTCCCGGCGGCGAGGGTTCAGCCGCTGTCGGTGGTGGCGCCCTCGAGCACCGCCACGTAGCTGCGTTGCATGAACGGCACCAGATAATCCCGGTATGTGATCGGACCATACTTCGGGGGATGGTCGGCGGTGGTGCAACTGGGCAGGCACTCGATCACGGTGTCCACCCGTGGGTCATAGAAGAACGGGATGGCATACCGGTCGGTACCGGAGCGGTTGAGGACGCGATGGGTGGTGGACAGGAACCGTTCGTTGGTCCACCGCCGCAGCATGTCCCCGCTGTTCACCACGAAGGACTGCGGCTCCTGTCGGGGCTCGAACCAGTCACCGCCGGGGGGCCTGATCCACAGTCCCGCCACCGGGTTGGCCGGCAGCATGGTCATGAACCCGGCGTCGGTGTGCGGATCAATGCCCCACTGGTCCTCCTCAGCCGGTAGCGGCGGATAGTGGGACAGGCGCAGGGTGGCGAGGGAGGGCTGGAAGAACTGCCCGAAGTGCTCCGGTGCCATGCCCGCCGCCACCGAGTACAGCGCCAGCAATCGGCTGCCCAACTGGTCCATTTCCTCGTAATAACTGCTGACGGTGGCTCGGAAGCCGGCCAGGTGATCTTCATCAGGCCACTGGTTTCGTGACGATGAGGGTCGGGCCAGAAAGTAGGCGGCGTTGAGCGAAGGCTTGGCTCCCCGGATCTGACCCTGCAGCGGGCTGTAACCCATCCGGGTGGCGCTCATCCGCAGCGGGAGCTTCTGCTCGTCGGGCAGTGCGTGATAACGGGCGGCCATCTCGTAAATGGCTTCCACGTGCTGCCATCCAACGCCGTGGTTGACAATTTGAAAGAACCCGACCTGCTCAAGGGCGCGGCGCAGTTCAGCCCCGGCGGCGGCGAGCGCTCCGGGTCGATCAGCAAGAAAGTCGCCGACGTCGATGATTGGTATGGTCCCAACGCCACTGACCATGCAGGCCTCCCGAATGTGTCCCGGTTGTTGCCTGTACCCTACCCGCCCCCACCCCAGCGTCCTACCCGCGCCGGTCAGGTGGTCGAGGGGGGAGGGCGGTCCGGGGAGAGGGCGGTCCGAGCACCGGACGGTACGGTGGCCCCGTGACCCCGCCGACCAATGCTCCAGTCCACGCCGAGCCCCCGGACCAACCTTTCGCCGGGGTGCGGGTGGTCGAGCTGGCGACGGGGGTGGCCGGCCCCTACCTCGGCAAGCTCCTGGCCGATCTCGGCGCCGAGGTCATCAAGGTCGAACCTCCCGGTGGTGACCCCGCCCGTCGTAACGGACCGTTTGTCGAAGACATCATCGACCCCGAACAATCGGCGCTTTTCCTTCATCTCAACACCAACAAACGATCAATCGTCGGTGCGGTCAGTCCCAGCGCCGCCACCCGGGACGCAGCGGGCGCGGACGCAGCCAGCCGGGATGATTTGGTGGACCGGCTGGCGGCCCACGCTGATGTGCTCATCGAATCGGGCGCTCCGGGTGCGGCGCCCATCGCCCGGTGGCGCGCTACCAACCCGGCGTTGGTGGTGGTCTCCTTGACCCCCTTCGGCCAGGACGGGCCCTACGCCGATGCCGGCTACCGCGGTGAGGACATCGCCTTTTACGCCCTCGGGGGACCCATGCATGCCACCGGGGTCATTGAACGGGAGCCGGTCAAGCTGGCCGGGAATCTGTTGCAATACCAGTGCGGGGCGGTGGGGGCAGTGGCGGTGGTGGCGGCGTTGCGGCGGGCCGAGCGCTGCGGGGTGGGCGCCCACATTGATGTCAACAACCTCGAAACGCAGGTCGGCTCCATCGATCGGCGCATCAACTACTTGCTGTGGCGGCAGTGGACCGGGCGCAACGTGACCCGTCCTCCGGCGTATGGGCAGGCGGTGTTGCCGTTCGGTTATTACCCCGCCACGGACGGTCAGGCGGCCATCATCGTGGTGGCCAACTGGATTCCGAAGATGCTCGACGTGCTCGATGACGACGAGTTGCGGGAGCGTTTCGCCACCCCGGCCTGGATGACGGACCCCGAGACCGGCGGTCACCTCGACGCCGTCATCTACAACTGGCTGTCAACGCGCACCAAGACCGAGGCCATGGTGGAGGCGCAGGCCGGGCGCTGGCCGGTGACCGCCCTCAACCGGCCCACGGACCTGCTGGTGGACGAGCACTTCAACGCCCGCAACTTCTTCGTGGAGGTCGACCATCCCGTGGCCGGCCGTTACCGCACGCCAGGCCCGGGATGGCGCATGGACAACGGCTGGGCCTTGCGCCGCCGCCCCCCACTACTCGATGAGCACCGACCGGAGATCCTCGCTGAACTCGAAGCCCTCGAGACGCCACCGGATGATGAGCCTCCGACCAGTGCTCCCCGGGCCAGGGCCGCAGGCGAATCGGCGGGTGCGGCGTCGACGGCGGCGGCGGGGTCGAAGCCGGAGTTGGGGTCGAAGTCGGAGTTGGGGTCGGGGCCTCAATCAACGGTGGATCCCGACGAGTTGCCGCTGGCCGGCATCCGGGTGCTGGACCTGACGGTGGTGTGGTCGGGGCCTTACGCCACCATGCTGCTGGGGGATCTGGGCGCTGAGGTCATCCGGGTGGACAACGCCTGGCTGTTTCCCACCGTGACCCGCGGCAACGTGCCCCGCCCCACACCGGAGGCCCTTGACGGGTTGGGTCCCCTCACCGGTGCCTACTGCGACCACGACCCCGGGGAACGGCCGTGGAACCGGGCCGGGCAGTTCCTGGCCCACGCCCGCACCAAGAAGTCCGTGACCCTCGATCTACGCAAGGAATCGGGCCGCCAAGCGTTCCTGCGCCTCATCGACGGGGTCGACGTGCTCATCGAGAACAACTCGGTGGACGTGCTCGACAAGTTAGGGCTGGGCTGGGACGTGCTGGCCGAGCGCAACGCGGCATTGGTGTTGGTGCGAATGCCGCCCATGGGCAGTTGGGGCCCGTATCGGAACTATCTGGGGTTCGGGTTCCATTTCGAGTCCCTAGCCGGGTCCGCGGCGCTGTGGGGCTACCGGGACGGGGACTACGGGTTGAACAATCCCGTTTTCCCCATGGATCCCTCGGCCGGGTTGGCGGCGGCGGTGGCCACCATGGCGGCTTTGCGGCGGCGGGATCGCACCGGGCGGGGCGAGCTGGTCGAGGTGCCCCAGGTCGAATACGTGCTGCAACACGTGGGCGAGTACCTGGTGGACGCCGCCCGCAGCGGCCGGGACCGTGATCCCATCGGCAACCGGCACATAACCCACGCCCCCCAGGGTTGCTACCCCTGCCGCGGTGAGGACGCCTGGGTGGTGATCTGCGTTGATTCCGATGACGCCTGGTCCGGGTTGGTCCGGGCCCTGGGCGACCCGGCCTGGGCCACGGAACCGGCTCTGGCCACCGCCCCCGGCCGGCGCGCCGCCCATGAC
>JBJXFH010000149.1:0-12773 GCA_046155365.1 Acidimicrobiales bacterium | reverse complement strand
CGGGTCGTCGGGAGCCGCGATGGGACACGGCCGTGCGGGTGTTGCATGCGGCCGGGGCGGAGGTCACGCTGTCGGAGCGGGTGTCGTGGTCATGGACGGCGGGGCGGCGACCCTACGCGGTGCCGTCCCGGTTGTGGCGTCTGCCGATAGAGCAGGCGGTGCGGACCATCACGCCCGGGGTGGCGCTGTGGTGGAGCGGCCCGCCCCGGTCCTTCGAGCTGGCCGTTCGTGGGCAACGATTACGGGCCTACGAGGTGGTGCTGCGTGAGGGTGCGCCCGAGGACATCGGGTCAGTGGTAGATGGGGCGCTGCTCGTCGATGCCTGGGCTGAGCTGGTCGTGCCTGCCGAGCTTCGCCGGGCCTGGCAGCCGATCATCGATCGCACGCTCGGTGAGCGGCGGCTGGCTTCATGAGCGGGTTGTCGGCTGAACAGCGCGACCTGGCCCGGCTGCTGTTCTCTCCCGGAGGCGTCTGGCTATGCATTGGCGGGCGGTGCGGCGTTGGTGGCGCTGCAGGTCGTGGACCGGGCCACTCGAGATCTCGACGCCTTCATCGGCGCCCGCTCTGGTGTTGATCCTGGATCGGTTGAACCCCTTCGTGCACGCTCTCACTGGGACTCTTGCCAAGGTCGGCTACGCGTTCGAGGTTGTACGAAGGCATCCGACGTTCTGTCGCATGGTCGCTAGCCGCGATGGGCTCACCGTGGAGATCGATCTCGCCGTGGACTCCCCACCGTTGCATCCGTTCGAGTTCGTCGACGGCCTACCGGTGCTCGCCCCGTTGGACCTGGCCGCCCGGAAGATCCTGGCCGATGACGCCATCGCCGCGGGCCGCCTCGACTGGTCCCACCGGGATCCCTTTGATCGCATGATCGTGGCCCAGGCCATGCGCCAGGATCTCGTCCTTGTGACGCGGGACCCGCCCATCCGCAGTTTCCTCGGCGTACGAACAATCGCTGCCTGACTCGCGCCATCGTAATGTGGCGACCGAGCGCCATGACCGCTTCGAAGCGGTCCTCGATGACACCTGACCTGACCTGACCTGACGACCTCGTTTGGTTTCGTGAACCGAACCGGGCGTTCGATGGCACAGTTGGTCATGAGCCCGCCGATGGTCGATCGCCGCAGCGACGCCGGGTTGTTGACGGCCATCGCGGACCGTGACCGCGGCGCGCTGGTGGAGCTGTATCGGCGTCACGAGCCATGGCTATCGAGCCGGCTGGGTTATCGCTGCGCTGATGCCAGCGTGGTCGAAGAAGTGGTGCAGGACACCTTTGTCGCCATCTGGCATTCGGCGGGCCGCTACGCCGGCACCGGCGCCGTTGGGGCATGGATCTGGGGCATCGGCTACCGCCAGTTGTTGCACGCCATCCGGCCCCGCCGCTCCGTCATCGAACGGCTACTGGCCCAACGCTCCCGCGAGGCGATCTCGGCGGAAGAGGAGTGGCTGGTGGCGGTGGAGCATGGGGACCTGGGATCTGCGCTCGGCAGGCTGTCACCCGAGCTACGGGCGGTGGTGCAGGCCACGGTGTTGGACGGGTTGACCTGCCGGGAAGCAGCACGGCTGCTGGGCATACCGAGCGGTACGGTGAAGACCAGGATGATGCGCGCTCGACGCGAGCTCAGGGAGGCATTGGCATGAGTAACGACGAAGACTGGCACGTCGCCGCGGGCCGGCTGGTGGTGTACGCCAGCGGCGCCGCGGCCTTCACCGAACGGGATTCCATCGAGGCGCATCTGTTGGCCTGCGAGCACTGCCGATCGAACCTTGCCGGCGCCCGCCCCTCCGCCGGGACCGCCCAAGACGCCATGTTGGCGGCCATCCTGGAGCGCATCGATAGACCCCGACGCCTCCTCAATCGCCGCACCGGTGCGCTGCAGGTGTCCTTGGCCAGCCCGGCGCTGGTGGCAGCTTCGGCGTTGCTGGCGGTGCTGCTGCTGGCCGGGGTCGGTCTCAGCACCGTCATCGAACCGGCGCTCGGTATCGCCGTGCTCATCGCCGTTGCGCCCCTCCTTCCCGCCGCCGCCGCCGCCGTGGCCTTCTGGCCCACCACGGACCCCGCCGGTTCCCTCTCCGTCGCCACCCCGTTGGCGGCCGGGCTGCTGCCGTTCCTGCGGGCTCTGTTCGCCGCCACCGTGGCCACCGTGGCCGGGGTGATCAGCAGTGCGTTCACGCCGCTCGAATGGTCCCAGTCCCTGCTGTGGCTCGGCCCGGGGTGCGCCTTGGCGGCCATCGTCATCGCCGCCGCCACCTGGATGAGCCCGGTCCGTCTGGCCATGGGGCTGAGCGGCGGCTGGTTGGTGCTGTGCGCCCTGTGGGTTCGACGCCACCGTGGCCTGGCCACCATCGACGCCGTGGAGCAATTGGTGTCCAACGGCGCGCGGATACAGATCATCAGCCTCATCGTGATCGGCGTGGCCTCCACAGTGACGCTCTCACGCCGTCATGCCCTACCGAACTGGAGAATCACGTGACCCCTGCTATCGAGCTGACCGGGCTGACCAAACGCTACCGATCCACCGTGGCCCTCGATGAGTTCACTTGGTCGGGGGGTTCGGGCGTGATCGGCCTCCTCGGTCCGAACGGGGCCGGCAAGACAACCTTGTTGCGCATGCTGGCAACGGTGCTCTCCCCCGAGGCCGGTGCCATCCGGCTGCTCGGTTTCGATCCTGCCCGATCACGGGACCGGCTGGCGATCCGGCGCAAGTTGGGCTATCTCCCTCAGGACACCGGACTGTACCCGGGCTTCAGCGCTTTCGACCTGGTCGATTACGTGGCCGTCCTCAAAGAGATCGCCAAACCCGACGCCCGCCGGGAGGAAGTCCGCCGGGCGTTGAGCGCGGTCGGGTTGGAAGATGACATGCACCGCCGCATCCGCACCCTGTCCGGCGGCATGAAACGCAGGGTCGCCATCGCCGCCGCGCTGGTGGGCCAACCCACGCTGCTCGTGCTCGACGAACCGTCAGCGGGGCTCGACCCCGACCAACGGCTGCGGCTCCGAGACGTCATCTCCCAAGCCGGTCAACACGGCACCGTGGTGGTGTCCACCCACCATACCGACGAGGTTGCCGCCTTCTGCCAACAGGTGGTGGTACTCGACGGCGGGCGTTTGCGTTTCACCGGCACCCCCCACGAACTCGCCAACATGGCGACAGGACGGGTCTGGGTGGATGACCACCCTCACCCCAGCGCCATCCGCACCTGGGTCACCAGCGACGGGCTCGTGCGCAGCATCGGCACACCCCCCAACGGAGCGCAACTGGTTGAACCCAGTATCGACGACGGCTACCTCTTCGCCACCACGAACGGAACAACTTCATGACCGCGCCCACCATCCTTTCTCCGCCCGCCGAGGGAGTTTCGCCAGACTCGGTTCGCCAACTCGCCACCATCGAAGCCCGCCGTTCGCTGCGTCGGATCTCGATCTGGTTGGGTTTCGCCCTCACCATCGTCATCATCTCCGGCTCCACCACCGCTGACTGGCCCGGCGGTAGTTACACGGAGAAACTTCCCCAAGCCTTCATGCCAATCATCCTGGGCACGTTCATCGCCGCCTTCCGCACCGGCCGGCGCGACGCCCAACACAACCTCGCCGAAAGCGCCCCGCTCGGCGCCGACCAGCGCGCATTGGCCCGCCTGGCCAGCCTCGCGCTACCCGTCATCCTGACCGTTCTCGTTGCCGCAGGACTGGTCATTGCCTCACGGATCGAGGGTGGCTTCTGGCTCGGGGACCACCCACGACGCACCGACACCGCGCTGCACCCCTTCTCCGAGTTGCTACAAATGCCACTTGTTGTCGCATTCGTCGGTGCGCTCGGCATCGCCATCGGCAGAGCCCGGCCCCGCCTGTCCATCTCCCTGGTCATCCTAAGCGGTGCCGCCCTTTTCACCATGTTCCCCGGATACTGGTTGTGGAACATTCCTCCGGCCCATGTCTTCACGCCGGTACAGACCCAGCCGATGTTTATCGACCTCGATGCCGCCACCAACATCGAGCAGACCCCCACCGCCTGGTTCGTGGAGATCCCTGGAACAGATGAGAGGACGTCACATGACGACAAACCGACTCGCCAACTCGTGCATCAACCCACCATCATCGCCCACGACCTCTACCTGATCGGCCTCACTGCGGTACTTGCCGGCCTGGCCGTGCGCGGCACGCTCGGCCGTCGCGCCACATGGGCCGGGGCCGCTCTGGCTGTCGGTGGCGTGGTGGCGCAACTTCTGGTCAGCCCCCTGTGATGGGCGCCCGCACCCTGAGACCAGCATGGCTGGCCCCCACCCGCCGGGCTATCGACTGGACACCCCTGGCGGTCATCACCGGCGCCCTGCTCGCCACCGCCACCCTGCTGGGCTGGCGACAGCTCGAGGTGCCGGAACTGCTGCAGTATCTCGCCGTGGCCGGGCTGGCCTCCGCCGCCGTGCTCGGGCTCGCCGACCCCGCCCGGCCCCTCCTGCAGGCGTTACCCACCACCCCGATCACCCGCTTGTCACATCGCGGGATGCTGCTAGTGGGCGCCACCGCGCTCGCCGCCGGAGCGCTGCTCAGCGCCGAGCGGCTGCTGGATCTCACGCCCACCGCGGCGCCGCAACTCGCCCCCGCCCTGATGGCCCTGGCCGCACTCGGGACGGCCGTGCACACCGTCGCCGCCCCCCTCACCGATCACCCCCACGAGGCCGCCGCCGGCTCGATCATGCTGTGCATCGTGGCCTCCGCCCTACCCCTGGACTTTCTCCCGGACACCCTACGGATGGCCTGGCTGCACCATCCCTGGCCTTTCACCGCCGCCGCCACCATCGTCATCCTGACCCGCATCACCAAACCCGGCGCCTAACAAGTTCGGGCGCAACCGCGGCCAACGTCTGTCATGCTGCCCTCAGGCCCAACCGGATCACCCCGCCGAACCGCCATTCGCAACACCTGCGAGGAGCACAGCACATGAAGTCTCCCTGGAAGAAGATACAAACACTCCAGCCCGACCATCAGTATGTGGTCCTCGCCTCCAACATCCCGGCGCGCCGCCGCTCCTCCACCGGGCGCTTGTTCCGTGGGGCCGGCGAGGTCCGCAAACAACTCGGGCGCACCGAAGGCGTGGTCGGGTTCTCCTTGCTGGCCCGGCCGTTACGCAAGCAGTACGCCACCTTGTCGGTATGGGTTGATGAAGCGGCCCTCACCGCGTTCGCGGACACCAGCCCACACCGCGAGCTCATGTCGAAGCTGGCACCGGAGATGGGCCCAACGAAGTTCGTTCGATGGACAATGAACGGCTCCGACGGCCTCCCGTCATGGAAAGACGCCCTGCAACGCTTGGCCTGAACGCCACCAGCGCAGCCGCCGCGGTCACGACTTGCGGGCGGCAATCACCACCGCGGTGAGCCCGACCTGAACCCCGGAGCGCTGGTTTGGTTGCGGAAGGTCCTTGCAGTAGCTGCGGAGGGCTGCGTGGATCTGCTGACGGGCTTCGGTCGGCTGGGCTTGGTACATGGCGCGGCTTCGGACCGACCCCGCAGCCAGAAAGCGGATGAGGTCCTCGGCGCCGTGGTCCAGGGTGGGGGTGAGCGCGATCGGCGTGATCGAAATCTCTTTGAATCCCGCTTGGGTCAGGTCCCGTTGAGCGGTGTCCGCGTCGGCGTAACGGAACATGTCAGGTCCGGCAGGCAGGTTCGGGTTGGCGGTCAGATGAGGGGTGAGAACCCCCAGCAGCAGCGCGAAGAACTCGTTGCCCGGCGGTGGGCACCAGGTGCCAAGGGCGATGGCACCGCCGGGTGTGAGCACCCGCTGCGCTTCGGCGAAGAACGCCGCGTGGTCCGCGAAATGCGGCAAACCCCACGCCGAGACCACGGCGTCGAAGCTCCTGTCGGGCAGGGGCAGACTCTCAGCGGCGCCCACATGGAACGTAGCGGTGGGATGGCGCCGGCGGGCGAGTTGCACCATCGATTCGGCGATGTCGATACCGACCACGTTGGCGCCACGTTCGAGGGCCAGATCGGCGAGGTAACCCGGCCCGGTGGCGACATCGAGAACATCTCGGCCCCGGCGCACGTCGGCGGCGTCGAGGATGGCGGCACCGACGGGACCGACGGTGAGCCCGAAGCCATCCACCAGCTCGGGGTACCCCGCCGCGACGTCGTTCCAGCCGGCCCGCTCGAAAGCCTGGAACGCGCCAGCGTCGTACCCGGTCACGAGGCGCTCGGCAAGCTCGTCACCACCTCGGCCGTGGTGGTCCGTGTCCCCGATGACCGCGATGGTGGCGATGGCCTCCTCATGGGCCTGCTGGGTGCAGGCTGAGCAGCAGTCGGTGACCGCAGCGGTGTGGTAACCGACGTTGACCGCGTCGAACGCGGTGTTCAAAACGGTGAGGTTGGTGGCGACGCCGGTGAGCAGCACGGTGCCCAACCCGCGGGCTTGCAGGATGGTCTGCAGGTCGCTGCCCCAGAACCCGCTGATGCGACGGTGGCTGACCGTCACGTCCCCGGCGGCGGGGGTGAGCTCGTCGATGATGTCGGCGCCCCAGTCACCATCCACGAGGGCCCCCGCTGCTCGGGTTCCGGCGAGGAAGTGCCCGTTGGCGACCAGATCGGGATAGCCCGGGCGGAAACATACCCGGGTGTACACGACGAGGAGCCCGGCGGCTCTGGCCTCGTGGAGCAGCCCTGCGGTTTGGGAGATGACGCCGGTTTCGCCGGCTTGGGCGGAGAACGTGGGCGCGAACTTGCCACCCTTGAGGTCGGGGCTCCTATGGTCGCAGTCCTCCGGGGTCTTACTACAGTTGACAGGCAATGACGCAGCGACGCTGTTCGCAGTGCGTCGTTTCGGAAAGGACCGTGATGTTGTTACAATCGTGGTGGCGTACGCGGGCGCGGCGTCTGATCTGAGATTCGGGTGTGGATCGGACCGCGTGTTACGGATCAACGCGTGCCGAAGGATCAGCCGGCGGGGGTGTCCGCAGTGACGCCGGTGGCGTAGAGGGCGTCGATGGCGGCGGTGTCGAGGCCGATCTCGGTGAGGATCTCCCGGTTGTGTTCGGCGAACAGCGGGGCCGGGCGGGCCAGCCGAGCCGGGGTGCGATCGAAACGCCAGGGCCAGGTCATGGTGGGGTAGACGCCAACCACCGGATGTTCGATGGGTTGGTAGACGCCGCGAGCGTGCAGATGCGGGTCCGGCAGGATCTGCCAGTTGGCCAGGATCGGTGCCGCTGACACCCCGCGACGTTGCAGGGCCCAGGCCACCTCGTATTGCTCCAGTCCGGCGGTCCACTGGTTGATGGCGGTGTCGAGTTCGTCGTGGCGTTGCTGGCGTCCGGACAAGGTGGCCAGGCCGGAATCGGCGGCCAGATCGGGCCGGTCCATGGCGTGGGCCAGGGCCACCCAATCCGTGTCATCCTGGACGCTGATAGCCACCCAATGATCGGAGCCGGCGCATCGGTACGCGCCTTGGGGAGCGAAGCGGGGGTCACGGTTCCCCGCAGGACCGCGGACGGTGCCCAGGGTCTGGTATTGGGTCAAGGACTCGGCGCAGAAGCCGGCCCCGCACTCGTTGAGTGACATATCGATCCATTGGCCCTCCCCGCTGCGCCGGCGATGCTCCAAGGCCCCCATCACCGCCGCTGCGGCGTGGATTCCGCTCACCGGATCGGCGTAGAACAACGTGGTTCTGGACAACTGCCCGTCGGGATAGCCGGTGATGGAGGTGAGGCTGGAGGTGGTCTCGATGTTGGCGCCGTAGGCCACCCAGTCTCGGCGAGGCCCGGTGGCGCCGTAACCGGACATGGACACCATGATCAGGCCGGGGTTGACGTCTTTCAGTACCGACCAGTCCAGACCCAGGTTCGGCATCACCCGGGCCGACTGGTTCTCGATGAGCACATCGGCGGTGCGGATCAACTGGAGAAATGTCTCCTTGCCCTCTGGCTTGGAGAGATCGAGGCACACGTCGCGCTTGTTGCGGTTGATCTCATTGAAGTACATGGCGCGATGTTCGGGTTGGCGTTGCATGTCCTGTGCTGGCCCCACCCAGAACAGCACCCGGGTGGCGGGCCGGGTGGACCACTCGATCTTCACCACGTCGGCGCCGAGATCACCCAGGAACCTCCCGGCCACCGGACCGGCCCAGTTGTTGGTCACCTCCACCACCCGCAACCCCTGCAACGGGGCATCGCGGCGGGGGGCGGCGGTGGAACGGGCGAGGGACTGGTGGCGGCGATCGGCGTAGGTTGCCGTCACGGCTTCGGTGTGTTCCCCGAGCGCGGGCGCGGGACCAGCCCGACGAGAGGGGCTGGCGGACAGGTGGTAGGGCTGGCCGGGAAAGGCGGGACCGTCAGCGCGGTCACGCTCCCACCAGTCACGCGCCGCCATCTGCGGTTCCTCGGCCACCCCTTGGGCATCGAGCACCGGGGTGACCGCCACCCGCAGTGCCTGGGCCAACTCCACGATCTCTTCCACCGTGTGGTCTTTGGCCCACTCCGCGGCGGCCTCGAAGATGCGGGGCACGTTGGCCATCCACGTCGGTATGTCCGCGGTGAGGTTTTCCTCGCCCAGGTCGGGACGTTCGATGAGCACGAACAGTTCGTCGTTGGGGGCGATACGCATGAAGTACACCCATCCATCACTGGCCCGGATCAGATCCGGTGGGACCCGGGCCAGCAGTTGTCCGCAGGCGGTCCAGGAGGAGGTCAACCAGGCGTGGGCGGTGAGCACCGATTCCAACGAGCTCAACTCCACCCGTTGGCCCAGCCCGCTGCGATGACGCTCGTACAGGGCCACCATCACGGCATAGGCCCCGTGAACCCCGGCGTGGAACTCCGACTGGCTGCCAGGGAGCCACAACGGTTCACGGTCCGGGGCGCCGGTGAAAGAGTGGTAGCCACCCATGGCCCACGTGGCGATATCACTCCCGCGCCATCCGGCGTAGGGCCCGCTGCGCCCAAATGGGGAAAGGTCCGCTTCGATCACGTGTTCAGGAACGGGGGAGGGGAGCAGCGGTTGCCAAGGTGAGCTGCCGTCCACCAACAGCACATCGCAGGACCAGACCAGGTCTGCCAGCCGCTCCTTGGCACCGGACATGGCTCCTTGGTCCGGGCCGGGAACCACGGAGAACTTGCCGCCGGACAGGTGAGTGAACAACGTGCCCGTCCCGTCCTCGAACGCCGGCCGCCGATGCCGCAGCGGGGAACCCTCCGGCGGTTCCACCAGTACCACCCGGGCACCGAGATCAGCCAGCAGCTTGCCGGCGTACGCCCCGCCCACATCTGATGTCAAATCCACAACGAGCACGTCGGCCAACGCAGCAGCGGTCACGGCAGTGACCCTAACCCACCCTGCCCGGTCAGCGACTCGCTGCGAAGCCCGTGAGGTTTAGTGCTCTGGCGTTCTTTCAACTCGATAGGATCTCAGGACGCGTGGAGTGGAGTAATCTAATTCGTGGCCGGCGGTTTCACGCTCAAGCGTCACCGGAAACCGGGCGGAGACGGCGCAGGACCACCACCATGGCGTCATCGAGGAGCCGGCCCGAGCCGTGTTCGACGGCGGCGTCCACGCAGGCATCGGCGATCACATGCGGAGGTTCGTTGTGCAGGGCCAAAACCACATCGATCAGTGCCTGTTCGCCCAGGAGCTCGCCCGATGAGGCGCGTGCCTCGTCAAGGCCGTCGGTCCGCAGCACCAGGAGATCCCCGACCGCGACTTCGGCCGTGACCGGCTCATGAGTGGCTTCTGGTACGCCGAACAGCGGTCCGGTTCGGGGCCAGGCCGTCACGTGACGGCCGTGCAACCACAGCGGCGGTGGATGGCCGGCATTGACGTAGCTCACGGTTTGGGCCCGGTGATCGAACAGCAGCAGAACCGCGGTGGCGATGGTCTGGTGGCCCCGCACCTTGTCGTTGCAACTGGTGGCCAGCTCACCCAGGGTTGCGCCGCGCTCCCACAGGGCCGAGATGTGAGTCCCCAAACTGTAGGCCAAAAGCGCCGAGTGAGCATCGTGACCGGCGATATCCACCACCGCCACCAGCGTCGCGTCCTCCGGATGGTCGCGGTGGAGGTGTTGCACCGAGTCACCGGCGAGCTGACCCCATGCCGGTTCGTGACGCATCCCCAGCTCCCATCCCGGCACCTCGGGATGGCGCAACATCATCTCCCCGGTGAGAGCATCCACCACGTTTCCCACTGAAGTAGAGCTTTCCTCCCAGCGGCGGCTTTCCAAGAGCTGGTCGCGCAGTTGTCGTTCGGTCCGCAGGATGACCGTGGCCGGCACGAGTACCAATGCGCTCAGAACGCCAACTTGGATCACCGAGACCACCGATTGGGCCAACTCCGGTGTGGGCAGCACACGGAACAGCACCGCAGCGGCCAGGCCCATCACCAGCGGCGCGCCTGCCACCACGGCGGTCAGGCGGCGGCTGACGCGTCCGCTGAGCCCACCGTCGAGCCATTGCGCAGTGATGCCGACGGAGGGTCGAATGGCCACGGCGGCTGCACCCAGCGCCGCGATGGCCAACGCTGTGTGCAGGGCCATGCCGACGTAGACGAACGTGGTTCCCAACTCGCGCCGGTCCACCCCGAGGGTGAACCCGACGCTGGCGGTGAGGCCCACGGCGAACGCGGCGAACGCCACCGCCTGCGCCGTACGAGGGGCTCGATGGGCGATCATGAGTCCCAGCGCCACCCCCAGGAGCACAAAGGCGATGCAGGCCTCAGTTGCTGGTCGACCGCCAACGGGTGTGGTGGGCGCCACGAAATCGTCGGGGAAGAGGCCCTCGTACCAGCTGGGCCCGGCCCGGGCGATGTTCAGCCACAGCCCGATGGCGCCGACGGCGGTCATGGTGATCACGGCCAGGGCCCCCACCAGCCGGGCCGCGCCATTGTGGATGCAGGTCAGCACCGCCACACCCCCGCAGATGAGGGCGATGGCGGTATTGGGGTACATCGGCGGGAGGCTGGGTGACAGTTGCACCACCCGCTCGTTATGGACCAGGTATCCCATCAACACAGCCGCGCCGACCACCATCGCTGACGCAGCCAGCCATTGCGCCAGGCGTTGGACCTTCAGACCGGCGGCAACCATGAGCGCCGGTCGATCGATGATGACCTCAGGGGTTGGTCGGGGCGTCAGCATCGGTCTGGAGGTGTCAGGTGGGCGCGCCCCGTCCTCGGCACGGAGGATGGCCGGGAGCCTTGATCACTGGTCGACACTAGCCGGCGTCCCCTGCCGCGGTGGGCAAGCGTCGATGCCAGACGTCGGACACGAACACCTCCACGTTACCGGCGGACGCCGCCAGTACCACCGGTTCGTGGCCCCGCCAAGGAAGTGCGGCGTTGGTGAGCCGATCAGCCGGGGGGCGCCTGGCCGACGGGTGCCTGCAGGGGATGACGCCGGTGGGATTGCGCCAGGCGGTGTTGGCGATGACATGGCAGTTCTCGCCGAGGAGTGGTTCGACCACATCCAGAATGCGACGATGCCCGATCACGGCCTGGCAGGCGCCGGAGCGGTTCAGCAAGGCGCCCAGCATCGCAGAAGTCGGACGAGGTCTGCCCGCACCGGCTCACACGCTGACGGCCTCCATTGGTGCGGGGTGCAGCGCCTGCAGCGCCGGCAAGACCTCTTTGGCAAATAACGTCATGGATTTGGTGGCCGCCTCGATGGGCATGCTGCCGTACTTGAAGACGAACATGATTTCATTGGTGCCGAACAGCTCGGCCAACTCCGTGGCCCGGGCGATGGTCTGGTCGGGCGTCCCCCACGGGTGCGAGCCGAAGAAGCCCTCCAGAAACGGCGAAGCATCAGACTTCAACATCTGCTGCAGGGCCCCGTACCGTTCGTAACCTTTCACATCCCCCAGGTGGTCCCCGCGCAATTCGTAATGACGCAACGCGGAGTCGGCGTATTCCACCATGTATTGTTGGGCCCCGGCCCGGGCGGCTTCCTCGGTCTCCGCCACATAGGTCCACAACGCCAACTTGGTGTGCACCGCGCCGCTATGGCCGGCCTCGTTGCGCAGCTTCAGGTACGTGCGGGCCACATCCAGAGACAGATCCAGCGACGTGGTGGGGATGATGAGGGGATTGACGTTGTTCTGCGCAATCACCGCCACTGAGTCCGGTGAACCGCCGGCGCACCACAGGTTGGACGTGAGGTCACGGTCCAGCTGGGGCCGCAGACGCAGCCCGTCAATGTTGTAGTGTTCACCCTGATAGGTGCATTCTCCGGTGGAGAGCAGTTGTTTGAGTACCTGCAGGCTTTCATCGAAGCGGCCGCGGGCCTCGTTCTGGTCGATGTTTAAACCGCCGAACTCCCGGCGCCCCAACCCGCGACCCACGCCCAGAATGACCTCTCGACCATCTCCCAGGAAGGCGTCGAGCATGTTGACGTCTTCGGCCACCCGCACCGGGTTGTGCCATGGCAGCACCACCACCATGGTGCCCAGATCCACCCGCTTGGTGATGCCCGCCAGGTAGCTCAGATATTGCAACGGGTTGGTCACCATGGTGTATGGGGTGAAGTGATGCTCGATGGTCCATACCGAATCGAATCCCGTGTCATCGGCGATGCGGGCGATCTCGAGTTCCTCGGCGAAGATCTCCCGGTCTGATTTCCGGGGTGCGGCGTTGACGTTCTCGCCCCGCTCCTCGGCCTCGTAACGGTCCCAGTCGGTGTAGTTCTGGTTGAAGATCGTGGCGCCGACGCGCATGGTTCCTGCCTTCGGGGGGTTGGCGACGGCGAGATCTTAGGGTTGACCACGCCGTGACCGGTGACACCTCCGTTACCGTCTTACTGTGGA
>JBJXFH010000024.1:0-27169 GCA_046155365.1 Acidimicrobiales bacterium | reverse complement strand
GGGGCCAGATCAGCGGCGGCGGCGTGGGCCACGGACAGCGAACCGCCGGAGAACCCGTCCAGGGCGCGGGCCAAGATGATCAACGGGATGGAGCCCGCCAGGCCCGTGACCAGGTGCCCGACGCTGCTGCCGATGAGGGCGATGACCAGCACCGGGCGGCGTCCGTGACGGTCCGAGAGCCGACCCAGGATGGGCGAACCGATCATTTGGGCCACCGAGTACGCCGCCAACACCACGCCAACGGTGAACGCCGAGGCGCCCAGGTCCTCGGTGTACAGCGGCAGGATCGGCAACACGATGCCGAAACCGACCAGATCCAACACCACGGTCAACCACAGGCTGCCAAACCCCTTGGGCAACGGCTCACGGGTTCGGGACACGAAAATCGACGCTACTGGTCAGCCGCGCCGGGTCAAACCTTGCGTCGCAGAATCGCCCCTTGAGGGGAGTCCTCCACCAACCAGCCGAGGTCGGCGAGCTCGCCCCGGAGGCGATCCGCGGCGGCGAAATCCCTGGCAGCGCGGGCCTCGGCCCGTTGCTGGGCTACCACCAACACATCCGGCGGCGGGCCCGTCAGGTCCGTTTCGTGCAAATCCAAGCCGACAGCGGTGCACATCTCACGCACCGCAGCGGCCAACCCGGTGGCGGTGGCGTCGTCCTCGGCGTCGAGTGCGGTGTTGGCCGCCCGGACCGCCCGGAACAACTGATCGAGGGCGCCGGGGGTGTTCAGATCATCGTCCATGGCGGCCCGGAAGGCGTCCAGGATGGTTTCATCAGGCGCCGGGGGGCCGTCGGGATGGTCCGGGCCGCTCAGCAGATCCGCCGAGCGTCGGGCGAAGGCATCGAGACGATCCAGCGCCCGTTCGGCGTCGGTGATGGTGGCGGCGGTGACCTCCAACGGCGAGCGGTAATGGGCCCGCAGCACCAGCATCCGATAGGCCCGCCCGTCATGGCGTTGCAGCAGATCCAGCAGGTTGGTGAAGTTGTCCAGGGACTTGGACATCTTCTCCCCCTCCACCTCCACGAAGCCGTTGTGGGTCCAGTGCCTGGCGAATTCCCGGCCGGCGGCAATGGCCTGGGCCCGCTCGTTCTCGTGGTGGGGGAACGCCAGATCCTGACCGCCACCGTGCAGATCGAAGCCCTCACCCAGCAGATCAAGGGACATCACCACACACTCGGTGTGCCATCCCGGGCGGCCGTCGCCCCACGGTGCGGGCCAGGTGGGCTCCCCGGGCTTGGCCTTTTTCCACAGGGCGAAATCACTGGGGTTGCGTTTCTCGTCGCTCCCCTCGACCCGGGCACCGGCCTGCAGATCATCGAGGTTCTGGCGGGCCAACAGGCCGTATCCGGGAACCTGGGCGCAATCGAGATACACCCCGTCGGAGGTCTCATAAGCCTTGCCGGCATCCAGCAACTGCTCGATGAGGGCCACCATGGGCTCCACGTACTCCGTGGCCCGGGGGGACACGGTGGGGCGCTTGACGCCGATGCCGTCCATGGCCTGGAACCAGACGGTCTCGCACTTGGTGGTGATGTCCTGCCAGGGGCGCTGTTCCCGATTGGCCCGATCGATGATCTTGTCGTCGATGTCGGTGATGTTGGAGACGTAACGAACCTGCAGGCCGCTCCATTCGAGGTAGCGACGAAGCACGTCGAATACCAGCGAGAAGCGGCCGTGACCCAGGTGCGGGGGGCCGTACACCGTGGGTCCGCACACGTACATGGAGACCTGACCGGCTTGGCGGGGCTCGAAGGGCACAACTTGGCCCCGGGCGGTGTCAAACAGGCGCAGCATCGTGGTGGAGACTACCGAGGGTCCCCGGTAGGCGCAGTCATCGTTTCGTCCCCGGGGCAACCGCGCGGTGGGCGGGGATGGCTCCGCGCTGCAGTGGGCGGTCCCTTCGAGCCAAAGATCGGGGAAAGTGACCCCCGCTGACTACAGCATTTTGACCGATCGGGTCGATAGGCGAGTCATGTCTCGCGGTTGGCTGGGGACCCGCGGTCCTCTTTGCATCGGCGCCGGCGCCGTGGTGCTGGGGTGTTACCTCTTGGCGGCCACCGTTGCCGCAGTGGTGCCCGGTCTACACGGCGCTGCCGCCACGGCGATCACCGGCACCCTGGTGGCTTCTTTGGCGGGGATCGCGGTGTGGTTGGCGGCTCCCCGGTTACGGGCGCAGCGAGGAGCCGGCCCTACCGCATCGGCCGTGATGGCAGCGTCGTTGGAGCTCTCGCCGCCATCTTCGCCGCATCTGGCCGACCCGCCCTTGAACGGCCACCGCATCGCCTCCGCAGCCATGAGCGAGGCGTATCCGGAAACGGAGCGGCTAGCGCACCGGTTGCGATTCGACCAGCAACTCGAACGGGCGGTGAGCGATGCGGAGGAACCCAACGGGCTGGCCGAGGTCATCACCCGGGCGCTGTCGATGGTCCCACCCGAGGCCCCCGCTGAATGGCTCCAGCTCGGAGCCCGCCGGCGGAAACTGATCCAGGTGGCCGAGGTCGGACCGGACGGGGAGGGCCCCGGCTGCCCCGTGAGCGACCCGGGCAGTTGCGAGGCCATTCGCCGGGATCGGACCCTGCGTTTCAGCGGCCATGAGATCGATGCCTGCCGTCACCTGCTTGATCGGGAGCAGGACCCCCGCGCCGCGGTATGTATCCCGGTGCGGGTCCAGGGCGAACCCCAGGGCGTGCTGCACCGGACCGCGACCGCCGGCCGCACACCGGGCGACCTCGAGGTCAGCTACCTGGAGTCCATGGCAGCCAAGTTGGGCTCTCGACTGGCCGTCATGCGCCTACAGAGCCTTGACATGCCCGACGGCACCATCGACCACCTCACCGGTCTGTTGAGCGCTGCCGGGCTGGAGGTCAAGATCCGCCAGATGGCCCGGTCCCTCACCCCCTTCGCCTTGGCCCAATGCGACATCGACCACTTCGCCGCCTACAGCGCCCGGTTCGGACCCGCCGCCGCCGATGAGGCCATGGGCACGCTGGCCCGAGCCGCCCTGCGCTGCCTCCGACCCGACGATCTGCTGGGTCGCGGCGGGCACGACGAGTTGCTGGCGGTGTTCCCAGCCACCACCGCCAGCGCGGCTCGAAGCGCTCTGGAACGCCTCCGAGAAGAGCTGCTGCTGGAGTTGACGATGCACAATCAGGCCCCCTTCACGGTGAGCTTCGGGGTCATCGAATCGACCTTCGGCCAGAGCCTCGACGAGCTGTTGGTGCAAGCGGACGCCGCCACCGCCCTCGCCAAGCACCTGGGTCGGAACCGGGTGGTGCTGCACGACGAGGTGAGCAACAGCGACACCGACTGATCGAACCCATTGGGGGTGGGCCGGCGTCTCATGCCAACGACGGGCCCGCCGCCGATACCCTCAGCGCAGAAGGTTCCACTCCGCGGGCTTCGGTGCCGGCATGATGGCAGGGATTCACGCCCCAGGGCCCCGAAGGGAGGAGCCGACGTGCACGCAGCCGCTGCCGGACAGCACAGCATCGTGGTGCAGAGCAACGATCTGGCCGAACCTATCCCTGATCCGGCGGTGGCCACCCCGGGTGATCTCAACCCCGGATTGTTGGCCACCAGCATCTGGTCCGATGATGACCTGGCCCGGGCTCAGATCCCGGTGATCGACGTGCCGCTGGTGACCGTTGGGGGCGGCATCGGCAGCTTCGTGTTGGTCAACATGTTGCGGGTGTCGGGCGTGCCGACCAGTCAGATCCGCACCCTGACCAACCTCGACTACCCGTGGCAGACCTATCAGTACCTCACCCGGGTGTCCCAGATCCCTGAACACGAACGGCTCCGGTCCGATTCCAGCGGCATGCCGGACAATGTCTGGGGTTTCCCGTCCTACGCCTTTCGCGAAGCCGTCGCGGAGAAGACGCTGGCGCCGTTGTGGAGTGTGCTGGTGGAGCCAATCTTCACCGATTACTGGACGCCACGGGCCAAGACCGCGTTTCAGGGAATGGCCAAAGAGGCCCAGCGCATCGGTTATCCGGAGACCGTGGCCAAAGGTCAGGTGCGGCTGGTGCGGCGCCGTCACGGGGGCGGCTACTTCACGTTGCTGACCCCACCAGCGGGGGCCACACCGACCCGTCGCATCGCCTTTCGTAGTCGTTTCGTGCATCTGGCGGTGGGCTACCCCGGCCTGCGGTTTCTGCCCGACCTGCAGGAGTACCGTCAGACCTATGGCGATTACGCCCACGTGGTGAACGCCTACGAACCGCACGAGCAGGTCTACGAGGAGCTCAAACGTCGACCGTGCGTGGTGATGGTCCGCGGCGGTGGCATTGTCGCATCACGCATCCTGCAACGACTGATGGAGGATCGCTGGCAGCACGGGGCCCCCACCACCGTTGTGCATCTCTTTCGCACGTTTGTGGCCCACAGCCAGGATCGGGGCGGGCCGTTCTACCGGCGTAAGGGCAGCGACGGATTCGCCTACCAGGGCTTCAACTGGCCCAAAGGGGCGTGGGGTGGGCAGCTCAAAAGCCGTTTCGAGCGCCTTGAGGGTGAGGAACGGGCGGCGCTGTATCGGAAGCTGGGCGGAACCCACACCCCTAAACGCAAGCTGTGGCAACAGCAGATGGCCCGGGCCCGCACCGAAGGTTGGTATCACACCGTGCACGGCACCGTGGAACAGGTGGTGCGCAGCCCCCACGGACAGGTCGCCAGCCGGATCAAGATGGCCAATGGATCCACGCAGGAGGTGCTGGCCGATTTTGTGATCGACGCCACCGGGTTGGAAGGGGATCTGCGCGATCACCGCCTGCTGGCCGACCTCCTGGATCACTCCAATGCCGGACGGAACCCGATGACGCGGCTGGATGTGGAGCGAACCTTTGAGGTGCGCGGCACCCGCTCCGAACCGGGCGGCCGGATGTACGCCTCGGGCTCGATGACGCTGGGGGGCTACTACGCCGGGGTCGACTCGTTTCTTGGTCTGCAATACGCCGCGCTCAGCATCGTGGATGATCTGGCGGCGCAAGGGTTCTGCCCGCGCCTCAACACCGCCCGCTCGCTGTCCCAATGGTGGCGCTGGATGCGCAACCGTCCCGTTTCCTGATCCTGATATTGAGCCTGCGTCTGAGCCTGAAGGGACCGCATTCATGACACCCACACTCATCGGGCGTATCCAGACCCGGCTGTTCCTGCTGTTGGTGGTGGGCCTGCCGTGGACCCTGATCGCCACACCGTTCCTGCCCCGACACCTCGGCGTGGGTTCCCTGGGCGGGTTGTACGCCACCACGTTGACGGCATGGTTGTTGGTGGGCGTTCTGGGCTGTGTGATCTGGGAGCCGCTGTACCATCTGGGCCAGCAGTTCCGTTGGGAAAAGGATTGGCCCACACTGTTCGCGTTGGTGACGGTGGTTCCTGAGGCGTTGCTGCTGTGGTGGCTGCTGCCGGCCTATGACACCAGCCCCGCGTCGGGTTGGACCTTTCTTTTTCATATCACCTCCACGTGGCTGCTGATGTGGTTGGCGGTCATCGGTCCCATCCGTGTCGTGTTCATCCGCTACCGCTTTCGCGGTGGCCGGATTCTGTAGGAGTGTCACCCATGAGCGCTGCCGGTCCGCCGCCGCCTTCGGCCTCCTCGCCTGCACCGGGTCCTCCAGGGGGGCACGGCGCGGTGGCCGACTACCAACTGGTGGAGGTGGTACACGATGGCACCACCTCCCGACAGTATCGGGCCGTCCCCCCGGCCCGATTGGGTCGGGCCCCGGGCGAGCTGGTGGTGATCAAACTGCTGGAGGGAACCGGGGAGCGGGCATTTCCCCGTTTGTCCCGACTGTTGCAGACCTTCGCCTCGGTGCAGGACCCGCATCTGGTGCAGCTGCTCGACGCCGGTCAGCACGAAGACGTGTTCTTTTATGCCACCCCGGACTGGAGTGACGGCAGCCTGGCCCGCCCTCGGGCGGCCCTCACCCTGCAACGAGCATTGGCGGCGGTGTCCCAGCTGTGCCGAGGCGCCCACGCCCTGCACGAGGTGGGCATCGCTCATCGTGACATCTCGCCATCCACCGTGTTGTTACACCCCGGCGGGGCGTGGCTCGGCGGGCTGGACCTGGCGAGGGCGGCCATGGGTGGCGGATCGGTGACCTCGATGGCGGCGTTGCAGTCCGTGGGGTATGTCGATCCGGCCTGCATCCGGGGCGAGCCGCCGTCACGGGCGTCGGACGTGTATTCCATTGGGGCCACGCTGCACTTCGCGCTGACCTCGATGCCGATCCATCCCAACCTGCCCGAGGACGACGCGGTGATGGCCGTTCGACGGGTGCTCCGGGACGCCCCGCACCTCTCGCCGTCGCTGCATCCCCACGCTGCGGAGATCATCCGGATCTGCCTCGATCCCGACCCTCTGGCCCGGCCCTCCACCGCGCTGGAGTTGGGGACTTTGGTGGAGGAATTGTCGGTCGCTCTTTTCCCTGCCGGAGGGGCGTGATGTTGCTGGATCGGGCGCGACTTGTGCCCTTGCGGCCCCTACCACGGGGTCGGCTGGCCCGCTTCGATGGCTCGCTGTGCCTGGTGGGCGAAGATCCCACCCGGGTCACCAGCGCGGCGCTGTTCGACGCCTGCCGCACGCACCGGGGCAACGGTGTCGAGCTCATTGAGAAGATCAGCGCCATCGTGCAGCGCGCTGGCGGAGCCCCCCTGCCGCCGTTCGCGGTGGTCGCCCAAGACGGCGATGCGCTGTTGGTGGCAGTGCACGGACCGGTCTACGTCACGGTGCGCCAGCCCGCCGGCCCGCTGGAGCTGGGTGGAGGCGGTCCCGGGACCTGGGTCACTACCCGGGTGCTGGACGCCGCAGCCCTCAACGCCGCCCTGGTGGAGGGACCGCCCGCAGCGGTGCCGGCTCTGGTGGATCTGCAGCGGGGCGTGGCCGAGGCCGAGGGTTTCGCGCTACTGGCCGAAGGCGTCTCCCCGGGCGATCTCGGCGTCGCAGCCCGCGATGCGCTCAACCTCGGCGGTTCGCACGCCGGCGGGGGCTTGATTCCCAACGCCGATCCGCTGCTGCAGCCCCGGGCCCCCCAACCGAGCGAGCCACCCCAACGGTTGGCGGGCTCCGAGCCAGGCCGGGTTCCTGGCGCGGTTCCCGGGTCCGCCGATGCGGCCGTGGCGCCCCTGGCCCACTCACCGGAAGCCATCCGACTGGTGCTGTCGGCCGATCCCGCCAGGCCCTCATCCCCGGTGGCGCCGCGGTCCCCCAATGCGCCATCCGCTGCCCAACCCCCCCAGCACGCTCCATCCGCCCCGGTTGACGCAGGGCCAACGCCACCATTGGCGTCCCCAGGCGAACCCGGCCAACTCGCGGGTGCACCTGCCGCGGCCCACACCGCTGATCCGGCGCCGCCGCCCTCACCACCGCCCTCACCGCCGCCCTCGCCACCGCCGACATCACCGCCGACACCACCGCCCGCCGCGTCCGCCAGCGGCGGGTCCGCCCCTTTGGGTTTCGCGTCGTTGCCCGGGGGCGCGTTCAAGATCGTGGAGTTGCGGCCGGCCACCCCGGTTCCGGGCGCCTCGCCGTTGCCGTTGGCGCAGCTCCCCACCGCAAACGATCCGCCCGAAACCTCCGCAGGAACGGTGCGCGTCCAGGGCCTGCACTGCGGCCGCGGACACTTCAACGATCCGCGCGCCCGCTTCTGCGCCGGGTGCGGATTGGCAATGTTCCAAACCAGCGTGGTGTTGCAGGAAGGTCCCCGGCCACCGCTGGGGGTATTGCTGTTGAGCAACGGTGAGAGCTTCCCGCTCACCACCAACCTGGTGCTGGGTCGCGAGCCCGCAGCACACCCTGCGGTAACCAGCGGGCAAGCCGAACCCCTCATACCCACCAGCATGGGACCGAGCCTGTCTCGCGTCCACGCCCAGGTGCGTTTGGAGGGTTGGGATGTGGCGCTCATCGACGAGGGCTCCACCAACGGCACCTTCATATGGGACGACACGCGCCGGCAGTGGAACCGTCTGGTCGCTCATCAGCCCCACGTGCTGCGCCCCGGTGACCAAGTGGCCTTCGGCGCCCTCACCGCCACGTTCGAAACGTCCCTGCAGCAATGAAGCTGGGCGTCGGCCTGTGGTGCCTCCAGTCCTCGGCGTTGCGGCCCCGTCCGTTCCCCGCGCTCTATGAGGAGCTGCTTGAGGACGCCAGGCGGGCGGAGTCCGTTGGTCTGGACAGCCTGTGGCTCTCCGAACACCACTATTTCTACGATGGGTACTGCCCGGCGTTGTTGCCAGCGGCAGCCGCAGCGTTGGCCGTGACGAAACGGTTGCGGGTCGGTACCGGGGTGCTGTTGTTACCGCTGCAGCGTGCCGCCCGAGTGGTGGCCGCCGCCGAGGATCTGAGCCGCAGTTCCGGGGGACGGTTCGATCTGGGCGTGGGCGCCGGGTACCGCGAGATCGAGTACAGCGGCAAGGGTTTGCGGTTCGAGGATCGGCTGGCGCGCATGCGTAGCGGCCTCGATGCGCTGGGTGGGGTGTCCTCGCCGGTGTGGGTTGGGGTGTCGACTCCGGCTGCGGCGCGGCGGGCCGGACGACGCAACCTCGGCCTGTTCCTATCCGGCGCCTTTCCCCCATCGGTTGTGCAGCAGCTGATTGAGGAGCACCGTACCGCGTGGCATGGCGCGGGAGCGGTCGGTGGTCAGCCCCCGCCGGTGGGGCTGTTGCGAAACGTGTGGCTGGCCGACACCCCCGCCGAACGAGACCGGGCGGTGCACTGGGCCCGTTCCAGTTATGTGGTGTACGCCGGCCTGGGCTGGACGGCCAGCGACGCCGGCATGGATTTCACCGCCGGCGTCGAGGCTTCCATGGACGAGGTGGCCCGGGGCGCCATCATCGGCGGCGCTGAGGACGTGGCCGAGGAGCTCCGCCGCTTCCACGGCGTGGACACCGTCGTGTGCCGAATCGGCTACGACCTGCCACCCCGATCAGCCATCGTCGAGGTGCTCGAACGCATCGGCACCGAGCTACGACCGTTGCTGGACACACCGTGAACCCCATGCCGGCCGCCGGTACCGTACGTGTCGGTATGATCCTGGGCGGGCAGGACCACGTTGAGGGGATCAACCATGACCGCTGGCTTCGACAGGCCCGGGCCGCGGATGAGGCAGGGGTGCCGGCGGTGTTGGTGGGCGGACCGCCGGGTACGGAGATCGTGCGGGCCGCGGCGGTGGCGGCGCAGACCCGCTGGGTTCGCATCGCCGTCGTGGTCCACCTCAGCCACGAAGACCCGGTGACGCTGGCCGAAGAGATCGCCGTGCTGGACAATCTGGCCGGCGGCCGGATCGTGGTCCTCACCGAGGGCGGCACCGAAGCGGACCGGGCCATGTTGCGCTCGGCGTTGGCCGGGGACGCGGTCCGTGGCGTCACCATCACCCCACCCCCGGTTCAGCTGAACCTGCCGGTCTTCGACGCCAGCTGGGCCGAAGGTCGATTCGTCACCTGGGATGGCGATCCGGCCGATTTGGTGCGCCGGGCCGCCCCGTCCATCGTGGCCGAGCTGAGCCGACGCTTCGTTCCCGACCCCGCGCCCGACACCGCGCCCGACCCCGCGCCCGACCCCGCGCCCGACACCGCGCCCGGCACGATCGGCGGTGCGTTGCCGGATGGGACCCTCTGACCACGCTCAGGGGACCAACTGAGGCGTTCCGGCACGTTCGTCGGTCGGGTCTCCGGCGTCGTCGGCCGGGGCCTGGCACCGGCTTTCGTTGAGTAGCTAGTGCTAGTGCTCATCGACCCGGCGGGTCACCGATGGGGCGAAGCGGTCCATGAGCGGCCCGGTCATGGCCGTGGTGATCAGGGCCATGAGCACCCCGCCGACCTGCATGGGGGCGGAGATCACGCCTTGGTTGAAGGCGATGAGGGCCACCACCAACACCAACAGGCCCCGACAGTTCATGAGCACACCGATGACGTTGGCCTCTGCCCAGCTGAGCCCACCGAGCCGGCCGAAGAGCAGACCCGACACCCATTTGGCGATCACGCCCACCACGATGAACGCCACCAGGCCGGCGATGACATCGGTGCCGAGCTTGGTGAAGTCGGTCTGTAAACCGGAAAAGGCCAGGAACACCGGTAGCAACACGATGATCGTCAGGTCATTCAGCCGACCTGACATCTCCGGGCGCAGACGCTCCGGTGCCGGCATGACCACCCCGGCGATGAACGCTCCCACGATCACGTTGATGCCGATGCGGTCCGCGGCGTAGGCCGACGCCAACGTCACCCCGATGAACACGGCAAAGGACGTACCGGAAAGTACCGTACCCGATCGAATGGAGGGTTCGAGGCGACCCAGCAGCGGGCGCACCACCCCGAACATCACCGCCAAGAAGCCGGCCGCCCCCACGAAACGAAGCACTTGTCCCCCGGCACTGGCGTCTGCGGCAACCCCCCGGGCCACACCCACCGCCAGGAACATGAACACCGTGACCAGCGCGGCCGAGGCGATCCCGATTGCCCCCATCTCGGTCTGATCCAACTTCTTCTCTTGCAGGATCCGGGCCGCCACCGGGAAGGCGGTGACGGAGAGCATGGCTCCGATCATCAGGTTGAACGCCAGCTTTGAGGGCGCGGTGTCGGTACCGAAGTTGGCCACGAAGGGGGCGTCATACAACAGCGGTGACAGCACGAAGCCGGCGCCGAGGGGCACGGCGACCGCGCCCACGGCCACGCTCACCACCCCCGCCACCCGACCCCGGAGTGCGCCCAGATCGAGCTGCAACCCGACCAGGAACATGAACAGGATCAACGCCAACTGCCCGATCAGACCCAGCACCGGTCGGGCCTGCGGGGGAAACAGACACGTGGTGATCGACGCCACCCCCTTGGTGGGCTCCAGCGCCTTGCGGCACGCCAGCACCCCCGGCGCGCTGTTCCACACGAAGATGGTGGGGCCCAGCAACGAGGGGCCCAGCAGCACTCCGGCCACGATCTCGCCCACCACCCGGGGCTGACCCAGCTTCATGGCCGCGGCTCCGCACAGCCGGGCCAGCACGATGATGATGACCAACCCCAGGAACACGAATGCCGCCACCTGATCGGGCGGGAGCCCCGTGGGCGGCGCGGCCTGGGCGAGCAACATGCTCATCGGTATCTCCTGGTCTCGGGTCAGGTAGGACGGGAAATCGTCTCGGCGGGGGTTGGGGTGGCAGGAACCCGTTCGGCCAGCGGGAGGCGTTCGCCAAGCCGGCCCTTGACCGCAGTCACCGGCCTGGTGGCGGCGGAGAGCGTGGCCACCACGGTGACGTCCAGCCCACCCGCACCCAATACCAAGCCCGTCACCAACGGCGCGTGGCCTTCGGCGCGGAGCTGCTCCGCGGCTGCCACCGAAACGGTGAAACCGGCCCGTTCCAATTGTTCTGTGGCATTGCGGCCGGCCCGGGCCCCACTGATGGCCACCAAACCACAGCGACGGGCCCGGGCCAGTCGGGCGGCGTGCTCAGCCACCGCTGCTGCCTCGCCGGTGCGGAGGTCCACGATCACCGCTGCAGCTTCGGAGGGGTCCGTGGCGAGGTGGGTGGGATCGGCCGGCGAGGCGCTGGTCGTGCGGGGCGGGCCGGCCACCACCAGGAGATCAGCTAGGTCGGCGTCGGCCAGCGCCTGGATGGTCTGCACCACCGAGAGTTCAGCGGCCCATGGAACCACCACTGCGTCGGGGGCCGCGCCGCGCAACTCCTCGATCAGTTCCTCCACGGCATGGCCGGCGAAGCGGACCGTGACCCGAGCGGTGAGCCCAGCAGCTTCGATCATCCGACGCCCCGGCTGGGTGGCGGCCATGACCGAGCTCAATCGGCCCAGATCATTGCCTTCGAGCAGGGCGTAGATGGACACCGCCGCCGGTCGTTCAGGCCCGACCGCGGCCAGCGCGGCCTGCACCGCCCTGGCCACCGCCACCGAAGCGTTGCCTCCGGGCCGATGGGCGGGCCCCTCCGGACCGGCATCGGGAGAGGCCGGCGTCAGCGGGCCGTGGGCCTGGGATGGGGTCCCAGCGCTGGGGACGGTGGAGCCGGCGAAGCTGCCGGACCCGGTCGGTGACGCGCCATCGGCGGCCATGGCACCTGTCGGTAACACCACCGCCACCCGGTACCGGGCGCCGTCGGTGCTGGCGCGGCGGTCCGCGTCGGCAATGTCCCGGGCCAGCAGACGGGCCGGGTACACCAGGCCCAGCACGGGGCCGGCGGCCACCGTGGTGAGGATGGCCATGATCACCATCATGGTGAACAGCGGTCCGTCGATGAGACCGGCTGAGCGACCGATGTTGAGGATCACCAATTCCGTCAGGCCCCGGGTGTTCATCAGGGTGGCCAAGGCCAATGATTGCCGGGTGGACATACCGCTCAGCCTGGCGGCTACTCCCCCGCCCACGAACTTGCCGATGCAGGCGGTGGCCAGCACCGCCGCCAGTGCCGGAAGGCCGCTCCAACCCAGGCCCTTGATGTCCACGCCCAGGCCGGTCACCACGAAAAACACCGGCAGCAGCACCACCACGCTGACGCCCTCGACCCGTTCGGACAGCTCGTGGGCCAAGGCCCCCATCTGCCGGCGGGGCACCGCCGCGCCGAACAAGAAGGCCCCGATCAAGCTGGCCAGACCGATCCGGTTGGCCACATAGGCGCTGGCCAGGGCACCGGCGAGCAACACGGCCAACACGTCGGGCCCCAGCCGCCCGGCCCGGCGGTAGCGGGAGAGCACGAAGCGATCGAGCAATGGCCGTACCGCGCCGAACAGCACGATCACGAACACCGCCAGCTCGGCCAACGCGACCGGTACGTGGCCCAGATCCCCGGAGCTGGCGATCGCCACCACCATGGTCAACAAGGCGAAGACGATGATGTCATCGATGGCGGCGCAGGCGATGGCCAACATGCCCAGCGGTATGCGGAACATGTTGCGCTCGGTGAGGATGCGGGCCAGCACCGCGAAGGCGGTCCCGCTCATGGCCACGCCCATGAACAACGAGAACGGGACGATGGCAACGGCCTCACCGCCCACGTCCCCATAGCGCCCGTGGATCAGCGGGGCCAACACCAGCCCACCCAGCACCATGGGAACCGCGATGGAGCTCAACGAAAGCGTGACCGCCCGTCGACCCGAGCGCCGCACCCCGGCGGGGTCGATCTCCAGACCGATCACGAACATGAAGATCACCAGACCCAGCTCCGCCGCCACCTTGAGATACGGCCGGGTGTCCAGCGGGAAGAGCCGGTCGGGCAGGTTTCCGGGGAACAGGCCCAGCACCGACGGCCCCAGGCTGATACCGGCCAGTATCTCGCCCAGCACCACCGGCTGGCCGAGCTTGCGAGCCCCCAATCCCACCAGTCGGGCCACTACTACGATCACCGCGATCGCCAGGAACGCTTGCGCCGCAACCCGATCGAGGGGGCTGGATCCCGCGGCCAACAGCGCGGGCTGAGCGAAACCGATCATCGGGGGATCACGGCCAGACGACCCACGGCGGTGGCGAACAGGCTGGTGAACAACTCCTCGTCACCTGCGGCGAATTCCCTACCCACCACCGCCAGGCTCACCGCGGTGAGGTTCCGTCCGCAACGGGCGAAGCCAATGGCCCGGGTCAGCGATGGCCCCTCCAAGGTGGAAGGCGCCGCCACCTGGAGGAAGACCTCGCTGTCATCACAGGCCCTGGGTGCTTCAAAGGGCGAGACGATCACGATGTACTCGACCCCCTCAACCACCGTCGTGCTGAACACGCAGGAGTTGGCCAGTGACCGGGCGGCCTCGAGATCGGCAGCGGCCCCGGCGGCATCGGCGTAGGACTGGATGTCGTTGTCGATGCGCACGCCGCTGGTGGCGCTCTCGGCTACCTCGAAGGCGGTGTTGGCCCGCTGCCGCGAGCTGATAACCACCGGCTCGCCGCAGTAGGGCTCGTCCGTGCCGTACCCCACGGTCTGGTAGGCGGGGCCCACGTCAGAACCGGTGAGCAGCGCCGATTGGACCTCGGCGAGTGTCGGAGCCCCTTCCAGCACCGGCCCGGGCCCCTTCCCGCCGGTGGTGACGGGAGGCAGGGTGGTGGCGCCGCTGAGTGGAACGGTGCTGGGCAGGAGGCTGGTGACCGTGCTCTGACGGTTTGGGCGTTCCGAGGGACCGCGGGTGGTGCCGGAGCCGGACTCCGTGGAATCACCCCGGGACAGCAGCACGATCAGACCGAGCAGCATCACCACGACCGCCAGCCCACCGATGAGCGCGCCCACCAGGCCCTTGCCGGGACCCTTGGGCTGGGGAGGCGGGTGGATGTGGCCCGAGCCGTAGCCACTCGGCGGGCCCTGCCCGATGGGGGCGCCGAAGCCGCCCGGTGAGCCGGCGAAGGCCGTGGGCGGGTGACCGGGGGCGTTGGCGCCCGGTCCACCGAAGACGCCAGGCCCCGACGCGCCGCCCGCCGGCCCGGGCCCACCGGGGGGTGGTCCGTGACCTGCTGGGCCAGACCACGACCGTTGATCCGCTGACGGTGGTGGTGGTGGGGATGCTGATGACGGTTGTGGTGAGGATGACGGTGTGGCCGGTGGGTACGGCCCCGATCCGGTGGGCGCGAAGCCACCGCTCTGGCCGCCGCCGGGTGCAGACCACGTGGGCGCCGCCGCGGGTGCCCCGGCCCAACCCGCAGCGGCGGGGTTCCAGGGCCCCGGACCGGCCGTGTTCCCCGCTCCCGGACCGCCCCACGCCGGCGGGTTCGAGCCGGGCGGGTTCGAGCCGGGCGGGTTCGAGCCGGGCGGACCGCCTTGACCCGGCATGGGGATGGCGCCGGGCCAGCCCCCGCCGGAACCCGCCGGTTGGGTCCGATCCCAACTCGCTCCGGAGGACAGCACCGAACGACCGTGGGTGGCACCGAGAGCCACCGCCGTCTTGGGGTCACCCCGACGGCTGACGTTGACCCCCGGGAAGGCCTCTTGCACCATTCGCTCCACCAGCGGTGACCGGCTGGCACCTCCGGCGAGGTACACCGCGGACAGCTGCAAGGGTTCCAGCCCGGCGTCGCTCACCGCCCGGCGCAACACATCCACCGAGGTGGCGATGTACGGCTCGATCAAGGCTTCGAACTCGTCCCGGGTGACGCGCTGGGTGACCATGCCGTTCGGGAGGGCGACGAGCAGCTCGGCGTAGGGGTGGGAGGACAGGGCCTCTTTCACCCTGCGGGCCTCGCTGCGCAGTGCCGAAGCGGCCTGTTGCCAGGCTCGATCGTCTGAGACCTGCAGCGCCTCCCAAACCTCCTCGTTCAGGCGGGATCCGACGAAGTTGGTGAGCAGCTCGTCGAAGAGATCCCCGCCCAGACGGTCCTCGCCACCAGGGCGGCCGATCACCACGAACCCGGGCGCGTCCTGGTTCACGGTGGCCTGCAGCACCGCGGTGTCGAACGTGCCGCCGCCCAGGTCGTACACCGCCACGAAACCACCGGGGACCACACCGATCTCATCGGCGAAGGACACCGCGGCGGCCACCGGCTCCGGCACCAACACCGGGTTGGGCAACTGCGCCCCGGCGGCGGCTTGCAACAGCCGATCCAAACGCACCCGGCTCCATGCCGCGGGGTGGGTCAGGCGAACCTCCGAGGGGGGCGAGCCCATCTGTCGCACCGCCTCCTGGTACACGTAGGACAGCAACGAGGCGATGAGGGTGGTCACATCATGGGTCCGACCGCCGAGGATCACCGGGGCCGGCTCACCGATGCGGGTCTTGGGGGCACGAATAGCCCGCCCCGGTGAGGACGTGGCCAGGTTCTCCGCCGAGCGGCCCACCACCAGGGATCCATCGTCCTCGGCCAATACCACCGAGGGCACCCGGCGCTCACCGCCGATCTCGATGACCTCCGGGCCACGCCGGGTACGGGCGGCGGCCACCGTGAAGCTGGTACCGAAGTCGATCCCCAGCACCCACGGATCCTGAACGCTCATGACCCCACCTCTCGTCTCGGTGACCCGTCAGGATCCGTTCGGAACGCTCTGACGCCCGTGGGTGCCCCCCCCGGTTCGCCCCAATGTCCAACCTGACGGTGATGCCACGCTCAGAATCCCCAGGGCCATGGCCAATTCACCTCAGGGCGTCAGTATTGCGTGCACCAGTGCCGAATGGTGGCGATGGCCGACAAGTCCCGTCCCCGCTCTGACGGCTACCTTGGGCGCGGCAACACGGAGGCCGGCCCTGAACGCAAGCGTTGATCGCATCGGCAACTATCGCGTCGAGCGGGTGTTGGGCGCGGGAAGCTTCGCCACCGTCTGGCTGGCGGTCGACGAGATCTTGGACGCCAAGGTCGCCATCAAGGTGCTGGCGGACAACTGGTCCCGTCAGCCCGACATCCGTCGCCGGTTCATCGACGAGGCCAAGATCTTGCGCCGCCTCGACGACGACCGGGTGGTGCGGGTCCATCAGGTCGACGAGATGGCTGACGGCCGGCCCTTCTTCGTGATGACCTGGGCCGACGGGGCCACGTTGTTCGATCGGATCCAGGAGAAAGCCCGGGCCCAACAGCCTTTCAGCGTGACCGAGGCGGTGGAGCTGACCGTCGAGATCGCTCGCTGTCTGGAGGTGGTGCACGGCTTCGGGGTGGTGCACCGTGACATCAAACCGTCCAACGTGCTGTTCCGTTCGGTGGCGGGTCGGGTACGAGGAGGGGCCCGGCGCGATGCCGCCGCGATCATCTCCCCGGCGTCCAGCCAGCGGATGATGTTGGGCGATTTCGGGCTCGCCAAGGACCTGGCCGGAGCGTCGGGGTTCACCTTCGCCGCCGGTACCCCGGCTTACATGGCACCGGAACAGGCCCGCAGCTCAACGGACATCGACGAGCGGGCCGACGTGTTCTCCGTGGCGGCGGTGCTCTATGAGTTGCTCGCCGGGCGTCCGGCCTTCTCGGCGGAGACACTGTCGGGGGTGGGCCGGTCCCATCCGGGGCGGGATCTGGAGCCGTTGGCCACCGCCCGACCCGACGCGCCCGCGGCGTTGTGGCAGATCATCCGTCGGGGTTTGGCGCCGGCCCGGGAGGCACGCATCGGCTCGGCCGAGGAGCTGCTGGAGGAACTGCTGGCGGTAGGGGGACCGGTGCCCACCGCTGCTGTGGTACGGCCCCCGGTGTCAGCGGCGACAGTGACCTCGGTACCACCGAGCCCGGTCGGGCCTCTCCCGCCGCCGCTGCCCTTACTGGTGGTCCGAACCCTGCAGCTGCTGGACGAACTGGCCGAGCGGTCCGCCCCCGCGGCTGGACCCGGTGCGTCAGGTGGGTCGGGTGGGTCGGGTGGGTCGGGTGCGTCAGGTGTGTCAGGTGGGTCAGGTGCGTCGAGCTCCTCCGGGGGCCCGGCAACCTTTGGCGTGGCTGCGGTACTGGCCGGTGCCCGCCGCCGACTGTTGGATCCGGTGCAGGTCATGGTGGTGGGCGCGGCCGACGGCACCACCTCCGAGCTGGCCTGGGCGCTGGCCGGCGAGCAGCTGTCCTGGCAGGGGCGGGGCCGGGACGGTCGGTTGTTCTGCCGGTTGCGGGCGGCCCCGGCGACGGACTGGCGGGACAGCGCGGTGTTGGTGGACCACAACGGCGTCCACCATGGGATGCGGGTGCGTCGCGACGCCGGGGGTGAGTTGGTCATCGAGGACCAGGAGCAGGGGTCGCCCCGGTTTGAGCCCGCGGACGGATCATTGCTCGTGGTGTCCCTGGTTTCCCCGACGTTGGCGCAGCGCAGCGTCATCGACGCCGGGCCGTTGCTGGACGGCCTGGCCGACCGCGCCGAGCAGGACCGGACCCATCCCGCCCCCGTGATGCCGGCCAAGGTGCTCGCTGAGGCGGACCTGCTGGCGGTGATCCTGCCACCCTCGGTGGAGGCCGGCAGGGCGGTGCTGGCCCGGCTCAAGGAGCGACTGCGGGCCAGTCCCAGCGGACCGGTGTTGGCCATGGGGGTGGTGTCCCCCGGACCTGGTTCCACCATGGGTGGGCCCGGCAGCGTGCCCGAGGAGCTGGCCGAACTGGTGGCCGCTTTCGGGGCCGATCTTTCTGTCACCGCCCAACTTTCCGCGGTGTCGGCGCTGCGAAACGGCCGGGCGCCGATGCTGGACGCCGCCCTCGAGGCGTTGGTACGTCACAGCGACGCGGTGCGGGTCACCGCGGCGTTGGCCCAGGCCGAGGATGGCCTGGCGCCCCTGCTCGACCCCGGCGCCCGGGCTGCTTTCCACGGTCTGCGAGACGGTTGGGAGGTGCTGGTCTCGGCGTTCCCGGTGTTGGAGGAGCTGACGGTGCTGCGGGAGGAGGCCTCGGGGCGGCTCACGTTGCCGGGGTCCTACCGCCAGGAACTACGCCGCCTGCTCGCCGGTGGGGACCCCGCGGCCCGCTTGGGACTGGCCCCCGACGCCAGCGGTGCGGACCTACGCCGGGCGGCGGAGACGGCGTTGGAGCGGTGGCGCACCTTCGTCAACACCGGACGGGCGCCCTTCGCCAGCATCCACGCCTCCCAAACCGTGGTCCGGGCACTCGAACGTCTCTGGACCTTTTCCCAGCAGCGCGCCTGAAGCCTGGCGGCCCGCAGGCTCGCGCGTCGGCGAGGCAAGACCGGGCGCGAACGTCCCCGTGCCCGGACAGCGATACCCCGAGGTACGTTCGTACCGGTACGTACCTCGGGGTATGTTCTTCCGGGATGGTTGGTCAGGGGGTGGGACAGGACACCGAGGGGTTGAACCCCGCCAGCTCGCCGCTGGGGTTCTCGGTGAAGACCCAGGCGTGCAGGTCGTAGTGCACGGGCATGCCCGGACCGTGCCCGTCCATCGGTCCCTCGAACTCGTGGCCCATCAGCGTGGGACGGTCGGCGGCAGTCCCCTTGTCCTGGTCGGCGTCGGCGGCGAAGTATTCCACCGCCCCCAGTCGCAGCTTGCCGTTGCGGGCATGGTGGTAGACGAGGATCTCCGGCCGGGTGGGGTCTATACGGTTGTCCCCGAGCAACGTCGGGTTGACGTAGTGATAGCCCATACCGCCCAGTCCTGGAGCGGCAACACAATCGGTGCTGGGAATGTAGCCCGCGGCCACGGCGGCCGCCGGATCACGGAAAGCCCGGGTGGCCTCGGTGATGACCTCGCGCTGGGCTCGGGTCAGACCACCACCGTGATCACCGCCACCGTCGTGGGCCACGGCCACCGCGGTGGATCCGAGCAGGGTGACACCAGCAGCGGCGAGGGCCACCATCGTGCGGGCAGTGCGGGCAGTGCGGGCAGTGCGTGACGTGAACGAGATCGAGTTCATGAGAAGAGCTCCCTTGCGCTTGCGTTGGTTGGTCGTTGCGGTTTGACAAACCAACCATCCCCGACGGGACTTGGAACCCGCTTGCGCCCCACATGGAACCCACCGCGTTCAATTGGCCGCTACCCGCCGGTCATCGTCGGTCGTCGCCGGTTGGGAGTAACTTCAGCGCCGGCCACAACACACAGGGGGAATTCGCATGCGGATCGAGGAGCTGTTCGGCATCGAGGGCAAGGTGGCCATCGTCACCGGGGGCAGCCGCGGCATCGGGTACATGATCGCCCAGGGTCTGGTCACCAACGGCGTGAAGACCTACATCACTTCCCGCAAAGCCGACGAGCTGCACGCCGCCGCGGCTGCGCTGAGCGAGTTCGGCACCTGCATCGCCATCCCCGCTGACCTCGCCAGCGACGAAGGCCTCAACGGCTTCGTGGCGGAGTTCACCAAGCACGAGGATCAGCTTCACATCCTGGTCAACAACGCCGGCGCGGCCTGGGGCGCCCCGCTGGGTGAGTTCCCGGGATCCGGTTTCGACAAGGTGCTGGCCATCAACGTGAAGGCCCCGTTCATGCTGACCCAGGCCCTGCTGCCCCAGCTGCGGGCGGCGGTGCAAGAAGAAGACCCGGCCCGGGTGGTGATGATCGGCTCCATTGACGGGATGGTGGTGCCCATCGGGGACAACTTCTCCTATTCCGGCTCCAAGGCCGCCATTCACATGCTGGCCCGGCACCTGGCCCACAACGTGGTGGGTGACGGGATCACCGTGAACACCGTGGCCCCCGGTCCGTTCCGTTCCAAGATGATGGGCTATCTGCTCGATGACCCCGACAGCCGGGCCCGCATCGCCCGCAAGGTCCCCCGCAAGCGCATCGGCACCCCCGAAGACGTGGCCGGCGCGGTGATCTACCTGTGCAGCCGGGCCGGATCGTGGCTCACCGGGGTGCTCATCCCGGTGGACGGGGGCCTGTCCACCCACGGCTGACCCCCACGCAACGGTGGCGCGCTACGGTCCGGTCTATGGACCCCGAATTCGCCGCCTGGTTGGCCACCACTCAAGAGCAGGCCCTGCAGCCCGATCTGGCTATCTGCGACCCCCACCACCACCTGTGGGATCACCCCAAGGAACGGTTCCTGGTGGAGGAGCTCAAGGCGGAGACCGGCGCCGGGCACAACGTGGTGGAGACGGTGTACGTGGACTGCATGTCCGGGTATCTCACCGAGGGCCCGCCGGAGATGGCGCCAGTGGGCGAGGTCAGCTTCGCCGCCGAACAGGCCGCGCAGTCCCGTACCACTCCGGGGGCGCAGATCGCCGCCATCGTGGGTTGCGCCGATCTGCGCTTGGGTGACGGGGTCAAGCCGGTGTTGGAGGCCATGACCCTTGCCGGTGACGGGCTGTTCCGGGGTATCCGCCACGCCACCGCCTGGGACCCCTCCCCCAAACTGGGCAACTCCCACATGAACCCCACCGAGGGCGAGATGGGCAGCGCCGGGTTCCGCCGGGGTTTCGAGGTGCTCACCGGCGAGCTCGGTCTGACCTTTGACGCCTGGCTGTACCATCCGCAACTTCCGGACGTGCTGGAGCTGGCCCGGGCCTATCCCGAGGCCACCATCGTGTTGGACCACCTCGGCGCCCCCGTTGGTGTGGGCCCCTACGCCGGCAAGCGGGACGAAGTGCTGGCCGGGTGGCGTCCAATGATGGCGGACATCGCCCGCTGCCAGAACGTGGTGCTGAAGGTGGGCGGGATCGGTATGTCGCTCTACGGGCTGGGTTGGCACAAGCGTGAGACTGCGCCCACCTCCGACGACCTGGTGGCGGCGTGGGGCGACGAGATGCGCTTCTGCATCGATGCGTTCGGTCCCAACCGCTGCATGTTCGAATCCAACTTCCCGGTGGATCGGCGCGGTTGTTCCTACGTGGTGTTGTGGAACGCCTTCAAGAAGACCGCCGCCGGTTACAGCGCCGCCGAACAGGCCGACCTGTTCCGTGGTACCGCCCGCCGGGCCTACCGGATTGACTGAGCCCCGCCAGGTTTGGCTGAGGTTTAACTGGTCCTAAGCAGCGGGAACGGTGGGGTGAGATGGTTACCCTGATCGTCGTACTGGTTGGTATGGCCGTGGCGGCGGCCGTGACCCTGTCGTCTCGTCGCGGCGCCCTTCCCGCGGGCGAGCTGGATACCGACCGGCAGGAGCGCTGGTTCGTGCAGCACGCCCCCGCCCGGCTCCAGCAGCTGTTGCGTCACCTCGATCGGCGGGTGGCGGGCGGGGCGGCGGTGGCCATCGGGTTCGGCGTGGTGTTCAGCGCGGCGTTGGTGCTGGGCGTCCTGCTCGATGCCATCGACCGGAACCTCGCCGTGGCCCGGCTGGATCGCGCCGCCGCCCGCTGGGGAGCGGACAATGCCACTGACACCTCGACCGCCATCCTGGAGGCCATCACCCAGGCCGGTTCCACCCGGATGTTGGTGGCGCTGATGATCGTGATCGGTGTGGTGGCCGCGCTGCGCCACCGGTCCTTCGCCGTGCTGGGCTACCTGCTGCTGGTGGGTCTGGGGGTCAGCCTGCTCAACAGCGGCCTCAAGGAGTTGGTGAACCGCGAGCGCCCGGGTGTGGCCATGCTCACCAGTTACAGCGGCGCGTCCTTTCCGTCGGGCCACTCGGCGGCGGCGGGGGCCTGCTGGGCCGCCATGGCGTTGATCCTTTCCCGGCACCGGGGACGGTGGGTGCGTCGAACAACCGCCGCCGGCGCGGCGTTGATCGCGGGAGCGGTGGCCGCCAGCCGGGTGCTGTTGGGGGTGCACTGGCTGTCGGACGTGGTGGCCGGGGTGGTGGTGGGCTGGACCTGGTTCTTCCTGGTGACGTTGCTGTTCGGTGGTCGGCTCTTGCGTTTCGGCGAACCGGCCGAGCGGGTGGAGCGCCGCAGCCGACGACGGCGCTTCGGCGATGAGCCCTCCACCGCCACCCTTCGCTAGGTGACTGGTGTTTTTCTTGCTGGTGGGGGTGGGGGATCCACCGCTGGGGTGGTGGGATCGAAAATAATGGGGTCTTATGACGGTGGGTCGGACTCCGGTGCAGGGTGGGTTGTGGTGGGGGTCGGCGGGCCTGGTCGGGGATCGGCTGGGTTCGGGGTCGGTCTTCACGTTGTTGCATGAGCACGGGTCGGTGTTGTTTCCCGATGAGTTGTTCGAGGATTTGTTCTCGTCGCGGGGCCGGCGGAGTGTCCCGCCGCAGGTGGTGGCCACGGTGATGGTGTTGCAGCGCCTGTTCGGGAAATCTGATCGTGAGGCGGTGGAGGCGTTCGAGTTTGATGTGCGCTGGAAGTACGCCGCTGGCGGGTTGGATGTGAACTATCCGGGGTTCGTGCACACGGTGCTGGTCGATATGCGGGCGAGATTGGCGGCGTCGGATCGGGACCGGCGGATCTTTGAGGTGGTGTTGGAAGCAGCGACCCAGGCGGGGCTGGTCGGCCATCGGCGGGTGTTGGATTCCACCCCGTTGTATGACGCGGTGGCCACGATGGACACGATCACGTTGATCCGTTCCGCGATCCGCGGTCTGCTCGCTGCTGCTGACCCCGGGCTCAAGGGGGAGTTGCGGGCGGTGCTGTCAGAGCCCTACGCGTCCACGGCGAAACCGCAGATCGATTGGGAGGACCCCGACGCGAGGGCGTTGCTGATCGATGGTCACGCACGCGACGGGTTCCGGTGCTTGGAAGTTCTGAACGAACGAGAACTGACTGACGCCGTGTCTGAGGCGGCGGAGTTGTTGGCCACGGTGCTGGGCCAAGACATCGCTGCTGGTGACAACGACCGGTTCCAGATCGTGTGGGGTGTCGCCAAAGACCGGTTGATTTCCACCGTTGATCGAGATACCCGTCATGGGCACAAGACCCAAGCCCGTTCCTATGACGGGTACAAGGGCCACGTGGCAGCGGATCCTGACAGCGAGATCATCACCGACACGGTGGTCACCCCGGCCAACACCGGGGACGGCGCCGTCGCTGAAGACCTGATCGCGGATCTGCGGGACGGGCTGTCAGCAGACCCCGACAGCGACGAGGGGAACAGCACCCCGGATGGGACGGCCGGGAAGGTCTACGGCGATTGTGCGTATGGCACCGGCGAGTTCCAGCAGCATCTCAACGACCACGGGCTGCAGTCCGGTTGCCGCACCCAACCACCGGCACCGCGGCCGGATGGGAAGTTCACCAAAGACCTGTTCGCGATCGACCTGGATGCGGACACGGTGCGTTGCCCCGCCGGGGAGATCGCTGACATCGAACGCGACGCTAAGGGTGATGGGATCGCCCGCTTCGGGGAGGCCTGCGCCGGCTGCCCGTTCCGGGCGGATTGCACCACCTCGAAATCGGGGCGCACGATCCGGGTTGGTCGGTTCGAAGCGGCGTTAAGCGAAGCCCGCCAGCAACAGGCCAACCCCGACTGGCGCGCTGATTACCGGGCGACGAGACCGAAGATTGAACGGAAACTCGCTCACCTGATGTACCGCCGTCACGGCGGACGCCGGGCCAGAGTCCGAGGACAAGCCAAAGTCGACGCCGATTTCAACCTTCTCGCCGCCGCCCACAACCTCGCGCGGCTCGCCACCCTCCAATGGCAACCCCAACCCCGCCCAGCGGGCTGAAAGACCGGGGGAAGACCCCCGAAAGCGGCTGAACAGCCCCCAACCAACGAGCAAACCAACCCCGGGATGCGTTCAGCTGAACGCAACCCCACACCCCACGCCGCCACACACCGCCCACCACCACACCAGCAGACCCCTCAAGGCCCAGTTTGGCACCAGCCACCTAGCGGGGTATGGGAGAGCGGTCAGGTCCCGCCGCCGATTGGCCGGGCGACGAGAAATCGAGGTGCAGTGGTGGCTGAGTTGGTATTGGGACCGATGCTGCGCCATGTCGATGAGACCAGCGCAACCGTGTGGGTTGAAACCGACGGACCGTGCCGGGTGTCGGTGCACGGACCCACCGCCGCCGCGGCCACCACCCACACGTTCTGCGTGGGCGGTCACCATTACGCGCTGGTGATGGTGGAAAATCTCCACCCGGGCACCGTCATCCCCTACCAGGTGCAACTCGATGACACCGTGGTGTGGCCGCCCGAGCAGGACCCGTTTCCTCCCTGTGTGATTCGGACCCTGGGGCATGGCGGCCCGTTGCGGGTGATCTTCGGTTCCTGCCGGGCGGCGGCACCCCACGAACCGCCCTATTCGCTGGAGATCGCCTCCAACCCCGAGGCCAGAGGGGTGGACGCCTTGCGGGCCCACGGCTTGCGAATGCTGCGCCAGACCCCCTCGGAGTGGCCCGACCTGTTGATGTTGGTGGGTGATCAGGTGTACGCCGATGACGTCTCACCGGGCGTACGCCGTCAACTGGCCGGCACCACCCGGCCAATGGGTCTACCGCAAGACAGCGTGGCCAACTTCGAGGAGTACACCTGGCTCTACCGCGAAGCCTGGACACCTGATGTGGAGCGATGGTTGTTCTCGGTGGTACCGAGCGCCATGATCTTCGATGACCACGACATGATCGATGACTGGAACATCTCCGAGGCATGGGTGCGGGACACCCGCCGGGAACCATGGTGGCAGGATCACATCATCGGGGGGCTGGTTTCCTATTGGATCTACCAGCATCTGGGCAACCTCTCCCCCCAGCAGGTGCGTGCCGAGGGCATTCTGCAGGAGGCGCTGAACACCACTGACGCCGAACCGGTGCTGCGGCGCTGGGCGGAGCAATCCGAGGCCTTCACCCCGGTGCCAGGCGGCTACCGCTTCAGTTACGTGCGAGATCTGGGCCCGGTCCGGCTGGTGGTGGTGGACAGCCGCAACGGCAGGGTGCTGCGTCCAGGGGCGCGGGCCATGGTTGATGCCGACGAATGGGACTGGGTGGTCAAGCAGTGCCAGGTACCGTGCCGGGATCTGCTCATTGCCAGCTCGCTGCCGGTGCTGGTACCGGGCGGGCTGCATGATTTGCAGGTGTGGAGCGAACGGCTGTGCGACGGTAAATGGGGCCGATGGGCCGCCAAGGTCGGTGAACGCCTGCGCCGGGCCCTCGATCTGGAGGATTGGGCGGCGTTTGCCAATTCCTTCGCCACTTTCATGCAGTTGCTGTCAGAGCTGGGTCGGGGTGCGTATGGTCCGGCGCCACGCACCATCTCGATACTGTCCGGTGACATTCACTTCAGCTACCGGGCGGAGTTGCACTTCCCGTCCGAGGCCGGGGTGACCAGTCATATCAACCAGTTGGTCAGCTCCCCCATGCGCAATGCCCTCGCTGGCCGGGACCGCAAGGTATTGGCCTTCGGTGCCAGCAGCGCCGGGCGTGCCATCGGCCGAGTTCTGCGCCGCAGCGTGGGAGCCCGCGCCGGGGATATGCAGTGGAAGCTCACCGAAGGGCCGTTCTTCGCCAACGAAATGTCGCTGCTGACCCTCGATGACGATACCGCGGAGTATCGCATCGAGCAGGCCAGCCCCGATGAGGACGGACGGCCAACGCTGAGCATCATTGCCCAGGTCGATCTGGCGCCGACCGGGCGTTGAGCCAACCGGCTGCCCCCATCACGTACCCACCGGTATGTGGGTCTCCGGTAGGTCAGTTGGTGGTCTCGGTGTCTTCTTCCGCGCCCTCGTCTACCTGCTGTTGAACCTCGTTGCCGATGTCCTCCACCACGGACTCCACCGACTCCACTTCTTCGTTGACATCAGATCCGTTGCCATCCTCATCGTTCCCGCATGCCGTGGCGCCCAGCGAAAGGGTGCCGATCAGCAGCGCGACGGCGGAGAGTTTCTTCATTTTGCGCGTCGGGGAAAGAGCAATCATCGGCGTGTACCTCTTCTTCGGAGCCGTGGCTCGGTTCTGCTGGCGATCAAACGATCGTGCCGCTGCCACATACCTTCCCGTGGGTGGTGCCAAACCAGCGGTGACGCGGGTTTGAATGATCCGCACCGGAGGGAAGATGCGAAGCGCACGCCGCTGCCGCAGCGGCAAGCAAACACAGGAGGTGCACCGTGTCCCGGTTGCAAGATCTCACCCATCCCAAACTCCGGGGGATGTCGGGCAACCGCCAACCAGCAGGTGCCAGCAGGTCCCCGAACAACGCCGGGCGAGGCGCTAACACCAACGTTAGCCAGGACGTGGGTCGCCAGGCGCAGGACCTGGGGCGCCGCTTCCAGGTCCTCGGCCGCATCGGCTGGGTGGCCAAGGGCGTGGTGTATCTCCTCATCGGCTTGGTGGCACTCAACATCGCCCTCGATCGCGGCCAGGGCGACCAGGAAGCCAGCGGCACCGGCGCCGTGGCCAAGCTGGCAGATCGTTCCTTCGGCAAGCTGCTCATCGGCGTGCTGGGCGCCGGGTTGGTGCTCTATGTCATCTGGCGTTTGTTCACCGCGCTCCTGCCGGGAGACTGGACCGGCAAAGCGCTGCTCTACCGGGTCGGTTACCTGGTGAGCGCACTGGTATACGCCTCCCTGGCCCTCACCGTGGTGTAGATCATGCAATCGGGCAGCGCCACCGACAGCAATCAGGAGGACCAAGCGGTGACCAGTGGGGTGAGCGCCCTGCTGGACAACACCGCCGGCCGCTGGCTGGTGGGCTTGGCCGGGGTGGTGGTGCTGGGCATCGCGGTGGCCTTCGTGCACAAGGCCACCAGCAAGAGCTTTCAGGACGATCTGTCGCTGCCCTCCGACGCCCGGGAACGCACGATGCTGGTGCGCTCGGGGGAGGTCGGCTGGGCCGCCCGCGGCGCCTCCATGGCCCTGATCGGGTTCTTCCTCATCCGCTCGGCAATCACCTATGACGCCTCCCAGGCCGGTGGCATCGACGGCTCGCTTCGCCAGTTCACCCAGTACGGCTGGGGTCAGGTGCTGGTCGGCGTCATCGCCGTGGGTTTCGCCGCCTATGGCGTGTTCTGCGTGATCTCCGCCCGCCATCAGCGCCTGCGTGCACCCCG
>JBJXFH010000155.1:0-12238 GCA_046155365.1 Acidimicrobiales bacterium | reverse complement strand
GCCAACGGGCCGGGGGCGGCGGCGGGAACGGCGACCAGCACCAAGCCGGCCGGGGGCGCACCTACCGCACCCGCTAACGGCAATCAATCGGCCGCGGTCACCGTGCCCGGCGCGACCACCACGACCGCCACCACCGCCGTGCCCGGGTCGCCGAGCCCCACCGCCGTGCCCGGAGCAACCACCGTTCCCACGGCGCCGGCGGGCGATCAAACCGGGGCGCCACCTAGCGATTCGGGCCAGGCACCGCCGCCCCCGCCTGCACCGGGGCCCGAGCCCGAGGTGGGCACCACCGCCCCGCCGGCCACCGCCGCCCCGCCACCAGCTTCCACGGCACCGCCAGCCACGACGGCGCCGCCCACGACCGCCGCCCCCCCCACCACGGCCGCGCCGCCGCCACCCACCACGGTCCCGGCGTGCACCGGATCCAAATGCTGAGCGGCGTCCACCATCGGGCCGACGAACATCGGGCCGACGGATGTCGGGCCGACGGATATCGGGCCGACGCATATCGAGTCGACGGATATCGGGCCGACGCATATCGAGTCGACGCGCCAGATGCGGTCTGACGCGCCGGATCCCGTGGTCCCACCGAACGATGTCGAGCCGGCAACGGAGTCCGGCTATTGGCGGACCTACCGCTGGCGGGCCATGGGATCCGAGGTCGAACTCCTCATCGGAGGGGCGACGGACGCTGACGGCTTGGCGGCGTGGGCGCGGGAGGAGATCGAGCGGTTGGAGCAGTGCTGGAGCCGCTTCCGGGCGAACAGCGAGCTGGTGGCGCTCAACAATCGCAGCGGGCAGTGGGTTGATGTTTCCACCACGCTGGCCACGGCCCTTCGCAGCGCAACCCGGTGGTGGCGTGACACCGGTGGCGCCTTCGATCCCACCGTCATCGAGGCCCTGGAAAGCTGGGGCTACAACCAGGACTTTCGCCTGATCAGAGCCAGCGGGGCCGGCGGGGCGGGCGGGTCAAACGATGCGTCGGACCCGCCCCGAGCGGCACCGGGTCTGACGGGGATGGCCAGCCTGCACGACTATCACAGCGTCCGCTTGCCCCCTGGCGTGCGGGTTGATCTGGGAGGGATCGGCAAGGGCCTGGCCGCTGACGTGGTGGCCCAGGAGCTGCTAACCCGGGGCGCGCCCTCAGTGTTGGTCTCCATGGGCGGGGATCTCGCCATGGCCGGAGCGGCCCCCTCCGGCGGTTACCCCGTTCCGGTGCTGGACCCTTTCGATACGGAGCGGGTGCTGTTCACCCACGCATTGTTCGAGGGGGCGCTGGTCACCTCCACCACCCGGATCCGACGCTGGAGGGCGGAGGACACCCCCGCCCACCACCTCATCGACCCCCGAACCGGTTGCCCCGCCACGCACGGACTGGCGGCCGTGTTCGTGGCCGCCCCGTCCTGCGCGCAGGCCGAGGTGCTGGCCAAGTCGGTGCTGGTCAGTGGCGATGTACGTCTCCCGATGGCGATGGGTGCCGGCACCTCGGGCTGGACGGTGGACGACGACGGGCAGCTGCGGGCCCTACCGGCGCCGTCTGTGCACGGGGCGCTCGCCGCCTGAGGGGCACGGCCTGGGTCCTTGGTCCCAAGGAGGAACCGGCGGCGGCGCGTCGACATCTTCGGGACGATGAACAGGCGCGCCGCCGGCGGGGTTGCGGGCCTGGTTTGAGGTCAGGGAAGAGAGGCACGCTCCTATGAAGGCGATCTTGGCGGCTACAGACCCCAAGCTGGCGTGGTACATCGCCCGTTCCAGCGGGCTGGTGGCCTGGGTCGTGGTCACGGCGTCAATCTTGTGGGGGCTGACCCTGTCGACGCGGCTCATTCGCCGGCGGGGGGTTCCGGCCTGGTTGCTGGACCTACACCGGTTCCTGGGCGGACTATCGGTGGTGTTCAGCGCCGTGCACCTGCTGGCGTTGGTGGCGGACAACTACGTGCACTTTGGCCTGCGGGAACTGTTCGTGCCTTACGCCACCAACTGGCGGCCGGGATCGGTGGCCTGGGGCATCGTGGCGCTCTACGTGCTGGTGGCGGTGGAGGTGACCTCGCTGATGATGAAGCGGATGCCGCGCAAGGTGTGGCGGGCCATCCACGCCAGCAGCTTCTTCCTGTTCATCGCCGCCACCGCCCACGGGCTCACCTCGGGCGCTGATCGCACCAACTTGGTGGTCCAATGGGCCACGCTCAGCGGTCTGTCCCTGGTGGTGTTCCTGACGCTCTACAAGTTCTACGTCCCCAAGCCGGGTGGGAAAAAGACCCGTGACGCCCGGGCGGCCGTCTCCCGGGCCGCCGGCTGATATCGACCCGTTGGCAGTCCGATTCCTACAGCGCCGCCAGCTCTCGTAACTGGTCCCGATCCACCACCGCGTCCCGGCTGGTGCCATGGGTCAGCTGCACCGAGCCGGGGGCCCGTTCGAACTGGTCCACCAAGCCGATACGGCGGGCGTGGTCACGCATGTCGGGCACCACCTCGCTGCTGAGCAACTCCAGACTGCGCATGCGGTCCTCGTTGGACACCGGACCCTGGATGTGCAGGAAGATCACCACCCCCGGCCGGGTGATGGACATGACCCGCTTCATCTTGGCCGCCACCTGATCAGGGGTGCCGACCAGCACCGTGTGGGCGTCCTGAGCGCGGTCCAGGGCCCGATAGAGCTTGGTTCGCACCGCGTCGAGGTCCTCGTCCATCGGCCGGTCATCGCCTTTGAGGTTGGCTCGGCGGGCGGCGGCCAGGCCGGTCCAGGTGGTGGCGTTGGCCCCGGACTCCGCCAGCCGCTTGGTGGCCGCCTTGGAGTTGTAGCCCGGCGGCAGGGTGTGCTCAGGCCGGCTGAAGGCGTTCTGGCCGCCGCCGAACACGAAACCCCGTCCCAACTCCTGGGCCTTCTCCTCGGTGTCAGCCACGAACGTGGGCACCACGTAACCGAAGTTCTCCGGTCCGGCCTGCAACCCGTTGGCGGCGGCCCGATCGGCGTAGAGGTCCCACAGCTCGCAGGTGGGGGCGATGGCGGTGCCCAGACCGATGTAGGGGTAGCTCCGGTCCGCGGCCCACAACACGGTCTCGGGGGACAGCACGCCCGGCATCCAGATGGGCGGGTGGGGTTTCTGGAACGGCAACACCCACGGGTTCACGTGGCGGTAGTGAAAGTGCTTGCCCTCATAACGCCAGGGGCCGGGGCGGGTCCAGGCCTGGATGATGAAGTCATGGGCCTCGTCCAGCAGTTCGCGGTTGAAGGCGGGGTTGGCGTTGTTGAAGTACTGCTCGGAGCCGGCGCCGCGGACCCAGCCACTGATGAGCCGACCCCGGGAGATGAGATCGATGGTGGCCAGTTCCTCGGCCAGCCGCAGCGGGTGTTTGTTGGTGGGCAGCGGGTTGCCGATGAGGGCGATGCGGGCCCGTTTGGTGATGCGGGCCAGGATGGCGGCCTCGATGTTCTGCACCGCGCCCATGCAGATGGGGTTGCCGTGATGCTCGTTGAGGGCCAGTACGTCAAAGCCCAATTCTTCGGCGGCACTGTACTCATCCAGCCACCAGTTGTAGTCATCGGCCGCTTTGATGTGATCGAATCGGTCATTGGGCAGCGCGAAGAAGGCCTTGTTCCGAAGGATGTCCTCCTCGTCGAGATGCCGATACGGGCGCTCGGTGAAGTAGCCGATCTGCATGTCGCTGATGGTAGTTGGCGTCTCGACCCCGCGGTGGTGGCTCAGCCCTGAATCCCCGTCACCGATACCGTCACCGCCAACGCCGGCACCACCAGGGAGACGGCGACCATGATCTTGGCCCAGCGGGGGAGCCGCCACCCGTCTTGCTGGGGTGCGAGGGTCTGGCCGGCGGCTTGCACCACCACGCCGTAGCAGCAGACCATCAGCAGCACGCCAAGCCACGGCGCGATGTGGGCGGCTTGCCCGCTGAGCGTGGTGACGCTCACGACGGTCACGTTCGCCGCGGCCACCAGGACCAGCGCGGCGCGGGCCCAACGAGGCCAATCATGCCGGTGACGGGCCAGGCCGCCCGCCAAGGTGGTGGGCGCCATGATGGCCCCGGCCGCGCCCATGGTGACCAGCATCCCGAGCCCTCCGAGCAGTCGGAGCGGGGTCAGCCAGCGTCGGCGCAGCCGGGCCCTGCGTCCGCCGCCGGCCAGGCCCTGGGTGGCGCCGAAGATCACGAACACCATCACCACGAAGATGGTCCCGGACCAGCTGAACTCGGGGTCGTCGCTGACGAGGCGCATGAAACCCCGCATGGCCACCCCGAGCAGCAAGCCACCACCGGCACCCAGCGTCAGCCCCACCAGCACGGACAGTGATCTTCTCGGCGCGGTGGGGGGTGGGTTGTTTGCCCGTAGGATCGAATCTACGTCGATTCGCCGCGCCGTTTTGACGTAAAAGTCCTGGTCGAACCGGGTTTTTGGTGGATTCGGCGGGATGGTGGGGGTGGTGGGCTCGGCAGGCTCGGTGGGTTTCGGGGGTGGTGGTTTGGTGATGTCGGTCATCGGGACCTCCTTGGTGCCAACGGTGTTGTGCCGTTAACGAACGGACGTCCCGGTCAGCGGCGCGGGTGACCTTGGGTCGCGCCAAGGTCGGCGGGTTCGGTGGCGCGCTCGATGGACACGGCGGCTTCGGCATCAAGGTCGGCGAAGTCGGCCTCGTCGATGGCGGCGCCGTCCGCGGCCCGGGGCGGGGACCAGTCGGTTCGGCGCCACAGCCAACCGGCGAGGCCCACCATCAGCGCCGCCGTGGCCAGGCCGGCGATCAACCGGGCGGGTTCGTAGCGCACCGGTGTGTCGCTGCTGGGCCGGACCTCGATGACATCGGCTCGGATGGCCTCATCGCCGGCCCGTACGCTCAGCACGCAGCCTTCGTGGCAATCGCGTGCCTGGTCCGGGGTCGCGATGACCTCGAAGCGCAACCCTGCAGGTCCGCCTATGGGAGCAGTCGGGTCCGCCATTGATAACGGTTGGCACGAGCGAGGGAAGGGGTCAGCTCGTTGGCACAGCACCACCGTCAACGGGTCCGCCGGTAGGGAACCGTCGACGATCACCTCGAACGGTTGGCCCACCACCACATGGGACCCGCCGGGCAAACGCAACCTGACATCAGCCGGGTCCGCTGGTCCAAAGGACAAATCGGCGTAGCCCCCGCCGTGCCGATCGAACACCTCCAACACGCAGCGCGATCCCGGCCTGCAGCCCCCCGGCTCGCCGGGCGCGGCGGGCTGGAGTTGATACTGCACAATCGCGGATCGGCCCTCATCGAAGCGGATCGGGAACGTGGTGCCGCACCGGTTGGGTTCCTCTACCACGCACAGTCGTATCCAACCGGTGGTGTTGGCGGCGAACCCGTCCGCCCGGACCACCACCACCTCGCCCTCCTCCAGGCCCTTGACCAGCGGAATTGAGCCCGGATCGGAGTCTTGAACCAGGTGCACCGTGGTGAAGGGCCCTTCGCCCTCAGCGCGTTCGGTGGCGGCCCCGCCCGCGGTGTCGTATCGCCCAACCGGCAGCAAGAACAGCAGCAAGAACAGCAGCAAGAACATCACCAAACACCGCAGCCAAACCCCCAGCCAACCGAACCGCAGTGTTGGGGGTGAGGGCCGGCGGCTGGTCACGGCCCCATGCCGGGAGAGCGTTCGGCGTCATCGTCGAGCTGCCGGTTCAGCGTGAAGATCCGGCCCATCACCGGCAGGGTCAGCACGTTCAGCCCGTGCAACAGGCCCACGATGAGCAGGATCCCGCCCACTCGAACGGTGGACGCCCGAAGCTGCGCGGCGTTGACCGTGGGGCTCCAGTTGCTGTCGGGTTCGAAGCGCACGTTGAACAGGATGTAGGCGAAAAACACCAGGTAGTAGGCAACGTCCATCAACACAATGAAGCTCTTGCCGGTGCGGGGGTTGGCCCGGAACACGTCCGCCGCGTAGCTCTTGCCGAAGCGTCGGATGAACGGTCCCAACCACAGCGCCAAACCCACCATGGCGACAAACCACAACAGCTCCAAGATCCACCAGTCCATGATCAACCTTCCTCCTCGTAACTCAGCGGTGGCGCTCACCACAGCTGCAACAGCCGCTCCCGCACAGCCCACCAGCGCCGCGCCCCGGCGGTGTTGGCGACGCAGCCGCTGGTCCTCTTCGATGCTGGCCACCACCCGCTCGAACAGGTCCGGGGAGGTCCGTACCGCCGCCGTCGCGTCCCGGAGCACCGGTCCGATCTGTTCGACCCCGCTCATGGCATCGACCCGTCCGCGTGCGTGGCCTGGATGTCCGACCCGCTGAGGGCCCGTTCCAACCCACGGGCGCCCCGGGTGAGGTGGGTCTTGACCGAGTTGCGGGAGATGCCCAGGGCCGAGGCGATGGCGTCGATGCCGAGCTCGTCGAAATACCGCAGGATCAGGCAATCACGCTGCCGGTGGGGCAGGGCCCGCAAGGCGTCCACCACGATCTGCTGGTCCTCGCGGAGCACCACCACGTCTTCGGTGGAGGCCACCTCGTCATCGATTGGCAGCCGGTGGCGTAGGGAAACCAGGCCTCGACGATTGTGGTCCCGGGCCAGGTTGAGGGCGATGGAGCGCAGGTAGGCGGCGGCCTTGGTGGGATCGTTGATGCGATGAGCGGCGCGGGCCAAGCGGATGAAGGCCTCCTGCACCAGGTCCTCGGCGGCGTTGCGATCATCGACGAACAACCGGACCAACCGCACCAGGCTGTCGCCCTGCTCCGCGAACAACGTCGTGACCAGCACCGTGGCGTCCGTTGACCAGGTGATAACGGACCCCTCGGCGGGAAGGGGCACCGCTGGCTGGGGTCCCGGCAGGGTCGCCATGGCGATCCGCTCGCCGCCCAGCGGGACACGCGGGCCCAGCGGGAACAACCCGATGCCGCCCAGCAGGTCCACCAGCACCGCCACCGTCATCGTGGGGACAGACGTCTGCGGGGCGCCGCCCGGGTGACCTGCCGCGCCGATTGGTGACGGAAAACCTTGTCGATGGGCGGACGGCCCGCTCCTGGGCACGCCAGCACCGTACCCCGCCACCCCCGTTGCAGATAGCGCGTCACACCCTCTCAGTAGGCTCCCCGGGGTGGAGTTGATATGGGCGGCGCCGAACCTCACGGATCCGGAGGTGGTGGCGGAGGCCCTGCGCGCCCAGCCGGTCATGGTGGAGGTTCTTGCCGCTTCGGGCGGGTCGGTGCCGCTCATGAACGGGGATCTGCGCCACCTGGCGGTGCTGGTCCACTCACTTGATCGCATCGCTCATCAGCTGATGATGGTGATGCGGGTCCACGGTCCGCTCACCAGGGCCCAGGTGCTAGCCCAAGCCCCGGGGGTGGACCCCGCGGAGTTGGACCGCGCCGCTCGCCGGTTGGTGGTGTACGGGCTGGCCCACCTCCACGGGGCGGAGCTCCGCCTGGTGGATGTGCTGATCAGAGCACTGGAACCGCCGATGATGGCGTTCGCTGATGAGGCGGCGGACATCAGCTCGGACCGGCTGGCGCAGGCGTTGCGCCGATGGGGCCTGCCCGTACCCACCACCAAGGCCCTGCGGCTGGAAACCCTGTCGGCGGCGTTGCGGGACCGAGCCCAAACCACGGCCATGCTGGACCGGCTGGGCCCCAGCGCCGCTGATGCCTTCCAGACGGTGCTCGCGGCCTGCACCGAACCCGACGCCGGCCCCGGGTTCGGGGTTTCCACCTACGCCCTGCCCAAAGAGTGGTGGCCTCGTTACCGTTACGGACAGACCAGCCCCATCGACGCGCTGTGTGACGTCTTGCTGTTGGGTTCGGACTGGTCCCGGAACGAGGTCTTTCCCTGGGCGGAGACCGTCACCGCGCTGTTGGGTTCCATCTTCCCCAACTGGAGCGGTGCTCATCAGCCCGCCACCCACCCTGCGCCCCAAACCCCCAGCCGGGTCGGGGAGGTGGTGGCCGTCATGGGGGACCTGGTGGGTCGCTGCGCCGCCAACCCGCCGTTGGGCAAGCTCAGCGGTGACCGTCAAGCGCCGGTGAAAGTCTGGCGGGCCGCAGCCAAGGCGCTGGGGGTGGTGCCGGAACTGGCCGAACACCTGAGCGCGCTGGCGGTGGAGTTGGGTCTGCTGGTGCCCGTACTCGGCGCTAGTCGGGGTCGGGGCCGTACCTTCACCCAGGATCTGCACTGGCAGCCGGACCCGGTTCGCCTGGCGGCCTTCAACGCCCGTTCCGCCGCGGAGAACTGGGCCGCCATGGTGGACGTGCACCGCAATCCCCGTTTGGATCCGGACCCCCAGGCCCGAGCGGAGAACGTGCTGGTTCTGGCCATCTTGGCCGACCTTCCCGACGGCGCCGCGGTCACCGCCGGGGAACTGGCACGCTATGGCGCCCTCCGGCACGTGCTGCTGAGCCCCTCAGCGGTGGTGGCCCGCGCGGTGGCGTTGACCCGTCTGGGCGTGGTGGCCATGGACCCGCCGGCGTTCACCGGTGATGAGGTCGGGGAGCGAACGTTGGTGTGGCTGGCCCCCGCCGGTCGGGCGCTGCTGGACGGCCCCGGAGCGGTGGATCAGCTGCTGGGGCAGGGTTCTGCTGCCTTTGTGGTCCAACCCGACCACTCCGTGATCGCCCCCGCGGACCTGCGAGTGGAGCTGAGCCAGGGTCTGGACCGCATCGCCCGCCGTCACAGCGAAGGCGGGGCCCTGGTGTGGCGCCTGGACGGTCCCCGGCTGGCCCGACACGGCGCCGAGGTCGGCGTTGACGCCGTACTGCAGTTCCTCCGGGAAGGTTCCTCGGTGGCGCTGCCGGCGGCGATAGAGCGGTTCGTGCTGGATTGCGTGTCCCAAGCGGTGCCGCTGCACGTGCACTCTGTGGGCTGTGTGCTCACCGCCGCGGACCCGGCAGCGGTGACCCAGGCTGCCCGGCACAAGGCCGCCAAGCTCACCGTGGTGGCGCCCGGGGTGGCCATCTCGCCGCTGACCGCAGACAAGGTGCGCGACGTCCTCGCCGCCAGGGGTGAACTGCTGGCCACCGCGCACGGCGGGCCAACTGCCCTCTCGCTGGCGTCCTCCGCCGCGGACCCGCTGGGGTCGCCCCTGGCCCCGGCGCAGCTGGCCTCCAGCTGGGATGTGCCGCACGTGCCACCGGGGCCGCCGTTGGTCTCCGGGGGTCCTCTGCTCGTCGGTGACGGGGCGGTGGCCGCCGTCGCCCAACAGCTGCTCAAACCCGCGAAGGCCCCAAGAAAGCCGAGGAGCCGATGAGCCCCGCCGCCCCCGTTGATCCCGCCCAGAACCCGTTGGTGGTGCAGTCGGACCTCTCCGTGCTGGTGGAGGTGGCCTCCCCCCGTTACGACGAAGCCCGGGACCGCCTGGCCCGCTTCGCCGAACTCGAGAAGTCACCAGAACACATCCACACCTACCGGATCAGCCCATTGTCGTTGTGGAACGCTGCCGCTTCGGGTTTGTCGCCGGGAGATGTGGCTTCGGCCCTGACCGGGCTGTCCAAATACCCGGTGCCCGCTGCCGTGTTGTCCCAGGTCCATGACCTCATGGGCCGCTACGGGCGGCTGCGGTTGGTGCTGGACCACGACACCGTCGGGTTAGCGCTGGTGTCCACCGAGGTGGCCTTGCTTGAGGAGGTATCCCGCCACCGCCAGGTGATCCCGTTGCTCGGTGAACGGCTCGACGGCAACCGCTACGCCGTGCGCCGAGGTGATCGTGGGGCCATCAAACAGGCGCTGATCGCCGCCGGTTGGCCGGTGGCGGACGAGGCCGGTTACGAGCCGGGCAACCCCCTCGAAGAGGTCGAACTGCGCGCTGAGCTGCGCTCCTACCAGGCCGATGCCCTCTCCGCCTGGTGGCAGAACGGGGACCCGCTCGGCGGGAGCGGGGTGTTGGTGCTGCCTTGCGGCGCCGGCAAGACCGTCATCGGCCTGGCCGGGCTGGTCACCGCGGCCGAGCACACCCTGATCATTGCCACCTCGGTGTCTTCGGCGCGGCAATGGCGGCGGGAGCTACTGGACAAGACCACCCTCACCGAGGGCCAGATCGGGGAGTACTCCGGTCACCACAAGGACATCCGCCCCGTCACCGTCGCCACGTACAACGTGCTGACCTGGGCCGCTCGCGGCGTGGACAAAGATGCGGACATCCTGGAACGCCACCCGCACCTGGCCCTGCTGGATCAACAGCAATGGGGCTTGGTCATCTACGACGAGGTCCATCTGTTGCCGGCGCCGGTGTTCCGGGCCACCGCCCGCATCCAGGCCGTACGACGGTTGGGGCTGACCGCCACCCTGGTCCGGGAGGACGGCCGGGAGCCCGACGTGTTCTCCCTCATCGGGCCCAAGCGCTTCGACGTACCGTGGCGGGAGCTGGAGGTGTTGGGTTGGATCGCCCCGGCCAACTGCACCGAGGTCCGGGTGCGGCTGAATGACGAAGAACGGTTGCGCTACGCCCTGGCCGAGCCCGAGGAACGCCATCGCCTGGCCGCCACCGCGCCGGCCAAGCTGGAGGTCCTGGAGCAGATCCTGGCCAGCCACCGTGATGATCGGGTGCTGGTCATCGGCACGTTCGTGGAGCAACTGGGCCGGGTGGCGGAGCGCATCGGGGCCCCGCTGATCACCGGCCGCACCTCCCAGAAGGTCCGTGACGAACGCTTCGAGGAGTTCCGCTCCGGCCGGATCCCGGTCCTGGTGGTCTCCAAGATCGCCAACTTTTCCATCGATCTGCCTGAGGCCAACGTGGCCGTGCAGCTGTCGGGGCAGTTCGGCTCCCGCCAGGAGGAGGCCCAACGTCTGGGGCGCATCATGCGGCCCAAATCCGACGGGGGACAGGCCAGCTTCTACACCGTGGTCACCGCGGAAACCGTGGAGCAGACCTTTGCCCTTAACCGGCAGCGGTTCCTGGCCGAGCAGGGCTACAGCTACGACATCGTCGATTTCGAGCGTTAGGAGCACGATCGCCGCCCGGGTGGGGCAGCACCCCCCAAATGGGGGTCAAGCGAGCGGGCCCGGGGGCCGATACCTCCGCAGGCGGCACGGCAAGGTCGTCCCCAGCCCGGGGGCTGGCCGGATCGTCTTCGGATTCCTGCTCGGAAGGAAATAGCTACATGGCTTCAGTGGAAGTTGCACTCAAGGATTGCATGCAGATCCCCGGCGCCGTTGGTGTGTGCCTGGTCGATTACAACAGCGGCATGAGCCTCGGCTCGGTCGGTGGCGGCGGCCTGGACCTCGATGTGGCCGCAGCCGGCAACACCGACGTGGTCCGCGCCAAGCTGCGCACGATGGACGCGCTGGGCATCAAGGGGGGGATCGAGGACATCCTGATCACCCTCGAGCACCAGTACCACCTGATCCGGCCCATCACCGGCAAGAGCGGCACTGGGCTGTTCCTGTATCTGGCCCTGAACAAGGCCACCTCGAACCTGGCCATGGCTCGTCGCCAACTGCTGAACATCGAAGCAACGCTCGAGGTCTGAGTTCCGACGCGATCTCATCGCGTCTGATCTGATCACCGGTCGGCGGCGACGGTCTGCTCCGTCGTCGCCGACACGGGCTTTGCGGAGGGCACGATCTCCACGTTCGTGCTTCGCTGGCCCTGCCCGCTGTTTCGTCCCGCTCCACCGTTGAGGCTGCCTTGTCTTCGCAATCGCCTTCTTCAATTCGGGGTTTCATCGAGGGTGCTGCTGTGCCCGCCGAAACCTCGACGCCGACGGGTGCCCGGTGCGCGGTCAATGCCATCCTTATCGGCGCCGACCGGGAGCAGTCCGCGGCGGTGTTCGCCGGTTTCGCCCTGCCGTGGCGGGCCGAACCGGTCAGCGTGCACCGTGCCGATGATGCCGAGGCGGCCTGTGGGTGGCTGGGAACCGTGGTTGAACCGGCTGAAACTGACGGCCTGCGATTCCCCTGCGGGCTGCTGCACCTGTGGCGGTCGGATCTGTTTCAGCAGCACGTGATGTTGTTGGGCTCCTGCCAGGTGACGGTGGTGGTGCTCAGCGTCGATGAGGTCGGCATTACCGCTGGGCGGCGGCTGCTGGAGGAACTGCGGGCCATCCGCCCCGACGGCGATGTGCTGGTGGCGGCACTGCACGAGGGCGGTGTCCTGGCCCCCGAACCCGCTGACATCGTGGAGTTCCTCGGTGAGCTGGGCACGGACCTGCGCCTCGACGTGGTCACGGTGCAGCTGGGCTCTCGCCTGGACAACCATCGTTTGGCCCACTCGCTGCGGCTTTCGGCGCGCCGCTCCCTCGACCGGATCTGGCAGTCCGGTGACGCGCTGGATTGGAGCGC
>JBJXFH010000132.1:0-76738 GCA_046155365.1 Acidimicrobiales bacterium | reverse complement strand
GAGACCATCGATCGTTTCTACACGTTGGATCTGATCGTGCACCGTTGGGATATCGCCGCGGCGCTGGGTTTGTCGAAACACGAAACGCTCGAAGAAGCGGAGATGGCCGCCATTCAGTCCGCCCTGGAGAACGTTCCCGAGGACGTCTTGCGCAGCCCCGGCCTGTTCGGCCCCGCCGTCTCCGTACCGCCCGACGCCCCCCGCCAAGCCAAGGTTCTGGCCTTCACCGGCCGCTGCCGCTGACGTTGCACGGTCAACCGTTTGGTTCACCCGGCCCTCACCCTGCCCGGATGAGGTGGGTGCGGACCAGGAAGCTGCGACGTAGCTCGGTGCTGAGATCTTCGAAAGGTGATCGCTGGGAACGATGAGCCGCAATGGCTTCGTCGCGAACGCCCAGCAACTCGGGGTGTTCGATCACGTCGGTCACTGCATCGTCCGGCGTGCCCAACTGGGCGGCATCGATGGCCTGGTACGCACTGTCGGGATCGACGGAGCGCATCTCGTCCAACCACCCACGCATCAGATGGTTCGGCAGCCCGACGAGCACCAGCGTCGCCGTGCCAACCGCGGGGACGGCCTGTTCTGCCGCGGCTCGCACGTGGAGATGATCTCGATGCCCGTCGCTCCCATCGAGCACCACCACCACATCGGCGGCCAGCTCCACCAAGCGCTCAACGAGCCACACGGTCAGCTCGTTGAGGGGCGCGGCGCACAGCGATCCCAACGGTAGGTCACCGCTGAACCCCGAATCCGCAAAGTGCAGGAGCTCAACGTCCGTGGCGCCCAACACCCGCGCCGCCGCAAACAGCTCCGCGGCGCGAACTTCACCGAGATCAGCGTCCGCGGCGATCTCAGGGGTCCGCTCGCCGGCCTCGCCGCGGGTGGCGCAGATCACCGTCACCAGCGCGCCGCGCCCGGCCGCATGCGCGATCAGCGAACCGCACCCGAACGTCTCGTCATCGGGATGGGCGACCACCACCACCCAACGGTCACCCGGCCGGATGTCCTGCACAGTGTCACGGCTCATGACTGCGCCGTCCGCTGGGCAATGGCGGCGAACAACTCGCTGCCACGTTCGGGTGGACCAGCGGCGACGATCCGTCGACGGCGTCGGACCGGCGGCCACGACGCCACCTCGCTCTGCGCCCACCGGGACCAGTCACGGGTCGTCTCGTGTAGGCGTGCCACCAGCTCGGTGCTCAGTGCGTTCATCGCTCGCCGTTCGGGGAACTCCTCGTCCCCGGCGGCAATGGCGGCACTCATCAGGTGCAGCTCGGCCAGCGCGTCAACGGCGTGGTCCTGCATCCGTCCCATGGCGGCCATCAGTTGATCGGGCGTGCCGTTCTCCGCGAAGAACAGGTGGATCATCCCTTCCATCTCGATCTGCGGGGGCGCGAACTGCGGTGAGGCCAGCCAGTCCCGCAGCGCGGCACGGCCTCCGGCGGTGATCTCGTAGACGGTACTCGCCCGCTTGCCGGTCATGGTCGAACGCGACGTGGCCAGGCCGCTGGCGACGAGGTGCTTGGGTTCGTCGTACATCTTTCGTTCGGCGCGGGCCCAGAACCAGCGGACGCTGCGTTGCATCTGCTTGGCCAGCTCGTAGGTGGACCAAGGTCGCAGAGCCAGCAGTCCCAGCATTGCGTAGGAGGTTGGCGTGAGATCGTTCGGAGAAGTGCTTGACATACTGCAGAACACAGTATTGGATGTGGCCATCGCCCCGCAATACTGCAAAGGGCACTACCCAGGAAGGGGCATCATGCCTGCCGTACTCGAATCCACCGAATCCACCGAATCCACCGAATCCATCAACGCCATCGGTCCCATCGGCGATCACCACCAGGCCAACTGGGTCACCAACAGCCTCATGATCGAGCGGGCCACCGCCGAAGACACCGGCGGCCTGTACTCGGTGTGGGAGATGTGGGCCACGGCGGACGGCACCCCGCCACCTCACCTGCACGAGAACGAGGACGAAGCGTTCCTGGTACTGGCGGGCACCATGGACGTAAACGTCGGCGGGGTCACCACCTCGCTCGGCGCCGGCGGTTTCGCCTTCGCCCCTCGCGGCGTACCCCACGCCTTCGCCATCACCAGCGACGTGGCCCGGCTCCTGGTGATCGCCACCCCTGGCGGCGCCGAGCAGTTCTTCCGAGACGCCGGTGCACCAGCCACGGCGATGGTGCTTCCGGTCCCTCAACCGCCCGATGTGCCCGCCCTTATCGAGATCGCCGCCCGCAACGGGATCAGCATCGCCGGCCCGCCCGCCGAGTGACACCTCGGCCCGGTCGAGCCCACCGAGACGTACCCCGAAGTGGGTGTCTCAGCCGTGACGGCCTCGACCGGGCCCATTGACCCCGCGGTGTCCTCTCCTCTTGGGCGTCGCTCCGAGGTGTCGGCGATGGTCAGGTAGCGTCACCGGCGGCGGCGGCCAGCGACGTGCGGACACCGCCGCCCCAGCGACCCGGGTGCAGGGGCTGCAACGGTGGGTTGGCGGCGAAGTAGGCCTCGAACTCAGCCTGGCTCCACGGTCCATCCCGTTCGGTATGTCCCACCTGATCGGGATGGGTCCACAACGCCAACTCACGCCCATCGAACTCGAAGATCTGCCCGTTGAGATGCCCGGCGGCGTCAGAGGCCAGAAACGTCACCAACGGCGCCACGTCCGCGGCCGGCGGGAAGGGGTCAAGCTCCACGGCAACCCCGCTGGCCGCGCTCAACGCTGCCACCCTGTCGAGCACAGTTTGGGTCATATCGGTCATCGCTACCGGCGACAGCGCATTGACCCGCACCCCCGAGCCGGCCAACTCCACTGTCAACGCCCGGGTCAACCCGTTGATCCCGCCTTTGGCCGCGGCGTAGTTGGACTGGCCGAAGGCCCCGAACAACCCCGCCCCCGACGTCACGTTGAGGATGTGCCCCTTGCCGGCGGGAACCATCTGTTGGGCTGCGAACTTGGCGCAACCCCACGCCCCCCGAAGGTGCACCGCCACCACCGTGTCGAATTCTTCAGCGGTCATCTTCACCAGCGTGCGGTCCCGGACGATACCGGCGTTGTGCACCAGCAGATCGATGCCGCCAAAGTGCTCCACGCAAGCCGCCACCAGCGCTTCACACACGGCCAGATCCGCCACCGAGCCCACCACCCCCGCCGCCGTTCCCCCCGCGGCCACGATCTCGGCCTCGATCGCCCCAACCCCCTCGGCGCTGGTCCCGTTCACCACCACGCTCGCCCCGTTCGCCGCCAGGTCAAGCGCCATGGCCCGTCCCAAGCCCCGGGTCGAGCCGGTCACCACCACCCGCTTGCCATCGAGCAACATCATCAGGCTCCGGTTCCGCGTCGTAGGAAATGCCCGTTCTAGTCCGTTGCCCGTGCCGGCGGCCGCATGCACCGGCGACGGCGAAGCAACGCCTGTTGGTTCACGGCGCGGTCTTTCCGAGGAACGGTGCGGAGATGGCCGAACTGCCTCCCGGCGCCAGCGGCTCCACGGTGAGCGCGTACCCGGTGTTCTGGGCCAGGCCATTCAGAATGAACCAGAAGGAACTGTCATCGGCGTTGAAGAACGAGTAGTACGGGTACAGGTCCGTGATCACCGGTGCGCCACCAGCGGTCGGGGTGGCTGTTACCCGCAGCCAGGGGTGTTTCCAACCCGGACCGAGCCCACCGCGCACCAACAGCGCGCCGGGCTGGGCGCCGGCCTCCACCAGCACGGCGCCGTGGCGGGAAGGCACCTCGACCCGGGCCTGATCCATCCACAAGCGGACCCCGTTGGCGGACAGGGCCCACATGTTCACCGAGTAACCCATGGTCTCATCACCAACGGGCAGCACGACGGTGTCGGCGGAGTTGCCCACCACGTTCGGGCCACCGTTGAGTGGAAGGGCTTCCGCAACGTAACCGGTGCCACCCTGGACGCCGTTGGGCGCCACCGCCACGTTCGTGCCCTCAGCGCTGGCAAAGATCGAAAAGAACGCGCTCGGAATGGCGGTGGGACCGGTCGGAAGAATGGGAGCGGGCCAATCGGGCGTTCGTAACGGTGGCCGGACGGCGACCCGGGGCCGGTTCACCAATGCCACCGAGGTCACCCCGGTGCGCAACACGACCACCCCACCGGACACCACCCCGAGGTGCCCGCCAGCGGCCAGGGCCACCTGCTGGGACACGGACCCCGCGGCCACATTGAGCACCTCGAGCACCGAGCGGGTCCAGTCCATGCGGTACACCTCGGCCCCATCGGCGTTGATGGCACCGCGCAGGCACCCCTCCACGAAGGACCGCACGGGTTGCAGCTGGGCGTTCAAAACGGTGCACCCATCCGTGAGCCACGCCGCGCCGGTGCTGCTGGGGACCGTTTCGGTACTGGATACGGTGGCGGGACCCAACGCCTGCGGCACTCCGTCCACGAAGCGGAACCGTTCGCGATCAACCAGCGCGAAGCCCCCGCTGCGGGAGATACGGATCGGTACGGTGGCCGCGTCCAGCGTCACGCCTTCGGAGGTAACGAAGGCAATGGCCGTGACCGTACCAGTGAGTATGTCGACTCGGAAGCTGCCCAACTGTGGCAGGGCGACCACGGCATAACGGTCATCGACCACGGTGAGCGTGGCGGGACCGTTGGCCGGCAAGGTCACCACCCGCTCCAGCGCCCCGGACCCGGCGTTGAGCACCACCAGGGACCCGCTGCGGGCGCCGGTCACCACCAGACGTCGCTCATCGGGGGTGAGACCCAGACCCGTGGGTCCCTCCAAGGACTCGAACCGTCGCAGCGAGGACCCGGTGACAGGATCGAGCACCCGAACGGTTCCCGTGAAGGGGTGCGCGACATACAGCAGGCCGCTGGTGGCGCCGACATCGAGGCGGCCCACGTCCCGAAGCTCAAGTGGCGCGGTTTGCACCAGCAACGGCGCGCTCCACTGTCCGACCTGGGTTGCGCTGACCGCCCGCACGAACACCCGATAGGTGGTGGATGGGTCGAGACCGGTGAGCGCCGTACGCACCACTGCCGCAGCCGGCGCCTGCCACGACGCATCCGTTCCCACCGGTGCCCACACCACTCGCCAGGTGCCCGCCGGTGACAGGGCCGCCACCTCGTAACCGACCACGCCGGGGATGGCCAGCCACCGCAGGACGGGCACCTGTCCCGCTTCGGCCACCGCCAACCCGGCGGGTCCGAGCAAACTCGGCGAGGCCCGGAAGGACACGCCGGTGGGAAAGCCCTCAAACGTCGAGGAACCTTGCGTGGTGATGGCCGACACCCACGCTTCGAGCAGCTCATCGGCGCCCGCCACGAACGTCAGCCGGGCCGTGCGCACCGTACCGGGCACCATGAGCCCATCCACAACACGGCCTCCGGGCCCGAGGACCCGCACGACGTAGTTCAGCACCACCGCCCCGCGAGGGGAGATCGGCGCCCGCCACGTGATCTCGGCCCCCGTCGGCGTGCCAACCGCGTTCACACCCACCGGTGCCCCGATGCCACGCAACGGCTCGGCGTAGCCCAACACGTCCACGATCACGTGCACCGTGCCCGCGGCGTTGAAGATGGCGATGGCACCGTCGGCGCCGATCGGCACCAACGCCACGTTCGGAATGTCGCGGCCCGGCTGGGGATTGACGTTGGAAACAAACGGTTTCGACTGCCCCGACGCCCAGGCCGTGAGGTATGTCCCTTCGGATGCCTCCGTCGAGGTCAGCGTGATGAGGGCCCGGGTGGCGTCGGCGGGAACCCCGCGGGTGCCGGCTACCGGTACCCTCACGGTCTCTGCGGCGCCGATGGGAATGGATCGGCCTTCGGGCGTGCCGTCCCGGGTGTCGAGGAATCGACGGGGACTCACCGGAAAGACACGGCCAGCGGTACCCGCCAGTTGCCTATCGAAGACCGCCATCACATCCACCACTACATGGGCCTGACCGGCGCCGTTGAGGAAGGACACGCCACCGTCGGCACCGACGGGCGCCACCACCAGGTTGGCCGCGGTGCCCCCGGCTGGCACGTTCAGGTTGGAGTTGCCCGACCAGGGTATTCCGCTCGGTCCGACCGCCACGAACGTGCCCGCTGTGGGCTCGGTGACGGTGACGTTGAGCAACACCGCGTAGGTCGAACGCCGCTGGGCATACAGCAGGGTACGGGACTCGCCGGGTCCCAACGGCTGGCTCTCCCGGGTGTCCGCCAAACGCACCGGGTCGAGGTCCACCATGGCGCCGTGATCGCTGGGTAGCAGATACCCGACGAGATCGACCACCACTTCCGCCGAGGTCGCAGTGGACATGATGTCCACCGAGTCCGAGCGGACCGCACTCACCACCAGACCACCCACCGTCTGGTTGCGGTCAAAGTTGAGGTTTGATGCCAGCGGCGCCGGCTCCCCTGCAGGCCATACCGTGACGTATCCCGCCGAGGCGGGCTCGGTGATGGTGACGTTCAGGACGACGCCAGACACGCCCGCGGGCATGTCATAGCTACCGGCGACCGCGAGGGTCAGGGGCACGTTGGCCTGCAGCGGGGTCCAATTCGCCGATCCCAGCGAGTTCGGCACGCGGATCGCACCGCGGCGGCGCTCGCGGGAGTCATGGATCCGAAGGGGCTTCAGGAGGGGCACGATGGCCGACCCAGTGGTGGCGATGGACTGGAAGGTCGAGAACGATCCGGCATCGCTTTGTCGCTGCGGTGCCGTGGTGACCCCAGCAGCCAGCAACGAAGCCGGATCATCAACCGGCTTGGTGATCCATTGCGCCAGGTCGGGCGCCGGTTGGGCGGACACCAGGGCGTCGGGTTCGATCTGTAACGATTGCTGTAACGATTGCTGTAACGATTGCTGTGACGCCAGATGGGGTTGGGTCCACTCCGGCGGTGCCGGCTCGGCAAGACCCGCAGGTGCGCCCGGCGCCGCCTGGGCCTGATGACCTGGAGCGAACACCATGATCATCACCACAGCCAGCGCCGCTGACGCGGCGATGAACGCCATTTGCCCCGACCGACGGTGCCGTTCGCCGCGCACCGGACCCACGCCCCTATGCATAACCGGCACAGTACGGGCCCTCCTCCAATCACCCCTGCACGGACCAGCCCCATCGTGGGAGCGCAACCACATCGCCATCGCACCGCAACGCGCTAATCCAGCACCAGGACATTCGGCACAGACCCGCCGCCAACTGGTTACCCGGGTGCGCGAATGCGGCCAACTGGGCCCATCGGCGGCATTGCTGCAAGGTGATTGGCTTGCGGGCGACGCTGACCAGATTCACTCCAGACGGTGGAGTTGGTGATCGGCCACCACCTGCACGGTGCAGGCGGCGCCAACCCCGAGCAGCGGGGCACGTGCGGGCACATCGGCCTGCACCACTGAACCGTCGGCGCAGCGCACCTCGTAGCGCCACTGGGCACCGAGGTAGCGATGTCCGAGCACGCGATCAACGCCACCGGCCACCACCGTGAGGTCATGGGGCCGCGCCATCAGCGCCGCGCCGTCACCCGCAGCCAGGAAGCCAACATCGCCGAGAAAGCCGGCAACGAACCGGTCGATCGGCTGCTCGTACACCACGTTGGGCCGGTCGACCTGCAGGACGCGACCCTCACGCATCACCGCCACACGGTCCCCCACCTGTAACGCCTCGTCGCGATCGTGGGTGACCAGCAAAGCAGTGGTGGCGCTTCGGCGTACGGCATCAACCACGTCACGTCGCAGATCATCGCGCAGTGACGTGTCGAGGCTGGCGAAGGGCTCATCCAGCAACACCACCGACGGGCGCGACGCCAACGCCCGGGCCAGGGCCACGCGCTGCTGCTCACCACCCGATAGCTCATGCGGATAGCGACGGCCAATGCCGGGCAGCCGCACGAGTTGCAGCAATTCCTCCACCAGCACGGCGCGTTGGGAGCGTGACAGGCGGCGCGTGCCGAACGTCAGGTTGTCCGCCACCCGCAGATGCGGAAAAAGCGCATGATCCTGGAACACCAGCCCGATGTGTCGTCGTTCAGGCGGCAGGGCGCTGACATCCTGACCGGCCATGCGCACCACACCTTCCATCGGGTCAAGCCCGGCGATTGCGCGCAGCAGGGTGCTCTTACCGCACCCGCTCGGGCCCACCAACGCCAGCAACTCACCGGGCTGCAACGAAAGGTCGACACCATCCACCACGGACCGTCCGCCGATGCTGCGCCGAAGCCCCACCACCTCGAGCGCCGGCGTCATGTGGTGACCTCGGCTCCACGCTCAAGGGCCCACAGCAACATCGCCACCGGGACCAGGCCCACCGCCACGATGGCCAGGCTCGGCACCGCCGCTTGCACCCACAAGCTCTCCGAGGTGGCCTGCCATACCCACACCGCCAACGTGTCGGTACCGAACGGTCGAAGCAACAACGTGACGGGGAGTTCCTTCAGCGAATCGATGGCCACCAGCGCCGCCGCCGCCAGCAGGCCGGCCCGCACCAGCGGCAGTTCCACGCGGATCGCCACACGCCACGACGAAGCGCCCAATGAACGTGCCCCGGCCACCACGTTCGGGGGAACCTTGGCCAGGCTGGCGTCCACCCCTTGATAGCTCACGGCCAGGAATCGCACGGTCAGGGCATACACCAACCCTGCCAACGAACCCACCAGCAGCGCCTCGTCGGGAATCCAACCGCGCCGGTCCACCGCCGCCAGGGTAATGACCACACCCACCGCCACCACCGGACCCGGGACGGCGTAGCCCGAGGTGGCCAGCCGAGCCAGGACCTGACCGATCGAACCCCGCCGTCGAGCCAACACCGCCAAGGCCACACCAACCACCAGGCAGGTGATCATGGCCAAACCCGCCACCCGAAACGACGCCAGCAAATGCGTGCCGAGGCCGCCCCCGACGCTGACGTTCTGACCGGTACGTCGGGCCTGGACCGTCCAGCGACCCAGCCGAACCAGCGGCAGCAGCGCCGCCACGGCCACCACGCTCCACCCCGCCACCGTCAAGGCCAGGGACGTGGCCGGCCTGGTGTGTGCCGGCGCGGTGGCCCGCAGACCGCTCTGGGTGTAGCGGGCTCCCCCACGTAGCAGCCGCTCGACCAGCACCAGCGTCAGCGTGGCGGCGATCAGCAGCGTGGCCAGTTCGGCTGCGGCGTTGCGATTGCCGGTGCCGAACCACACCCGCAACACACCATCGGCCAGCGTGCTGACGTTGAACAGCCGCACCGTCCCGACATCGGTGAGCACCTCCATCGCCACCAGCGCGGCACCCGCGACGATTGAGGGCCGGGCCATCGGCAGCGTCACCCGCCACCACGCACCGGCCGCGCTGCAACCGAGGCTGCGCGCCACGTCCACGGCGGCGGCGGACTGCTCACGGAAGGCAGCGCGGGCCAGCAGGTACACGTACGGGTACAACGACAAGGTCAGTACCGCAGCGCAGATCCAGATGCTACGTACCCCACGAGCACCGAGGGGGCCCTGCAACGTGTCCAGCCACACAAAGCCCAGCACGTAACCGGGCACCGCCATGGGCACCACCACCGCCCATCCCAGGAGTCGGCGGCCGGGAAACTGGTAGGCCGTCACCAGCCACGCCAGTCCCGTGCCGAGCGCGGTGGCTCCCATGACCACCAATGACAACAGCGTGGCGGTGTCGATCAGCATCGCCGGAAGCCGGGTGGCCCACAGCTCGCGCCATACCTCGGTGCTCGGACGCAGCACGGAGGCCGCGATGACCACGATGGGAGTGACGATCACGCCCGCCACCACCACCATTGCCGCCCATCCCGGCAACGATCGGACGGCGCGAACCACCGTGGTGGCCGACGTGGCGCGAACAGCCAGGGTCACTCGTACCCGGCGGCGCTCAGTAGCTCAACGGCAGCGGCGTTATTGGCCCCGAGTTGGCGCACCGCGGCCAGATCCGCCGTGAACTCACCCCACGATGCAACCAGCTTGTTCACCGCCACCGAGGGGTCAGCGGGATACTCAAAGTTGGCGTCGGCGAAGCGCTGCTGGCCGTCGGTGGCGAGCCACTCAATCAGCTGCCGGCCGGCGTCGGCGTTGGGTGCGTTGGCGGTGAGTGCCGCGGCGCTGATGTTGATGTGGGTGCCGGCGCCTTGCTGTTCGGCCCACGAGATGGCCACCGGGAAGTTGGGATCCTCGGTTTGCAGGCGGCCGAAGTAGTACGAGTTGGCCAACGCCACATCGCATTCCCCCTTCGCCACTGCTTTGTAGATATCCGTGTCGCTATTGATGTACAGCGGGTCGTTGGCCACCCACGATTCCACCACGGCGCGCGCGCTGTCGGCGCCGTTGTTAATGATCAGGCTGGCCACCAGCGATTGGGTGTACGGGTGGGTGCTGGGACGCAGACACACCTTGCCCTTCCATTGCGGATCACCCACCGCGGCGTAGGTGGTGGGCGCTTTGGTGACCCGCTCCGTGCTGTAGATCACCGAACGGCCCCGGCGGCTGAGCCCGAACCACAGGTTGTCGGGGCTGCGCAGCTCCTCGGGGATGGCGCCTGCCAGCTCGGAGCTGTCGATCGGGGCCAGGATGTCAGCTTGGGCCGCAAGCTCGATGTTGGCCGCATCGGCCGTGATGACCACGTCAGCGGGCGTGTTGGCACCTTCCGCGATCAACCGTTCCCGCAGCTCAGGGTCGCTGCCGGCGGTGAAGCGCACCTCGATCCCGGTGGCTGCGGTGAACTCCTTGAACACCGGCTCGATCCCGTACTGACGGCCGAGGTACACCGTGACCGTGCGGGAGGGAGCCGACGAGCCCGATGCAGACGACCCGTTGTCATCGGCGCACGCCGCGGCGAGACCCGAGACCGCGATGACCGCCGCGATGAGCCTCCGCCGGCGATGGCCGGGACGTTTCCGTTCGGTGCTGTTACGACTCATCATTAGGCAAGCCTAACAACCACCGCACACCCTGTCCAGTTCTTCGTGCACCTCAGGGGATTGCGCCGGCAGCCCGGTGGGGCGCCTGTCGTTGTGGGCCTGGGTGCTCGCCGTCGCACGCGTGCTACACTCGCACCCATGGCTGAGGCGATCACCCAGCGGCAGCTTCGCAACGACAGCGGCGAGATCATGCGCCGACTCGATCAGGGCGAGGCCTTCGTCGTCACTCGCAACGGGGTACCCGTAGGCGAGTTGATCCCGCTGCGTCGTCGGCGTTTCGTGGCCAGCGAAACCGTTGTCGCTGCATTCGCCCACGCGCCTCGAATCGACGCCGCCCGTTTCCGCGACGACCTTGACCGTCACGTTGACCAGGACATCGAGCCTCGTGGCTGATTCCCGCCACCCGCAGGGCATGATTGACACGTCGGTGATCGTCGATCTGGATGAGCTCGATCCCGAGCGGCTGCCGATGGAGATGGCCATAAGCGCGATCACGATGGCCGAGCTGGCAGCCGGGCCCCATGCCACAACCGATCCCAACGAGCGAGCCCGCCGCCAGGACCGCCTGCAGCGCACCGAAGCGACGTTCGAGCCGTTCCCGTTCGACGCTGACGCCGCCCGAGCGTATGGGCTCATCTACGCCGCAGTCGTGACGACCGGCCGCAAAGCACGCGGCGCCCGTGCAGTTGATCTACTGATCGCAGCTACCGCCAACGCTGCGCAACTCCCCCTCTACACCCGCAATCCGAAGGACTTCAAAGCTGTCGAGCACCTCGTCGAGATCGTCGCCGTTTGATCGACCACGAACAGCGCGCCCGCTCTGGTCGCCATCTCGCGCTGAGCACCCATCGCATCGCCGACGGTGCGGGCGCGAGGGCGACACAAAGGCCGCGCTCGGAGCCACCGCTCGTACAGCATGCAGCAACGTTCGTCATCGGTGGACACCACGCTCGGTTGTTCGTCCAGACCGTCTCCGCTGCGAGCGGGCCCACGTTCGCCAGCGAGCACGCACCGGCCGTCTCACCGATGGCTCGCATCCGCCCATCGAGCGCGAGCCGGCAGGACGGGTCGAGGCGGAATCGCATCGCTCGAGCCCACTCGGTGGGGCCGAGGGACGCGGACACGTGCAGCCGCGCACCGTCGAGACGATCGGCGAACTGCTTCACCTCGCGCAGCAGCTTGGCGATCCCGGCATGCAACCGGTCCCCGCCCGATCGCCACCCCCCGAACCTTGCCGGTGTGCACTGTGACGGTGGCCAAGATCTCTTGGCGGATGGCGTTCTTGCCGGCGTCGCGGAGCAGCCGGTCATAAGCGGCACACACCTCGTGGATCGGCTCGGCAGCGAGGTGCTCGGTGAGCCACGCCCGGTGCTCATCCAGCCCGACCTCCACGTCGACCCGCCACACGCCAACAACCGGCACCACCCCGCCAGCGCCCTTCGCGCGGCGCTTCGCCTCCACTTTGGCCTTCGCCGAACCCTCCGCCATCCGTGCCTCCACTGCGTTGCCGCGACCCGCTCGAGACTCGAACTCGCGACCCTCACCTTGGCAAAAGGAGGGAATCTCCCCCGGCTGGAGTGCTCCATCCCACCGAGCAGCACCCTCTCTGTGTCGCATTCCGTCTATTCCGCAGAGTCGGCCCCATTCCGGGGGCGGATGTACCACGCGTTAAACCGCTCTACGAACAGCCGCCTGCTGACTGCACGCGGGACTCCGGGACGCGTTTCGCTACGGTGAGCGCGTGCACCAGCCTCTCGTACTTCGCGATGAGTCGGTCGTCCCCGGCCTCGTCGTCGTGCGGATGGGCGTGAACACCATGTCAGACGAGCGGCTCACCGAGTCCGCCGAGCAGTGTCAACAGAATTGGGGTTTCTGGGGGTTCTCGGTGCTCGAAGTCCCAGATGGCGACTACCACCGTCTCGCTCGCCAACGTCCGGCGTTCGCCGCCCGCTCGCGCATCCTCACCGCGGATGGCCACGACCTCGTCGAGGATGGCTTTCCTCTCCTGCCAACTCTCGACGCACCGCACTGGACCGTCGTCTTGGCCACGCCCACCACCGCCCTGTTCAACCGCGTGCGGGCACACTTCCGAGGCCCGATCGACAATCCGGCCTACCGGCGCGCTCGGTGACGAAGTACTCTCAATCCCGTGACCGCCCACGACTACGACCTTCGGTACGACGCCAACAGCGTCGGCGCTGATCTCGTGGTCGAAACCTGGATCAGCCACAGCCCCCGGGCCAATGACACCACGTTCAACCCGCAGCCGGGCGATTGGCTCGTCATCGGAGACGACGAGGAGCCGCCCGTCCGCTCTCGTGTGATACGGCGCGACGGGAACCGCGTGTGGGTACAGCTCGATCTGGCCCACTTGTTCGCAGGCGTGGCGAGAACTGCTGCTGAGGAGTGACCGCTTCGGTCATTGCCGGACCGGGAGCCGGTTGTTGACGACGGGAACGCCGAGGGCGCTGAATCCAGCCGGCAGCAGTGACGTGTTCCTTTGTCGCCCAGGCGGAACCTAGCATCACACCAAGCCACGCTTCGGCAAAGCCGGTGGCCGTAATACAATACAGGCCGGTGAGTTGCGGCGAGCTGGCCGTCGGTGGAAACCCTTCAGTCAGGCCTGCTGTATCAATGCCGTGACGTGCGGCAGAATCAAATCGATCCGCTGCATTGTCTCAAGGTGATTGATACCGGACAACGTGATCAACGCGCCTTCTGGAAGGCCCCCGGCGAATTTCACGATCTCGGCATATGGAGCAAGGTTGTCCTCGTCGCCGGCAATAAGGCGGTAGGGGCATTGGAGCCCGTCTAGTGCGTCCAGGACGTTGTCGTCATGCTCCATACGGTGCTCCTGCATGGCCATCAACGCTTTGACGTCGTTGGCCCGCAGTCGCGCCTTGAGGGCGTCGGAGATGGGTGCTTGGGCCTCCCACACCGGGACGAAGGCCTCAGCGCCCTGGGCCAGGAAGGACAGGAACGCAGCGCCACGCTCAAGATTCCGCCACGGGCTCACCGCTCCGACCATCAGCGAGCGCAGCCGACCGGGCGCGTACGTGGCCATGCCCAGCGCGTATCGGCCTCCCATGGAAGACCGAAGAAGTGGGCGCGGTCCACCCCTAGAGTGTCGAGCATGGCAACGACGTCGCTCGTCAGCGTCGGAAGGGCGTAGCTGTCGGGGTCATGGGGCTTGTCGCTCTGTCCATGACCGCGTGCGTCGATGATCACCACTTTGACCACGCTCACGATGACCGTCTCGGAGGCGGCCGCGCTCATCGGCCTCTCTGAGAGCGCCACCTACGACGCAGTGAGCCGCGGCGAAATTCCAGCGGTGCGCATCGGCCGGCGCATCCTCATCAAGCGCCTCGAGCTCCTGGCGATGTTCCCCGGCTCCCACCCAACCGCAGCACCGCCGCCAGGCCCGGCCGGCCAAGCCGCCCACGAATGAGCGCTCAGAGTTGGGCCATGGCCACCACGGCCCTCTTCTTCGCCAGGTTCGGTCCCGCGTCATACCAACGGCGCAGGGTCTCCTCACTGTTGCCGGTGATCGACGCCACCGTCCGGTAATCCCCCGCGGTCACATCGAGCAGCTTGGTGGCGACGTAACGGCGGAGCATGGCGAACGTGACCCCACAGTCGTCCCGCTTGGTGGCCTTGCGGTAGATCCCCACTCCCGGTCCACCATCGGCGAGGGACGCTCGAATCGTCACCACCGCTTTCGCCAGGTCGAGAACAGCGACCTGCACCGCCAACAGCTCGCTGCGGCGACACCCGATCGTGGCCATGCCCAACACGTAGGCGTACAGGTGATAGTCCTTGGCCTCAGCCGCCCACAGCGCCGCCCGAACGTCGACGTCGCGGGGAACATCAGGCCGGTGGGCGGGTACCTAGGGTCGGCGGGCCTCACGCACCGGGTTGTGGCGCACCCAACCTGACCGCTTGGCGTGTTCGAGAACCTTCGACAACGACGAGCAGTACCGGGATTGGGTGGTCGGGTGGAGTCCCTCCTCGGCCCACCGGGCGAACACCTGCTCCACCGTGCGCCAGTCCAACTTGCTCAAGACCAGGTCACCCGGCACGGTTCCGCCCGGCAGCCGGGTCGTGGCGATCCGCTTGCACGCCGAACGGTCCGTCCGGCGGGTCTGCAACTCGGTGCGGACCTCCCGCAGATAGAGCTCGCAGGCCGAGCGCACCGTGCGGGCGTTGGTGGCGGAGCGGAGCACCGCATCGTGGTCGATCAGCCGCAGCCGGGCCAGCGCGATTTCCGCGTCCTCGCGGCTGCCCCGCACCACCTGGGTCTGACGCCGGCGGGCCCCGGTGAGCGGATCCCGTCCGGCCTCGATGCCGACCAGCCACCGATCCGGCCCGAGCTCGCTGACGGAACCCGACTGCCGGGCCCGGGCCGCGCCGCCCTTCCGTCGAGGTCGCGGCTGGGGCCGAACACCACCCTCGACATCAGCGATGAGCTGCACCAGGGCGGCCTCGGCGTCTTCTTCAGAGCCGCTGACCGTGCGAGAGATCCGCCGACGAGGCGCACCGGGGGACCTCGGCAGCTCGGCGTCGACCCGCCAAACCCCAGGTCGGACCGGCTTTTTCCCGCCTTGACGCCGCCGCTGGCCCGCTAACCCTGTTTCGACCACCATGGGTGGCCACAGTAGGAAACCGCTACGACGAAATCTCGCAGAGGTTTAACGGCTTGGTTTAACGCTCTGCGGATCTTAACCTGGGAGCCCGACCAAAAACCGGCTCTGACCAGGTATCTAATATGGAGCGGATGAAGAGACTCGAACTCTCGACCCTCACCTTGGCAAGGTGATGCTCTACCAACTGAGCTACATCCGCAGGGGCCACCACTCTACCAAGCCGAGTGGCCGGCGCAACAACCGCTTAGCTGTCCTCCGGGGGGCGGAGGTCCGTTCGCAGCACCAAGAACCCGTCCTCAACGGAGACCTTGGCGTCAGCGATGATGGCGAAGTCCTGAAAGTCTGCTTGTGCCTGGCGGATGAACAGCTGGCGCTCCTCGCCACCCACGGGAGGCAGTTGGCGCCGCTTCACCGCGTCCGCACGGTCACGGAAGCGTTGCATCATCCCTTCGACATCCAAGCCGGCCATGGCGGAACCCTACCCGTTCTCCCCGGCCGTGACCGTGTGCTCCTGCGGCTGGGCGCGGGGGTCCTGAGCCAGCAACGGCGGCGGCATGGCCACTTCGGCGGTATCCACCACAGCTCGGCGCGGCCCGCCCTGGAGGACCTGCAACACGTCGGTGTCGGGATGGTCCCGCAGCACCTTCTGGCTGAGCACGGCACGGGAACGCACGAAGCCCCGTTTGGGGTTGGTGTACCACCAGTATCGGCCCGTCAGCGCGGCGATCAGCACGCCGACCAGGCACAACGCCGCCACGACCAGCCACACGATGCGCTCCTGGCGGCTGGTGGGGGGCGGTCCGGCAGCGGTGGTGGGCGGGGTGGGCGCCAGCAGGGAGGATTGGGGCCCGGCGGCGGCGGACGTGGTGGTCACCCGGGCCCGCGTGGTGGAAGGCACGACGTCTTCTTGGACCACCTCCTCCTGGAGGACCTCCTCGACCGGCGCCTCCTCAACGACCTCCTCGACGGGGGCTTGTTCCGCGGCCGTGGTCACCGCGGTGGGGGCCACCGCCGCGGTGGTGGAGGTCACCACGGCGCTGGTGCTGGGCGCGGCCGTTGAGATGGGTGGGGCCGAACTGGAGGTGGTGGGCGGCTCGGTGCTGGCGGTGCTGGGGGGCACAGTGGTGGTGTCCTGGCGCTGTCGCCACAGCGGGGCCGAGGGGTCAGCCGGTTGAGCCCCGGCGGAACCGGAGCCGAACGACAACACCAAGACGGCCAGCACCGCTGAGATGAACACGGTTGAGAGAAACACGGTTGGGATGAGCAGCGGCGCAACCACCAGGCGGCGTCGGGCAGGAGTGAGCAACATCGGTCCTTGGGGTGGTTCGATCCCCTGCACCTTAGTGCGGCGAGACCCATCGCTCGGGACCCACAGGGTGGTATTTGGGCTGTTCAGCGTGGTCGTCGCCGGGATCAGCGCTGCTCGGCGGGGCACCAGAACGTGGTCCGACCACCAACTTGCTCCCGCCTCAGCGCCGCCCCGCACCGTGGACAGCAACCCCCTGGCGACCGGGCTGAGAACAGCTTTCCGGTGTGGGACCCGCCGAGCTCATCAAGGGCCGCCAACGTGGTGCGCACCGTGCGATGCAGACGGGTGCAGCTGGCTTGGTCCAGCCCGGAAGCGGGTCTGGTGGGGCTCAGCCGGGCCCGCCACAGGATCTCGTCGACCAGGAGGTTACCCAGCCCAGCCAGGCGGGATTGATCCAGCAGCACCGCCTTCAGTGGCCGTCTCGACGCTGCCAGTAGGGCGCTGAACACCGACGCTCGAACCGTGGCGGCGTCGGGGCCGAGGCTGCGGGGATCGGGGTCGAGCTGCACCCCACCCAGACGACGAGGATCGATCATCACCAGCTCGCCGCCGTCATCGAACCCCAGGCGAAAGCGTTCCCAGGCGGGATCAGCGCGGGCGGAGCTGTACTCCAGCCGGTCGATCGCCGCTCGGCCGTCCACCACCAGCCGCCCGGTCATCCCGAAATGCAGCCCCAGCACGACATCGCCCGGATCGTGGTTCGGGGCGTCGAAGCGCAGCAGCAGGCGCTTGCCGTGCCGGTCCGCCGCCCCGAGCGTTCGACCGGACAGCACGTCCTTCAGCGCGCCGGCGGACAATCCCGCTTTCAGGTACCACGGGTCCGGCGCCGCGACCGACACCACCCGGCGACCCACTGCGATGACAGCCAGCCGGCGGTAGAACTCCACCTCGAGCAGCTCGGGCATCGGGCGGGGGTTACAGGCGGGCCAGGAACTTGGCGATGGCCGCGCTCACCTGGTCAAACTCCAGCAGGAACCCGTCGTGACCGTGCGGGCTCTCGATGATCACGTGATCGACGCTGACCCCTTTCGCCCGCAGACCGTCACGCAGCGCCTCCTGCTGGTAGGGCGGGTACAGCGTGTCGGTGGGAATCGACATGGTGCAGGTGGGCACCCGGATACGACCGAGGGCCTCGCGCAGCCCGCCGCGCCCCCGGCCCAGATCGTGCAGGTCCATGGCCCGGTTGAGCACCAGGTAGGTGTTGGCATCGAACCGGCGAACCAGCTTCTCGCCCTGGTAGTCGAGGTAGGACTCCACGTCGAATCGGTCCCACATGCCGAAATGGTCGATGGGGTCGATGCTGTGGCGGCCGAATCGTTGCTCGAACACCGGCTCGGAGCGGTAGTGGATCTGGGCGATGCGACGGGCCAGGGCCAGCCCGGCGTGGGGGCCTTCGCCGGGCCCGGCGCCATAGAAATCGCCGTCGCGCCAGTTGGGATCGTTGGCCACCGCCAACCGACCCACCGTGCTCCAGGCGATCTGTTGGGCGCTGGCGGCGGCGGTGGTGGCGATGGCAACCAACGAGCGCATCCGGTCGGGGTAGATCACCCCCCACTCGAGGGCCTGCATGCCGCCCATGGACCCGCCGATGACGGAGAGCCAGCGGGCCACGCCCAACTCATCAGCCAGGCGTCGCTGGACCCGCACCATGTCCCGGATGGTGACCACGGGAAAGGCGGACCCGTACGGTGCGCCGGTTGCGGGGCTGATGCAGGACGGTCCGGTGCTGCCCTGACAACCGCCCAGCACATTGACGCAGACCACGAAGTACCGGTCGGTATCCAGCGCCCGACCAGGTCCGATGAGGGGATCCCACCAGCCGTCGGTGGGCTGGCCGAGGCCGGATTCGCCCGCGGCGTGGGCGTCCCCGGTGAGCGCATGACACACCAGGATGGCGTTGGAACCGTCGGCGGCCAATGTGCCCCAGGTTTCGTAAGCCACGACGACCTCGGCCAGCACACCGCCCTGCTCAAGCGCGAAGGGGGCGGCCCGCAACGCCAGGAACTGCCGCTCGAACGGCGGGTCCCCCACCCTCCAGGCCCCCGTGACCGGCAGGTTGGTGCGGCCGGGGGGTCGTCGAAGCCCGCCCGCGGCGTGGTCCCCATGGTGCGGGTCCCGGTTCATGGTGCGCTGCCTCCTCGGACCTTGGTTGCCTGACCGAATAGGGCGGGCCTCATCGCCCACCGAGTCCGTGACGGATCCAGGTTGGCTGAGCACCTTGGGTGTCCGAACCCAGGTTGCCGGAGCCGTCGGATCGGAAACCCCGACCGGTGACGGCTCACTCCAGATGTGAAGCCCCATTCGAGCAACTCGGTCCCACCCCCGTCAATCGACTTGCCGGGGCTCAGCGACGGAGGGGCGACGGGGGCGTGCGGTGCGGGCCGGGCGAGCCTGTGCATCCCACCACCGTTGGGCCGCCTCGATGCCGTCCTGGTCCAGCCCATAAGCCCGTCCCATCAGGGTTGCAGCGTGGCGCCACTGCTCGCTCTGGCCCAGGTCCGACGCCCCAACGACGCTGATAACGCCGGGGACGTCGGTGAGGGCCGCCACGGCCTGGCGGTAGGCGGCGGCTGCGGCGTGCCAGGGCCCAACCTGTGCAGGGAGTGGGAGGTCCAACACCTGCCGGGCGCTGAGCCGCAGGGCGTTGGCGCTGAGGCCGGCGCCGGCGTGGCGTTGGGCGGCGATCACGGAGATCGCCGGGCACCACAAGATCGCGGCGATTCGCCACACCAGCTCCAGCTCGATCTCCCGTTCCTGTTCTGGGTCGCTTTCCGGGCGGCCTCGTTCGCTGACGGCACCTGCGTCCGCTCCCCCGTCCTCGATCACGCCGTTGTCGAAGAGGGCGAACAGCGTCGGTTGGGCGCCGGTATCGATGAAGCCGGTATCGATCGCGCCGGTGTCGGCGAATGGGGGCGGCCTGGGCTCGACGGAGATGACCGGCACCGAGGGGACCATGACCCCGCCCGGGTCAGCCACCACGTTCAGCACCGGGGTCTGGGTGGCCAGCAGCACCTTCGGCCGGAGCCGGGCCCCCACCCAACGGGCCAACTTGGGATCATCCCGGCCCAGGGCGGTCACATCCACGGTGGGCCGCTGCCAACGTTGCCCGGCGAAACGGGTGGGCGTCGTCCCCCATCGGCAGATCCCGGGACCGATGAGCCCGCAGGTGATTAACAAGGCGGTAACGCCGGTGGGCGGGGCGTCCCGTACGAAAGGGGCCAGGCCGTAGAACTGATCACGGAACCCGGCGGTGGCGGTGGCGACGTCCGCCAAGGTGCCCGACGAGGACAGCCGAATATCAGGCACTCCGCGTGAGCAGGCCAGCACTGAGGCCCACGATCCGTCGAAAAGTGCCTTCCGTCGCTCGGGCGAATCGACGTCGAATCGACCCGACGGCGAAAAAGACACTCCCTGCCAGAGCTTGACCGCAGCGAGTGATGGGGCGGTGGCGGGCTCAGCGTGGCGCAGGATCGGCGCGCAGACACGGACGCCGGCATTGAAGACCCCGAGGCCGCCGATCCATAGCCCCTCCAGCGTGGCCCGCCGCGCCAACTCGGCCCGGGCGGCCGCGCCATGGGAAGCCACCAGCATCGACTCCGGCTGGATCAGCACCACCCGCCCCCCCGGCCTGACGGCGTCCAACCCGGCCAGGGCGAACAGGGTGGCGGTGTCCACGTAGCCCTTGGCGGCGTCCCCGAACCGGGCCTGCGCCCGCTGGCGGTCCGCGGTCAGGCGCGCCGTGGCCCCTTGCAGTTGGTTGAGAAAGGGCGGGTTGCCGATGACCAGATCCGCCTCACCCGGCGGTGGGCCCCCGTGATGCGCCGCAGCGAGGCCATCACCCGCCCGCAACGCCCACTCCGGGGGCCACGTCACCACCGCGTCGCAGGCCCAGGACCACCACGCCAACGCCAAGCGGGCCACCGCCACCGCATCAGCATCGAGGTCCGTACCCCGGAAACCCTCCACGATGGCAGCGGCGGTCACGCCTCGCTCAACCCGCAGCCGCTCCCCCACCGCCAACAGAAAACCGCCGGCACCAACGGAGGGATCGAGCACCACCAACGCACGGTCGTTGCCGGCAGGTGGGCCGGCGGGGCGTTCGGAGACCCGGCCTGCGTCCTCGCCCCCTTCCGAGTTCACCAGTCCGTCCAGCGCCAGGGACGCCAGACCCGCGGCTACCGGCTGCGGCGTGTAGAAAACCCCACCCTTTCGGCGGATCGGCGCAATCTTGGTGGCTTCATAAACCCGACCCAGCAGATAGTGAAAGGCCACGTCCTCCATCGCCGCCGCTGACAGGGTTGCCTCAACCATTCCTATAGGTATGTCAGGAACGGGCGATGACGTGTGGTGTTCAGGCCGCGCCCACAACGCCTCGGGCGCGGCGTGTTGTGGGCCCGCAACGGCCGCCAGCGCAGCCACTGCGGCCAGCCCGCAGCCGGGATGGCCACCTTGGTGGGACGCCGCGGCGGCCCAGTTTGACCATTGGATCAGCCAACCAGGCAACCCGGTGGCCGCTTCGGCCCGGGCTGCAGCTCCACCGCGGCGCACCAGCAGGTCAGCGCTTGGGACGTGCGGGGCGGTCCGGTTCGACCCCGGGGTCCCAGGCTCCAAGGTCCGCCAAGCGGGCGTCGTTGGAGAACATCTCCACCATCGGCAGTTTCAGGTTCAACCGGTTCTGCAAACGGCGCACCTCCAGTTCCTGATTCCACAACACCAGCGATACCGCCATACCGGACTCACCGGCGCGCGCCGTGCGACCTGAACGATGGAGATACGCCTTGTGGTCCTCGGGCGGGTCAAAGTGGATTACCACATCCACATCATCAACGTGGATCCCCCGGGCGGCCACATCGGTAGCCACCAACACATGGAGCTTCCCGGCGGAGAAGTCGGCCAGTGCCTTCTCCCGCTGGGACTGGCGAAGGTCGCCGTGGATGGGTTCGGCCATGATGCCTTCGCGAACCAGCGATTGCGCCACCCGGTCGGCGTTGCGCTTGGTGCGACTGAACATCAGCACCCGCTTGGCGCCCTTGGCGATGGCGGCTGAAACCTTCACCTTGTCCAGTTCATGCACCAACACAAACCGGTGGATCATTTCATCAACGGTGACCTGGCGGGAATCCACCTCATGGAACACCGGATCATGTTGGTATTGGCGAACCAGGCTGCCGATGACCCCGTCCAAGGTGGCGGAGAACAGCAACGTCTGATGGCGGCCCTGCACGTGGCGAAGGATCCACTCCACCTGGGGCAGGAACCCCATGTCAGCCATGCGGTCCGCCTCATCGATTACCACGTGATCGATATCGGCCACGGACAGTTCACCCTGGCGGATGAGGTCAATGAGCCGGCCCGGGGTGCCGATGACCAGGTCCACGCCCTCGATCAGACGCTTGATCTGGGGCTCGATCCGGGCCCCGCCGTACAACGCGGCCACGCTCAACCCACGGGCGGTACCCATGGGCAGCAACTCATCGTGCACCTGCAGGGCCAGTTCCCGGGTGGGCACCAGCACCAGGCCGGCGGGATGGCGGGGCTGGGACTTGGCCAACCGTTGCAGCAGCGGCAAACCGAAGGCCAGCGTCTTGCCGGAACCGGTTTTGGCCTTGCCACACACGTCCCGGCCGGCGAGGGCGTCGGAGATGGTGAGGGTTTGAATGGCGAAAGGGGTTTCGATGCCCCGATCGGAGAGCGCTTGACACAGGTCGGGCGCCACGCCCAGAGCGGCGAATCCGGCTGCAGGACCGCCGTTTTCGACCGTTACCGACGCGGTGTCGGCGATGTCACCGGGCGCGCCCGCGTCGGGGTGCTCGGAGAGTTGGAGTTGTTGAGACAAAGTGGTTGAACCTTCCGTTCGGAACCGATTCGCATGCGGGGTGGCCGCTCGCATCGCTCCCCAGCGAACGGCTCCGGTCCGACGTCTCGGGCGACAGGTTCGCCCCGGGCGTCAACCGACTCACCCGACCGACGGCCGGGTAACGCTGCCAGCATACCGCCCTGGTGAAAAAGATGCGCCGATCAGCCCTTCCCCGGTTTCGGAGCGACCGTCCCCGGTGCCCTGTCGGAGCGACGCAACCGGCGTTGAGCGGCCAGCCCCACCACCCGGTTGGGCCCCACGTGCACCCCCTCAGCCCGCAATCGTCGGGCATGTTCGGCCTCCATGCCGGGCACCAAACGCCCGTTCGCCGCCACCACCCGCCACCACGGCACCTCCGAGATCTGATCGCCCGCCATCGCCTGGGCCGGGTCCGGCGGGCGCGGACCGCGGGCCAGCAGATGGCCCACCGCTCGGGCCCGACCCGGGTAGCCGGCCTCCTCCGCCACCTCGCCGTAGGTCACCACTTCCCCCGGCGTCAACGCCAACAGCACCCGCAGCACCGCCTGCTCAAAGGGCGTCTCAGCTTGGGTCATGACCGCACATTGATCGCCCGCCGGCGTCAGCGTCCACTGCCCGGCCCGGCTACCGTCGCCGGCGGTGATGGATGACGCGGTGCTGGCCCCGCTGGTGGCGGATTGGCCTGGCGCGCCGGTGGCGGTGGGAGTCACCTCAGCCAGCGGGCTGGTGGCCTGCTGCGGTCCGGTGGAGACCGGTTTCGAGTTGGCGTCGGTGACCAAACTGCTGGTGGCCATGGCCTGCTGGGTGGCGGCGGAGGAGGAGACCCTGGCGTTCGACCAGCCCGCCGGCCCGCCGGGATCCACCGTGGCCCATCTGCTGGCCCACGCCTCCGGGCTGGACCCCGACCGGGCCCGTCCCATAGCCCCGGTGGGTACCCGACGCATCTACTCCAACGCCGGATACGAGGTGCTGGGCGAGACCCTGGCGGCCGCCGCCCACCTCGATGTGGCTACCTACCTGCGGGAGGCGGTGCTGGAACCGTTGGGGTGCGCCCAGACCGCCCTCGCCGGTTCCGCGGCCCACGGCGCCCGGGGCAGCGTGATGGATCTGCTGCGAGTCGGTCGGGAGCTGCTGGCGCCGACGCTCATCGACCAGTCCACCTGGCAACGGGTCACCGGCCCGGCCTTTCCCGATCTGAGCGGGGTACTGCCCGGTTTCGGACGCCATGATCCCAACCCGTGGGGACTCGGCCCGGAGATCCGTGCCAACAAGGCCCCGCACTGGACCGGCACCACCAACAGCCCGGCCACGTTCGGCCACTTCGGGCGCAGCGGTGCCTTCTTGTGGGTGGACCCGGTCGCGGGTCTGGCGGTGGCGTTGGCGGGGGATCGACCCTTCGACATGTGGTGCACCAAAGCCTGGCCGGCGTTGTCCGATGCCATCGTGGCCCACGGCGCGCCGCTCCCGGACCGGTCAATGCAGGTGCCGCGAACCCCTGATCAGCCCGGCGTCACCGCGGTGTCCTCGTCGTCGGTGTCAGCGTGGCCCATTGGGACGGCGATGCGCAACGGTCCCCCGGACTGATCCGGGTCCGATCCCTCGGTACCGTCACCGTCACCGTCACCGTCACCGTCACCGTCACCGTCACCGTCGGCATCGTTGTCGGGCTGGTCGCTGGCGCTGTCGGGGTGGTCGCCGGGTGCCGCGGGGACGATGCGGGCCCGTAGCAGCAACCACAGCAACGCCAACCCCGCCACCACCGCCGCCAGCAGCAGGTTGAAACGCACGCCGAACACCTCACGGGCGGGATCGATGCGCAGCGATTCGACCCAGAATCGGCCGATCCCATACCCGGCCACGTAGATAGCGAACAGGCTGCCGGGACGCAATCGACCCTTGCTGCGGCGTTCCACGGCGATCACGAAGCCGGCCAGCGCCAGATTCCACAAGCTCTCGTACAGAAACGTGGGGTGGTAGGTCTCCTGGGCTTCGTACCCCACCGGTCGATGTTGGGCATCGATCCGCAACGCCCACGGCAGGTTCGTCGGACCACCGAACAGCTCTTGATTAAACCAGTTGCCCCATCGTCCAATGGCCTGGGCCACCGGAACGGCCGGAGCAACGATGTCCAACCCATAGGGGGCGCTCATGCCGCGGCGGCGGGCGACCAAAAGCCCCACCGCCACCCCCGCCGCCAGACCACCTGGTATGCCGAGGCCGCCCTCCCAGATCTTGACCGCATCGCCCCAGTTGCCCCGGAAACGGTCATAGTCGGTGGCCACGTGATAGAGCCGAGCCCCCACCATACCAGCCAGTACGGACCACAGCCCGATCTGGGAGAAGTCCTCGGGGTCCCCGCCGCGGGCCGCGTGGCGGCGTCGGGCGATCTCAACGGAGGCCACCACACCCAGCGCGATCATCAACCCATAGGCGGTCAGACGGAGCGGGCCGAGGTGGATCTGCGAGGAGGAGGGACTGGGAATGAAGCCAACCACGCCCGCAACCGTAGAAGCGAACAGCGCGCCGGTCACCTTCCGGAGCCGCTCAGCTGTTCAGCGCTGAGGGCGAACAGGTCATGGTCCCCGGCGGTGACGGCGCTCAACAAGCCCGAGACCTGCGGCAATAGCTGTTCGGCGTAGAACCGGGCGGTGATGAGCTTGGCCCGGGCCAGCGTCTCATCTCCGGTGCTCTGTGCTGCCAGCGCCGAGCGGGCCAGCAGCCAACCACCCACGCACCAGCCGAACATGCGCAGGTAGGGACCGGATGCCGCCAGCGCGTCGTTGGGGTTGGCCGCGCCGTGGGCGAGGATCCAGGTGGTGGCCTGCTCGAGGCTGTCCAGTTGGGCGGCCAGGTTCTTGGCGATGGGCGACAGGTCCTTGCCGGCGGCGTCGAGAGCGGGCCCCACCTCCCGCATGGTGGCGATGAACTCCATAGCGGACGCACCGGCGCGCACCGGCAGCTTCCGACCCACCAGGTCCGCGCCCTGGATGCCATTCGTGCCCTCATAGATGGGTGCAATGCGGATGTCCCGGAAATGCTGCGCCGCCCCGGTCTCCTCGATGTAGCCCATACCGCCGTGTATCTGCAGCGCCAGCGACGTGAGCTCCACCCCCATGTCGGTACCGAAGGCCTTGCAGATCGGCGTCAGCAGACCGACCAGCTCACCCGAACGTTCCCGTACCGCGGGGTCCGGATGGTGTTTGGCCCGGTCCATGTGCCCGGCGTTGAACAACATGAGACAACGCAAGGCCTCGATGCAGGACTTCTGGGTCAACAGCATGCGCCGCACATCGGCGTGTTCGATGATCGGCGAATCCACCGTACCGGCCGGTGCGCCCACCGCCTTACCCTGATGTCGCTCCAGTGCATACTCCAGTGCTTGCTGGTAGGCGCGCTCAGCCAACGCCAAACCCTCCAGGCCCACCGACAGCCGGGCATTGTTCATCATCACGAACATGATCCGCATCCCGGCGTTTTCCTGGCCGATGAGATACCCCACGGCATCCTCGTAGTTCAGCACGCAGGTGGGTGAGCCGTGGATGCCCATCTTGTGCTCGATGGACACGCAGCTCACGGCATTGTGCTCACCGGGCGATCCGTCCTCCTTCAGCAGGAACTTGGGCACGATGAAACAGGAGATGCCCCGGGTCCCCGCCGGCGCGTCGGGGGTGCGGGCCAGCACCAGATGCACAATCTGCTCGGCCAGATCATGTTCGCCGAACGTGATGAAGATCTTCTGACCGGTGATGCGATAGGTACCGTCGGGCTGTTTGACCGCTTTGGTGGTGAGAGCCCCCACGTCTGAACCGGCCTGCGGTTCAGTCAGGTTCATGGTGCCGGTCCACTCCCCGCTCACCATCTTGGGCAAATACAACTCACGCTGGGTCTCATCGCCATAGTGCAGCAGCGCATCAATCGCCCCCTGGGTCAGCAGCGGGCACAGGGAAAACGCCATGCAGGCCGAGGTCAACATCTCCTGCATGGCCACGCCCACCACCCAGGGAAACGCACCCCCGCCGAATTCGGTGGGGAACGGCACGCTATTCCAGCCCGCCGCCACGTAACGGCGGTAGGCATCGATGAAACCCGGCGGGGTCACCACCTCACCGTCGCCCTGACGCACGCTGCCCACGGTGTCACTGGTCCGGTTGAGGGGCCCGACCACCTCGGCCATGAACCGCCCGCACTCCTCCAGTACGCCGGTCACGGTATTGAGGTCGGCATGGGCGAACGCGTCGAGAGACGCCAGTTCGTGATAGCCGACGATGTGCTCCAGCACGAAGGCCAGATCTGCCAGTGGCGCTACGTAGTCAGTCACGCCGCCCAGGCTAACGGGGCTGCCGCCGCTGGGTCGGGAGGTTTGCTGCTGCGCCCTCGGGCCCGACGTTCAGGAGCGGCGGGTCTCGTTCCAGGGGCCCTCGTCTGAGCGCGGTTCCTTGGGTAGGCCCAGCATCCGTTCACCCAGGATGTTGCGCTGGATTTCATTGGAACCGGAATAGATCGACGCCGGTCGGGCGCCCAGGAAGTGGGTGATCCAACGCTCGGTGGTGTCGGGATCCCCGGCGGCCTCCGGTCCAATGGTGGACAGGGGTCCGGCGCCGCTACGAACCAGCGCGTCTGCGCCCAACAGGTTCATGGACAGTTCGGTCATCTTCTGGAACAGTTCAGTCCACAGCAGCTTGTTGATGGAGCTTTCCGGTCCCAGCACCCCGTTGCCCAGCACCGTGGTGAGGGTGCGAAGCCCTTGGTAGCGCAGGATCTCCACCTTGGAATGCACCCACGCCAGTTGCTGGCGGACCACCGGATCATCATCGAGGCCCTTCTGGCGGGCGATGGCCACCAAGCCGTCAGCCACGGCCCGCATGCGGTAGGAAACCATGGTGGCGTCATCGCCGCGCTCATAAGCCAGCAACTGGTTGGCCACCCGCCAGCCTTCGTTGACATCGCCCACGATGTTGTCCTTGGCGGTGCGGGCGTCGGAGAAGAACACCTCGTTGAAGTCATGGCTGCCGGTCATGTTGATGATCGGGCGGACCTCGATACCGGGCTGGTCCATGGGGCACAGCAGGAACGAGATGCCCTTGTGCTTGGCGGCGGCGGGGGCGGTGCGGCACAGCACGAAGATCCAGTTGGCGGTGTGACCCTCAGAGGTCCAGATCTTCTGGCCGTTGATGACCCACTCGTCGCCGTCGAGCACCGCCGAGGTGGACAAGGAGGCCAGGTCCGATCCGGAGTTGGGCTCGGAGTAGCCCTGGCACCAGCGATCGGTGCCGTCCAGTATGCGGGGCAGATAGTGGCGCTTCTGCTCCTCGGTGCCCATCACCATGATGGTGGGGCCGATCATGGACATCCCGAAGCCGTCGTTGGGCCCGCCGGTGGGCACCGCGGCCTTGGCGAACTCCTCGTGCACCACCACCCGCTCGATAGCGGACAGCCCCCCGCCGCCGTACGCCTTGGGCCACGCCGGGGCGATCAGGCCGTGCTCCACCAGCAGCTGGCGCCACTCCCGCACCCAGGTCTCGCGGGCCTCGCCCTCGAGGTTGCCGATGCCACCCCAGCCCGGGGCCAGGTGCTCGGCCAGGAACGCCCCGATCTTCTCACGGAAGGTCTCGGCTTCGGCTGAATATCGCGGATCCATCGTGGGCTCCAGGGTTGGGCGATTCGACTGTTCGGGACCGGCGCAAGGAGCTGCGACGTCCGACGAGACAGCGAGCGTAGCCGGCAACCCCGATTGCGCTTCCGGCTGAGCGATGCCCGTTCCGCTGAACGGAGGGAGGGAAGGCGTGAGAATGGCGGATAAGTGGCAGCGACCGTTGACGCCGGTGCATTGCGTAACGCAACCTTGCTGATCAGCGAGGTAGACATCCACGGACTCTTAGGCGACTTACCACCAGTCCACCATTTTCACGGAGGCCCTCCCCGTGAGCGCTCAGTACACCCCGCCCAGCCGACGGTGGTCCCAGGAGGCGATGCGGTCCGGTTTGAGCGAGACGATGACCCGTTTGGTGGCCACCTGGTCGAGGTCCATCTCGGGCTGGGGATCACCCACCCGGCGTTGCTGGTTCTCGGCGATGACCGCCATCAGTTCCCGGACGGCTTCGAAATCGTCGTTGATGGCGGCGGTCCCGGTGACAAGGGCGCCGCGGATCTCGTGGTAGGGGCTGGCGATCTCGATGAGCATGCTGGCCCGGGGGTTGCGCTGCAGGTTGACGATCTTCTGGGCCTTCACGAAGGAGGAGAAAATCAGCTCACCCCGATGGTGGAGGTAGGTCACGTTCACCAGGTGGGGGTTGCCCTTACCATCCACCGTTCCCAACACGCCCAGGGTCTGCTCGGCGAGGAAGGCCTGCAGCTCCTCATCGGTCATCTTGATCTGCGCCCGGCGTGACGGCACGGCTCCCCCTTGGTGACATGGGACCACGCGACGTCGGTGGCGATCGGCACGATAGCTCGCCGTGAGGTGGATGCTCTCGGGTCCGTGCTTGAGGGCGGGTGGGTGTGGGTAGGAGCCGATCCATGAAGCTGGCCGTCATCGCTCACACCGAGAAGCAGATGGGAAAGGCCCAGCCCGCTGATCTCCGGGCCGCGCTGCGTGACGCCGGCTTTCCCGATCCCTTGTGGTTCGAGGTGGCCAAATCCAAGCTGGCTCCCAAATGCGCCCGCAAGGCGGCCAAAGCCGGCGTGGATCGGCTGTTGGTGTGGGGCGGTGACGGCACCGTGCGACGTTGCATCGACACCATCGCCGACCCCGACCTTCCCGACATACCTATCGGAATCCTACCAGCCGGTACGGCGAACCTTCTGGCGTCCAGCTTGCACATACCAACCGGCATGGACGAGGCGTTGAAGATCGCGCTGCACGGGGAGCGGCGGGTGCTGGACGTGGGCGTGATCAACGGCGAACGGTTCGCGGTGATGGCCGGCACCGGGTTCGATGCCCTGCTCATCGGTGGGGCGGACACTCATAAAGATCGGTTCGGGCGGCTGGCCTACATCTGGGCCGGGCTGCGGGCCAGCGGCACCGACGCCGTGCGGGCCCGCATCAAGGTGGACGGCACCCGTTGGTTCGACGGACCGGCGGGTTGTCTGCTGGTGGGCAACGTGGGCACCATCATGGGCGGCCTCGAGGTCTTTCCCGATGCCCGGCCCAACGACGGCCGCCTCGAGGTGGGCGTGGTGACCGCCCATCGCCGGGATCAATGGCTGCGGGTCTTCGGCCGCCTGGTCGGGCACCATCCCCAGCGTTCACCGTTCGTGCGCACCACCAGCGGCACCAAGATCCGGGTGCAGTTGGATCGACCAATGGCCTACGAGCTCGACGGCGGAGACCGCCCCCCCGCCGACCACTTCCGCATCGACATCCAGCCTGCGGCGATTACCATCCTGGCCCCGCCCAGCGCCCACTGAGATTACTCCAGCACCACCGACAGATCTTGGGCCAGCAACGCCGAGCGATGCGGTTCCCCGGCGCGCAGGATGATCCAGACGTTGCGGCCATCGACGGACCTGAGCTCCACTGACCCGACCTCTTGGCCGGCGCCGTCGTTCACCAACGCAACCCCCGCAGTGGTTCGCCCGCTTACGTCGGCGCCTTCCCGCATCACCAGCGGGACCGCGTCGGCGACCCGGCTGGGCGCGCGGAGGGAGCGGGCGTCCACCAACTCGAGCCGGCCCACCCGCGCCTCGACGGCGGGGTTTCCTCGCATGATGGTGTAGCTGGCGAACCAGCCTGGTTCGGAAAGCCACCGCGCCGAGGTGCCCTCGTCCGCCATCGGCACGAGAACCAACTCCCCCATCAACACGGCCTCGCCGAACTCGAACGGCAGATGCGGCCGCGCCATCTGCGCGGGGCCCGCCACCGGCCGTTCAACACAAGCCCTGACGGCAACACTTACGCGCTCCGACACGGTCGAGACGGGCCCGGGCGCTGCTTCCCGATCCGGCGTCGGCACCGCTGGGGCCACCCTCGGCGCAGCAGTGGTGGCGGTCGGCGTCGATCCATCCTGATCGGCCATGCCAAGCCGTATGGACTCCACTGGTGCCGCGATCTCCGGCGATGTGTCGGACCGGCGGAGGGCGTTACCCGTCGTGGTGGTGAGCTCCGAGACATCAATGGTTTCTGGCGGTCCGGGGTTCCCCGCGGTGGTGGTCTCGATCATGTCGCATACGGTGGTGGCGCTTGAAGGGTCCGACCCTGCTGTGGCCGGCGCGCCTCCATCTCGAATGCCGCAGCCGATCAGCAGCGCGACGAACACCACCCCCGCCCATGGACCCGCTCGCCCCCACCGCTCCATCACACCCCCGGCGTCACCCGAACGTCAGCCTGCCTTCGCTGTCGGCGCCGACGGTGACGGTGTCGCCCTCGCCGAACTTGCCTTCCAACAACGCCAACGCCAACGTGTCGCCCACCTTCTTTTGGATCAGGCGCTTGAGGGGGCGGGCGCCGAAGACGGGGTCGTACCCCTCGGCGGCCAACTGCGCACTGGCACCGTCGGTGACCTTGAGCTCGATGCGGCGATCGGCCAGGCGTTTGATGAGCGACGCCAACTGGATCTGCACGATGTGGCCCATGTCATCGCGGGTCAGGGCCCGGAACCGGACGATCTCGTCGATGCGGTTGATGAACTCGGGCCGGAAGAAGTCACTGGGCTCACCGGGGATGTTGGAGGTCATGATGACCACACAGTTGTTGAAGCTCACGGTACGGCCCTGCCCGTCGGTCAAACGACCATCGTCGAGCAACTGCAACAACACGTTGAACACATCGGGATGGGCTTTTTCCACCTCGTCGAGCAGCAGCACTGAGTACGGCCGGCGTCGCACGGCCTCGGTCAGCTGGCCGCCCTGGTCATAGCCGACATAGCCGGGGGGCGCCCCGATGAGGCGGGCCACGGAGTGTTTCTCCATGTACTCGGACATGTCGATGCGGACCATGGACCGCTCATCGTCGAACAGGAACTCGGCCAAGGTTCGGGCCAGCTCGGTCTTGCCGACACCGGTTGGGCCCAGGAACAAGAAGCTGCCGATGGGCCGGTGGGGATCGGACAAACCGGCCCGGCTGCGGCGAATAGCGTTGGCCACCGCAGAGACCGCCTCGTGTTGGCCCACCACCCGCTCGTGAAGCACGTCCTCCAGCCGTATCAGTTTGTGGACCTCGCCCTCCATCAAGCGGGTCACCGGCACCCCGGTCCAGCGGGACACCACCTCGGCGATGTCCTCCTCGTCCACCTCCTCTTTCAGCATCTTGGAGGTGGCCTGCAACTCGTCGATCTGGGCGGCGGCCAGCTCCAAGGCTTTCTTCAGATCGGGCAGGGTGCCATAACGCATTTCCGACGCCCGACCCAGGTCACCTTCGCGTTCCAAACGGTCCGCTTCCATCGACGCCGTCTCCAGTTGCTCTTTCAGCACCCGGATACGGTCAATGGCGTCACGCTCGTTGGCCCACTGCGCCTGCATGCCGCTGAGGGTCTCGTTGAGGTTGGCGATCTCGGCGTCGATGGCCGCTCGCCGTTCCGTTGAGGAAAGGTCCACTTCTTTGGCCAACGCCACCCGCTCGATCTCCAACTGACGGACCCGACGCATGACCACATCGATCTCCGTCGGCATGGAGTCGATCTCGATGCGCAGCTTGGACGCCGCCTCATCCATCAGGTCGATGGCCTTGTCGGGCAGGAACCGCTCCGTCAGATACCGGTCCGACAGCACTGCCGCGGACACCAGGGCGCTGTCTTGGATCCGCACCCCGTGGTGGACCTCGTAGCGCTCTTTCAAACCCCGGAGTATGGCAATGGTGGCTTCCACGGAGGGCTCGCCCACCACCACCGGCTGGAAACGACGCTCCAACGCCGGATCCTTTTCCACATACTTGCGGTATTCATCCAGCGTGGTGGCGCCGATCATGCGCAGCTCACCCCGGGCCAACATGGGCTTGAGCATGTTGGAGGCATCCATGGCACCGTCACCACCGGCCCCGGCGCCAACCACAGTGTGCATCTCGTCGATAAACGTGATCACCTCACCGGCGGAGTCCGAGATCTCCTTCAGTACCGCCTTGAGCCGTTCCTCGAACTCGCCGCGGTATTTCGCCCCCGCCACCATCGAGGAAAGATCTAATGAGATCAACTTCTTGTTCTTCAGGCTTTCCGGCACGTCGCCTTCCACGATGCGACGCGCCAGGCCCTCCACGATGGCGGTCTTGCCCACGCCGGGCTCCCCGATGAGCACCGGGTTGTTCTTGGTGCGACGGCTGAGTACCTGCACCACCCGGCGGATCTCTTCATCCCGCCCGATGACGGGGTCCAGCTTCCCGGCCCGGGCCACCTCGGTGAGGTCCCGCCCATAACGCTCCAGTGCCTGATAGGTGCCCTCGGGGTTTTGTGAGGTGACCCGATGGCTGCCCCGCACCTTTTGCAAGGCGCCCAGCATGGTCTCTTTGTCACTACCCACCCGGTCGGCCATGGCCAACAACAGATGCTCAGTGGAGAGATACTCGTCGCCCAACTCCACCTTGATGGCGTCGGCTTGTTCCATGACCCGGGTGAAATCCCGGCCCATGCGGCTCTCCCCGCCGTAGGCCCGGGGCAGCTTGGCCAGTGCCTCATCGAGTTGGTTGCGCAACGCCAGGGGCTTGATGCCCATCTGGTTGATGAGCGGCAACACCACGCCTTCGCTCTGACCCAGCAGTGCCGCCAGCAGATGGTCGGCGGTGACCTCGGGATGGGAAAGGCTGCGGGCATTGGAGATGGCGGCCTGCACGGCCTCTTGGGTTTTAATGGTCCAGCGGTTGGGATCGAGGCTCACGGTTGCACGCTCCTGATGGCTCGGGAGTTGATTTGGGAGGAGGAGATTCGGGTGGTGGTTCGGCGGGTCCGGGCAGTGCTGGTGGGGCCGGCGCTCTCGGATCGATCGGGCACCGCGGTCCTGGTCACCGCTTGGATCCGGCGCAGCTGCTCCTCGAGGTCGAGGACCAACTTGATGCCCACGTGGGGCAAACCCAACCGGGTCAGCTCGGCGATGCGGGCCGCCCGGACCAGGTCCAGATCGGAGTAGCGACGCCCACCGCCGGGGGTGCGGGCCGGTTGCAGCAGCCCCACCCGCTCGTAGGCCCGCAGGGTTTGGGGATGGATACCGACCAGCTCGGCGGCCACCGAGATCACGTAGCGGGGGTAGTCCGCGCCGGCGGGACGGCCATTGGCGGCACCGGCGCTCACGGGAGGGACTCCCGGGGTGAGGGCCGCCCTCGTTCGATGGCGGCCAGCTGCTCGATGAGCGCTAACTCTTCGCCGTCCACGTTCTGGGGCACGGCGATCTCGATGGTGACCAGCAGATCGTGCCCGGCGGCACCGCGACCCTTGGCCCGCAGCACCCGTCCGTTGCGTGACCCGGCCGGCACCTTCAGCCGAACCGAGCCCTCATCGAGCGTGGGGGCCTCGATCTCGGCGCCCAACACCGCCTCGGTGTAGGTGACCGGCACCGTCACCGTGAGATCACGGCCCTTGCGACCGAAGCGGCCGTGGGGGGTGACGCCGATCTCCAGGAGGAGGTCACCGGGTGGACCGCCGTTCATACCGGGGTCGCCCTTGCCCGGCAGCTTGATGGTTTGGCCGTCAGCCACACCGGCCGGCAGACGGGCTTTAACGGACCGTTCGCCCACGGTGATGGTGGTCTCCAGGCCGGCCATGGCGTCCGCGAAGTCCAACGTGAGATGGGCCCGCAGGTCCTGCCCTGGTCGGGGGCCCACGAAGCCGCCCGCAGGACCCCGCCGAGCACCGGCCCGACCCCCTCCCCCGCCAGCACCGAACAGCCCGCCGAGCAGGTCGTTCAGGTTGAGATCGCCCTCGAACGTGAACGGCCCGCCGCCGCCGAAGCCGCCCGGAGCACCGCCACCACCACCAGGGCCGCCCCGGAAGGCGCCTTGTTTGGCCAGGCGACGGAATTCGTCGTACTCCTTGCGGGTGGCGGGGTCCGCCAAGACCTCTTTGGCCCGGGATACCTTCTTGAAGCGGTCCTCGGACGCCTGGTCCCCGGGATTGCGGTCGGGGTGCAGCTGGCCGGCCAGCTTCTTGTACGCCTTCTTGATCTCGGCGTCGGTGGCGCCTTCGGCCACACCGAGCACGGCGTAGTAGTCGTTGTCGAACCAGTCCTGCTGAGGGTTCATCGGCCACCCCATAGTTGAGTCATCAGCACTCAACTTATCTGCGGAGGCGTTCTATTCCGCTGTACTCGGGAAACACCGGTCAGCGCCCGTGCCCTACTGGATAGCGTCGGGCGGATGATCAACCCCTTCGTCCCCGCCGCCTGGCTCGCCGAGCAGCTCACCAGCGGCGCCGCCCCACCCCGGTTGGTGGTGGCGGACGTGCGCTGGTATCTCGATGGCCGCTCGGGCCCCGAAGCGTTCGAGAAGGGCCATCTGCCCGGTGCGCTGTGGGTGGACCTTGACCGCTGGCTCTCCCGCCATGGCGATCCATCCGAAGGTCGTCATCCGTTACCGGACCCGGCCAGGTTCGCGGAGGGGATGGACCACCTGGGCATCGGACCGGCCAGCACGGTGATTGCTTACGACGACCAGTCCGGAACCGTGGCCGGCCGTCTGGTGTGGATGTTGCGGCGGCTGGGGGTCGACGCCGCCATGCTCGATGGGGGTCTGGCGGCGTGGCCCGGCCCCCTTGAGATGGGGTCGGGCCGCACACCGGGACCGCTGCAACCTGGAGGCTTCCCGGTTCTTTCGTGGCCCGCAGAGCGGTTGGCCACCACCGAGGAGCTGCGCCAACAATCTCCCGATGCGCAGCGACTGGTGGTGGATGCCCGGGCGGCGGAGCGTTATCGGGGCGAGACCGAGCCCATCGACCCGGTGGCCGGGCACGTCCCGGGAGCGGAGAACCTGCCGTTGAGCGGCAACCTCGGCCCCGACGGCTGTTATCTACCCCGCCAGCAACTGGCCGAGCGTTACGCCCATCTCCGGGACCGCGACGTGGTCATGTACTGCGGCTCAGGGGTCAGCGCCTGTCACAACCTGCTGGCACTGGAATCGCTCGGGCAACTGGGCCGGCTCTACGTGGGCTCGTGGTCGGCATGGTCCAACACCGAGGGCCTGCCGATCGCCACCGGCGAGGAACCAGCCAACCCCGCAGACCGTTAAGCGCCGTTAGCGAGGGAGGGACGGCCCATCTTGCGCCGCCACCAGGTGTGGAAGTGCACCGTGCCCAACTCGGGAGCGGGACCGCACAGGTTGGGGTGATAGGTGGCGCCGGTGTAGCCCAACTCCGCAGCCATGGCCACCCCCTCGTGGCGGGTCTCGTTCAACACCCGATCCTGCCCGGCGGTCTCCCCGTAGGCCTTCAGGATGATCTCTGGCAGGCCCGGGACCAGCGCTTCCATGTCCGGCGGCACGAAGTATCGGACCCGGTTGAGGTAGCTGGTGGGCCCGGTCGGCATCAGGATCGACACCACCCGCAGACCGTTGTAGTACTCGATCATCACGTTCGGATAGAACGCTGACCAGATCACCGCCACATCGGGAACCGGTTCACCGCGGCGCTGGTGGTACCGCCCTAAGCCATCGATCCAGGCCTGGTAATACGGGGAACGGCGGCCCTGTTGCTGGGAGTGGCGCAGGATCTGCAGGTGCAGGCTCTCACCGAAGACCCACTCCAACGTGTCGCAATCGGCGAAGGACGCCAGGCCGGCGTGGTAGGGCGGCACGTGGTAGCAGTCCCCGTACACGTCCATGAAGGACTTCCAATCCCCCTCGTACCGCTCCTCCTCGGTGCCCACCAGGGACCAGTCCGAGAAGTTCAACCAGTGGGACAAGCCAATGGCGGCGAAGGTCTCCTCGGCCATGGTGAGGTCCCGCCGGAAGCCCGCATCGAGCGCCGCTTGCCCGCTGAAGTAGCTGCCCTGCCAACTCAGCAGGGGGAACTCCAGCAGGCCCAGGTCGTCTCGCTGTGCCTCGGTCACATCCATGTCGGGCGCGCCGATGAGGCTGCCGTCCCGCCGGAAGGACCATTGATGGAACGGGCAGGTGACGCAGCTCTGGGCGGACCGTTCCCGGCTGCGGACCAGCGGTCGCAGGCTGTGGGGACAGATGTTGGCGAACGCCCGGACGGTGCCGTCCTCGGCCCGGGTCAACAGCAGCCGATCATCGGCTTCCGCGCCCACGTGGCCGGGCCCGCCCAACAGCGCCTGATGGCCCACGAACAGCGGTCCCTCGGCGGGGTGGAACAACCGCCTCCGCTCCTCGGTGTAGGTCTCAGGGTCCCCGTAGGCGTCCAACCCGAGGGAGTGCGCGGCAGGGCGCTCGACGGACACGTCGGGCCAGTCAAGGGACCGCGGCAGAGCCGATCGAAGCGAAGAGTGGTGCGTAGAAACCATCGGGCGGGCAAATCCTCCGCCGGGCACGCTACCGACCCGCTGGCGCCTGCGTCAGGCTTTGGAGTGGGCCGAGCTCCCCGGCCAGGATCCAGCCGACCCCGCCATGGAGCCGCTGAGCTGCACCTTCGGGGTTTCTCCGGTGACGAAATGTCGGGTCCCACCAACGGCCAACAGAACCGATAAACCACCGGCACCGACGCGGTACCAACGCGGCACCAGGCGGGACCGCGCTCCCCATCTCGGGCCCCAGCGCGGCCCAAACCTGAGCGACGGTTACGCAGTACGGTCCTGCTCATGACCTCCAAGTCCCCCGAGGCCGCCACCCCCACCGACGGGCCCGAGGGCCTGCACGTCAGCGGCATCGAATCGTGGTACCAGGCGAATGTGGCCCACACCACCCTGCCGTTGCGCTTCGACCGGTTGGCCGGCGGGCATTCGAATCTCACCTACCGGGTGACCGACGCCGGCGGGCAGGTCACCGTGTTGCGCCGTCCGCCGGCGGGTGAGCTGCTGGCCTCCGCCCACGACATGAGCCGGGAGTACCGGGCCATCTCGGCGCTGGGCCCCACCCCGGTGCCGGTGCCCGAGGCGGTGGCCTTTTGCGAGGACCCCGCGGTGACCGGCGCCTGGTTCTACGTAATGGGCTTCGTGGACGGCGCGGTGCTCCACGACGATGCCGACGTGGAGGCCTGGTTGGCGGATCCGGCCGGGCGTCGTCGCACCGGCGAGAGCATCGTGGAGGTCGCCGCCGCCTTGCACCGGGCCGACATTGACGCCATTGGCCTGGGTGAGCTGGGCAAACGGGAGGAGTACGTGGCCCGACAGCTCAAACGGTGGTATCGCCAGTATCAGGACTCCGGCGGCACCACCGAGCTCATCGACCGCCTCCATGAGCACTTCATCAACCACACCCCGCGCCAGCAGCACGCCTCGTTGGTGCACGGGGACTACCGGCTGGGGAACTGCATCACCGCCGCTGACGGCACCATCGCCGCCGTGCTGGACTGGGAGATCTGCACCCTTGGTGACCCCTTGGCCGACCTGGGCTATCTGCTGGCCATGTGGGCCGAGCCCGGCGAGACGTTCCGCACCACCGCCACCTGCCCCACCAGCCTGCCCGGCTTCCCCACCAGGGCCGAGCTGATCGCTCACTACGGGCGCCATTCGGATCTCGATCTGTCCGACATCGGGACCTACGTGGCGTTTTCGTATTGGAAGGTGGCGTGCATCAACCAGGGTGTCTGGTCCCGTTACGCCGCCGGTCAGAAGGCCGCCGAAGGGGTGGACGTGGACGCCATCGGCCAATCCGTCCCCCGCTTGGCCGAACTGGCCGCCGCCGCCCTTGAGACCACCTGAGTTCATCCCGCCGGCTGCAGTTCTGTCGTCAAGCGGGCACCCCCACTGTGCCCCGCCCGACAACCCACCATTGCCCAGCAGGACCGCTCCCACGCCCACCCCCAGCCCGCTCGGCGGCTCGGCGGCTCGGCGGCCCGTCAGGATCGAAAGCATATGAACAATATTGAAACGATTTGACTCGAGCGGACCTTGGGTGGGGCGCCCGAGCCGCGGGCCAACGACGGGTGAGAGGGCTAGGAGACCACGCTGGGTGGTGAGGCCTCCGCCGCAGACGGCCGAACCAGCGGCGGCGCCGAGCGGGCCTGGTGCCACGCCACCAGCCACATCCCCACCATGACCACTCCGGCGGAACCGAAGGCCACCCCGGCGCCGAAACGCTCATACAGGGGGGCCACCGTAAGCGCCGACAGCCCCGCGGCACAGAGTTGGGTGGCGGACAACAGGCCCTGCCCGGCGGCCACCTCGTGTTCGGCACATTCGGACACCACGGTGGCCTGCGCCGCCGGCATGCTGATGGCGTCGAGCACCGAGTGACCCATGGTGACCACGATCAGCATCACCGGGGCTCGCAATTGCCCGTAGGACACCATGAACGGCACCACCGCCAGCCCGGACAGCAACGCCACCGGCAACGGACCCCGGCGGTCGGCCAGGCGCCCCCCGAAACCGGCCAACGCCGCCATCGGCACCCCCAAACAGGTGAGGGTGAGGGCGATGAACCAGGTGCCGGAGCCCAGATCGGTCAGGTAGCGGGCCCACACCGTGTCAAACACCCCGATGGCCCAGAACGTCACCGCCCCCAACGCCAGCCCGGCGCGCAGCCGATGGCGACCCGCCAAGCCGCGCAGCACCCCCCGCTGGGCTCGGGCCAACGCCACCGAGGCCTCCGAGACCGGCAACGACAAGCGCAACACCGGCGGCAAGCAACCCACGATCACCAATGCCAGGACCCCGAACGCCGGCCCCACGCCCACCAACGCCGCCAACCCCGCGCCGATGGGGGCGCCCAGCACGAAGCCGCTGACGTCACAGGCCAGGAACTTGCCCAGCGCCTGCCCGGCCCGATCCGGGGTCCGGGCCACCACGATCTTGCGCCCGGCGGGATACACCATGCCGATGCCCAGACCGGCCACCGCCCGCCCACCAGCCACGCTCCACAGCGACCCGCCGTAGCCCACCGCCACGTAGCCCACCGCCGCCACCAGCCCCCCGGCCAACAGCATCTGACGGGCGTGACCCCGATCGGCGTAGCGGGCCAGCACCAACTGCGCCACCAGCCCGGCCCCGAAAGACGCCCCGACCACCAGACCCAGACTCCACGTGGGCAGACGGGCATGATCCTGGATCTCCGGCAGCAGGGCGAAAATGGCCCCATTGCCCGCCGCCACCACGAAGCTCAGCACATACAGGGCGGCCATCAGCGCCGAACGCTAGGACCAACGCCGGCGCACTCCCGCACGCGATGCTCCTGTTGGGAATCCAACACCCGTCCCGCACCCGTAAGGCGCCCCGCCGAGCAATGAAAACAAGATGAAAGCAGGGGAAAAATGAATCTGACCTACCGGGCCCGGCTCACCACGCAGTGTCGATTCTTTGGCGGTGGCAGGACGCCGCTGGGCCCCCGAGCGTCGGGGGATCTGGTTGGGGGGAAGCAGGGTGCGGGCGGTCAGTCGAAACCGGGCGGGACGGGGGGTGGGCCGACCACTTCAGTGGCGGCGGCGGCGAAGGCCAGGGCGGTGCGGTCATGAAGGTACGGCGCCACGATCTGCACCCCGACCGGCAGGCCCGACCCGGCGGCGATACCAACCGGTATGACCGTGGCCGGCAGGTAGCAGGCACCGGCGGGGGCCATCCATCGGTTCAGCTCCCAGTACGGGCGCTCCCCGGCTTCGGTGGTCACCACCCGGGCGGCCATGGGCTCCCCGTGGTCGTGGTGGATGGCCACACAGGGCATGACCGGCAGCAGCAGGATGTCCCAGCTCTCGAAGAACTGCTCGAAACGGGCTCGTAGCTGTAGCCGGCCCTCGTTGTGGGACAGCCATTGGCGATGGCGCATCGACGTGTTGCGTTTGGTCTCCGCCACCGGGTGGTTGCCCTCGGCCAAGGCGTACTGCTCGATCTCGGCCACGCTGTACCCGCCGGCCAACGCCGCGTTCAGCAACGCGAAGAACCGGGTGGCGGCCTTGGTCAGATCGAAACCGGGTCGGGCCCCCCGATCCACCGGCTGACCGGCGCCGGCCAGGTTCTCCACGAAGCCCTCCAGCACCGCCGCCACCTCCGGATCGAGGGCGCAACTGGCGTCATCGAACCAGGCGGCCACCCGGAATCGGCCCAGCCGGCTCTGACGGGCCGCGGGCAACTCCAGCCGCCAGGCCGGGGTGTTCCAACGGTCGGGGCCGCTCATCACGTCCAACGCCACGGAAAGGTCCCCGACGTTGAGCGCCATGGGCCCCGCCACGGCCAGATCGGCCTGGGTCAGGGTGCCGGGGGGCCCGGGGATCTGCCCGTGAGCCGGCACGATGCCGTAGCTGGGTTTGTGGCCCACCACCCCGCTCATGTGGGACGGCAGCCGGATGGAACCGCCGATGTCCGAGCCCAGCTCCAGCGGGGTGAACCTGGCGGTCAACGCTGCGCCGGATCCGCCGGAGGACCCACCCGGGGTGCGGGCCAGGTCCCACGGGTTGTTGGTGGTGCCGAACACCTCGTTGTAGCTCTGCATGTCACCGGCGTAGATCGGCAGGTTGGTCTTAGCCCAGATCACCGCCCCGGCCCGACGCAGCCCCGCCACCGGCCAGGCATCCTCGGTGGGCACGTGGTCGGACAACTCCGGCGCGCCCGACGTGGTACGCAACCCAGCGGTGGAGAAGCTGTCTTTCACCGTGATCGGCACCCCGTGCAGCGGCCCCAGATCCTCACCGCGGGCGGCGGCCTCATCGGCGGCGGCGGCCCAGGTCCGGGCCCGCTCCAGATCCCGGGTGACCACCGCGTTGATCGGCCCATCGAGACGATCCACCCGGTCCACGAAATGCTCCAGCGCCTCCCGGGCGGAAAGCTCCTTGGCCTTGATGGCGGCGGCAATGTCCACCGCCGAACAGTGGTGCAAAGGCTGGTCCAAGCTCATCACGCGCTCCGGCTGGTGGTCTGGTTAAAAGCGATAGGAAGGTGCCGGGGCCCGCGGACCTGGCCCCCCGACCAGGTGACCGGATCGGCCACGTCACCCTCACCCTCACCCTCACCGGGCAGGCCGGCCAGGTGGAAGTCGGGGATGCGTTCCAGCCAGGCGGCCAACGCCACGTTCATCTCCATACGGGCCAAGTTGGAGCCGGCGCAACGGTGGATCCCGGCCCCGAAGGCCACGTGGCGGTTGTGCTGACGATCGATGACCACCCGGTCGGGGTCATCGAACACGTCCGGGTCACGGTTGGCGGCCGGGAAGGACAACAGCACCCGATCCCCCGGTTGCAGCATCCGACCCTCCACCTCGATCTCCTGGGTCACGATGCGGGCCATGGTCACCGGCGAATAGGCCCGCAGCAATTCCTCCACCGCCTGGGGAATCAACGTTGGATCTGCCACCAGCCGGGCGGTGTCCTCGGGATGGCGGGCCAAATGCCACAACGCGGATCCGATGGAGCTCCAGGTGGTGTCGATCCCGGCGATCAACATCAGGGAGACGTTGGCCTCGATCAAGTGCATCGGATACGGCGCGCCGTCGATCTCCTGGCGCAACAACCACGAGATGAGATCGTCCCCGGGGTTGATCTTGCGGTCCTCGATCTGGGACCGGAAGAAGTCATTGATCAACGCCCGATACTTCTCCCGCAACTCGGGATCGGTCAGGCCCAGCTCCAAAACGCCCTGGACCCACTCGGTGAAATCGTCGGCCCGCTCGGGATCGATGCCCAAGATGGCCGCGATCAGCCGGGGCGGGATCTGCTTGGAGTAGGCCGCGGCGGCATCCACCCGACCGTCGGCGATGAAGCCATCAATCAGGCGGTGGCACAGTTGGCGGGTGTGCTCCTCGTAGCGCTCGATGGCCTTGGGCGAAAAGAACGGGAGGAAGATCCGCCGTTCGGGCCCGTGCCGCGGCGGGTCGGTGGCAATGATGGAGCGGCGACGGTTGCCGTGTTCGTCATAGGTGAACGGGATCGGTGCCACCGTGATCTCCACCGAGGAGAAGTGCTCGCTGTCATGGGCGATGGCGGTGATGTCGGCGTAACGGGTGGGCATCCACGAGCCGCCCCAACGCTCGGTGTGGGCCATGGGCTGGTGCTGGCGCAGCTCATCGAACACCGGATAGGGATCGCGTACGAAGTCCGGATCGAAGATGTCGTAGTCCTCAGCCCAGTCTTGGCGGACATCGGTCATCCGTTCCTCCCGCGCTCACCTAGTAGGGGACGGCAGGGGTGACCACCGCCACAGACGGTGCGGAGCTTACCCCGGACGCCCGCAGGCGGGTCTCTAACGTGGGCGCGATGGCTACCGCCGAGCTCACGGTGCTGGCTCCCGGGGTGGGGGCGTGGTTGGGCGCAGGCCGTTTCGGGCACCCCAACGCCGGCGTGGTGGTGGACCATGACGGGTTAACGCTGGTGGACACCCTCATGGTGGACTCCCAATCCACCGCCTTCGCCCGGGCGGTCACGGCGCTGCAGCGGCCCATCCGGCGGGTGGTCCTCACCTCGTCGCACATTCCGTTCGTGGGCGGCACGGCGCAGTTCTGGGCGGCGGCGTTCTACGGGCGCGAACTCACCTCTGAGCTGCTGGATCTACCGCCCAACGTGGCCGGTTACCGACGCTTGGTGCCGGAGCTGGCCCACGAGTTCGACGATGATCTGCGGACCCGGCCCATCACCCACACCGTCACCGCCGACGCCGCCCCCACCGACGCCGTGCGGCTGCACCTGTGTGCCGGCGAATCGGCGGAGAACCTAGTAGTGGAGGTGCCCGGCGCCCCGGTGCTGTTCGCAGGGGCCATGGCCAGCTTCGGGGTCACCCCGCTGGCGTTCGATGGTGACCCGGCGGCCTGGGCGGCGGCGCTGCGACAGCTGGCGTCGGGTCGGAACGGCCCGGTGGTACCGGGTCACGGACCGGTGGGCGCCGCCGAGGACCTGCTGCTGCAGGCGGAATACCTTGAGGCCTGTGCCGCCGGGCACATCCCCCCCGGACCGTGGGACCGCTGGAGCGACCGGCACTTCGACGAGGTCAACGTGGAGCGCGCCGCCCTGCTGGCCCGGGGTGATGACCGCCCCCCCTCGGCCATGCTGCGGCTGCTGGGCCTGCGCTGAGCCGGCAGCGGAAACCCGCCGATCAGACCAGCTGCGCTTTGACCTGGGAGAAGGCCTCTTCTTCGGTCACGTTGAGGGCGAAGCTCAGCTCTGACACCAGCACCGACTGGGCCTTTTGCAGCATGGACTTCTCACCGGCGGAAAGACCCTTGGAGGCCTCCCGCAGGGCCAGGTTCCGCACCACCTCGGCCACCTGGTACACGTCTCCGGACTTCAGCTTTTCCTGATGGTTCTTGAAGCGTCGGCTCCAGTTGGCCGGCTCCCGCACGTCCTTCTTGGCCAGCAGCTCGAAAAGGTCCTCCACGTCCTCGGTGGAGATCGGCAGGCGCATCCCCACCGCTTCGGCCTTTTCGGCCGGCACCGCCAGGGTCAGATCACCGTGGGCCATCTTGAGCACCAGGTACTCGCGGATTTCGCCGAAGGCCTCTTTGGTCTCGACCCGCTCGATAACTGCCGCACCGTGATGGGGGTAAACCACACGATCGCCGGGCTTGAAGGGCATGGAACTCCGATGAGCAGTGGATCCTCGGCAGCCGAAGCGCCGGTGAGGGACGAACGGGCTGGGGCCAACCCAACCCCGGAAATGGCCACCCCGGGAACCCCCAGACCGCAGGTCGCGGACTGCGCAGGACACGGCGGTGGACATCCCCATGGTAGATGGTGCCGGGTGCGGGTGACGGATCAGGCGCCCCGGCTTTGGGCCCGGTGCCTCAGGCGTAGGCCCGGAAGATGCATTCGGCCACACAACTGGGCTTGGTTGCGCCCTCCACCTCGTAGGTCAACTCCAGGGCGTACTGCACCCCGCCGGCCACATCGTCCACGCTGAGCAGCTTGGCGCCGAGACGCAGGTTGGCGCCCACCGGCACCGGGGACATGAAACGCACCTTGTTGGCGCCGTAGTTGACCCCCATAGAAATGCCTTTGAGTTGCAGTGCCTCGGTCATGAGCATCGGGGTCAGGGACAAGGTCAGGTACCCGTGGGCGATCGGACCGCCGAAGGGGCCGGCCTTGGCCCGTTCCACATCGATGTGGATCCACTGGTGATCGCCAGTGGCGTCAGCGAACTGGTTCACCTGCTCCTGGCTGATCGTGTGCCATTCCGAGTACCCCAAATGGTCCCCAACCTTTGCCCGTAGCTCGTCCAAACCGTTCACGATCGTGGTCATGGGAACATCCTTCCGCGCCTGGCGGGGGCCCGGCGAGTTCTCACTGAGCGCAGTTGGCCGGCCAGGCTCAGCGCGAAAATGCGTCGCTCGCGCCGCGAAGATCCAAAGACGCTCCTAAGCTGATGGGCGCGTCGTCGCCCGACTCGCGCACCGACCCCTGTTGCTGCGGTACCGGGAGCGGGATGGCATGGTGGCCGTTGGCTCGGTTCGGGTGATCGCAACGTGGACAAGGGGAAGCATCCGGATGGTGGTGATCAAGTACGCACTGTGCTGCTGCCTGATCGCCCTGGGCTTGTTCGGCTTCTCGAAGCGTGATGCCGTTCGTGACGCCTATAACTGGGATCCGACCATCGAGAAAACGCTGGTGCGCACGTTCGATCCCCAGGCCGTGGCCGAAGCCAACCGATTGCCCATACCTGAGCGCGGCATCCGCATCGCGCAACCGGCGGACACCCGCACCGCACCGTTGCCGGCGGTGGCCCGAGAGGTTCCGGGCATCAGCATCCAGGGCGGTTCGGCCTCCATCGGCGGGCAGGTGTTCGGACCCACCGGGCAACCCGTGGCCGGTGCCACCGTACGGGTGCAGCGCCTGGTGGAGGACAAGGTGACGTCGGTGGATCTCAGCTCGGACGCCTCGGGGTTCTTCACCTTCGGTCGGTTGCTCGGTGGCCGCTACCGGGTGTGGGCGTGGCAGGCACCGGGGCTGGCGCAGCTGGACTCGGAGGTGACCTTCCTCGAAGACGGGTCCAACCGGGCCTTCAGACTTGACCTGCAGGCACCCACCGACATCCGCCTTGAGGTGGACGCCGCCGCCAGTTCGGTCCCGCTGGGCGGATCCACCACAGTGTCCATGACCATTGCTAACCCAGTGGTCAACAACAGTGGGCAGGTGGCCCGGGTGGGTCGTGCGGGGGATCTGGTGGTCCTGACCGGCGGCGGTGCGTTCACCGGCCAGAGCGCCAGCAGCGTCACCGATGGTGCGGGCATGGCCACGTTCCCTGTGCCGTGCACCACCGTGGGCACTGGCACCATCACGCTGGCCACACCGTATTTCAGCGACAGCGTCACCATCACCTGCGAAGCGCCGCCCACCACGGTGCCGCCCGCCCTCCCCGGTCAACCACCGACCGCTCCGGTACCGGGCGTTCCGGCTCCCACAGGAACGGGGTGAGCGTGCTGCGTTCCATGAGTGCCCGAATGTCCCCCGGCCGTCGCCAACGGCGCTCCTCCCGTTGGCTGCGACGAGGTTCCAAGACCCTGACCGTGGTGCTGTTCTGCGCCGTGGTGGTGCCGTTGCTGTCGGGCGGGGTGGCGTTGGGCACCTTGCTGTTCGTGCGGCTCCCCGGCAGCCTGCCCGAGCGCAAACCGGTGTTCGAGGCCGTGCCCAGCACCGTGTTCGATGCCGCCGGGAACAAGCTGGCGGAGTTCTCCGACTTCGACCGCACCGTCAAGATGACCCCTGCGGATGTACCCGAGGTGCTGAAAAAAGCGGTGATCGCCGCCGAGGATCAACGCTTCTATGAGCACCGGGGCGTGGATCCCCGAGGCGTGGCCCGAGCGGCGTGGATCAGCTACCAGGGCGGGGAGATCCTGCAGGGCGGCTCAACCATCACCCAGCAGTACATCAAGAACGCGTACCTCACCTTTGACGTGAAGTTGGAGCGCAAACTTCGCGAAGCGCTGTTGGCCACACAGCTCGAACGGCAGCTGACCAAGGACGAGATCCTGTTCAACTACCTCGACACGATCTACTTCGGATCGGGGGCCTACGGGGCGGGGGCGGCGGCCCAGTTGTACTTCGGCAAACCGGTCAAAGACCTCACGTTGTCCGAAGCGGCGTTGCTGGCAGGGGTGATCCCGCTGCCCACCGAATGGTCACCGCGGGAGAACCTGGCCAACGCCGAGAGCCGGCGCCGCCTGGTGCTGGATGAGATGTTGGAGACCGGCTCCATCACCGAACTGCAGAACCGTGAGGCCAAAGCCCTGCCGTTGTGGTTGGCCACCGATGGTCCCCCGCCCGGACCGGCCACGGTGGTGGTCCCCTCGCCGAAGAAAGGTGCGTTCTCCAACCCGTACTTCGTGGACTGGATCGAGCAGGACCTTCTCGCCCGTTACGGCGCCCAGACGGTGTACCGCGGGGGTTTGCGGATCGACACCAGCCTGGACCCCACGGCACAGCAGTTGGCCCAGTCCGCCGTAGACGCCCGCCTCGGTTCGGTGGACCCCTCCATCGAGATGGCCATGGCGGTGGTGGAACCCAAGACCGGGTTGGTGCGGGCCATGGTGGGCGGCCGGGATTACAACCTCAGCCAGGTCAACCTGGCCACCGGCGGGGTGTTGGGTATGCAGCCCGGGTCCTCCTTCAAAGCCTTCACGCTGGCCGCGGCGCTGGAACGGGGCTTCAAACCTGAAACGCAGATCCCGGCGCCGGCCATCTACCGGGTGCCCAACTGCGATGGCGAGGGATGCGCCATCAAGAACTCCGAGGGCTCCGGCTACGGTTCGGCCAGCCTGCGCACCGCCACCTCAAGCTCCATCAACACCGCCTTCGCCGACCTGACCATGCAGATCGGCATCCCGGCGGTGGCGGAGATGGCCAACCGGCTGGGGGTGCGCACCATCACCCCCGACGGCGAGTACGGGCTGTCCCTGACCCTGGGCGCGTACGAGGTGGCCCCGCTGGACATGGCCGCGGCGTACGGGGTGTTGGCCAACCTCGGCGTGAAGCAGGACGTGACCGGCATCGTGCGGGTAACGGACAAGACCGGCCGGGTGATCGAGGACAACAGCTCCCGACCCGGCGTGCGGGTGCTGTCCCAGGCGGTGGCCACCAACGCCACCGACGTGCTGCGGGGGGTCATCACCAACGGCACCGGCCGCAACGCCAACATCGGCCGTGCGGCGGCGGGCAAGACCGGCACCACCGACAACTACAGCGACGCCTGGTTCGTGGGGTACACCCCGAACCTGTCCGCTGCGGTGTGGATGGGTCACCGTGACGAGGTCCGCAGCCTGGGCGGAGTGTCCGGTGGTAGCCATCCGGCCATGGCCTGGTCAGCGTTCATGCGCCCGGCCCTGGCCGCGGTCCCGGTGACCGAGTTCCCCCCGCCGGGCCAGTTGGCCTCGGTGGCGGATCTCAACAGCGTCGGCGCCAACGCCACCACCAAGGGCGGGGCCGCCAACCCCGTAGCCGTGGCCCCCGGCAGCGCCACCTTCAAGACCCCCCAGGACGCCACCTTCCAAGCCCCCACGGCGCAGGATCCCGCCTCGACCCCTCAGAACTGCGGGGGACCGTGCCGCCTGTGACCGCGCCGCCGGTGATCCCGCTTTCGTTTCGCTTCACCACGCCCTTGACGGCCGCCCGATACGATCGCCCCGCACCGCCGGGCGCGGTCAGGCCGTCCCATTCGATCTCCGACCCCGGAACAGGACACCGATGAGCCCTCCCCGTGAGCATCCCGGATCCGACACCTCCTTCGCTGACCGCAACCGCCTGGCCGAATTGCGCGCCCATCGCAACCCGGCCGGCAAACCCGGGGATCTGTCCGTGGAGGACCTGTTCCCCGGCGGCCGTCGCACCGGCGGCCCGGGCGCGCCCACCGAGGAGATCAGCGCCGACGAGCTGCTGCGTTGGTTCGAGGGTTCCCCGACAACGCCCGCCGCGGCGCCGTCACCCCCCATCGCCCCCACACCGCCCGCAATCGGCACCAGCCCGAGTTCCAGCCCCGGTTCCAGTTCCAGCCCAAGCACGAGCACCAACGGCGACGCCGGTCCCCGGGGCATCGGCGGCGGGGCGGAAGGGCCGCTGGCGGGCACGGCATTAGCCCGTTATCGCCCCGGCGGGGAACGGCTCCCCGAGGTTGCACCCCCACCGGTCCGCCTGGAGGACCTCGGCGCCCCGGCGACACTGCGGCCCTCGGGACTGCGTAGCCGCCTGTATCGACGCCGCTACGGGGTGGCTCCATTCGTTCGCCCCTCGGCCCGGCGCGGTCGACGCAAGCGCCGCCGGGACTATCGCCAGCTCGGCTTCGTGGAGCTCACGCCAGAAAAGCTGCGTCTGCGCCACAAGATCCTGCCCCGCACCGTGCTGGGGGCGTCGATGCTGTTGATGGCCATGGGCGTGGGCGCGGCCTTCTCCGGTGCGTCCTTCTACGCCTACTACGACTGGCGGACCACCAAGAACGAAGCCGAACTCTCCACCTTCGCCGAGGGCTTCCAGCAGACCTTCACCGGCGCCCAAGAGCAACTGGAGATGACCCGCAACCAGGCCATCACCGAGGTCAACAACAGCCTGGAGCCGCTGCGGGTATGGGCCGGGGACGCCAACGCGGTGGCCGAGCTGCCCGCCAAGATCGGCGGCGGGGTGTTCTTCGTGCGGACGCTGGACACTGCCGGCAAGCCCTCGGCAGGCTCGGCGTTCGTGGTGTCCTCGGGGCCGTCAGAGTCTTTGCTGCTGACCAGTTACCAGGTGGTGGCCGCCGCCGCCGCCCGGCCCGGTCCCGGCCTGACCCTAGAAAAGGGCGGCGAATCCTTCCCGGCGGAATTGTGGGCCTGGGACGCCGATCGGGATCTGGCACTGCTCAAGACGGCCAAGGGCAACCTGCCGGCGTTGCTGTGGGCCGGGGAAGCCCAACGCAGCCGCATTCCCGGGACCAGGGTCTACGCGGTGAGCGGGTCCGGAGGCCAGGGCGCCACCGCCTCGCCGGGCCTGGCGGTTGACGCCAGCACCGCCGGGATCCGCCACGACGTCCCCGTCAGCCCGGAGTTCCGGGGGGCGCCACTCACCAACGGGTTGGGGCAGGTACTCGGTGTGGTGTCCACCAACTACACCCCCACCGGCATCGAAACCGGCGAATTGCCGTTCTCGCCGTTCATCACCGCGGCGTGCGAGCGGGTTCTTCGCTGCCCGGACTCCGTGACCGCCAGCACCGCCCCGGCCGCCCCCGGTGCCGGGCCCACCGCTGGTGCCCGCACCGGCTGATTCAAGTTCACATCGGGTGTGCGCCGGTCGGGACCGGTCCGCTCCAGGAGCCTGACCACGGGCTCGGGGTGCCTGTTGCGACGCCGAGATAAATGTGACGATCTGGTGTCATCGACCGTCGATCCGGTGACAACGTTGCGGATTGTGTTCGCATTGCGCGCTTCACGGGGTACAACCGTTACACCGGCCGTGAAAATCCAAGGCTGGGACCAACAACCCAGCGTGGTGACGCGGCGGCGGGCCGATGACCTTCGAGAAGGCACCCCCCTGGCACCTGACCTGGACGCAACCGAAAGGAGTCAGCGTGAAGAAGACAACGGCGTCCGAGCTCACGCTCATCACCGGCATCGGCCGGGTCCCGCTCACCCGCTCACAGGTGGCAACGTTGCAACGTCGCACCACCAAGGTGGACGGCGTCAAGCGAAGCCTCAGCCGCTGACCTGACCCCGGCCCCCACCGGCCGGGACTGCAGTACACCGTGCCGCCGGGTCTCTCCGGCGGCATCGGTCGTTTTCGGACAGCCCGCGGCAAACCGCACCGCTCAGCGGAACTCAATGGTTCCCGGGGGCAGGTCCCCCACCAGGGTGCCGATCACCGCGGCGTGGTGACCGTCCGCCCGCAGCGCCTGCGCCGCCTGCTCCGCGGCCGCCGGCTCGGCGGCGAACAGCAGGCCACCGGAGGTCTGAGGGTCCCCCACCACCGGTTCCCACCGGGCCGCGTCGGCCGGGTGGACCCAGCGCAGGTGCTCGGCGAACGCCGCCAGGTTGCGGCCGGTGCCGCCGGGCACGAACCCGTCCCGTGCCAGCTCCGCCAGCCCCTCAATCAGCGGGATCCGTTCCAACTCCAAGCGGACGCCCACCCCTGACGCCGCTGCCAGCTTGCTGAGATGTCCCACCAGACCGAAGCCGGTGACATCGGTGGCGGCGCTGGCACCGGCGCTCCGGGCGGCCGCCGCGGCCTGATCATTGAGCCTGGTCATGGCCCCCACGGCCTGCTGATAGGCCCGTTCCAGTTGGCCGCCGGGCCCGATGGCGGAGGGCTCCAGACGTTTGGTGGCGGTGGACACGATCCCACTGCCCAGGGCCTTGGTCAGCACCAGCGCCTGCCCGTGGCGCCCACCGGCGTTGGTGAGCAGGTCTGCCTGATCCACCTCGCCGATGACCGCCTGGCCATAGAGCGGCTCGGGACCGTCCACGGTATGGCCCCCCACCACCAACCAGCCCCCGGCCGAGGCTGCGTCCTGCCCACCGGCCAGGACCTCCCCCAAGAGCTCGAGGGGCAGGCTGGCCTGGGGCCACGCCACCACGTTGAGGGCGAACAGCGGCCGGCCACCCATGGCGTACACGTCGCTGGCAGAGTTGGTGGCGGCGATGGCGCCCCAGGTCCGGGCGTCGTCCACCAGCGGGGTGAAGAAATCCACGGTGGCGATCAGCAGCCGCCCGTCGGGGCGCCGCCAGACCGCGGCATCATCCCCGGTGGCGGTTCCCACCACCAGGTCCGGATGGCTCAGTTGCGGTACGTGGCGCAGCACCTGCGCCAGCTCGGTGGGGCCGAGCTTGCAGCCTCAACCGGCGCCGTGGCTGAACGTGGTGAGCCGCAGCTGCTCAATGGTCATGGGACCGCCACGCTAATGGGCCTACCGGCAGCGCGGGACCCCGGCCGGCAAGGTTGTTCAGAGCCGGCCGCCGAAACGGCCTGACACATCGGTCAGCAGCAGACGACCGGCGGCGGTGGTGCTAGCCACGAACACCGGCAGCGCGCCGCGGTGCAACTCGATTCGCCCCGACACCGCGACAATCTCGAACGGGTGGCCCAGATCCGCCTCGATGACCGCCCGATGACGTTCGATGAGGCCCAACAGCCGATCGTTGGCGCGCCGCTGGAACTCCTCGATGTCGAGATCGACGAACTCCTCCATGCCCATGGTCGGCGAGATCCGTCGCTCGATGGCCGAGCTCCGATCCGCCGGGTCCGAACGGTCGCTCAGGGGTCCAGGCGGGCGGTGGCGGTACCGGTGAGAACCGCCTCGTCGTTCTGGTTGGTGGTGGTGATGGTCAGATCGACCAACTGCTGGTCCCCTTCGGATCGCACCGCGGTGACCTGGGCCACCGCAGTCAGGGAGTCCCCCGGCCACACCTGGCGGACGAAGCGGACCCCGTAATTGGTCAGCCGCCCATCGCCCACGAAGTTGGTGACCATCTTGCCGGTCATGCCCATGGTCAGCATGCCGTGGGCGAACACCGTGGGGTACCCGGCCACCTGGGTGGCGAAGATCTCGTCGGAGTGGATGGGGTTGTAATCCCCCGAAGCCCCGGCGTACTGCACGATCTGGGTGCGGGTGAGGTTGTCCACCACGTGCTCACTGTGCCGATCGCCGACCTTGATCTTGGATGCGCTCAACGCCATTGTCGGCTCCTCAGCTCTCGATGACCCGCTCGGTGCGCACGCCCACGCCGCGGGCGGTGATCACCAATTCGCCGGTCTGGTCACGATATTCGGTGATGGTTTCGCTGAAGACGAGCTTGCCGGAGCGCTTGCCTTCCTTCTCCCAGGATTCGCCGGGCCGCACCGTACCGGTCAGTACGTCACCGGGGCGGAGCTGGCGATGGTAGGTGAAATGCTGTTCGGCGTGCAGGCCACCAGCGGCACTGCCGGAGCTCTCGCCTTCCTTCTTTTCTCGCTTGATGCCGGTGGGCTCTTTGCCCGAACCGAACCACACCTGACCGGGCTTGGGCCGCAGAAAGTACTCGTCGTCGAATTGCGCGCTGGACTGGGCGAAGGTGGGCGGGGCGATGATGTTGCCCACCTCGGTGCCCTTGGCGTATTCGGCGTCGGCGTAGATGGGGTTGGGGTCCCCAATGGAGCGGGCGAACATCAGAATGTGGCTGGCTTCCACCGGGAAGCGATCGATCGCCATGGTTCCTCCGGACTTGCTGGCAACGAGGACAGCTGCGTGCAACGACTACTGGCCCGAACGGCTGGCATCCGTCCGAGTGCCCGGTTCTAGCAGCTTTGGGCCCACCAGGCTCAGCGGACCCCGCCGGCCCAGCAGGCTCAGGAGGTGGCGACCGGCAGGCTCACGGCGGGGTCGATGAAGGCGTTGGTGGCCACGTCCTCGGCGCTGAGCGTTGCCGGTAACGCCCTTCCACGCTCCTTCATGACTCCTGACACGATGTCGAACAGGCGGCCGACCCGGGCGGTATCGAAGTTGCCGTAGGTGTCATCGGCGCCGTTGGTGGCCAGCTCGAACTCGGAGAAGATCTGCAGCGCCCGGTCGTTGAGCGCCGGGGTGAGCTTGAAGAACGTGTTGAACGTGTCGTTGATCGTGATCAGCTCCGCCGATACCGCAGCAGGGTCCGCCAGGAAATCCACCCACGCCCGCTGCAGGGTGGGGACCAGCGCTTTGAGGCACTCGCTCTGCTGCGCCAGGCGATCAGCCCGCACGGTCATCATGGCGGGGTAGTTCTCGTACCCCATCCAGTGGATAAGGAAGAAGTCCACCGGGCGCTTCCAGCCCTCGAGTACGTCGGTGTAGGAGTACACCTCGTTGGTGGCGAACCCCTGTTGGATGACCTCACCTTTGGCGGCGATGAACCGGTCGGGGCTGCCGTCATAGGTGGCGTCGGGCTGGTCGGCGGTGAGGATGCCCTGCGCCACCAGATAATCGACGTAGGTCATGCCCGGGAAGTGCAGCACCGGCACCCGGGAACGACCGAGATCCTTGAACTCAGTGATGTTGAGCCGGGCCGGGCTCCACATGAGCATCTGCGGGTTGACGTCGAGGGAGCCGACCACACCCACCACCGGCTCGTCATCAAGGGAGGCGCTGATGGCGTCGTCGGTGTTGACGAAACCCAACGTGATGTCCTCGTCCTGGTACATGAGCGAGGTCACGCTCTGGCTGTCCACCGCCGCGCCGCCGGCTCGGATCTCGATGGTCTGCACACCGTGGGCGCCCTTGTAGCGGTTGCGCAACGGGCCCGAGTACGTGAAGCGGTCCTTATCGATTCGTCCGCCGGTCCCGATGAGCTGGTAGGTGCCGCCATGTTCGACCTGGGGGAACCAGTCGGTCTGGATCACCACGTTTTGGGGGCAGGGTCCGCTGTCCGATCCGGCAGGAGCCGCTGGTTCATCCTGGGCCGTGGTGGACCCGCCACCGCCATCGCCACCGCCGATGCAGCCGCCGGCGAGCCCCAACGCCACCAACAGCACCAACACCGGTCGAAGCGAACGGAACCGGCGAGACGGGCGCATCGGGCGCACCGGGCGCGGCGAGGCAGTCGGGGTCCTGGTGGTCCGGCGGGCGTCCATGATCTGCAGGGTATCGGCGTTGGAACCGGGCGACGACGAATCGGTCAGCGTCGAAGCGGTTACGGACGTTTGCGGACCGTTGCGGTCAGGCGGTGTCCGGGGGGATCCGACGCAGCACCACCAAGGTGGGACCGTGAACCTCCACGGCGGCCCCGGCGGCCGTGCCCGCGCCATTGAGGTCATAACCTCTGTTGAGCCCCGTTGAGCCCGATGGCGATCAGGCCTCGGTAGCAGCCTTGATACCGGCCAGTACGGCGCGCAGACCGGCGTCGTAGTCTTGGAGCCGGCGGGCGATGATGCGCTCCTCCTTGTCGGGCATGGCCGCGAGCGCATCGGTGATCCCCGACGGCCCCGGACCCATCTGCACCCGCTGAGTCAACTCAGTACTGCCCGGCGCAGACCCTGGCGCCAGTTGGAAGGACCACACGGCGCCGGGATGATCCACCTCGCCCAGGCGCCATTCGAAGACGCGGGGCTCATCGAACGCCGTGACCTCACAGATGGTCTCCCACCGGCCCCGGGCGACGTGTTCCTGGACCCCTTTGAAATGGGCGCCGAGGGCCGGGCCGGTGGCGCCGTCGACCCATTCGCCGCCGCGGTTCTCCGGGCTCCACTCCCCGAAGCGGGTCAGGTCGGTACAGACGGCCCACACCCGTTCCGCCGGCGCCTGGATCTGGATGGAGGCGGTGGGTGTGGGGCGGTCGGTGAAGCGCATGAGGTTTCTCTTCCGGCTCGGGTGGCTCGGGTGGCTCGAACTGATCCGGTGGGCTCGACTGGATCCGGTGCATCGGGTGGGTTAGCCCGCGAACGCCCCGGGTGGCGACCCCGAAGCCCCGCTCAACGTAGCCGAAGCCGATTGGACCACGGCGCCCGCTCCGACGTGGAACACTGCTGTCATGTTGGAGTTCCTCGCACTCGGTTCCGACCCTGACGCCGCCAAGGCTGTGGCCCGCGCCACCGGCGGGGTGGCCTATCTCTCCGCCCATGCCGAGCCCGGCGACCGGCCCTTCGCCTCGGTGGTGCGGGTGGCCACCGCGGACCTGGCGGCGTTGTCCCCGGCGGCTGATGTGGGCTGTTACGTGGTGTACAGCCGGGCCATGCGTCAACACCCCGCCCGCTGGACCCACGACCTGCCCACCCCGGGCCTGGTGGCGGCGTTCGGGCTGATGAGACGAGGCGACCTGTCCCACACCGAGGCCGACGCCCATTGGCGGGACACCCACGCTCCGTTGGCCCTGCGCATCCATATCGGCATGTGGGATTACACCCAATGCAGCGTGGTGCACCGTCTCAGCGGCCCCGATTTTGACGGGGTGGCGTTGTGCGGGTTCGGTTCCGAAGCTGATCTGCGGGAGCGATTCTTCGACGGGCCCGATGGTCGGCGTGCCATCTTGGAGGACATCGCCAAGTTCGCGGATACCGATCGGTCCAGTCGGCGGGTGTTGTGTCAGGAGTGGAGCTTCCGCTGAACCAAAACAACAATGCGGGTGGCGGCGGACCTGGCGAACCGGCTGGTACCGTACCCGTCGGTTCCGTCCCTGCCAGTACCGTACCTGATCGTATGGTGAGGGGTATGACCATGGCCGAGCAGGTCCTGGCCCGGACCTCGGGGCGCGATCAGGTGGTGGCCGGGGAGTTCGTGACCGCCGCCGCCGACGTGCTCATGTGCCACGAGGCGTTGACCATGTGCGGCTCACAGTTGCGCCAGGTCGGGGTGCAGCACCTGGCCCATCCCGAACGGGTCCATGTGGTGTTGGACCATTTCTTTCCTGCGCCCACCGCGGCCCACGCCAAGGACCATCAGCGGGCCCGACAGCTGGTTGAGCAGTACGGCATCACCAACTTCTGGGGCCATGCCGGCATCTGTCATCAGGTCCTGATCGAGGGGGGCGCGGTGGCCCCGGGGCAGTTGGTGCTGGGAACGGACTCCCACTCCACCACCTACGGCGCGCTCGGCGCGGCCGGCGCCGGCATCGGGGTCACCGAGATGACCTACGCCCTGGCCACCGGCGAACTGTGGTTTCAGGTGCCACCAACGGTGCGGGTGGAGTTGGTGGGACGGGGCGGGCCGGGGCTGATGGCCAAGGATCTGGTGTTGGCCATGGCCGGGCGATGGGGCACCGACGTGGCCCAGTACGCCGCCATCGAGTATCACGGCCCGGTGGCCTCGGCCATGAGCGTGGCCGGACGCATGACCATGGCCAACATGGGCGCCGAACTGGGAGCCAAGTTCGCCATGTTCCCCGCCGACGCCATCACCGAGGCATACCTATCGGCCCGGTCGGGATCCGGAGCGGGCGCGGGCGCTGGTGGGGACGGGGCGGGGTTCGGGTTCGGGTTCGGGTTCGGGCCGCAGCCGGGGGCGACGTACGAGCGCACGCTGACCCTTGACAGCACCGATCTGGCACCCCAGGTGGCGTGTCCCCACAATCCGGGCAACGTGGTGGCGGTGAGCGAGGTGGCCGGCGTGGCGGTCCATCAAGCGTTCATCGGATCCTGCACCAACGCCCGACTGGAGGATTTCGCAGTGGCTGCGGCCATCCTGGGCGGACGCCAGGTCCACCATCGGGTGCGGTTGCTGGTGACCCCGGCGTCCCGACAAGTGTTCCTCGATGCCGTACGCGCCGGTTACGTGGCCACCCTGGTGGAGGCCGGCGCCCATCTCACCGCCTCGGGTTGCGGCGCCTGCCCCGGCGGACACCAAGGCCTGCTGGGTCCCGGCGAGGTCTGTATCAGTTCCACCAACCGAAACTTCCTGGGTCGGATGGGTTCGGCCGAGGCGTCGGTGTATTTGGGCTCGCCGGCAGTGGTGGCCGCAGCCGCGGTGGCGGGCGAACTGGTGGATCCCCGTGAGTTTTGGACCGGGACCACGCTGTGAGCAGCCCCACGCCACCACCGCACGGCGCACGCGTTGACGGCGACGGGACCGCCGTGCACATAGCTGCCGCGCCGCTGACGTCAGCGGGGTTGGCTTTTGGGGTGGCCATGCGGGGTCGGGTTTGGAAGTTTGGCCACGATGTCGACACCGATGTGATGGCGCCGTGGGGCTCGATCGCCCGACCGTTCGAGGAACGCCGATCGCAGGTGCTCGCCATGCGGCCAGAGTTCGCCGCACAGGTCCGACCAGGTGATGTGGTGGTGGCCGGTCGGAACTGGGGCTGCGGATCATCGCGGGAACAGGCACCGGAAAACCTGCAGCTTTTGGGGGTTTCGGTGGTGCTGGCGGAGTCCTTCGGGCGGATCTATTTTCGCAACGCCATTGCCCGGGCGTTTCCGAACCTGGTCTGTCCCGGCGTGTGGGAAGTCACCGAGGATGGGGACGAGGTGGAGGTTGATCTTCACACCGCCACGGTGACCAACCACACCCGCGGTTGGGTGTTGGCGGCGCAGCAGTACACCCCGGAGATGTTGGCCATCGTGCAGGCCGGCGGGCTGCTGGCGGTACTGCGGCAACGGGTGAAAGATGGCCGGGTGCTGCAACCATGAACGCCGCCGACCGACTGCGCGCCATACTAAGTGGTACGGAGCTGGTGGTGGCGCCGTTTGTGTACGACGCGCTGCAGGCCAAGGTGGCCGCGGCAGCCGGCTTCGGGGCGTTGTACTGCACCGGGTTCGGCACCGCGGCGTCCTACGGTTTGCCCGATGTGGGCTTGTTGGGCCTGCAGGAGATGGCCGCCAACGGTCGACGCATCAGCGGGGCAGTTGAGGTTCCGGTGATCTGTGATGCCGATACCGGGTTCGGGAACGCCGTGAACGTTGCCCGCACGGTACGGGAATACGCCGCCGCCGGCATCGCCGCGCTGCATCTCGAGGATCAGGTGTGGCCCAAACGCTGTGGTTTCATGACCGGCAAGGAAGTGATCCCCGCCGAGGAAGCGGTCCAAAAGGTACGGGCTGCAGTGGATGCGTCGCGTTCGCTCCACTCCGGACGGGACGACTACGGAGCCGACGAAGCCGACGGGGGTGAGCGTCGTGGCGGCGGGGCGGGCCCGGTGATCATCGCCCGAACCGACGCGCTGGCCCCGCACGGCTGGGATGAGGTGGAGTCCCGGGCCCGGGCCTTCGCTGAGGTCGGGGCCGAGTTGATCTTCGTGGACGGCCTGCGAACCCGGGCCGATGCCGAACGTTGCGCCCACCGTCTCGGTGATCTGCCGCTGGTCTACAACGGCATGCTGGCCTCAGCAGACGTGGCCGCCCTGGGCTTCAAGCTGCAGCTGCATTCGGGTCCGTTGATGGCCGGGTTCGCCGCCCTCGAGGGCATCTACGCCCAGCTGGCCGCTACCGGCCGGGTGGAACTTGACGGCGTGGGTGGCCTCTTCGATCGTCTGAATGCGCTGCTGGGCCTGGCGGAGGTGGAGGCGTTGCGCCTTCGCTATGCCGCCGGCGACCAACCGCTGTCCCCGGTCAACCGCACCACTGTGACCTGACCTGCCGTCTGCCCGAACCGAACCACCCGGCGGGAGTTCACGGGGTAGTTCAATTCGGGCGTTGTGCTGAACGGCGCGCCGTTGGCCACGGGGCGCGCTCCGCACCGCAGCGGTCAGTCGTCGTCGTCCTGCCCCTTACGCTTGCCCGGTTGCGCGCCATCGGGGTCGGGCGGCGGCTCGGTGGACGGCGGCGCCGTGGTGGTGGTGGGCGTGGTCGTCGTCACCGCGGTCACGGCGGTCGTCGTGGGAGGGGCCGCGGCGGACGCTGACACGCTGCTGGCCGACGCCATCAGAAGGGACTGCTGGGTGGCCACCAGCTCCGTCTCCACCCGGTCCAACGCCGCTTGGAAGTCGACGAGCTCCTCGGAGGAAATGCGCCCCCGACCCCGCAGTACCCCGGCAGTGACCCGCAGCTCGTCGATTTGCTCACGGGCGCTGGTCAAATCACCCTGTTGCGCGGTGGCGCGCACCGCTTGCACCTCGTCCACCAGCCGACGCAGGCCTTGCTGGCTGCCGTCACCGCAGGCGGCGACCACGAGCAGGGTGATCAGCAGCGCCACCAGCCGTCTCATCGCGCCGCTACCGCCTCAAGCTCATCAAGGGCCGCGTCGAGCAAGGGCGGCAAAGTGTTCACCGCAGCTGCTGGCCCGGCGGACGCCACGGTGCGGGGGTCGGAGGTGGGGACCGTTGCCACCGCGGTTGCCGAGCCCGGCGGGGCGATTGAAGCGGTGGTCGAAGGGGCGGCCGTGGGAGGCGCGGCTGTCGGAGGCGCAGCTGTTGGAGGAGCCGTGGTCAAGGGGGCCGGATTCGGCGTGGATGTGGCGGAGACAGGATCGGTTGCTGACGCCGGCGGGGCCACCGATATTGCCGAACCGGCCGCGGGATCTGGGGAGCGTGATGCGGTGTCCGCTGCCGGCTGGACCAACGGTGCGCCGGTGATCGGGGCCGCCGCAGGGCTGTCGTCGAAGGTCTTGGCAAGGGTGATGACCAGCCCCATCGCCGCCATCGCAGCAACCATGACCGCCAACCGCCGCCGGTCGCCACGGTAAGCGGGATCGTGCAACACCCGCGGCCCCCTCCGCCGGGCCCCACCTTCCCCGACCGTCGCTCCCCCGACGCCAGTAGACCCGACACTCACTGCCCCGACACTCACTGCCCCGACAACGCCCGACCGGGCACCAGCCGACCGGGCACCCCCCGACCGGGCGTCAGCCGACCGGGCACCAGCCGACCGGGCAACGGCAGCCCCGACGCTTGCTGAACCGACGCTTGCTGAACCGACGCTTCGTGACCGGGCAGCTGCTGGCCCTGGGCCAGCCGCACCGGTGGCGGCATCATTGGCCACCTGGCGGTCGGTCTCACCGGGGTGGCGGGCAAGGACGTCCGCGGCCGGATCAGCCGACTGGTCGAAGCGGGCGCGGGGAGCGGCGGCGTGGCGGCGCTCCCCCTCCGAACCTCGACGGTCCGTCCCGTTGGCTCGGCGGTCGTAAAGCGTGGGGTCCGACGGTGCTCCGCTTTCCGGCGAGGGGCCCTCGGTACCGGGCTCGCGCAGCAGCGTGGACAGCTCCAAAAACTCCGTGGGCGTCACGTCTCGCTCAAGGGACGTTTGGCTGAGGGCGTGGGCCATCTCCTCCGCCGACCGGTAGCGGCCCGACGGGATCGGATCCAGCGCCTGTTCGATGACCGCCGCCAGATTGGCCTCTGCCGGCCGGCCGTCATACCAGCGGTCCAGCTCAGCCCAGTTGGCCTCGCTCAGGGTCCGCAGCGCGGAATCGGCACTGAACGGACGACGGCCGGACAAGGCCTCATAGAGCAACACACCCACGGCGTACAGATCGCTGCTCACGCTGGCCGGCTCCCCCGCCAGACGCTCCGGTGCCAGGTAGGCCGGGGTGCCGACGACCACGCCGAACACCGTATGACTGCTACCCCGATTGCTCTTGGCGGCCCCGAAGTCCGCCAGCTTGGCATCACCGAGACTGGTCAGCAGCACGTTGGAGGGCTTGATGTCCCGATGCACGATGCCCTCGGCGTGCGCTGCCGCCAACGCCCCCAGCACGTCAAGGCCCAACCGGCGGACCCGTTCCGCGGGCAGTGGGCCCCGGGTGAGCACCGCCGCCAAGCTCGGACCGTCCATCCGCTCCATGACCAGGTACGGCGCGCCACGGTGCTCGCCGATGTCGTAGACCCCCACCACGTTGGGATGGGTGAGGCGAGCCGCAGCACGGGCCTCGTCCTCGAAACGCCGACGACTGTCTCGGTGATCGAGGAGTTCTGCGTGGAGCATTTTCACCGCGACGCTTCGCCGCAGCTGGAGGTCTTCCGCCAGGAGCACCTCGCCCATACCGCCGCGGCCCAAAACCTCACCCAGCCGGTAACGGTTCCCGACAATTCTGGCCTCGGACATTGCAGAGCCAGGATACCGGTTGCCCCGCCGATCCGAACCCCCAATCGGCAGCAGTGTTGGCCCTGGTCACGACGCAGTGCGCAGTGGCCAGGGCCGGATCAATCAACGTTCCCTAACCCCGACAAGCTCCCGAGATCTACGAGCACCCGCTCGTGGTGCCGCAGCTGGGGCAGGCGTGGCAGGAACCGGAACGCATCATCTGGACCCCGCACTGCATGCAGATCGGGGCATCAGAGCTACGAGCGATAGGACGACGATGAGGATCGAGCTGCATCTGCAGTTCCTCGACGGAAGGAATCGATGGCGGATCCGCGGGGATGTCCGAACCCTGACGGGTCTCAACCGCGGTCTCCTCCACCCCGGGCAGCGTCTGCTGCGTGCGCTCACCGGTGGTGTAAATGGAAAGCTCGGCCCGCTCCTCGACGGTGAGATACTCCACCGCCATACGCCGGAACAGATAATCCATGAGGCTGGTGGCGATGCGGATGTCCGGATCATCGGTCATACCGGCGGGCTCGAAACGCATACCGGTAAAGGCCTCCACAAAGGCCCGCAACGGCACGCCGTACTGCAAGCCGTAACTCACCGAGATAGCGAACGCATCCATGATGCCGGCCAGGGTGGAGCCCTGCTTGGAGACCCGGATGAACAACTCACCCGGACGGCCATCCTCGTACTCGGCCACCGTCACGAAGCCCTTGCAGTCCGCCACCCGGAAATCAAACGTGTGCGACGTGCGGCGACGAGGCAGGCGCTGCCGGATGGGCTGGTGCACGACCTTCTCGACGATCCGCTCAACCACCGTCTCCGCGATCTGCACGGCGTCTTTCTTAGCGGTCGCGAGCGGCTGGCCCACCTTGCAGTTATCACGGTAGATGGCAACGGCTTTGACGCCGAGTCGCCATGCATCGATGTGGAGTTGCTCCACCTCTTCGACGGTGATCTCTTCTGGCATGTTCACGGTCTTGGAGATGGCACCAGAAATGAACGGTTGCACCGCGCCCATCATGCGCACGTGGCCCAAGTGGTGGATGACGTTGTCACCCATGGAACAGGCGAACACCGGCATGTCCGCGACTTTTAGGAACGGCGCGCCGACGATGGTCTTGTGCTCATCGATATATGCCTCGATGGCGTCAATCTCGTTGGGCAGATACCGCAACCGACGCAACGCCCGGGGCACGGTCTGGTTGACGATGGACATGGTCCCGCCGCCGACGAGTTTCTTGAACTTGCACAGGCCCAGGTCCGGCTCGATGCCCGTGGTGTCACAATCCATCATCAGCCCGATGGTGCCGGTGGGTGCCAACACCGTGGCCTGGGCGTTGCGAATGCCATACTCCTCAGCCATTTCACAGGTTTGATCCCATGACGCCTGGGCCGCGCTCAGCAACTCCGAGGGAACCTGCTCCTCGTCAATGTCAGCGGTGGCGGCGCGATGCTGGCCGAGCACCCGCAGCACGTGTTCGCGGTTCTCGCTGAACCCGGCGAAGGGCCCCATCCGGGCCGCGGTCCGGGCCGAGGTCAAGTAGGCGTGTCCGGTCATCAAGGCGGTGACCGAAGCGGCGATGGCCCGGCCCCCATCGGAGTCATAGGGCAAGCCCAACGCCATGAGCATGGCGCCGAGGTTGGCGTAACCAAGGCCCAACTGGCGGAACCGCCGGGAGTTCTCCGCGATGGAGGCGGTGGGGTAATCGGCGTTACCGACCAGGATCTCCTGGGCGGTGAAGACCACCTCGACCGCGGCCCGAAAGCCGTCCACGTCGAAGCGATCATCGGTACCGAGGAAGCTCAACAGGTTCAGGCTGGCCAGATTGCACGCCGAGTTATCCAGGTGCATGTACTCCGAGCAGGGATTGGACCCGTTGATGGGACCGGTGTTGGCCGCGGTGTGCCACCGGTTAATGGTGGTATCGAACTGCATGCCGGGATCAGCGCACTCCCAGGCGGAACGGGAGATCTGCCGCATCAGCTGCCGGGCGGGCATGGTGCGGATGACCTCACCGGTGGTGACGGCCCGCAGGGCCCACTCACCGTCATCAACCACGGCCTGCATGAACTCGTCGGTGACCCGCACGGAGTTGTTGGCGTTCTGATACTGGGTGGAGTGGCTGTCAGCCCCGTCGAGGTCCATGTCGAAGCCGTTGTCGCGCAGCACCCGGGCCTTGCGCTCCTCCACCGCCTTGCACCAGATGAACTCTTCGATATCGGGGTGGTCAGCGTTGAGGATCACCATCTTGGCGGCCCGACGGGTTTTCCCGCCGCTCTTGATGGTGCCGGCGGAGGCATCGGCGCCTCGCATGAAGCTCACCGGACCCGACGCCGTTCCCCCTCCTTTGAGCGGCTCCTGGGAAGAACGGATGCGGCTGAGGTTGATACCGGCTCCGGAACCACCCTTGAAGATGGTCCCCTCCTCCACATACCAGTTGAGGATGGAGTCCATGGTGTCCTCGACGGCGAGGATGAAACAGGCCGAGGCCTGTTGGGGCACCCCGGCGACACCGATGTTGAACCACACCGGGGAGTTGAACGCCACCCGCTGGGTGATGATGAGGTACTTGAGCTCATCGGCAAAGGTCCTGGCCTCAGCCTCGTCCACGAAGTAGCCGTCACGTCGGCCCCAAGCGGTGATGGTCTCGACCACCCGCTCCGCCACCTGGCGAAGGGACCACTCCCGGTCAGGGCCGGCCAGCGGACCACGGAAGTACTTCTGGGCCACGATGTTGGTGGCGTTTAGGGACCAGCCCTCCGGGAACTCGACATCGAGCTGCTCGAAGGCGACGGAGCCGTCCCGGTAGTTGGTAATGCGGGCATCGCGCCGCTCCCAGGTGACGCGCTCGTAAGGATCGCCACCGGCCACAGTGAAGTGACGGCGGATCCCGATGCCCACCTGCTCAGGTGCGACGGCCATAGTGCAACTCCTCGATGTTCTCGGGTCGGGCGGGCGGGTTGCGCCCTGCCGTTCATGGGGACGCTGTCATGCGTCGGACAAGTTCGGGATTGGGATCGGGGTCGAACCCCGACCGATCGAAGGTGTGAGCGAGGTGGGAGGCCGCTGGCCACGGAGACCGGCGGGTTCCACACCCTCCGCCACCAGGACCAACGCCGCTCTCACCTCACGCAAACCACAACATCTTGTGGTCGCAGGATCTTCCGCTCCTACGGCGTACTAGATGGCGTACAAATTACAGCATTGAAATTGCAGTCCTGTCAACGATGAGAGGCCTGCGATGTGGCCGATGGTGCTGGGCGAAACCGCCCACGCGGCTTCCGTGGCTGAAGGGCCGGAGAAGGCCCGAGCGGGAGCGGGGATGATGACCAGGTAAGAGGCCTAGCGATCTCAAGTCCGTCGAACCGCGTCGTTCGCCGGACCAGGGATCATCGCCCTCGCCCCAGGAGTCGCCCACCCAGAGATCTTTGGAGACGTCAACCACCATCCGGTCATCGCCCCCGCAGCCCGCTTCAGCGGCACCACCCTACGTAGTCATCCCTGTGGACGGTAAGAGGACGAGTCTGGGGATTTTCCCCGATCGTCTGGGGATTATGGGGCTGTGCCTGCGGATAACGCCCGTCGTGTCCAACGTCAGAAAGGGGCGCCTCAACGCAAGCTCAGGGCGGGTCCGACCGATGGGCAGATCCCCCACCGCGGCACTCAGCGCGGGGATCAGGTTGTGTCGCGAATGGTGCCCAACTCCAGCAGGCGGAGCTCGCGCTCGAAGTCCGCCACGTCGTCGAAGCCCTTGTAGACGCTGGCAAAGCGCAGATAGGAGACCTGATCGTGAGCCCGGAGACGCTCCAGCACGGCGAGGCCGATCTCCTCGGTGGTGATGATCAGCTCCGCGGTACGAACCATGGCCTCGATCTCCGCCACGATGCGTTCGAGGACCTCCATGGCCACCGGCCGCCCTTTGGTGGCTGCGACCAGACCCGCTTCCAGCTTGCGGCGCTCGTACGCCACCCGTTGTCCCCCGCGTTTGCGTACCCGCAGCGGACGGGCCTCGAGCCGCTCGAAGGTCGTGAACCGATACCCACAGGCCGAACACACCCGCCGGCGCCGGATGGCCGACCCCTCCTCCGCGGCGCGCGAGTCCACCACCCTGCTGTCGTCGAGAGCACACAGCGGGCAACGCACGGCGGATCACGCTACCGGTCCCCCTCCGAGCGGACAACGATGGTGGGCCCCGGCGCCCTGTCCCGGGCGACGCCAGCGCGCCCGGGATCATTGGTCCGCCCCTGGGAACCACGCGCTGGGTACCAGCACCAGCTGACCCTCGACCAGGCCACTGGCTCCGTTCAGGCGGATCAGGTGGTCAAGCGACGAGCGAACATCTCCTGAGGGGCCGAGGGTGGCGGCCAGGGACCACAACGTCTCACCGGCCTCAGCCCGATGCGCCACCACCGACGTCTCCGGAGCCCCACCGAGCTGTGTGGCGGGCGACGCCACCAGGGCGCGGCCGAGCCGCGACACCAACTCGGTGGCTCCCATGGCCACGAGCGTGATGGCAATCACCGCCAGCACCACCCGGGCGCCCGCCAACCCGGCTGCACCCGACTCCGCCCGGCGCCGAACCACCGGCCGCATGGGCGACGCGGCCGGGGAACGTGGCGCAGGCCGGACGCCCGCCGCGGGGCCCTGCCGAGCTTCGGGCGGCCGGCGAGCGCGATGGGCTCGGTCGCGAGCAGGGCGGGTCTGCTCACGAGGGGACAGATCGTGGTGTGCCGGGGCGGAGATCCACAGCGAGGTCATACCGGCGATTCTCCTCAGGGGGTGTGACAACGAAAGCGGGCGGGGCGCAATCGAAACCCGGGGGCCCGATCGAACAGAGGTTCCACCACTCGGACACGCTACCCACGTACACTCGTTCGTAGTCAAGACCCGAACGAACAAATGTTCCCACTATCGTGAAACCTCTGCGCCCCAGCCGTCTGTCGAACCTCCTCGAGCATTAGGACCCCTATGGCCGATCAGAACCCCGCTCCCAACGCCGGCACCAGCGCCGGCCCGCACCGCCCCACCCACACCCTTACCGCCCGTCAGCAGGCCATCTTGGACGTCATCGAACGACAGGTGGCCGCCAGGGGCTACCCGCCGTCGGTGCGCGAGATCGGCGATGCGGTGGGATTGGGCTCACCGTCCACCGTGCACGCCCATCTGTCCACGCTCGAACGGCTGGGCTACCTGCGCCGCGATCCCACCAAACCCCGGGCCATCGAGGTGCGCCAGGATCCGTCACTGGGCGGCACCGAACGTCGGCCTTCCCGCTTGGTGCCACTGGTGGGTGACGTGGCCGCGGGCACCAACGTGCTAGCCCAGGAGAACATCGAGGAACTGGTGCCCATGCCGGCGGATTTCACCGGCGACGGGGAGCTGTTCATGCTCCGGATCCGCGGGGATTCCATGATCGAGGCCGCGGTGCTCGATGGTGATTACGTGGTGGCCCGCAGCCAGAAAGACGCCGCCCGGGGGGACATGGTGGTGGCGGGCATCCCCGGCGAGGAGGCCACCGTCAAGTTCTTCAGCCGCAAACGGAACAAGGTGGTGCTCACCCCGGCCAACAGCCGGCTGGAACCGATGGAGTTCGAACCGCAGGAGGTCACCATCTACGGCCGGGTGGTCAGCGTGCTCCGGCGGTTGTAGTGGCGGGGTCGCGGCCGGGGTTGGGGTCGGGATCGGGGTCGGGATCGCTCAGCAACCCGTGCAGCACCAGGAACGAGTGCACCAGCGCGGCGGTCTCCACCCGTTCATCGGCGTGGTGGGCCAACGTGGCGTCACCGGGGCCGAAGTTGACCGCGGGCGTACCCCGCGCCGAGAAGCGGGCCACGTCGGTCCAGCCCAACTTGGCCTGGACCTCTCCCCCGGCCCGGGCCTGCAGCGCCGCCAACAAGGGATGGTCCATGGCCGGCACCCCCGCCGGTGCGTGCTCGACCAGCTCCACCACGTCACCCTCAACGAGGTGGGGGCCCACCACCCGCTGCACCTCCTCGAGCGCGGCGTGGACCTCGCGGTCAGGGGCGAAACGATGGTTGATCAACACCCACGCCTCGTCGGGGACCACATTGCCGGTCCCACCACCGGACACCGTCACCGCCTGCATGGCCTCCCGGAACTGCAGGCCACCCACCATCGGCCGGCGCGGTTCGAAGCTCGCCAACGCCGACAGCAGCGCCCCCAGTCGATGGATGGCGTTGCGGCCCATCCACGGTCGTGCCGTGTGAGCCCGTTGACCACGAAGGGTGACCTTGGCCCGCAACGTGCCCTGGCAACCGGCCTCGACGGCACCGCCGGTGGGCTCACCCAACACGGCCACGTCGCCCACCAGCAGATCGGGCCTGGTCTGGAACAGCTCCTCCAGGCCACTGTGCACCGACGCCACCTCTTCCCGGGCGTAGAACACGTAGGTCACGTCCATGGCGGGATCACGCAGGGTGAGCGCCAACTCCACCATGATGGCCAGGGCGCCTTTCATGTCAGCGGTGCCCAGCCCCCATAGGACCGTTCCAACAGGACGGGCCTGTTCGTTGCCGTTGGCCGGCACGGTGTCGGTGTGCCCACCCAGCACCAGCCTTGAGCGCCGGCCCAGTCGGGTGCGGGCCACCACGTTGTCGCCCACCCGGACCAGCTCCAGGTGATCGCACGATCCCAGCAGAGCCTCGATGTGGTCCACTACCGCGCCCTCCTCGAAGGACACCGAGGGAATGTTGACCAGCTCCGCGGTGCGCTCGATCAGGCGGCGGCCCAGCTCATCCTCTTCAGCGGCAGAGCCCAAGGCGGTCACGGCAGCGGGTGGTCCCATCGACGTGCAATGTAGCCAGCAGCAGCAGCAGCCCAGCGTGGCCGCCCCTCAGACACTCACCGGCACACCCACCCGTTCGGCCACCAGGCGCAACTTGTCATCCGGTTGCACCATGGCCACCCGCACATAGGTGGATCCGGCAGCGCCGTAGAACTCACCGGGGCTGATCAGGGCGCCGGCTTCACGGGCCAGGCGCTCGGTGAGACCCCAGGCGTCACCATCGGGCGCGGGGACCCACAGGTAGAACCCGCCTTCGGGCATGGGCGCGGTCACCCCCAGGCGAGCGAAGACGGCCTGACCCAACAGCAGCCGGTCGTGGTACAGCTTGCGCTGGCGGGCCACGTGCTCATCGTCGTCGAGGGCAGCGATGCCGGCAGCCTGGACCGGACCGGGCACCATCATGCCGGCGTGTTTGCGGACTTCCTGGAGGTAGTACACCAGCTCGGCGTCACCGGCGTAGTACCCCAGGCGGCACCCGGCGAAGTTGGATCGTTTCGACAGCGAGTGCACTGCGATCAGGCCCTTGAACCGAGCGGTGCCGGTGGGCAGGGCCCGGTCCGCTTGCAGGATGGAGCGCGGCTCTCCTTGCCAGGTGAACTCGGCGTAACACTCGTCGGAGAACACCGGCACGCCACGGGCCCGACCCCACGCGGCGGCGGCTTCGAGGTCATCCAACCCGCCGGCGGGATTCCCGGGGGTGTTGACCCACAGCAGCAGGGCCCGGGCGGCGTCGGCTTCATCAATGGCGTCGAGGCGGATGCGCCACTGCTCGTCCACCGGCACCGGCACTGCCCGGCAACCAGCGAAGATGGCACCCATCTCGTAGGTGGGATAGGCGATCTCCGGATACAGCACCGTGTCGCGGTCGGGCCGGCGCAGCTTCATCCAGTTGGGCAGGCTGGCCACGAACTCCTTGGTGCCGATGCAGGCCCCGATGGCGGAGGGGTCCACATCCACGTCGAATCGACGGCCGATCCAGCGCTGCACCGCTTGGCGCAACGGGAGCGTGCCGATCGACGGTGGATAGCCCCGCTCGGCGTCGGAATGACCGAGGGCTTCCACCGCCGCCGCAGGGGGTGGATCCACCGGGGTGCCGATGGACAGGTCCACGCAACCCCCCTCGAACGCCTCCGCCAGCGGCTTGTAGGCATCGAGGCGGTCATAGGGGTACGGCGGCGGAACGAACGGCTCCGAGGGGGGACGCCAGAGCTGATCGCGAGAACCCGAAGCCGTCATGGGCCGATTCTGCCCGCTGGCAGGCTGGAGACCACGAACTCGGCCAGTCGGGCCCGTCCCGCCGGCTCCAACCGCACCCGGACCCGGTAACCGTCACCATCGGTGGTCTCCACCAACACCTCCCCTTCACGGTGGGCGGTGGCCAGGGCGTCACCCCGGGCGAAGGGGATGACCAACTCGGTGACCTCGATGTGGGTCCGCAACCTGACCCCGATGGCCGCCAACAACTTGTCCACACCCTCACCGGTGGCGGCGGAGATGGCCAGGCTCTCGGGATGGCTGCGCACCAGATCATTGACGTGAGGATGGGCGTCGACCTTGTTGAACACGATCAGCTCGTCGGAGTCCCCGGCGCCGATCTCCGCTAGCACCGAACGCACCGCGGCGATCTGCCCGTCGGCGTCGGGGGCGGCGCCGTCCACCAGGTGCACCAACAGATCGGCCTCGTTGACCACCTCGAGCGTGGTCTTGAACGCCTCCACCAGTCCGTGGGGCAGCTTCTTGATGAACCCCACCGTGTCCGTCAGCAGCACCTGCTCGCCACCGGGCAGTTGCAGCCGGCGGGTGGTGGCGTCCAGGGTGGCGAAGAGGCGATCTTCCACCAGGACCCCGGCGTTGGTAAGCCGATTCACCAGCGTGGACTTGCCGGCGTTGGTATAGCCCACCACCGCCACGTGCGCGAACCGGGCCCGGGTACGGGACTTGCGTTGCTCGGCCCGGTGCCGGCGAACGTCGGCCAGTTGCACCTCGAGGCGGTGGAGTTGGCGGACGATGCGACGGCGGTCGATCTCCAGCTGGGTTTCGCCGGGGCCGCGTCGGGCACCGAGCTTGCCGCCCGATTGTTGGGACAGCGAGAAGCCCCGACCCCGTAGCCGCGGCAGCCGGTAGCGCAGCATGGCCAGCAGTACCTGGGCCTTGCCCTCAGGGGTGGAGGCGTTCTGGGCAAAGATGTCCAGGATCACCGCGGTGCGGTCAATCGCCGTACGGCCCAGTATGCGTTCGAGGTTGACCTGCTGGCCCGGGGTCAGATCATCATCGAAGACCACGGTGTCCACGTCGTGCAGTTCGCACAACACCCGCAGTTCCTCAGCTTTTCCCTTGCCGATGAAGGTGGCGGGATCCGGTCGGGTGCGGCGTTGGATCACCCGTTCCACCACGTCGGCGCCGGCGGTGTCCACCAGGCGGGCCAGTTCATCCAGTGATTCGTCGAGGTCTTCGGCTGCGGTGGGCGGTCGCAGCACACCCACCAAAATGATCTTTTCCCGGAAGGTGCGCTCGATCAGCCCGCCGCTGGTACCACCGAATTCACCGAAGCCGCCACGATGGCTTTCCCGATCCGATTCCTCCGGGCCGGCATCATCAACATCATCAACAACATCATCATCATCAACAACAACGTCGTCGTCGTCGTCGAACTCCCCGTCCCATGCCATACCGTCTGGGATGTCACGGTCGATGAAGCGATCCATACCGGTAGGCATGTCCGGGGGTTCAATGTCAGGCAAGGTCCACCTCGATGCGGGCCACGAACGTGCTGGGCCCGCAAAGGTGACTCTGGTCGCGGTCCACGGTCACCTCCACCGTACCTCCCGGCATGTGCACGGCCACCGGGGAGCCCACCAGACCCCACCGGTGAGCCACGGTGGCGGCCGCGGTGGCCCCGGTCCCGCAGGCTTCGGTGATGCCCGAGCCCCGCTCCCATACCGTCAGGTCCAGGGCGTCGGGGCCAGGACGGGCGGCGATGAACTCCACATTGATCCCGGCAGGGAAATCGGCTTCCAATAACGGGCCGACGCGGGCCAAATCCACCGCCGAGGGATCGTTCACCAGCACCACCAGATGAGGATTGCCGATGGACGCGGTCACCGCCCCGCCAGCACCTCCCGCCCGCGAGTTGAAACCGGAACCAGAACCGGAACCCGAACCGGAAACGGGATCGTCGTTGGGATCGTCGTTGGAATTGGCACGAGCAGGTGCAGTGGTGATGGCGGCGCGGCTCAGGTGGGTTCCTTGCAGTTCGGCCAGGGCCCGCGTGGCTGCGGGGCTGGGTTGCCATGACGGACCCGACGTGACCGGACCCATACCAACCCGTATGGTCGTGGTCGTGGTCGTGCCGTGACGGTCCGGGAGGGGTTGCAGTTGCAGGTGCCGAGGTCCGGCGTCGGTGCTGATGGTCAGCTCGGCGGCGCGGTGCTCGAGGCCGAGGTGCATGGCCAGCGCTTGGCCCAGACAGCGGATCCCGTTACCGCTCATCTCGGCCCTGCTCCCGTCGGCGTTGAACAAGATCATGGCGGCGTCGGTGCCCGGTCGGGGCCGCAACGGCGCCAGGATGAGCCCGTCGGCCCCGATCCCCCGCCGCCGGTCACACAGCCACCGAGCCAGCTCCGGCCCCCGCCCCACCAGCGCCTCAACCGCCACTCCCCCAGTGACCCATTCGACCACCGGCGATTCGACGTCGCCGGATTCGACTTCCGCCGAATCGACGTGGCTCGGCCCGACGCCTTGCGATTCGACCACCGGCGATTCGACGTCGCCGGATTCGACTTCCGCCGAATCGACCAAGCCCGGCCCGATGACGCCCGAGTCGACGCTCGCTGACCCGACGACGCCCGATTCGACCGTCGCCGAATCGCCGCTGAAGGGCGCGGGAGCTGCCAGCAGCGCGACCAGGAAGTCATTGCCCAGGCCGTGGTGCTTGCTGAGGCGCAGGGATCGGGGCGGGAGGTCGAAGCGGTTGGTCATGGTTGCGGCCAGTCTTCCAGCAGGGTGGCGGCCACGGCCATCGGGTTGGCGGCCACCAACTCGGCGTCGAGCCAGCGGATTCGGGGATCACGGCGAAACCATCGTTCCTGGCGACGGGCGAACTGGCGGGTCCGGATCACCGTTCGGTCGACGGCCTCCGCCAAGGTGCACTGCCCGGCCAGGTGGACCCGCAGCTCCCGGTACCCCAACGCCTGGGCGGCAGTGGCGGACCAACGGCCCCCGCTGTTGGCGTCGAGGGAGCGGATCTCCTCCAGCCAGCCGGCGTCGAGTTGAGCTCGGATGCGGGCCTCGATGCGGGCGCTGAGCCGGGCCCGCTCCATGCGCAACCCAATCAGGCGATGCTCGATGGGCGGATAGGCGGTGAGGCCGGGCCCGAAGGAGGAGAACGGCCGGCCCGACCCCACGGTGACCTCCAAAGCCCGGACGATTCGACGTCGATTCGACGGTTCCATCCGGCTGGCGGCCAGTGGGTCCAGCATGTGTAGTTGCCGGTGGAGCGCCCCGATGTCTGCCTCGGCCTCCAGTTCGGCCCGCACCTCGGGGAACTGGCCGGGCAACACAAGCCCATCGACCACCGCCTGGAGATACAGCCCGGTGCCACCGACCACCACGCTGCGGTTACCCCGGGCGAATACCTCGGCGCTGGCGGCCGCCGCGGCCCGCTGGAAATCACTGACCGAGAAGCTGTCTTCAATCCCCACCAGGTCGATGAGATGGTGAGGCGCCTCGGCTCGCTCAACGGCGCTGGGTTTGGCGGTGCCGATGTCCATGCCTCGATACACCTGCATGGAGTCCGCGCTCAGCAGCTCCACGTTGCCGGCCCGCCGCGCCAACGCCAACGCCAACGCACTCTTGCCGGTGGCGGTGCAGCCCACGATCACCACGCTGGGCGCGGCCAATATCGACATCGGCCCGGCCCCACCAGCGTCGGGCGACGGTCCGCAGCCGGCGAGGTCAGCGGAGTTCGTCGAGCAGGACATGGAACTCCAAGCGGACAGGGTCAGGATGGGGCAGGCCGTACGCTTCGAAGAAGGCCGGCAGCGCTTCGCCGCTCACCTCGCTCACCAGCCAACGACTAACGGCGGCGAGGTCCCGGTAGGGGTCCGCCCACGCCAAACCGGCCACGCCGACCAGTGCCCGAAGTTCGCCCTGGTCCAACCAAAACGCCTCCGGCCGGGCCGCGCCGTGAGTGACCACCATGGGAACCGGCCGCTGTTGGGCCCGTTTCGCCAGCAACGGCACCAGGGCCGCGGCCTGATCCACCAATCTCCCCGGAGCCAGCGCGGCCCGAGCCCGCTCGAAGTTGGCCGGGTCCACCAGGCCGCGTCGCACCCGGTCAGCGGCCTGCGCCACCAACTCGGCCGGTCCCAGCACCGCCAGCTCCGGCGTTGAGGAACCGTCGGAGGGCGCAAGGGCATGCAGCCGGGCCAGGGCCCCACCCATGGCCTCCACCACCGCGCCCGGCTGCACCCGGATCTCGGGCCAATCGCCGGGACAGCCGGGGGGCACCTCGAACCACACCGTGACGTCAGCGTGCCCGTAGGGAGCGTCCCATTCGACGGCGGAATCGGCGGGGGCAGGGAGTGACGGAATCGGTTGGGGCGACAGATCGTGCGGTGCGAGCCACGCCAGCGCCGCGAGTTCCTGATCAAGGTGATCCTGCCCATTGGGGACGAACAGCAGCCGAGCGGAGCCGGGCGGATCTGCGACGTGCACCAGCCACCACCCGGCCGGGCCGAGCGGGCGCGACACCGTGACCGACGCCGACGAGCTCAGCCCGACACCACCGGGATACGGGTGCGATGGCGGGGGGAGGCGGTGACCTCGACCAGTTCGCCGAGGAGGTGATGGGCGGCGGAGTCCACGATCTTGACCAGGGCGTAGGCGCCAGGCCGGAACGGGCGATCTCCGGCGAAATGGACCAGCTTGTTCTGGGCGGTTCGCGCCGTCAGCATGGCCGCGTTGCGTTTGGAGGGGCCCTCGATGACCACCTCCTCGATTCGACCGACACGGGCTGCGTGAGCCAACCGGGTGGAGCGCTCCACGACCAACCGCAACCGCTCGAAGCGTTCGGCGATCACCTCGGGCGCCACGAAATGATCGGTGAGCTCGAAGGCCTCGGTGCCGGGGCGGGGTGAGAACTGGAAGGTGTAGGCGCTGTCGAAGCGGGCCTCGGCCACCACCTCCAGCGTCTGGGCGAAATCGTCGTCGGTCTCACCGGGGAAGCCGACGATGACATCGGTGCTGACCGCCAGATCCGCCACCGTGGCCCGAGCCTCAACCAGGCGGTCCAGGTAACGCTGGGCGGTGTAGCCCCGGTGCATGGCCGCCAGCACGCGGTCCGAGCCGGACTGCAACGGCAGGTGCAGGTGCGAGCACACCGAGGAGGTGTCAGCCATGGCCGCCAACACGTCGGAGCGGAGATCTTTGGGGTGGGGGCTGGTGTACCGCACCCGGCGAATACCCGCCACCGCGCCCACCGCCCGTAACAGGTCAGCGAACAGCGCCCGCGGTCGCGCCCCGGCCTCAGCGACCCAGCCGGAACCGACCAGGTCCATCAGTTCCGTCGGATCAGCACCGCGGTCACCGGCACGCACCGAGGTGGTGAGGTCTCGGCCGTAAGAGTTCACGTTCTGACCGAGCAGCGTCACCTCGGTCACGCCGTCAGCGGCCAGGCGGATGACCTCGGCAACCACGTCACCGAAGGCCCGGCTGATCTCACGGCCGCGCACCGAGGGCACGATGCAAAAGGCGCAGGAGTTGTCACAGCCGATCTGGATGGTGACCCAGGCGGCGTAATCGGTTTCCCGCCGCACCGGCAGCGCGGAGGGAAACCGATCGTGTTCGTCGAGCACCGCTTCATCGAGAATCTCCAGCTGCGGGCCGGCGCGTCGGGCGTCGGCCAACAACTCAGTGGCGCGGTGCACGTTGTGGGTGCCGAACACCACGTCCACGTGCGGGGCGCGCTGCTGGATCAGTTCCCGGTCTTTCTGGGCCAGGCAGCCCCCGACCACGATCTGCAGATCGGGCCGGCGGGCTTTGAGCGACTTGAGATGACCGAGCTGGCCATACAGCCTGTTGTCCGCGTTCTCCCGGATGCAGCAGGTGTTGAGCACGATGACGTCGGCGTCCTCGAAGGAGTCACCCGGCGCATACCCGTCAGCCTCGAGCAGGCCGCTGATGCGCTCCGAGTCATGCTCGTTCATCTGGCACCCGTAGGTTCGAATGGAGTACGTCTTCGCCATTCCGGAACGTGCCCTTCTCGACGTGGTATCTCGGAACTGACCGAGACCGCGACCTCGCCGGAACGCCAGCGTGCGGACTGCGAAGCCTACGCCACCCGCACGGGATGGCAGCTCGCGGGCACCTCCGACTCGAGCTTGATGAGGCTGCCTTGTCCCCCGTCGATCATCGAACGCGCCCTCGAACGCCCGCCAGTGGGCCGGAGGGAGCAAAGAGGACACCGCCGGAGATCATGGGTCGGCTGGGATGACGGCTGGGATCACCAACTCGTCCCGGTCCCGCTCACTGCTCACCTGTCTATGACAGCCCGGCCCGGCGGACCAACTCATTGAAGTCCACGCCGTCTCCCAGCGCCGCGAGCCGCTCCTTCTTCATAAGCTGGACGCCCGGGTACTTGGACTCCGCCATCGCCAACGCGAACGCCTCGTTCAGCGCGACCCGACCGATGGACTCGCGATCGACAATGAGACCCGGACCAGCGAACAGCCGATACTGATTGATATCATCGCGCCAGTAGAGAAAGAGTAAGGCCTGATCACTCGAACCGGGCGAATCGGCTGCATCCACACCGAATCCGTTGATCTCCAAGGTCTCCGGGCTGCCTTGCAGCCCTTTGGATGCAAGCACTCGAACACTCATGATCGACTCGCTCATCTGAAGTGCAGGATTCGACGAATCTTCTTCGCCACGCGGAGTGGTGATGCGGCTCTGCGGTGGCCCGCCCCATTCCGCCAGGACGATTGCATCAGACCGCTCCACGAGCTCCTCGAAAGACCGTACGATTGTGGCAGGCTCAAAGCCTGGGGAGGCGTAAAAGGCGAGGAAGGAATGCCACCCATCGCGGTGCACCACGAGCGGTACATCAGCGGCCGCCGGCGGAGTACTTGTTTCGGCTATCGAGCTCTCGGCAGTCTCGAGGTCAACCGTTGACGAACCGCCACATCCGACGAGGAGGGCAACCGCTCCGAACAACAAGCCCTTCTTGGTCGCTTCGAACATCCTTGGCCTTCCTTCCTGCGCCAATCCCCTGCCCAACCTCATCTAGTAGTTGCCGTTCACGTGGCTGACATCGTGAGTGGTGAGCCAAACCGCGGACCAATTGCAGATGAACGGATCGGACATTTCAAAGGCACACATCGGTGAACTCATATCCGCGCTATGTTTCAGCCCTACGGAGTGACCAACTTCATGCGTGGTGGTTCTCACCAGTCGCCCCCAGTTGACCGAGCCGTCCGGGTAAGGCCACGGACGTTCTCCATTGGTGGCATACCACATGCTCATGTGGATTTCTTGACCTCGGCATTGCCTGGTCGGATCAGAACCGACAGACCGGGCATAAAGGGGGCATCGGTGCCAAGCTATAACGTCGTTTTTACCCCAATCGTTGTCGTACATGTAAACGTCAACCAGTGGTCCGGTACCGACTTGCGTTCAGGTCATGACGGTTGGATTATAATTGTTCGACGCTGCCCACTGAAATGCGGCAAGCACGCTGGGGGTGAGATCCTGCGGGCTCCACAACACGTTCGACCCGAAGGTGAGCGTGACATCAGCGCAAGGCTGCCACCAGTTCGAGCACGTGTTCCAATTCTGTGACGTACTGCTCCCAAAATTATCAGCCCCCGCCACAGAGTGGGGCTCCCCCCGAAAACCGGAGTCGGTTCGTTGTGACTATCCAGCTGCTTTGTTGTGATGATCACGGTATGCCTGATGTGGGGTGCGCATCCCGATACTCGTGTGTGTCCGGCGGCGATTATAC
>JBJXFH010000127.1:0-31453 GCA_046155365.1 Acidimicrobiales bacterium | reverse complement strand
AAGGTGGGCGCCCGATCCGTCACCGTACCGTGCAGTCTGGTGGTGAGGAACTCGATGGAGTGGTGCAACTCCTCGATGGGGACCTCGGGGTGCAGGCCCGGGTTGGCGTGCAACCGCTTGTCGTCGGAGGCGATGGCGTCGAACAACTCCAGGCACTGCTGTCGGGTGAACAGTTCGTCCTCGAGCTGCACCACGAACAGCACCGGGCAGGTGATGGCGGCGGCGGCGGCTTTCACCCGGGGCACGTAGTGGGAGGGGCCCACCACGCCCATGAGGCCCAGCACCGCGGCGCTGATGCGGGATTCCGCCCCCACCAGCGGCGCCCCGAAGATGGTGCCCATGGACAAACCCCAGTACCCCACCGGGCCGGCGCCGACCTCGGGACGGGACTGGGCGAAATCCAGCGCCACCTTCCAATCGGCCAGCATGTCCTCCACGCTGCCCTCGCGTTGCCACTCCGGCCAGAACGCCTCCCGTCCGCCGGGCGGGACCAGGCGCCGGCCGTGCACCGGGCCGTCGATGGAAAGCACCGAACAGCCGTGCTGGCCGGCCAAGCGACGAGCCAGCCAAGGAATCGGGGCCTGATGGCGATCGCCTGAGGCGCCGTGCCCGCAGCACACCAGCGGGGCCCCGACCGGCTGGTCGGCCGGCTGCCACAACACCCCGGACACCACCCGGCCGGTCGATCCTGCCACCGGTTCGATCACGAACTCCCGGCGCAACACCGCACCGTCGAGCTCTTCCTCCAGGAACCCCTGATCTGGGTTGGTCATGGGTGCAGTCTTGCAGCCCGGGGCGGCTCCGGCAGGCTCCGCGGTGCGGGCCGAGCCCCGTTTGCGGCTTGGGGCGCAGGACCCGGTGGTACCGTCCGGCCCATGGCAGCGCGCACCTCCGACGTCGAGCACCCCGCAGCACTGGCGGGGCGCCTCATGCACGGCTCCGGTGAAGGCATCGTGTACGGACCCGGCAGCGTGCACAGCAGTTTGCCCAGCTTGTTGGCCCGCAGCGGTGTGCGGCGCCCGTTCGTGGTGTCCACCGCCTCGGTGACCCGGGCCGGGCTCACCGAGCAACTGCGGGAGCTGCTGGGCGGTGAGGTGGCGGGGGTGTTCGACGGGTCCAAGGAGCACACCCCCGAACCGGTGGTGCTGGAGGCCGCGTCCCAGGCGGCGGACACCGACGCCGATGGCATCATCAGCCTCGGGGGCAGCTCGGTGGTGGATCTGGCCAAGGGCGTGGCCATGGTGCTGGCAGAGGGCGATGACCTGGCCCGGCTACGGGGACATTTCCGCGCCGATGAAGGCGGAGCCCGTCAGCGGATTCGGATGGAGCGGCCCAAACTGGCCCACATCTCGGTGCCCACCACGTTGTCAGGGGCGGAGTTCACCGGGGGCGTGGGCATCACCGATCCGCTCTCCGGCGCCAAGAACATCTATCTGGACGCCAAGCTGGCCCCTCGCTGGGTCATCTTGGATCCCGAGTGGACCCGGGCCACGCCGGCGCCGTTGTGGGCTGCAACGGGCATGAAAGCGTTGGCCGACACGCTGGAAGTGCTGTGCTCCCGCCGGGCCAACCCGCTGTCCGATGCCGTGGCGGCCAAGGGTCTGCGTCTGCTGCTGGAGGAGCTGGGGCCGGCCACCGCTGATGCGGACAACGTGGTGGCGAGGGGCCGATGCCAGTTCGCGGTGGGCATGGTGTTGCCGCAGTTGGCCACGGTGGGGGTGGGGTTGGTGGCCGGTCTGCGTCACCAACTGGGTGGTGCGCTGGGGGTGGGGCACGGGGTGGCCTCCACCATTGTGCTGCCCGAGGTCCTGCGCTGGAACCGTCCGGCCTGCGAAACCTCGTTGCACGAAGCCGCCACCGCCGCCGGTTTCGGATCGATCGAGGAGCTCATCGGCCGTATCGAGACACTGCGGGCGGAGTTGGGACTGCCGGGCCGGTTGCGGGACGTGGGCGTGACCCGCGATCAGCTTCCCGGGGTGGCGGACCACGTGCTGGGCGACGTGGCGCTGGCCACCAACCCCCGCCCGGTCACCACCACCGCCGATGTCATGGCGGTACTCGACGCCGCCTGGTGAGCGCCGCCGGCCCGGGTCAGGCCAGGTGGCGGGTCAGCCAGGCCTGGATGTCGGCCAACGCCGCGGTGGCTTGGGTGGGGTTGTACCGGGCGCCGGTGTCGTTCAAGAAGGCGTGATCGGCACCGGGGTAGGTGCGCAGTTCATGGGTGAGCCCGGCGGTGGTGAGGGCGGCCTCCATGGCGTCCCGGCTGGCGTTGACCCGGGTGTCCAACTCGGCGTACACGCCCATGACGGCGGCGTTGGGTGAGCCGGAGAAGTTGGCGTTCGCGGGGCCGGGCCCGTAACAGGGAATGGCCGCCGCCAGCCGGGGCTCACCGGCATTGAGCAGGGACCACACCTGGCCGCCGCCGAAGCAGAACCCCATGATGGCCAACTTCTTGCCAGGGGTGCGTCGGGCCAGTTCATCCAGACCGGCCCGCATGTCGGCGATCAGATCGGCGGCCGCGGCGTTGCCCAGCGCGGCGGTGGCGGCGGCATCGTCACCCAGGCCGGCGGTGCCACCCACCCGAGACAACAGATCCAGGGCCAACGTGTTCAACCCGGCGGCGGCGAAACGGTCAGGCATGGATTGAAAATGCGGTGTCAGGCCGCGGTTCTCGTGGATGATCAGCAACCCGCCACTGGGCCCGGCGGCTCCGGCGTAGGCGCCCATGAGGGTCCCGGCCGGTCCACCGAACGTGATGGGGGCGGCGGCGCCGGCCGAGGCAGTGGTGCTCGACGTGCTCGAGGTGTGCGTCGCTGCAGCGCTGGTGGTGCTGCCGTCGGAGGTGGCGGGGGCGGTGGCGGCGGTAGTCGCTCCGGTTCCCGCGGTGGTGGAGCTTCCGCCGGCGGAGGTGGCTGCTGCGGTGTCTCCTGCATCGTTACCGGAGCAGGCCGCCAACACCGATCCGGCGGCGGCCGCGCCCAGCCCCATCAGACCCAGCCGTCGAAGTGCCTCCCGCCGGGTCAACAACCCATCGGCGTGGTCGACGGCGATCTCGCTCACGAGGTAGTCCCGAAGTGCCATCGGTCGAACCTACCCCCGCACCCCGCCCCGTTGAACCGGCTTCGGTCAGCTCACTAGTCTCGGCTCCATTGCCGATGCAGCTGGCCGCAGGGTCGATGCTGTCGGTCTGTCGGTCTGTCGGTCCGGGTGGTGGCGCTGCGTCAGCGGTCACCGGCCGGGTCAGTCGGTGGTGTAGTTGTCGGATCGGTGTCCGTGGCACGGTCCACAATCGGGTCCGCGGGCACCGCAGGTGTCGGGGTCGCGGTCGCGGTCGTGGTCGCAGTCGCGGTCGGCGTGGCGGGTGGGGTGGGATCGGGCTGGGGGTTTGATCGGCGTCGGAAGGCCTGGCGGAGATCATCCGAGATGACGGCGAAGCTGGTGGACAAGGCGCCGGTGAGGGCGGTGCCAACCTGTTTGACGTCCTCCTTGATGGTGGGGTCTTTCACGGCAGAACCCAGTGCGTCAACCACGCCGTCCACCGCGTCGCCCAGCTTGCGCAACGCCTCGTGCACCCGATCACTTTCGCTGTCCCCACCCGGGCTCCCGGCGGGTCCACCACCGCCGACGGTGGCGTGGCCGTCAGGGGTCGGGGTGGCGGTTCCGCTGGCTCCCGGCGAGGTCTGATCCGGCGGGACCTGATCGGAGGGCGTTGTGGCGGCCCGCTGTTGTTCAAAGTGGGTTCGAAGTTTGCGGCCCAGATCGGTGACCCTGGCCCCGACCTCGCTCCAATTCGCCGAAGTGTCGCTCATGGCTCCAGCATGGCGTCATCGGAACCGCTAGCCGGACTCGACAGCCCGCCCGCCCCGGGGTGATCGCCGCTATCGGCGGTCCCGGTCGAGCTGAGCCAGATAGGGCCGGGTCAATCGGGGCGGCGCGCAAGCCAGCCAGGCGTCCTCCAGCGCCGCCCACAGCGTCTCGGTGTCCACCGCATCGAGTTGGATCAGCACCGCATCGAACCCGTTGAAGTGCGCAATGGTGAAAATCGCTGGCGCGCCCGCGGCCAGCACCGCCTCTTTCTCGCTTTCGTCTTCCACCCGTACCGCCAGGATCGGTCCGCTGGGTGGGGACTGCGTTCCGAAGCGGCGCACGTCGGCCTTGCTGAAGGGCCGTTCCCAGGCGAACGCCTTCTTGCCCGCCACCCCAGGTGCGCCAGTTTCGCTGCGCGCTCTCGGACACCTCCGGCAGCGATCCGGCCAGCCGGGCCACGTCATCGAAGTCAGCCACGCAGCCCAAGCTACCGGTGACCAACCGGCAACGATTACGCTGCGCATCCGGCCGGCGCCGTCTAGACCCGCCTAGACCCGTCTAGACCATCCGGTATGGTATGGGCGGCCGGATGGTGGTCAAAGGGGGCGACGGTGGTGGCCAACATGCCGGCGGCGGAGGTGCAGATCGATGAGCCGTTGGTGCGGAAACTGCTGCGTCGACAGGTTCCCGAACAGGCCGGCTCCCCGTTGCAGTTGGTGGCGCATGGCTGGGACAACGTAATTTTTCGGCTCGGTTCCCGCTTCACGGTTCGCCTGCCGCGACGGGCCATGGCGGTGCCACTGGTCGAACACGAGCATCGGTGGCTGGCCGGGCTGGCATCCCGCCTGCCGCTGCCCATCCCCACGCCACTGCACCGCGGCCGCCCCGACACCGGGTTCCCGTGGCCGTGGAGCATCACGCCATGGTTCGACGGCACCATCGCGGCAGTGGATCCGCCGGTGGACCCCGAAGGCACCGCCCGCATCATGGGCGAGTTCCTGGCAGCGTTGCACCGCCCGGCCCCACCCGACGCCCCACCCAATCCATACCGCGGGGTACCGCTGCAGGAACGGGCCCAACCGTTCGAAGAGCGACTGACGATGCTGAGCGGACCGGGCGGACTCAGCGGACCGGGCGGTATGGTCAACGGACCGGACGGTATGGTCAACGGACCGGACGGTATGGTCGATGCGGGGGTGGTGCGGGAACGATGGCAGGACGCGCTCCACGCGGAGGTGTGGGGTGGCCCGGCGTTGTGGCTGCACGGTGACCTCCACCCGGCCAACCTCATCGTGACGGGGGGACAGCTCAGCGCGGTCATTGATTTCGGTGACCTGACCGCCGGCGATCCCGCCACCGACCTGGCCGTGGCCTGGATGCTGCTCCCGGGGCAGTACCACTCGGTATTGCGAGGGGCCTACGGCGGCGTGGACGATGCCACCTGGGTGCGGGCCCGGGGCTGGGCGTTGAACCTGGCGCTGGCGGTGTTGGCCAACTCCGCTGACAACCCCGTGCTGGCCGGCGTGGGCCGACGCACCCTCCTCGCCGCCACCCGGGACTGACGCATGGGGGCCGGGCTGGCGGCGATCAGCCCCGGTGCAGCAGGCTGAGGGCGGTCGTTCAAGCCAGGGGGAGTGCCAGATGAAGCTTGCGGTGGAGTTTCCCAGTGTCGCCTTTCGGGAGGGACCGGCGCAGGTGGTGGCGTTGGCCCGCGCCATCGAGGACATCGGATACGACGAGATCGCGGTGTTCGATCACGTGGTCATGGGCTATCCCACCGAACGTCGGGCCGCGCCCCGCTACCCCTCCAACATGCCGGTGCTGGAGGCGTTGGTGCTGTTGGGGTTCGCCGCCGCGGTCACCAGCCGGGTGAGCCTGTCCACCGAGGTGCTGGTGCTACCCCAACGCCAACCGGTGTTGGTGGCCAAGCAGGTGGCCACCATCGACACCCTCTCCGCCGGCCGGATGCGTCTTGGTGTGGGCGTGGGCTGGCAGGAGTGCGAGTACGACGTGCTGGGCCCCGATTTTCATCAGCGGGGCAAGCTGATGGATGAGGCCATTGCGGTGCTGCGCAGTTACTGGGGTGAGGATCGCGTTGACCTGGCCGGGCCGCACTACCCGGCGGACGGCATCGCCATGGACCCCAAGCCGCCCCAGGGTGCCAAGTTGCCGATCTGGGTTGGTGGGCTGACCGAAGCCGCGCTGCGCCGTACCGGCCGGTTGGGTGATGGGTGGATGGGTTCCGCCACCGGTACCGACGAGCAGGTCCTTGAAAGCGTGGCCAAGATCCGCCGGTACGCCACCGAGGCCGGGCGAGATCCTGACGCCATCGGGATGCAGCTGATGTTGGCCCCCCCGCCCACCGACGCGGCCGGCAAGACGTTCTACGCCGAGCACGATCGGGTGGTGCGCCGGGCCGAGGAGATCAAGCGGCTGGGCTTCGAGTGGACCGCCCTCAACGCCACCGCCATCTTCCAGGCCGGCGCCCGCAGCGTGAACGCCATCATCGACCAACTGGCTGAACTGCACCCCAAGCTGCGAGACGCCGTCGGGTAATGGGCGGCGCTCCTCGCGGACCGGGCCTACGATTTGGCTATGACCGCCACCCCGGCCCACCCGAGCCCCAAGACCACCGGCGCCACGTTCGTGCTGCCGATCAGCTCCATCGTGTCCCAGGAGGCGCAGCTCGACGCCATCTACGGTGAGCCGGTGCCGGCGGCGGTGCTCAAAGAGGTTCCGATTGTCACCGCTGAGTACCGGGCCTTCATCGAGGCGTCCCCGTTCGTGGTGCTGGCCACCGCCGGGCCCAACGGTGATGGCCTGGACTGTTCCCCCCGCGGTGATCCCGCCGGCTTCGTGCGGGTGCTCGATGAGCGAACCCTGGCCATACCGGACCGCCGGGGTAACAACCGGGTGGACTCGCTGCGCAACATCGTGCGGGACGGCCGGGTGGGGCTGTTGTTCCTGGTGCCGGGCGTGGGGGAGACATTGCGGGTCAACGGCCGGGCCGTGCTGAGCGCCGACCCCGATTTGCGTGCCTCGTTCGCCGCTGGTGAGCAGCGGGACAAGGTGCCGGCCACGGTGATCGTGATCACGGTGGAGAGCGTGTACATCCAGTGTCCCAAGGCGCTGGTCCGCTCCAAGCTGTGGGATCCCGCCACCCAGATCGAGCGGTCGGCGCTGCCCAGCATGGGTGAGATCCTCCACACCATCAGCGAGGGCAACTTCGACGGCACGGCCTTTGACGCCGCCTACCCCGAGCGGTTGCGCCAGACCATCTACTGATCCCTACTGATCCCTACTGATCAGCGTGAGCGCCGCGCTGCCGGCGAGGCCATCAAGCACCTCGTCGGCCGCGCCATTCAAGCTGGTGGTCAGCCGGCGGTGGCGCCGGCGGTCACGGTCTCCGCGGCGGACCGGCGGGAGGCGAGGGGCTCGTTGAGCTCGATGCCATTCCCGCAGGGGTCACGGAAGAAGCACTGGCGGCCCACGCCCATGATCTCGCTGACCTTGGACACCCGCACCCCCTGATCTTCGAGCTGGGTCTTGACCCCGTCGAGGTCGGCCACGTGCAGCGCGAAGTGCTGACCCTTGGGGGCCACCCAATCCTCCACCTGGATGAGGTGGACCTGGCGGCCGTCGGTCAGTTCCAACCAGGCGCCGGGGAAGCCGAAGTCCGGCCGGGGGAGCTTCTTGAGACCGAGGACATCGACGTAAAAGCGCTCGGCCTCTTCGTTGTTGGCGACGTTGACCGAGATGTGATGCACACCGAGCAGTTCCATGTGACCAATGCTACGCCTGCCGGCCGGTTCCCGCGTGGTGCATGGGGTCCGCCGGCAGGCGAGAGCGTGGTCAGGCTGCGGTTTGCGCCAGGGTGTCCCCGCCCACCGGCAAGGTGGACAGATCCAGCTTGTACAGCTCCGCGGTGTTGTCGCACAGGATGGCCCGGCGCTGTTCCTCGGTCAGATGCGAGGTGTGCTCGGTGAGCATCTCCTGGCTCCAGGGCCACGTGGAGTCCGAATGGGGGAAATCGTTGGCCCAGCACAACCGACGCCAGTTCATCTGATCGGCGTTACGGAAGGCAATGAAGTCATCCTGGAACGTCAGATAGATGTGCTCGCGGAAGTAGTCCGACGGCATGGTGTCGATGCGGGCCTTGAGCCATTTCCGATGCCGTTTGAAGGCGTGGTCCATTCGATACATGTAATGCGGAGCCCAGCCGGCATCCGCTTCCACGCACACGATACGCAGGCTCGGATGCTGTTCGAAGATACCGCCCAGTATGAACATGCCCAGGATGTCCTGGTTGCCGCGGATGATAGACAAGAAGCCGTTCATCTTCGGGCCGCGGTTGCGGTTGAGGGCATCGGCGGAGCTGGTGAGAATGTGGAAGCTGGGAACCAGCTCCAGCTCCACGCAGGCCTCGAAGAACTCGTGATAGATCGGCGAGTCGTAATCTTCCACCTGGGGATTGCCGGGCAACATGACGCCCCGCATGCCCATGGCCTTCATCTTCTCGAGGTCTTTGATGCCTTCTTCCGGCGAACGCATGGGCGTCTGGCCCAGGGCGATGAGCCGGTTCCGGTCCGTGTCGCAATAGGCGGAGATCCACCGGTTGTAGGCATCCATCACGGCCTTCTTGTATTCGAAGTCCGGATGGTTGCACAGCACCATGCCCACGGAGGGATAGATGACCTCGGCGGAGACCCCGTCACGGTTCTGGTCCGCGATGCGGTAGGTGGAGTCGTAACCGGACTTCGGTAGGTCGGCGTAACGGGCCTTGGTGTTGAGCTTCTCGGGATCCTGGCCCGCGGCCGCCACCAAACCCATAGGGATGGTGGTCTTCATGCCGTCGATGACGTAGATGTCACCGCGATCGTCGGTCTCCACCACCCGGGGGGCGGTATCGACATATTTGGATTCGATGAAATCGATGTAGGTGTTCGGTGCCTCGGTGATGTGTGAGTCCGCCGAGATGATGGGATAATCGACCTTCACTGCTCGTGTGCCCCCAACCGTCAAAGTGGCCCGGATCGGCCCTGCTCCAGCGCACAGTACACCCGCACCGCACCGCCGGATCAGACCCAGCGCAGTTCCACCGCTCCCAGCTCGCCGAAGTCACCGGTCACCTCGTCCCCGGCCGCGGCGCTGAACACGTCGGTGCACACTCCGGTGGTGATCAGGTCCCCGGCCCGCAGCGCCTTGCCATAGGACGGCAGCTCGTTGGCCAGCCAGGCCAGGGCGTTGAGGGGGTGGCCCAGCACGTTGGCCCCGCTGCCGGTGCTCACCACCGCGTCCCCGATGCGGGCCGTGACCTGGTGGGAGGCCAGATCGAAGCGCCGCCAATCCCCGCCCACCGGCTGGCCGCTCACCCAGTGCCCATGGATGGCGTTGTCGGCGGCGATGCTGGGCGCCCCCAGGGACCAGTCGGGGTAACGGTGATCGACCACCTCGATGGCCGGGAGCAGCTCGCCCACAAAGGGCGCGATGGCAGCAGCGTCATACGGCGCGGCGGCGGGGGGCACATCGAGGCCCATCCGGAAGGCGAACTCGCACTCGATGACCCGGGTGGTGAACTCGCCGGCCCGCAGCGTGGCGCCGCTGGGCGAGGTTGAGGCGCTCAGCAGCTGGCCGAACATCGGATGGGGAACCTGCAAAGCCTGCTGGGCGACGGGGCTGGTGCAGGCGATCTTGTAGCCGATGATGCTGCCCCCTCGGGCGGCGAGCAGCCGTTTGAGCAGCGCATCCTGCACGGCGTAGGCCTCGGCCAGGTCGGCGGGGCGGATCTCCGCTGGGATCTCGGTTAGCGCGCGGTTCCCTCGGCGGTGCGCAGCCAGCAGGTCAGCCGCCGCCACGATCGAGCTCACCGGCGCCCCGGCCACTCAGATAGCTTGCGCCGGCGCCGAGCACACCCGTGACCCCGTGTCCCCATGCGAGGTCCGAGGAGCATGCCGACGTGCAGGTTCTGCCGGTTCAAGCCGGGGCAATGGGAGGAGCCTGCCATCGGTCCGAATCGTAGCTGCGCATCCCAGGGGTGTGGCGGCCTTGCCGGCAGGTGAGCGATCGTTCCGTCCCCGGACCACCAGGCCCTGTACAGCACCCGCCACGCCAGATTTTTACCGATCGGGCCTTTCGGGGTAACCGAGGCAAAGCGGAAACAATTTGTTATTGACTTCGAAAGGGGGTATCTCCCCAGCACCGAATAGAACTGGGATCTGGATTCGCTTCACCCTCTGTTAGGAGGTCGAGTTTCGCAGTGAAGTCATCCCAGGTCAGCATCAACTCCGTGGATCGACGGGTGGGGACGCCGTAGGTGAGCACCTGGTTGCTCCCCGGTCGGACGGCGGTGGTGGTGACAGCTTGCCTGCTCCACCGGCCCGCCGTCACTACGCCCGCTACGGTGCGGGTCCGCTTCTGTCACCCCCGCCAACTCGAGAGGTCCCGGTCATGCTGCTGGAGAACAAGGTCGCCGTTATCACCGGAGCCGGGTCGGGTATCGGTGAGGCCAGCGCCCACCGCTTCGCCGAGGAGGGGGCCACGGTGGTGGTGGCCGATATCCGCCTGGCCAAGGCCGAGGAGGTGGCCGCCGCCATCCGGGCGTCGGGCCGCGAAGCCATCGCCGTGGAAGTCGACGTGGCCCAGGAGGCGTCGGTGGCAGCCATGATCGGTCGGGCGGTCAGCGAGTTCGGCCGGCTCGACGCCCTGTTCAACAACGCCGGCACCCTACGGCCGGGTACGGCGGTGACCCTCAGTGTGGCCGATTGGGATCTGGTGATGAACGTCAACGTGCGCTCGGTGTTTCTCGGCGCCAAGTTCGCGGTGCCGATCATGGTGGCCCAGGGCGGCGGGTCCATCATCAACACCGCCTCCATCTCCGGCCTGCACGGTGACGGCGGGGCGGTGGTGTACGCCGCCTCCAAGGCCGCGGTCATCAACCTGACCCGGGCCCTGTCCACCGACCACGGCCCCCAAGGGGTACGGATCAACGCCATCTGCCCCGGCACCATCGAGACCCCGCCGGTCAAGCGCATGATGGCCAGCTCCGACGAGGTGCTGCAGCGCAACATCAACGCCCATGCCCTGCGCCGGCTGGGCCGCCCGGTCGAGATCGCCAACGCCGCGGTGTGGCTGGCGTCAGACCAGTCCTCCTTCGTGTGCGGCGAAGCCATCGTGGTGGACGGCGGTCTGCGGGCCCAGTCCCCCCTCGGCGTGCTGGCCGACCCCCGCCCCGAAGGCCGTCGAGGCTGAGTTCGGAACCCCGGCGCCGCCCGGCCGCCCCCAAAAACCGACCGGGCCGAAAACCTCCCGGGACACCGTAGGGGCGAATCGACGTCGATTCGCCCATACGTGCCGCCGGAAGGGTTACGGGCCTGGTCAGAGGGGGTGGGCACCGGCGAAGGGGACGGGCCGGGGTGCGGATCGCGCAGATTTTGGCCGGATCGGGGAGTAGAACAGCGACCATGACGATGAGCTTGGAAACCCTGCTGGCCCGCCAGGAGATCGCTGATGTCATCTTGCGTTACGCCCGGGGCATAGACCGCATGGACTTCGAGCTGGTGCGCTCCTGCTACCACCCCGACGCCTATGACGACCACGGTTCCATGAAGGGCACGGTGGAGGAGTTCATCGACGGGTGCCGCACGTTCCTGCCCCGCTTCGCCGCCACCCAGCACTTCATGGGCAACATGCTCATCGAGGTCGACGGTGACGTGGCCCGGGCCGAGACCTATGCCGTGGCCTACCACCGGGAGCGGCTGGCCGATGACAGCGGCCGCGACGATGTGTGGGGCATCCGTTACGTGGACCGCTTCGAGCAGCGCGACGGGGCCTGGAAGATCGCCTACCGGGTGGTGGCCCAGGAATGGCGCCGGGTGGACCCCATCCCGGTGGGCCGGGTGCGCGGCGCGGGCCCGGGCCTGTGGGGCACCCGTGACGGCAACGACGCCATCGACTGGGTGCTGGAGGCCCGTCCGCCCGCATTGCATTCGTAGGGGTTTGTTTCGCCGGAGGTTGGCAGATCCCTCACGGAGGCGAGCTGGCGAAATGCCCTACATTCACCGTCGCGTCGAGGACCGGGTCACGGAGGCCCTGGTCGACACCCGCGTCGTTATCGTCAACGGGGCTCGTCATGCGGGCAAATCAACCCTTGTCCACCGCCTGATCAGTGACGTACCGGGCTTGATGGAAAGGTCGACGAGGTACAACGGGTCCCCGATCTGATCCTGGCCATCAAGGCCCGAGTCGACGAGATTCCCCGTCCGGGTTCGTTCCTCTTGACCGGGTCGGCTCGTTTGCTCGGCTTGCGCAGCCTTCCCGATGCCCTCATCGGTCGGTCCGAAACAATTGAACTGTGGCCTTTTTCGTAGGGTGAGATCGAGGGCGCGCCTGAGCGATTCGTCGATGCCATCCTTCGTGACGACCTTGGTGAACTGGCACGGGCCCTGACCTGGAGCGACGCGCTGGCGACGCTGCACCACTACCGAACCCGAGACGGCGAAGAGGTCGATGCTCGGGCACGCGGCGTTGCAGGCTGCGCAGGTGACGGAAATCCTTGTCCCGGACGGTGCGGGCCGCTTTGACCTCGATGCCAACGAACAGTTCCACGCAGGCATCGTCCTCTACGCCGGCCACTCGGTGTCGCCGTTCGGCTCCCGCATGCTCGCAGTGCCGATCAGCGCGCTCTGGCTCGCCACTAGGTGACGTCGTGACGTCGCGACGTTGCGCCGTTGCGCCGTGCGTGATCGGAGGCTACAGCCGCTCTAGGTTGGCCGGTTCCGGCCGGAAGGACACGACCTTGCCCCGGTCGATGCTGACCCAGTCCCGGGCCTCGAGGTAGGGCCGGAACACCCCGGCGATGTGGCGTTGCGCGGCGCCGGTCTTCGGCCGCTGCACCTCGTACAGGTGCGGGAACTCCAACCAGGCGGTGGTGGCCTGCCACAGGCGCACGGCGGCGTCACCGGTGGGCGGGTCCAGCACCACCGGGCCGAACAGGCACTGCCCGTCGGGGAAGAACAGGGTGGGAACCCCGAACCCGCCGGCGTCCACCACCCGCTGATGATCGGCACGTACCTCGTCGTGGGTGGTGGGGTCCGCCATGGCCTCATCCACCACCGCGGGATCCAGGCCGATCTCGCGCAGCAGGTGACGGGCGACGTCGGGCTCATGGGGTTTGTGGCCCTCCACATGCAACGCCCGCCCGGCCCGTTCGTACCAGGCGTCGAGCTGCGCCATGTCCCGCCGGCGCAGCACCGCACCGATGCGCATCATGGACCAGCCGTAGGACCACTCCCGCTCCCACGGATGCTTCTTGCCCTCCACCCGGTTGACCTCTTCCAGGCTGAAGAACCGCCAGTTCACGGTGAGACCGAGCTCGTCTCGCACGGCGCGCATCCAGCGTGACGTCTGATACGCCCACGGGCACATCACATCGAAATGGAAATCGACCGTGGTCGGTGCGATGGGTGCGGTCACTGCCAACGCCTCGCTCATTTCTCCACCCAGGGCAGGGGAGTGGCTTCGTTCCAGTAGTCCGGCCGGACCCCGAAGGCCTCGATCAGCTTCTGCCAGCCCGAGCCCACCACGATGGCGGAGGCGAACTCCAAGATCTCCCCGGGGTCGAGGTCTTGGCGCAGCATGGCCATGGTGTCGGCGTCGATGGCGGGGCGTTCCACGGTGAGCAGGTCCACCAGACGCAACGCGGCCACGGTCTTGGCTGGCAGGAGCACCGCCGCATCGAGATCACCGAGGGCTTCTTGCACCTCGTCCTCGGTCATTCCTCGGCGCACCAACGATGCGCTACGGGCCAGGCTTCAATGAACGCACTGGTTGCGAGCCGCCATGCGGATCCGGCACAGTTCCACCGCCTTGGGCTCCACTTTGGAGGCGTCGGTGTACACGAAGGACACCCAGCTCAGGAACAGATCCAAGACCCCGGGGCGCTCGGCCAAGGTCAGGAACAGGTTGTCGTCCTTGTAGGCCTTGTCGAACCACGTCTCCATGCGCCGCCGCAGCTCGTCGGGCAGGGTGGCAGGGTCGGCTTTGGGCAAAATCCCGTGCTCGTTGGCCATGGCCGTGATGGTAGCGGCCGGCCCCGAGAACGGGCACGGCCACCACCACCGGGTCACACGGCGAGGTTGAACACCTCGACAACGTTGTCATGCAGTACCCGGTTGCGCTGGGTCTCATCGAGGTGGCCGGTCTGTGCTGCCAGGACCTCCTGGGAGCGGGGCCAGGTGGAGTCGGTGTGGGGGTAATCGCTGGCCCACATCAGACACTTGGAGTCCACCATGGTGGGGTTTTCATACGCCGTCTTGTCGTCTTGGAACGTGAAATGACAATTCGACAGCACGTACTCGCTGGGCTTGCGGGAGATGGTGCGGCTCATGGCTACACCCCAACGCTCCGCGGCGTGATCGGAACGGTACATCCAGTGCGGCACCCAACCGGCGTCGGCCTCGGCCACCACCATCTGCAAACCGGGGTGGCGTTCGAACACCCCGCCGAACACGAACAGGCCCAAGATGTCCTGCACGCCGCGGGTGAGGTTCATGAAGGCGTTGGCGGAGTGACCCCGGGGAGATTTCAGTGCGGTGGCGGCGTCATAATCACGTGACGTGAGAATGTGAAAAGCGATGGGCATCTTGAGATCCACTGCGCATTCCCACAAGGCGTCGTAATCGCGATGATCGTAATCCTCGTGCTGGGGATTGCCGGTCATCATCATGCCGACCATGCCCATTTCCCTGGCGGTCACCACATCCTCGATGGCCTCATCCACGCTGGAGGCGGCGCTTTGGGCCAACCCGAACAGGCGCTTGGGTTGCGCCCCACAGAACTCCGCCAGCCAACGGTTGTAGGCCGCCATGCAGGCCCGCTTGTAGGTGTAATCCTGATGGGAGCACAGCACCATGCCCACCGAGGCGAAGATGACCTCGCCGCCGACCCCGTCCACATCCTGAGCCGCTATCCGGGCCTGAGGATCCCACGCCGCGTGGGCCAGATCATCGAAGTTGGCGCCACGCATGACCTTGACCTCTGCCGGGGTCTTGCCCGCCGCCGCCAGGAAACCAAGCGGTATGGAGTTGTCCAGACCATCGATGTGGAAGACGTCCACGTCCTTGGAGTTTTTGGCGATCCGGGGGGCGATGTCACGGAACTTGGGATCGATGTAATCGACGTAGCAGTTGGGCGGCTCCACGATGTGCGAGTCGGCCGAGATCGGCGCCTTGAGCAACGAAGTACCAGACATGGTCGCATTCCCCCTGATAGAGCACCCTGATCGAGCTCTTCGCATGATAGAGCCCCGGAAGGCGACGAGTTGTCACAGCCGCCGGCGTATGATCCGCGGGCGATAACGCGTCAGATCTCGCGGTTCAACAAGCACGGGGGTACGGGGAAATGATCGAAGGCATGACCATCTGTGTGGGCACCATCGGTAGCGGGGTGCACATCAGCCGGGACGGTGGGGGGCGCTTCAAACAGATCTTCAAGCCGGTCCCCTTCGAGGGCAACGTGCGGGCCCTACGGGTGGACCCCAGTGACCCCGCCACGATCTATTGCGGTACCGACGAGGGGCTGTTCCGCACCGTTGACGGCGGGGCGCGGTGGGCGCCGATGGCCACTCCGGCAGAGGGTCGGCGCATCTGGTCGGTGGCGGTGGACCCCAATGACTCCAATCGCATCTACGTGGGTGTCCAACCCGGTGGGTTTCGCAGCACTGACGGCGGCAACACCTGGGAGGAGATGGCCATCCCGGTGCGGCCCGAATGCCTGGTGGGCCCGCCCCGTACCACCAACGTGGTGGTCGATCCCCGGGACTCGGCGGTGGTGTGGGCCGGTGCGGAGATCGATGGGGTGTTCCGCTCCACCGACCACGGCGCCACCTGGGCCCGCTGCAACGACCTGGGCCCCGGTGAGCTCAACGGTGACGTCCACGGCGTCGCCATCCAGCCGACCGCGGCCGGCAACGGGTCGGCCACGGTGCTGGTGGGCGGGCCGTTCGGGCTGACCCGCTCCACCGATGAGGGCGAGAGCTGGGAGCTGACGCAGTTCCCCGGGTTCCATCCCCGCAACGAGGCCTCCTACTGCCGGGCGGTGATGGTGAAGGCCGATGATCCCCAGACCATCTTCGTGGGCACCGGTGACTCCATTCCGGGAGAGACCGGGGGGCTGCGCATCAGCCGTGACGGCGGGGAGACCTGGACCCTGGCCGAGCTGCCGGAAACCCCGAACTCGGTGGTGTACTGGATGGCCAATCACCCGGCCCGGCCCGAGGTGGTGGCCTGCGCCAGTCTGTTCGGTCAGCTGTTCTGGTCCACCGACAGCGGCCACACCTGGGAGAAGTGCCACCGCGGTTTCGGCGAGATCCGGGCGTTGGCCCTGGCCCCGTCGCTGCCTGCCGCCTGACCTGTATGGCATCGGAGGGCGCTCGGCAGCGGTCACGGTCTGCGCTTGGGCTGATGATGGCTGTGCTGTCGGTGGCGCTGGTGGTCTCGGCATGGGTTCAATCCGAGCCCGCCAGCGCCCAACCCGGTCCGGTGCAACGGATCACGATCGGATACTCGGTGCAGGGCCGGCCGCTCGAAGCCGTCGTGTTGGGCGCGGCCTCGGCCCGTCGCACGGTGGTGGTGGTGGGCAGCGTGCACGGGGATGAACCCGGCGGCCTGGCCGTGACCGATGTGCTCACCGAGATCCTGGTGCCGTCCTGGCTGCGGGTGGTGGTGATCCCCACGCTCAACCCTGACGGGCTGGCCGCGGGCACCAGGGGCAACGCCAACGGAGTGGACCTCAACCGCAACGCTGACCACAACTGGTTGCCCGAGGGTGCCAGCGAGTTCACCGTGGGCGGTTACTACCCCGGTCCCTTCCCAGGGTCCGAACCGGAAACCGTGGCCATCACCAACTACCTGGCGGCGCTGAGGCCCCACGCGGTGCTGTGGTACCACCAGCCGTGGGGTTCGGTGCTGTGCGCCGACGGTCGGACCACCGAGGCGTGGTGTCCGGCATTTGCCGTCGCGGTGGGTCTGCCCACCGACAACGCCCCCCGCCCCGGGTCGTTGTCGGGGTGGTCGGCGGGGCAGGGATTCGGCTCGGCGGTGGTCGAGTTCCCGGAGGGCTCCGTGGATCGGGGCACGGCGTTGGGTCACGCCGCGGCGATCCTGCGGCTGTACACCGACCCTGGCCGCTCCGGGCCCCGGTGGGTGCGCAACCCGGTGAGCGTGATGGTCATGGGCCCTGCCAATCGCATCGGGTCCGTGCCGTCGAACTGAGCAAGGCCGTCGAACTGAGCAAGGCCGTCGAACTGAGCGAGCGAAAGAAGCGATATGACCGACAGAAGCGATGTGAGCGACACGGCGACGTTGGCTGATCTGCTGGTGCGGGTGCAGCGCCTGGAGGACCTCGAAGGGGTGCGGGCCACCTGGCTGCGGTACTGCAACCGTCTCGACGCCTTCGACTTCGACGGGCTGGGGGAGGTGTTCACCGGGGACGCGTCGCTGGAGCTGGCGGGTCTGGCCCGATCCCTGGACGGCCGCTACGAGGGCCGCCGGGCGATCATCGAGGACTTCTACCGCAAGACCGACCTGCCGGCGGGGGTGACGCCCACCGCCATGACCGGGCACCTCAGCACCAACATGCAGATCGAACTGCTCGGCGAGGAGGCCACCACGTTGGCCTATTTCTTCGAGATCGTGGACGACAACCTGGCCCTCATCGGCACCTACCAGCACCGCATGCGACGTGATCCCCGTGGCCCGAGCGGCTGGCAGATCGCCTTCCTGCGCATCACCGTGCGGTTCCGGGCCCGCCTGGAAGCCACCCAGGTCAAGGGCCGGCTGCTGCAGGAGATCCTGGCTCAGCCGGTCTGAGCGTGTCAGCGCGGGTCCGGTTGGCGGCGAGTGGCTGCCATCATCGAGGGCGATGGCAACTCTGCTCTTCTTCCACGCCCACCCCGACGACGAGGCCGGCCTCACCGGGGGCACGATGGCCCGCGCCGCCGCCGAGGGCCACCGGGTGATCCTGGTGGTGGCCACCGACGGCGCCCACGGTGAGGTCCCCGGGGATCTGGCCCACGGCGAGACGCTGGTGGCGAGACGCCGGGCCGAGACCGAGGCGTCTGCCGCGGTGCTGGGGGTGCATCGGGTGGCGTGGCTCGGCTACGGGGATTCGGGCATGACCGGATGGGCCCAGAACGAGGACCCCGGCTGCTTCTGGCAGGCCGACATCCATGAAGCCGCCCGTCGCTTGGCTGCGGTCCTGCGGGAGGAGGCGGTGGAGGTGGCCACCATCTACGACTGGCATGGCATGTACGGCCACCCCGACCACATCCAAGTGCACCGGGTGGGTGCCCGGGCCACTGAGCTGGCCGGTACTGCCAAGGTCTTCGAGGCCACCTTCAACCGTGACCATCTGCGTCAGAGCCTGGAGCGGGCTCGCCAGGTGGGGTTGACGATGAGCGGCAACTCCGAAGGGCGGGACGAGGATCTGAACCCCGACGCGCCGGCCGATGACGGCAACCCGGTGGGAATGCCGGCCAGTGACCTGACTCACCAGGTGGACGTGTCGGCCTGGATCGAGGCCAAACGCCGGGCCCTGTCCTGTCACGCCAGCCAGGTCACGGACACCTCGTTCTTCATGACCCTGCCGCCTGAACTGTTCCGGGACATGTTCGGCACCGAGTGGTACACCGAACGCGGCGCGCCCGCCACCCTGCAAACCCGCTGGCTGCTGGACTGAACGCGCAGCAGCGGGCCACGCATTCGGGGATACCGGTGCGGGTGGGAGCCCAGCAGGACCTGCCCTGGCCGGTCGTCGGGGGTGACGAGCTGAGCCGACTGGGCTGGTAACGGGCGGGCGAGTGGGGGTGGGAGTGGGAGTGGGTGGGGTCAGGTCCCGGTCGCGGCCAGCCGGGCCTTTCGGGCCAGCAGGAAGTTCCGCTCGGCGGGAGTCGGCGCCCGCTGCGCCGCCCGGTCCAGGGCATCTAGGGCGGCAGGGAGTTGCCCGGTGCGATGCAGCAGCTCGGCCCGGGCGGCGAGGAACAGGTGATGGGAGCCGAGCCGGTCCTGCAGCTCCTCGATCTCAGCGAGCGCGACCTCCGGGGTGCCACCGTAGGCCCGGGCCATCGCCCGGTTGAGGGTCACCATCGGCGAGGGTCGGAGCGCGGCCAGCGCGTCGTAGAGCTTCACGATGGCGGCCCAATTGGTTCCCCGGTGGGATGGGGCCCGGTCGTGCAGCGCGGCGATGGCGGCCTGCAACTGGTAGGGGCCGGCACGTTGGAACGTTGCCGCGAGGCCCAACACCGCCAGACCTTCGTCGATGGCGGCGCGGTTCCAACGCCGCCGATCCTGATCCTCCAAGGACACCAGCTGGCTGTCGGCGTCGGGCCGGGCGGTGCGGGCCGGGCGGCGGGCATCGGTGAGCAGCAGCAACGCCAAAAGTCCCAGCACCTCGGGGTCTTGGGGCAGCAGACCGACCAACAGCCGGGCCAGCCTGAGGGCCTCCTCGACCAACTCCTGGCGAATGGTTCGCTCGCCCGCGGAGGCCGAGTACCCCTCGTTGAAGACCAGGTAGATGACCGCCAGCACCGCTTCCACCCGCTCAGGCGCGTCGGCCGTCACCGGGACCTCGAACGGGATCCCCGCGGCCCGGATCTTGTGCCGGGCCCGCACCAGCCGCTGGGCCATGGTGGCCTCGGGCACCAGGAAGGCGTGGGCCACCTCGGCCGTGGACAACCCGCCGAGGCTGCGCAAGGTCAACGCCACCTGGGCTTCGATGGCCAGCGCCGGGTGACAGCACCCGAAGATGAGCGCCAGTTGATCGTCCGCCAGCAGACCGCCCGAGGACCCGCCGACCGCACCCTGCCCGCCGACGCCTCCCGCGCCGACGCCCACTGGGCCCGGCCCGTGGTGGGTGGCCCCGGGCGGCATGGTCGGGTCATGGCGCAGCGCGGCTTCGGTGCGCTCGGCTTCTCGTTGCAGCAACTCGACCTTGTCCGCCAGGCGGGCTTCCCGGCGGAGCTGATCGAGGGCCCGACGTCTGGCGGTAACCAGCAACCAGGCGCCGGGGCGGTCGGGCACCCCCGCCACCGGCCATCGCTGCAACGCCTTGACGGCGGCGTCCTGGGCACAATCCTCGGCCAGGGACAAGTCCCGCAGCTCGCGCACCAACACCGCCATGAGCCGGCCCCACTCCTGACGGATGGTGCGTTGCAACACCTCTGACGCGCTCAACGACACGGTGCCGAGCATGACAGAACCGACCCGAACGCTTCGTCCTCACCCGGGCCGGTTCCGTCACCCGGGTTTCACATGTCCATGATCGGGCGGACCTCGATGGACCCGTACGGCGCCGCTGGCACCTTCTCAGCCCAGCCCAGGGCCTCGTCCAGGGTCGGCGCGTCGATCATGTAGTAGCCCATGAGCGCCTCCTTGGTCTCGGCGAAGGGACCATCGGTCACCAGCCGCTTGCCGTCACGAACCCGCACGGTGGTGGCGGTGTGTGGGCCTTCGAGCGGGTCACCGCCGACCATGGCACCAGCGGACACCAACGCCTCGCTATACGAGATCCACGGCGCCATGGCGGCCTCCGCTTCGGCCGGCGAGGACGGCTGCGGCTGGTTGGGTTCGGTGTAGATGAGCAGCATGTACTTCACGAGCAGGTCTCCTGGTTTCGGGTCAACTTCGCCGGCGGCCCGGTGGGCCCCGGTAGCACCACGACGCTCAAGGACCGCGGGGATAGACACTTCAGCGAGAACTTTTCGAGTTTTGTTCCGGCGCCTGCCCGGATGCGCCCGACTGTCCGGGGGCGCCGACGGCATTATGGTGGTCTGGTCCGGTTGTCCGGTTCGAAGGTACGCCGTGGGCGGCGTTGGGGAGCATCGACATGAGTGAGCAAATCAGGCCGTTCCGCATTGACGTTCCGGATGCGGTGCTGGAGGACTTGCGAGCCCGGCTGCGCAACACCCGCTGGCCCGAGGCTGAGCTGGTTGAAGACTGGAGCCAGGGTGTTCCCCGGCAGTGGCTGCAGGAGGTCTGCGGCTACTGGGCGGACGGCTACGACTGGCGGGCCCGAGAGGCGGGACTCAACCGCTTCGATCAGTTCGTGACCGAGTTGGACGGGCTCGACGTGCACTTCATCCACGCCCGCTCGCCCCATCCGGGCGCCCTGCCGTTGCTGATGACCCATGGCTGGCCCGGTTCGGTGGTGGAGTTCCACAAGGTCATCGAGCCGCTGGTGGACCCCGTGGCCCACGGCGGCGATGCGGCGGACGCCTTCCATGTGGTCTGCCCGTCCCTGCCCGGTTTCGGGTTCTCGGCCAAGCCCACCACCACCGGTTGGGGGGTAGACCACATCGCCGCCGCCTTCACCACGCTCATGGCCCGGCTGGGTTATGAGCGCTACGTGGCCCAGGGCGGGGACTGGGGCTCCGCGGTCACCACCTCCATCGGTGGGCTGGATCCGCAGCACTGCGCCGCCATCCACGTGACGCTGGCCATGGGTGCCCGGGCCCGCATCGAGGGTGAACCCACCCCGGCCGAGCAAAAGGCCCTCGACGGACAGAAGTTCTACAAGCGCTTCGACTCCGGTTACTCCAAAGAACAATCCACCCGTCCCCAAACCGTGGGGTATGGTCTGACCGATTCCCCGTCGGGTCAGGCGGCATGGATCCTGGAGAAGTTCTGGGCCTGGACGGACTGTGACGGCCATCCCGAGAACATCCTGACCCGGGACGAGTTGCTGGACAACGTGATGTTGTACTGGGTGACGGAAACCGCAGCCTCCTCGGCCCGGCTGTACTGGGAGAGCTTCGGCAAGGGTGACCACAACCTCCCCATCGACATACCCAGCGGTGTGTCGGTGTTTCCGAAGGAGATCGTCACCCCGGTGCGGCACTGGATGGAACCGCGCTTCCGGAACATCACCTACTGGAACGAGCTGCCCAAGGGCGGGCACTTCGCCGCTTTCGAGCAACCGGAATCCTTCGTGAACGAGCTGCGGACCTTCTTCCGCACCGTCCGCTGAGCGCTGACCCCTATGGCGAAGCGGCCCCTGCGGTTCCTGCACACCTCCGACGTACACCTGGGTTCACACGGCTACAACGGCGCCGCCACCCACCACCGCCACTGCGTGTGCCCACTGTTGGCCATTGATCGTTTGGCCCGGGATCATCAGGTTGATGGTGTGCTGGTGGTGGGCGATCTGTTCGATCACGCCCGGGTGGATGAAAAGCTGGTGCAGCGCACCTTTGACACCCTTGAGGCGTTGCCCGGTCTGACCCTGCTGATCGTGGGCAACCATGACGTGCACGATGACAGCTCGGTGTACCGCCGCCACGTGGACGCCCTCGATGCCACCAGCACCGTGTTCTTCCCTGAGCTCGAGGGCACGGTGGAGCACCTGCTCGACGGTGATCTGGTGGTGTGGGGCAAGGCCATGGACGAACATTCCGCCCGGTATCGTCCGCTACACGGGGTGATCGACCGTCCCAGTGAGGACGCCTGGTTCGTGGTGTTGGGCCACGGCCTGCACGTGGGCAACGATCCCTTCCTGGGCCAGGGCCGGTCCTCGCTGATCACCGCTGATGACATCGCCGCTACCGGAGCCGACTATGTGGCCCTCGGTCACCATCACGTGATGGGTGATGTCAGCGCCGGCGGGGTGACGGCGTATTACTCCGGGGCCCCAACCGGTTACCCCGGCGGCAACGCGCTACTGGTGGAGCTGTGCCCCGAACGCGGCGTGACCACCACCGTGCTGAGCGTTGAAGCCCCCACCACCTGCGTGGATTGAGCCACCCGGCACCTGCCGGCCGGCCCGCTGCGGCTTCCCCAGTCATTGGGCGGATTTGGGACACGTGAAGGCCTGCATCGGTCCGATTTCTCGCCCTTTGTGGCTGGAGCGTTGCGCCGCGTAGAGATTTTTGGCAGGTACCGCGGGGTATGTGGCCCAAATCAGCCCAATGGGCGTGGGTCCGCCAGGCTTCTCGCCCGTTCGCTGGCCCGAAGCACCGAAAACGCACCCGGCGCGTCGACCGGGTCACGCGGGGTGCTCAGCAGGCGTACTGGTCGGCCCGGCCGGTGGCCTGGGTGACCGCTTTGCCCCGCACCACGTCGGCTCGTTGCCATTCGGCGATGGCCTGCAGCAGCCACGGCTGGGCCAGATCCCCGGCCCGAGCGGCCAACTCTGCGGCGTCGAGCCAGCGGGTTCCGGGCTCGGTGATGCCCCATGCGTGGGACGGCTGGCGGTACCCATAGACCCGCTGCATCGAATGATCCCGGGCGTGCTCGAAGTCCCCGACGTAGGACATCCAGGTGGGACGGGTGCGGACCTGGGCGTCCAGCGCGTCCACCAGGCCCGCCATGTAGTTGCCGTCGTCCCAGTCCGGAATGGAGAGTTCCCGCACGGCCGGACCTTCCGGTGCCGCGAGCTTGCCGTCTTTGTCGATGACCAGGTACTGCGGGCCGCTGCTGCGGGCTCGTTCGATTAGGGCCGCGGTGGACTGGATGGCCAGCGGTGAGGAGAACCCCAAGATGTGTTCGCCCTCGGCACCCAGGCCCTGGCGGACCTCATCGATGAAGGGATACCACCCGGTGGCCGGCGGTTGGGTGGCGGCACACCACTTGGTGAACAGCCCGGTGCGGTGATGGGCGGCGTTGTTGTTGCCGGCCCGGTGCCAGGTGTGCATGTCCACAATGGCCAGGTCACCCCGGCGCAGTTGGGGGTCTATGAACGCGTCTTCTGACGGTCGATTCGGCCGGTCCGCGTTCCATACCGGTGCGTATTCATCGGGACGGTGGGTGACCAGATGGGACCCGGGAGCGAACTCCAACGTGCCGGCGTCCTCGTTGAAATCGCACAGCGGCACGATGGCGAAGGCCCAGCGCATGGAGGAACCAATGGGACGCCAGCGTTTGTAATCGTTGTGGCTGGGCAGGCCCGGGCCGCCGGGGGTGCGGTCGTAATAGGCCCACATGATGATCTTGGGGTCATCGGCCAGAACGGCCCGCATGGGCTCCACCATCTCGGGGCGGGCGGCCAGGAACGCCACGTCGGGGTCGGACATGGCGTTGCGGGCCAGGGTCCACCGACCGGGGCCGGGGTAGGTCTGGTTGGGGACGTGCTGATCCAGCGGTGGCTGCAGCTGGCAGGCGTGCTCGAAGCGGTCAAGGCTGGCGTTGTCGAACACGTCCCGCAGCACCAGATACCCGTTGGTATGGAAGAACCGCAGCTGCTCATCGGTGAGGGCCGGTTGGGCGGGCGGCCGGGCGCCGGAGGCCGAGGTCTTGCCCGCCAGCCGGCCGTGGTCCACCCAGGCGGAGGGGCGGTTCGTTGCGGGTACTGGTCCGGCGATGAGGGTGGTGTCCGACATGGGCCGATACCTCCTGGAGCTTCATCCCGCGGGGATCCCCGGTGGGCTGCGGGTTTGGCCCTAAGGGTAGCTGGGTGCTGCCCACCGCGTTGCGGTCTGCCGATCGCGACCGCTTCCGAAGCTGCGACGAGGCGGCGGCCGGGCGCGAGCTCTGGGGGCAAGAGCGGCGCCTTCAGGAGGGCGGCGTGGGGGGCGGGCTGAGGTTCGGGGGGAGGGCGGCCCCGACAGCGGCCATGACCTGGTCGAACAGGGCGGCGTTGGTGTAGATGGCGGTGGCGGTGTCCAACCGGCGCCCACCCCACAGGTCACAGAAGCGACCTCCGGCCTCTTCCACCAGCACCACCCCCACGGCGTGATCCCACACCCCGCCGTAGAGGTGCACGGTGGCGTCGACCTCGCCCCGGGCCACCCTGGCGGCACTGTGACCAAAGGCCGAGGGGAACACGTCACCGCGTTGCAGCGCGGCACAGACCTGATGGTGCCAATCGGCGGGGTCCGGGAAGCGCTGCAGGGACGGGATGGCGGCCACCACCGCGCCGTCAAGGGTGTCGGCGGTGGTGCAGCGCATCCGGTCGGCGGGGCCCAGGCGGGAGGTGCCGTCGGGGGTGGCGCCGATGGGGGCCAGGGTGGCGGTCCAGGAGCCGCCGCCGCGCTCGGCCCACCAACGCCGACCCAGCGCCGGGCTGGTGATCACCCCCAGCACGACCTCGCCGTCCACCTGCCGGGTGATGAGCGTGCCCCATTCGCTGCGACCGGCGGCGAAGTTGTGGGTGCCGTCGATCCCATCGAGGATCCATCGTCGATCCGTCGGGCCGGACGGTCCCACCTCCTCGCCCAGGACCCCGTCCAACGGTCGCTCGACGGCGAGGACGGACTTGATGGTCTCCTCCACGGTGCGATCGGCGATGGTGACGGGGCTGCCGTCGGACTTGGTCTCCACCTCGAAGTCACCCTCGAAGTAGCGGGAACTGATGGCGTCCGCGGCGTCCGCCAGACGGTGGGCCAGCAGCAGATCAGCACTGGGCGCGGGGCCGGCGGCGGGCGTGGGGGATGGCTCGGGGGCGGCGCTCATGGTGGGATCAGTCTGGCGCGACCGTCCCGACGTGGGAAGATCGCTGCCATGGTGGCCCTTGATGCTGAACCGGCCGGCGTTGGCCAAGGGGACCGGCGGGCCAATCAGGCGCTGGTGGTGGCGGCGGCGGCCATGTTCGTGGTCAGCTTCGTCACCACCGCGTCCAACATCGCGGTCCCGGTGTTGGAGCAGGATTTCCCTGACGCCAGCCTGACCACCACGTCCTGGGTGGTCTCAGCGTTCAACGTCACCCAGGTGAACATCCTAGGTTGATACTCACTCGGTAGGATCTCCCGGATGGAACCGGAACAGACCTTGCGCGCAGCGATCTACACCCGGCTGTCCTCCGGGGCTGGTGAAAGCCTTGACCGACAGGAGACGGCTTGCCAGGACCTGTGCTCGGCCAAGGGTTGGCGCGTGGTCGAGTCGTTCCGTGAGGAGGACACCTCGGCGTTCCGTGAGAAGGCACGGCCGCTGTTCGACCGGATGCTGCTGGCCGGAGAGGCGGGCCAGTTCGACGTGGTGGTGTGCTTCAAGCTGGACCGCATCGCTCGCCGTGTGAAGGACGTGGAGGCCGTGTTCGAGGCCGGCTTGATGCTGTCAAGCGTCAACGATTCGGTGGACACCACGACCGCCACAGGACGCGCCCTGGTGCAGATCATCACCGTCCTGGCCGGTCTTGAGTCCGAGACGATCAAGCTTCGAGTCAAGTCGGCAAAGCGTGACTCAGCGATGAGAGGCGACGCACCTCATGGTGGGTTGCGACCGTTCGGGTTGACGGACGATTGGGGCGACACCAAGCCCTACGAGCAGAAGCTCCTGGTCGATGTGGCGAATCGGATCATCCAAGGTGACTCGCTGAACTCGTGTGTGCGGTTCATGCAGGAGTCAGGTATCCCGCCAACCGGTGGCGGTGAGTGGACCATCCCAGGACTCCGCCACGTGCTCAGAAGCCGACGCATGGTCGGCGACCGCACTCACCTCGGCAAGGTCGTGATGGAAGACGCTTTCCCAGCCATGTTGGACCGTGAGACCTTCGACCTGGTGCAACTCAAGCTGTCGGACCCCACCAGGAAGGTCGGTCCACGTGGCGAGGCGGCTTTGCTGGCCGGTGTGGCGAAGTGTGGCTACTGCGGTTCGTCGATGCGCAGGCTTGCAAGCAAGCGAACGGATGGGACGCCCGTCGTCAAGTACACCTGCAACGCAAAGCGTGGTGCGTGTGCCAACAAGGTGACGTGCGACCTGGCGACACTTGACGGCTTCGTCATGAGCGTGTTGCCAGTGTACTCAGAGACCTGGATGTCACCGATCGAGCCGCTCGAGCGTCAAGCAGAGCGCCTTCGTGCGCAGTTGGTCGATCTCGGCGCCATGTGGGCCAACGGAGAGGTCACCAAGGACGAGTGGATGGCCGCTCGCAAGCCTCTCATGGACCGTTTGCGCGTCGCCGAGGATGAGCTACAGGGCAGCCGTCGTCCCGAGTTCACGACGACCAGGGGATACGTCAGGAGCCTGCTCGACGGCGTGTACGTGCTGCCCGTTGGCAAGGGCGTGAAGGTACCAATCGAGCGCCGGATACAGATCATCGCCAAGGGTAAGCCGAAGCCTGATCTGCCCCTCTGGGGCCCGCTTCCCGAGTACGACCCTTGGGAGGACGTGGACCCGGACCAGTACGCCGACCTGTCCTAGAAGCTCGCTAGAGGCTCCCGAGACCTTCGGCCTTATGTCTGACCATCTGGGGACCGGCGTGAGCCCTGGTGACTCTCAGGATGGGGTGGTCGCGGCCTTGCGCTCGGCTCGGTAAGCCTTGACGCACGTCTTGTCCCATGGGTACAGGCCGGACCCGTCGGCGGACGGGGCGTAGGCGCCGAACTCGCTCACGGGCGACACCTGGTCGCACCTGGTGCAACGCCGGAAGCCAGGCTTGACGCCAGCTTGCCGGGACTTCGCGAGAGTCCCTGGAGCTCTCCTAGAAGGGGTGGTGAGCTCCGACAGCCGCTCCTCGAGCTCGATCCTGGTGAGCTCCATCAGCTTCCAGGTCGGCGTCGCCAACTCTCCACGTGCCGTCTCGGCCTTGCGCACTTCTGCGGCCAACTGCTTCTTGTTCATGGGTTCCTCCGTCGTGTCCTCGTTGCTTGGATGACCATAACTTGACGACGGCGCCAAGTACACACCTGGCGCCGTCGTCTGTAGCTAAAGGGTGCAAGCCTCCGGGCAGGTCCTGCCGCAGTCCAGCGCCATGATCGGCTCCTCGTGGGTCTCTCCACACAGGCACTGGCAGTTGAGCCGGACCTGCCTCAGGAGCCTCTTGAGCTGGTCCTTACGGTCCTGCGCGCCGTTCTTGCCTTGGCGGCCGGTCTTGCCCTCCACGCACGACGTGCAGAAGCCTCGGGGATCCGTGCGCATGCGCCCTTCGAACTCCTCGAACGGCAGGTCCCGCGCGCACTTCTCGCACCGCTTGGTGTCGACCGTCACGGCGTCCACACACCGCCGCTAGTCGAGATGGCCGAGAAGTCGCCCATGCTGGCTCGCACCGGATACACGTTCACGCCGCTCGCCACGTTGGACCACGCCTCCACGTAGATGTGAGCTGAAGCGCCGACGGCCTCGTTGAGCGTGATGTAGCAGGTGTAATCGACCGACGTGGAGGCGGTCAGGGTCTTGGTGGCACCGATTTGGCCTGACAAGGTGGTCACTCGGATGCGAGCGTCGGTCACACCGGCGTTCACGCCGACGAAGACCTTGACCATCAGGTACTTGCTCGTGATGAAGGTGATGTCGGCCTCGAACGTCTTGACCCAGGCGTTCAACGGTGCGGCGAACGTGTAGAACCCGTTGTAGGAGGCGAACGGCACTGGAATGTGTGGAGCCATCAAGCCACGGTCGTCGGCCTTGAACACCTGGATGCCCGAACCGTTGTAGAGCTCGATGCCTTTGCGGGCGTCCGAGAGGTCTCCCATGCGGGCAACGATGTCGCCGTCCGAGTCACGAAACTCGGCCCCGAGGCCGGTGGAGGTGGCCCCGATGTCTGCAAGCTTGGAGCCGTCGTTCGGGTCCAGGACCGAGATCGACTCACCTTGGGGGATAGATCCGACCAAGGGGTTACCCCGTTCCAGGTCCGATACACGGCGGTGCAGGTCTCGTAGTTCGGCCAGAGGGTTGGTGATCTCTGGTTGTGAGAGATTCGTCATGACTGCTCCTTGTGGTCGTGGTTGCTGTTGTCGGTGACGAGCAACACAGCCAGCTCGCCGTCCAGGTCCATACCGACGATGACCTTCTCGCGCTCCTCCTCGATGGCCTCGTGCTTGTGGCGCTGCACCTCTTGAAGGAACCGCTCCTGCTGGTCGAGGACCTTGCGGACCAGGTCGATCCCGGCGAGCTTCCGGCTGACCTGGGCGAACGTCAGGCGGGCCAGGTCGTCGTCGTCGTTGAGATAGAGGGCCTCGTAGCTGTTGATGATCACCAGAACGTGGTTCATCGCGGGGCACTGCTCCAGGTCTCGACGATCTGACGGCCGGGCCGGTAGAGCGGCTGCATGCAAGCCGGGACGTCGAAACGGGCGGCGTGATGTTCGAGGTAGTCCGCGGCGACGCGCAAGCGAGCAGGGTCGTCCTTGGCGTGGCCGAGTATGACGTTGCAGGATTGGCAGGTGATTCCCCTGACGAGGTTCGTGTCGTGGCAGTGATCCACAGCCCAACCCCTGCTAGACCTCGGATCGTCGAAACCGCACACAGCGCATCGTCGACCCAGCGCCTCGAACATGGACTCCTGGTCGTTGATCGTCATCGGGCGGACTTGGCCGGTGGAGTCGTCAAGCACCCGGTAACGGCGGCGGAGACCTTTGTCACGCCAACATCTCCCACACATACTCCCCCCGCCACAGGTAAAGAACTCGATGGCCAGAGTCTGCCGACAGCACACGCACTCCATCTTGCCGCTCGCTATTGCCTCGTCCCAGCGACGGCTCCAGTTCTTCTTACTTGTCGCTATCACACATGTCTTGCACAAGTTCAGTAGACCGTCCTTGTAGAGAGATCGATCGCGCTTGTAGAACTCGCTCGCCGGAAGCTCTTGGCCACAACCACTTCCGCTGCGGGTACCGCACATCTTCATCTCGCTCATGACTGCTCCTTGTTGTTGTTGTTGCTGTTGCTGGGGGTGTTGGTGGGGGTGGGCGGCTTGCGGGTGTATGGCTTGTACGGAGCTGGATTCTCGAAGTGCTCCAAGGCCGAGTTGCCAGACTTGAACAGCTTCTTGATGAAGGCGGCTTGAGATGGTTTCTCACCGGCCCGTATCTGATCGGCGATGACCGCTTTGGCCGCGTCGTCAGGCATGAACGGTGGCGACCCAACCGGATAGAGCTCCAGTAGCCGGTCGAGCGCCGTTGGTGCCTTGGGGGTGGCGGCGCTGAGCTTGGCCGGTGAAGCTTCAGCCTTAAGCTCAACCTTCGACTCGTCTTTGGCGGGGACGAACCCGTAGATGGTGGAGTACGACTTGAAGTCGGCGCCGAGCACGTTGTATGTCGACGCCAGGAAGATGAGTGGCGCGATCTCCGCCGCGCGGCTCTTGTCGAACGAGAAGAACTCTCGCTCGACGCCGTCGTCGTCGGTGACGACGCGCCGTGCCTTGGTGGCGTGATCGGTGCCCGAGAACAGATTGAGGACGTCGTGGATTGTGGTTGGCTCCGGCGCTCGCCTGTTCTTCGCGTCGTAGCCGGGCTCGAACTCGTGCTTCTCGACGACCACGAGGCGGTGCTCGACGCGGGGTTCGACCCGGTTCCACGGCTCGACGTAGCCGCTCGGTTTACCTCGTAGCCAGTAGCGAACGCGGCCCTCGTCGAGCTCCTCGACATCGACCTCCTCGAGCACGGCGTCGATGGCGTCGTTGACGAGTCGGAGCTCCGTCACGGAGTTACACACGACCAGGACCCGGTAGTGCCAAGCGGGGTCGTTGAGGTCCTCGTCAAACCAGTCGTCGTCGGCGTCCTCCGGGGGATCGTCGAAGATGCCGAACAAGCTCTTGACAACCCGGAAGGCCATCTCCGAGTGCGTGACGGTGAGAGTCGGCTTGAAGTAGCGACGCCGATCGGCCGAGGCGCGATGGACCTGGACCATCGCTCAACCCTCGTCTGGGTTGATCTCGCTGAGCAGCTGCTCGACGGAGATGCCGAGGCCGTCAGCGATGCGCTTCTGGTTGACCATCCTTGGAAGACGGCCACAGGCTGTATTCCTTATGGTCGAGTAGCCGATGCCTACGCTTTCGCAGAAGGCCACCAACTCCTCAGTGGTGTTGTACCAGAAGCGTCGAGCGAAGGGGTTGTCGTGTCTGTTGAGTGCCATAACGGATCTCCAGTGGTAGGGACGCGGTGTTGCAAAGACCAAACGTACCTTGCCGATCTGGTGTCTTCCGTTTGTAACTGCCATCGGACGGCACAACTATCTGTTTGTACTGCCGAACCCTCACAGAGGTGTGGTCGTCCGGTCACTATGAAGTGGTCGGTCAACAGAAGGTACCTTGAGAAGGTACTGGGAGCAGGTAGGTACCTTTCAGGTACCTTCTCAGGTACCTTCTCAACTCTCCACCACATTCGGTGAGGAGGGGTCCCTTCACGGAGAGAAGAAGGTACTTGGTACCTACTCCGACTAGTAGGGGCTAAAGCCCCCCTACTAGGTCAGTAGGTACCAAGTACCTTCTCCCCTCTATCGCTCGGACCCCTCCTCACCGACTGAGTGTGGTACCCGGACATGAAGGTACCCGGACATGGAGATCGACCACTACCACCGAGGTAAGATCGAGGACGAGCGGGGTGGTGCCCGTTCGGACTCCTTCTTGGGGAGAGCTTGTTGCAGCAGTCGCGGTCCCGGCCAACAGGTCGGGCCTGCGCTGTCTGAGGCTGAGGCCGGTCACGGACTGGCCCACTGGCCATGGGTTACGATGAGAGCCGAGCGGAGTGATGACCGTTCGACATGTGTGACTCTTTCCTTGGTGTCATGGATGGTGTGTTCAAACCAGAGAGCGGTGCGTCCTCCTCAACGGGCGCACCGTTCTTGCTTTCCGGGCTGATCCCCTTGGTGTCCGTGGGATACGATTGGGGACGAGCGGGTGGTGCCGCTCAGCTTTGAGACGTGGTTGGTTGTGTGTGTGTGTAGGGGAGGCCCGCTTCGGCGGGCCTTCTTTGCATACCGGGTTACGGTGGGTGACGAGCGATTGCT
>JBJXFH010000118.1:0-5679 GCA_046155365.1 Acidimicrobiales bacterium | reverse complement strand
GTCGGGGGTGGTGTAATAGGTAACACGGCAGGTTCTGGCCCTGTTGTTAGGGGTTCAAGTCCTCTCCCCCGAGCTCGATTCGACAGCCGTCCGGTTCGCTCCGGGCGGCTGTCGACGTTCCGGCCTGATGTCGCCTGACGCGGAGCCCTCCGGCCCTGTTGATGCGGTGGACCGGGGCGCGAGGGTCCGCACATGACCACTGATATGGACCTCATCAGCCGCCAGCGTCAGATCTGGACCAACCTCTACGGTCCGGCTCGGGCCGACAGCCTGATCAAGGAGGCCACTGAGCGGCGGGCGGCGTTCCCGGCCGTGTCCATGGCGGAGATGCTGCGGGCGATTGACCCCGAGGCGGAGGAAACCTACGAGGATTTCGTCGCCACCCGCTGGTGACCCTCAGCCGGGCCCAACCGTCCCTATCGCTTTGGGACCTTCGGGTAACGACTAAGGGCGCTTGGCCCTGCGGAACCCCGAGATCGGCGCCCGATGATGACGGTGATGACACACATCATTGATGACGAGGCCACCCCACCAGCTTCTGGAGACGGCCGCTCGCCGGGTTCGTCCGCTTCGCCGGGCTCGGTGTCGGTGGGCGCTGATCAGTCTGCGGGCGAGCGGTTGGACGGCGGTCCGACTCCCATTGAACAGATCCGCCTCGATGAGCTGGAACGGGAGTTTGAGCGTTCCAGGGTCAGCCGTGCCGGTTGGAATGTCCTGATCGGTATGTTGGCCCTGCTGGCCATGTTGGGTAGCGGGCTGGGGGTGGCCTTTGGCCTGCGGGCCATTGACAAGAGCGAGCAAACCGCGGCCTCCGGTGGTCCGAGCGAGATCACCGCGTCCTTGTCGGAATTCCGCATCGATCTGTCCTCACCCAGCGTGGGAGAGGGCGGTCGGATCGCTATCGATAACGCCGGTTCGCAATTACACAATCTGGCCATACGGGACACCGAGGTGAAATCCGATGATGTGTTGGGCGGTGCCAGCACGTCGATGGCCCTTTCGGGTCTGGCCGCAGGAAGTTATGAACTTTATTGCACGATCGCCGGTCACGCCCAGGCAGGCATGGTGGCGCCCATCACCATCGGAGCGGGCGCCGGGACGGCGTCGGGTGCGGCGGCCGGGTCGGGTGCCACTCACGGCGGCCACGACATGACCGGCGCCGAGGGGGCCGCCCAGGACCAGGCCATGATCACCTCCATCGCCAAGTTCCCCGCTGAAACCAAGGGCAAGGGCAACGAGTTGCTGGTTCCCGAGGTGCTGGCCGATGCCACCAAGCGCTTCGAGTTGACGGCGGCGATCGTGGACTGGGAAGTGAGCCCCGGGAAGGTGGTCAAGGCCTGGACCTATAACGGGATGGTGCCCGGACCACGGCTGAATCTGGAGGTGGGAGACAAGGTGCAAGTGGAGATAACCAACAAGCTTCCGCTGGGCACCGATATCCATTGGCATGGGATCGATGTGCCGAATGATCAGGACGGGGTGGCACCCATCACCCAGGATCTGGTTAAACCCGGTGAAAGCTATACATATAACTTCACATTGACCGAGACCGGTATCGGCATGTATCACGCCCACGCCCACGCAGATCTAACCGTGCCCAATGGTATGTTCGGCACGATCTATGTGGGGCAGGTCCCGATGCCGGTGGGCCGGACCATCTCTGGCATAGCGGTGCCGGCAGATCTCAAGCTGACCCAGGATTTCCCGATGGTGCTGAACGACGCCGGGGTGATCGGCCTCACGTTGGACGGCAAGAGCTTCCCGGCCACCGCGCCGGTGGTGGCCAAGGTGGGGGATTGGTTCCGGGTCACCTACTTCAACGAGGGCCTGATGGTGCACCCCATGCACCTGCACGGGTTTGAGCAGTTGGTGGTGGCCAAAGACGGCGAGCCGCTCGATGCTCCTTACGCTGCGGACACCGTGCTGGTGGCGCCGGGGGAGCGCTACACCGTCCTGGTGCATGCCAACGCCCCTGGCACCTGGGTCTGGCACTGCCACATCCTCAACCACGTCGAGAGCCCTGAGGGCATGTTCGGCATGGTCACCGCGGTGGTGGTCAACGGCGAGGGGTGACCGGGAGGGGCTGGCCCGCCATTGACGTTGCTTCGGCTCGGCGAAGTGGCTAGCGTCTCTGTGCTCGCTTCGGTGAGCAACAGGCCCGCCCCTATCGTCTAGAGGCCTAGGACACCACCCTCTCAAGGTGGAGACACGGGTTCGAATCCCGTTAGGGGTGCCAGCAAAGGACCAGGTCAGAGCCCCTCTCCGGAGGGGCTCTCCTCGTTGCGGGAGGCAGGTCTAGGTAGACGTATGCCGGGAAAGAACTCTCCGACTCCGCTCACCCCAAACGCCCTCTGGGGCCGAACTCGTCGCAAGAATGGAGGGCGATCCCAGCGAAGTACACGTCGAAGGCTAGCCTCCGCGGTGCTGGCTGGCGCCTTGGTCCTGGCCTTGTGGGAGGCCTTCCTGTATCGTAGATCGCCCCTGGCGTCCGAATGGTGCGAGCGGAGCGCCCACTCGGACCCCGACAGCTGGGGAAACCTAAGTTCGTTATCTCAGCGTAGTTTCTCTTTCGGACTTCCCCGGGACCTTCCCTGCGCTCCTTGCGATATTTACTACCGTCACTATCCCCGGTTGTTGCTACCTGATGTCGATCGCGGCCGCCGGTTTATTGAGCCGTGCCCCGAGTCGCGGAAATGAGATGCGGCGAGGATGGTGGTACGTTCCTCAGATCACACCTGATCTGAGGGCTTTGCCGTTTGGCGGACATCTACCTTGTGGCGTACTTGGTTAGCGGGTGTGTAGGGATCCACCACTCTCTCCGCGTGTGAATCGGTGTTGACTGTTCGGGTGGTCGACCGGCGTGATCAGCGGATCAGCGAGCTTGAGGCCGCGCTCGTGGAGCGTGACGCGGCGCTTGCGGATGGACGTTATCGGGAGATTCTGAGGCCGGCGACGTCGGCGAAGACGTTGTCGTCGGTGATGAGGTCGAGCTCGAGGTGGAGGGCGGTGGCGGCGATCCACCGGTCGGCTTCGTGGATCTTCTGGCCGAGTGGATGGCCTGATCGTTCGCAGCGCGTGCGGGATGGCACGGCCTATGCCTCGGCGAGGGCGTCCTGGAGGGCCTGCCACTCCGGTTCGGTTAGCCCTTCAATTGCGAGTTCCTGCGGTGACGGCAGGGGGCGGGCGCGCCGCAGTGCCTCGGCCGGCGACCAAACCTGCAAAGCCGGTTCGTCAGGGGGGTGTTCGACCATGGACACGCTCACATGTTATGCCTGAGCGTGTCCGGTGGGTCGTCAGTGGTGCTTGGTCGCGGACAGGTGGTGGCCACGGTGCCGAGGTCGACGGGAATGTGAGTGGTGGTCATAGGACCATCCGGGCCGGCTGGGAGGATCTCCCACGCCAAGTGCCGGCTGGCTTATCGGGCACAGCAGTTCCGGAATGTCGGACACGAGGTTCCGCCACTTCGACACGCACAGGGTTGGCTATGCAAGAGCGTTGGCGACTCGGCGGGATACCAGGGTGCAGCGCTGCGCACGCTCGACGGCCTTGGCCGCCACTGATACGGCGATCTCGTCCGGTTCGTACTCGGCCTTCGTCTTCAGCGGGAGTAATCGCCGTAGGTCGGACTCGATGTCCGCGCCGTCCTTGCCGGCCTGGCGGAGGAGTACGAGCACCATGTCATGATCTTCTCCGGCGGAGCGCTGACCGAGACGGGCACCGCACACCGCGTCGGCGGCGTTGATCGCTGCGTGGATCGCCAGGCTCGTCGCAGCGAGGCCGCGTCCCGCTTCGAGTTCGCTCGCTGCCGCGAGCGCGAACTCATCAGCCTTGGCCGCGTACGCTCGGACCTGCGCGGCGGATACCGGTTTGGTTCGAACCCGTTTAGGCATGGTGCATGCCGGCCAGTTGGACGAGTGATAGCCCGTGCACGACGCGGCCGTCTCGGCGGATGTCTTGCCACAGCTGCCGGTCACTGGTCAGGCGGGACGCTGCTTGGTCGGGGCCGACTTCGAGGATCTCTACGCGGTTCCCGGTGATCGCCCGCACAGCGTTGCGCCACTGCTCAATCGACGCGGTCCATCGGGTGTCCTCCTCGTCCACACCGGCCGGACGCACGAACACGACGTCGAGGTCGCTGTCGGGTCCGGCCTCGCCACGGGCGAATGAACCGAACACGATCACGCTGATGGGCGGCACCTCCAACACTTCGGCGATACGGCCGATCTCGGCAAGCACGGTCTCGCGGGCGCGGGCGAGTTCGAGAACGGCGCGAGCGGCGATGTGGGTGCGCACGAGCCGGAATTGGGACGAAGGCGGCACTTCCCGACGCTCGACAAGTCCTAGCTCGACCAGTCCGGGCAACACCCGTGACGCCTGCGCCACGCTCACACCGGACAGGGTGGCCAGGGTCCGCAGGTTCAGCTCTGCGGTGGTCTCGGCGAGCACCGCCAGGACCCGGCCTTGTGCGCCGGGGATCACTGCGGCGATTGGGTGGACGAAATCCATGCTTGGCACCCTAACCGATACAGCGCATAAATGGAACAAATGTTGCGAATATGAGCGATTTGACGCAGTCCCCGAGTTCCCGGTGGGGGCGCCGAAGCGCAGATCTGCGGCGGCGACGGAAGGAGATCACGATCGAGCGTCGGTTGCCGAGCCCGGTTCATGTGCAGGAGCCCGGGCTGTTGACGGCCAGCGACGAGGAGATCTTCGACCGAGCGGCCGCTGATGGCCGTATCGTCGTGACCGCCGCTGCACAAACAGGAAACTGCAAGCGACCTGACAGCACTGGCTGAACCCCGTGATTCACACTCTCGAGGTGGAGACACGGTTCGAATCCCGTTAGGGATGCCAGCAAAAGACCAAGTCAGGGGCTCCGCGAGGGGCCCCTGAGCCTTTCTCACCGACAACGGGGCCCGGTCCATCCGGCTCACCGACCTCGGGACCTTGGGGGTCGGCAGGTCCGGTGGAGGGTGCGGTGCTCGAGCTCCCCACGCCTTCAGCGTGCGTCCACGCAGCGCCGTTTGACACCGTTGCCACCGCACCAGCCGCAGATGTAGTTCATGTGCCGGCCCAGGTCCTCATCCCAGATCAGGTCGGGACCGCCCTTTCCGCCGCAACGCTCGCAGTCCACCATCTCGCCGATGGGCTGATTGACCGATTTCGTCATGGTGCTCCTGTCCGTGGGTCGATGTGCCACCCGTTGTTGGAAAAAGTCGGAACCGCGGCCGCGGCGTAAGACCCAACCCCGCTCATGGAAGTTGGAGGCGGAGTGGCGGAGGCAACCCAACGCTGCCGGTGGCCACGGCGTCATCCTTTCGGCGGGCGTTGGGCGTCGCTGGGCTTGAATCTGCCACCAACCGACCAGATCTACAAGGCGGTCAAGCAAGTCTTGGCCGTCTGTTGGCCGTGCCTTCTTCTGTGCTTCGTGCGCCCGACACATCGCGCCTTCCGTTCCCGACGCCGGCGGCGTCTCGCATCTCGACTGGACTCGCGGCGCCCGGCCGACTCAGCGTGCGGGCCGGAGCTTGGTGATCCCGCGGAGATGCCGTGCCGCGGAGGGCGGGGTCAGCTAAAACGGGTGCCACCGACTACGAGCCAGACGGAAAAGAGCTTTGATGGCTGATGTAAGCAAGTTCCTCGACAAGGAATACGAACAAATGAGCTTCGCTGAGCTGG
>JBJXFH010000116.1:0-4009 GCA_046155365.1 Acidimicrobiales bacterium | reverse complement strand
ACAAGCCACACGGCGCCGACCTCACCCGCGTCCTTCCGACCAACCGCATCTGTCGACCTCCCTCGCCGCGCCTGGACGAGCCGTTCCGACTCCCCGACCCACCCCGTCCCGCCCCCCTTCGGCCCCGCCCCGACGACCCGTGCCACTCCCCGCCCAGCACCCCCCGTCGACCACCCGGGGCCGAACCACCGCGCCGTACTGACTTCTCACGCCCCGCCCCGCCTCGCCAGCCGATGCCGACATCCCGAGCCGGTCCCCACCCTTCCGGGCCGACAAGCCAACCCCGGCCGCCTCCGGCCGACCCTCACCGACTTACCGACCCGAGCCGTGCCACGCCAAGCCGCCACGACCCCTGAGCCCGCTGCGCCGAAGGCGTCTAACGTCGGCGCACCCCATCGAGGAGCACCCTGAACGATGGCCTGGATCGAGAAACGCGCTCAGCCGGGGAAGAACGGCGAGCCCGGGACGACGTCGTGGCGGGTCGTGTTCCGGGACGCCCGCGGGGTGAAACGTTCCCAGTCGTTCCCGACCGAACGCGCCGCCCGCGACTTCGCGAAACAGGCCGAGGTCGACCTCGCCCGAGGTGACCTCACGGACCCGGCCGGGCCCCGCACCCTGTTCGGGGACTACTACAACCGTTGGCGCGCGGGGCGGGTGCACCGGTCCAACACCCAGGACCAGGTGGAGATGATCTTCCGGGTGCGGGTGCTGCCGACGCTGGGGCACCGGCAGCTCGGCCAGATCCGCCCGTCGGACATACAGGCGTGGGTCGCGCAGCTCGCCGGCGCCGGGTACAGCCCCGCGACGATCGAGACGTCGTTCGCGTGGCTGCGGTCCGTGTTCGCCGCGGCAGTCCACGACGAGCTGATCCGCACCACGCCGTGCCGGCGGATACGCCTCCCGAAGAAGCCGCCGGCGCAGCTCCTCGTGCCGATCACTGCCGGCCAGGTGCAGGACCTCGCCGACGCGATCCATCCGCAGCTCCGGGGGCTGGTGATCACCGGCGCCGGGACCGGGCTCCGTTCCGGGGAGCTCGGCGGCCTCGACCTGACCCGGGTCGACATGCTCCACCGGCGGCTGACCGTGAACCGGCAGCTCCTCACACCGCAGAACGGGTCGCTGTTCTTCGGTCCCCCGAAGTCGGAGGCGTCGAACCGGGAGGTGCCTCTCGCCGCTGTCGTGGTCGAGGAGCTCGCGGCTCATCTTGCGCAGTGGCCGGCGCAGGCTAACGACGCGGGGGTGATCTTCACGCCGCCGCGCACGACCCGCCTCCTCAGCCGCAAGACGCTGCACTGGTGGTGGCGGAAAGCCCGGCTCGAGGTGGGGTTGCCGGACGTGACGCCGCATGATCTGCGGCACTTCTACGCGTCGACGTTGCTCGCGGCGGGTGAGTCGTTGCTTGTCGTGAAGGCCCGGCTGGGGCACGCGAGCATCCAGGAGACGGCTGACACGTACGGGCATCTGGTGCCGGGGGACGATGACCGGACCCGCCGCACGATCGACTTGGCGTTGGGTTCCCGGTCGGCTGTGGGTTGATCCCGCCCCCGCTCACCGCGTCGCGCAAAGGGTGGTTACGCGCACGGTTTCCGTGGCTTTCGGGTCGGTGCGGCGGGCGGCTATACCCCGACCACTATCCGCTCTCGCATGGTGGGATCTCGGCCGCGTTCAGCGTCGGACCCCCTGTGGATAACTGGCCGGTGCCCCCTAAATGCCCCCTAAGCGGCAGACGCCTCAGATATCTGCCCAGGTCAGAGCGCAATTCCGAGTACGGGTGGGCAGGACCCCGCTTATAGGCCGACTCACCGTCACACCACCCGGGAAGCCGGTCTGACCAGGTCAAACGCCTCGACCACTTGTGCGGTCAGACCGTCGTAGATGCCGGAAAAAGCACCGTCCTGCCTGTGGACTGCCCCCTGAGTGCCCCCAGATTGTGACTGCGTCGGACCGGGAGGTGCCCCTCTCCGGTGTCGTCGTCGAGGAGCTCGCGGCTCACCTCGCGCAGTGGCCGGCGCAGGCGAACGACGCGGGGGTGGTCTTCACGCCGCCGCGCACGACCCGCCTCTCAATCGAAGGACGCAGCGCTGGTGGTGGCAGAAGGCCCGGCTGGAGGTGGGTTTACCGGATGTGACGCCGCATGATCTGCGGCACTTTTAGGCGCGTCCACGTTGGTGGCGGCGGGTGAGTCGCTGCTCGTGGCCAAGGCCCGCTTGGAGCACGCGAGCATCCAGGAGACGGCTGACGCGTACGGGCACCTGGTGCCGGGTGACGACGACCGGACCCGCGATCGACTTCTCGCTCTGGGCGGCGGGCACGGCGGTTTGAACCCGGTCGACGTCTGCGCGAATCGACGCGGCCCCACTGCGCTTCTGCTCGCTCGTTGTTGAGCTGGTGAAGCTACCTGGCACCTTCGGACTTGGCGTCTACGCTGCCCGTTGCGCCGTTGATCAGTTCACCCGATTTGGCGTCGAGCGCAACGAAGCTCCAGATAACCCGGACCTCGGGTGCTTGGACCCCAACAGGGGAACTCAGCTGACCAGTCGCGCCGGGCGCGTAGCTGATTACCCATGCGAGGCGGTCGTCCTCACGCTCTCGTGCCACTATCCCTAGAAAGGCATCAAGAATGGCTGGCACATCCCCGCCCCCGAGGTGATGTCGAAGCGCGTCCGCCAACGAGAGAGCGCCCTCGCCTTCAGAATCCGCGGCTCGGCGGACGGAAAGGAACAGGTTGTCAAGAGCGTTCTGAGGAACTCCCGCGACAATCGAATCACCGTCACTGGCAGGCACCACAGCAACTGTTTCGCTGGAGGTAGGTGGACCAGCTGTCTCGAGTCGAGCCTCGCTACTTCGACATCCTGTCGCCGTAAGGGCACCGACTAATAGTGCGCATTTTACGAGGCGCATGCGTTGTCCCAAATGTCGACGTGATGGGCTGGATTCCACGGTGCGGTGGAGGACCAGTAAGTAGTAGGTGAACCATTCCATATGTTCAGCTGGACTGCCCCCCCTGACTCGTTCATCGGGTGAGTAACGCCATTCCCTCCGGTGTAGTCAGCGAAGTCGAATACCTCATGGTTTCCTGCTCCGTAGCCGCCAGGCATTTGATCTGCCCACTTCTTCAGTTCACCAAAGTCCTGCACCTCTGTGGAATCGAATTCTTTGCCGTTAGAACCAACGACGGTGCCGTCAACATAGTACGTGTATGCGGGAACCCCATTTACCACCTCGTACGCTCGAACCTCGTATCGGGTCGTGTTCGACAACGGCAGCGGGGGCGCATAACCAGTGACGTATACGTTCGGACCACCATAGCCCCAGTGATACTGCGTAAAAACGCACCGTGGTCCGCAGCCGGGCCTGTGAACGTTACTCGCGCCGGTAGCCATCCAGCCCACTTGAGCCCAACTCGCCGGTGTGTCCCGGTTCAGCATGACCCACGAAGCGACGAAGGATGCGTTCGTTACAAACGGGTCATATTCTCGAATGGAGGCTCGTGCTTGAATGGCGAAAGAGTTCCCGACCGTGCGCAGCCAGCCCGAAAAGCCACAGGCATTGGTGCACGGGTTGCTACTTCTCATAGGCCAGCAGGCAGCTCCAACTCCCTCGGAGCTGAAAAGGCACACTGTAATCGCGCCCATGACAGCGATCATCAATCGCGTTCGGTTCCGAAATGGCAACAGTTGACGCAACGTGACTCCTCTCGTGCCGGTCCTGCAGCGGGAGCGCGGGTGTAAACCGTTTGTCTCGTAGGATCGGGGCGGCTACGTTGGTGCGACTGCACGGTCGAACGCCCCAGAACCGGACGATGGCGATTGGACGTTCCTGGGGAGCTTCCGGTTCCTGGCGGAACACAGCTTCGTCGATGTTATTCGATCGTAGTTCCAACTAGCCTCGAATGGTCATGGCGGCTGTGAGGGTTTGGCTGGTTCGGTCGCGGTGGGTGGTTTCTGGGGTCAGGGCGTCCGCAGTGGCTTGTCGGGCGCGGTGAAGCTGGCGTGTGGGGTTCCCTGGG
>JBJXFH010000099.1:0-3606 GCA_046155365.1 Acidimicrobiales bacterium | reverse complement strand
GGCTGCGTGTCCACGAACTTCTCGTTGCCTACGCCGACCTCGGTCTCGGCACCGTCGACGCCGCCCTCATCGCCGTTGCAGAACGGCCTGAGATCACCACGTTGGCCACGTTCAACCACCGGGACTTCGCCGTGATCCGCCCCGCCCACTGTCCGGCCTTCGAACTCCAACCCTGACCTCTCCGGTCTTGGATCTGACGGCCCACCGGCGGCCACCCGTGGCTACCCGCTCGGCCTACCCATCGTCTTGACCCGGACGTGGTGGGATGCTGAGGCGCTGGTCGCGTTGGTGCTGGGTACCGAGGCGTCACTGGCCGAGCATGAGGTCGTGGATGTGTCGGGGCTGCTGACGACCCAGGTCCTTCCCGATCTCGATGAGCTCGAACGTGGTCTACAAGCCTGGGACACGCTCGCCGGACAGATTTCGACAGTTCCGCTCGACGAGTTGCTTACCGAGGAGGCGAGGACGTTGGTGACGGAGTTGCGCCTGCCCGCCCGCTCTGCCTGGGAGTTGGCAGGGGCGCTTCGGGTCCGGACCCAGCGGGTGGTTCCGGGGATCAACGGCTTGCTCACGGTCGCTCAGATGCTTGGCCATCGGGTCGCGTACCTGGGCTGAAAGGCGTTGCCGACGTCGACAGCGGAGGTCGGCGCCGAGCTGCACTCTGAAATTTTGCATAGAGGAGCAGATTGGCGCTGTTGCCGGTCGCTGTCCGATTGGCTGTGTGGTGCCGGTCCCTTGTGGTTGGGTGTGGCGCGAACGTTGCGTGTCGGTGGGTCACGGTGACCGGTGCCGGCTGTTCCTGTGGGTCGGCGCGAATCGCAGGTTTGTGGCGGTGATGTCGCGCAAGGTGGTCGATTCGGGGGTGTTCGGGCGGTCCGCTGGTCCTTTGGGCGTCTTCTTCGGTGTTGGCTGACGCATTCGCGCTGCTCGATGCGCTTACCCGTGGTGTGGAGAGGAGCCTGTTGATGGGCGATGAGTTGTTCGTGTCGGTGGAAGAGGCGGCGCGTCGGATCGGGATCGGTCGGACGTTGGCGTACTCGTTGTGTCGGGCGTTCCTGGAGGGCCGGCCCGACGGGCTGCGCTGTGTGCGGTTGGGCCGTCGTCTGCTGGTGCCGGTGTGGGTGATCGACAGTCTCGGCCGAGAGATCGATGACCCCGCGGTTCCGCTGAGTCGGTGACCGAACCGCCGGCCGGTCCGCAGCAGCGCTGCCGTCCCCCAGCCGGTATCGCCGGGACCGAATCCCGGGTGTGCCTTGACGACGTGGCCGCCGTGACCCGCCGTCGGGTCGGCCCGGTCGCTTGGGCTGTGCTGGAGGTGCTCGTTGCCGCGTCGGTCCTGGCGGAAGACGGCGCTGTTGTCGCAACCACGAATGTGCGCGCCTTGGCTGGCGAGTTGGCGTTGTCGAAGGACACGGTGGCGGGCGCGTTGTCGCGTTTGATCGGCCGCGGGTCTGGTGGAGCGCCGGGCTGTGCGCCGGTCGTCGAGGTTCGCGGGTTCGGTGTACGTGGTCATTGAGGATGTGGGGCTGGTTCTTTCGTGTCCGGGTGAGCCGTGTCCGAAGGTTTCGGACACGATAACTTCAGACCGGCAACAGCCCGGCTCGAGCTCACGGACTGGTCACACTGTGATCAGTGATGAATCTGTTGATGTATTCGAGTCGATGCGCTTGTTCGAGTGACCGCCGCCGCGCTTTCTCGCGCGCCTCCTGTTTTGACATTTGGACAGACGGTTGCACAGGGTGTGCCTCCCGCCGCTGTGGTCGTCTCCTGGTAGGTGGGAGGTGACGGTTCGGGTGACGTCGTTGAAGGGCCCTGCGGCCGGGCAGTATTACGTCGCCGAGGCGGGTTCGTACTATTTGGTGGCGGGTGAGCCGCCGGGTCGCTGGTTCGGCGGTGGGGCTTCGCGTTTAGGTCTGAGCAGTTCGTTCGATGACGGGGCCTTTGTGTCGGTGATGGCTGGTGTTGATCCATTCTCTGGTGTGGATTTGGGTCGACCGTTCGTGGAGCGTTCGGTGCGGGGGTATGACGTGACGTTTTCGGCGCCGAAGAGTGTGTCGCTGCTCGCCGCCATCGCTGACCCCGGGGTGGCCGAGGCGGTGTATGCGGCGCATGACGCGGCGGTGGATGCGGTGTTGGGGTATGTGCAGCGTCATGCGTTGACCCGGTACCGGGTGGACGGCGAGGTCATGGCGGTTGACGCGGAGGGTCTGGTGGTGGGGGTGCTCCGCCAGCACGTGTCCCGGGAGTTGGACCCGCAGCTGCACTCGCACGCCTTGATCGCCAACCGGGTGTTGTCGCCGGATGGCCGCTGGTTGGCGCTGGACGCCCGGGCGCTGATGAAAGACCAGACGGTACTGTCCTCGCTGTACCACGCCGGCCTGCGAGCGGAGCTGACCGCACGGCTCGGTGTCCGGTGGCAGGACCCGATGAACGGCATCGCCGAAATGCACGGCGTCGACGAGATCGTGTTGCAGGAGTTCTCCCAGCGCTCGTTGCAAGTCGCGGCCAGGACCAGGGCCAAGTTGGACCGGTTCTGGGAGTCGTTGGGGCGGGAGCCGACGGGGCGGGAGCGGTGGCGGCTGGAGCGGGAGGCGGTGCTCGATTCCCGCCGCTCCAAGCCGGCGCCGGTGGACGCCGCGGAGCTTCAGGGGCGGTGGGTGGGCCAGTTGGCGTCGTGCGGTGTGGATCCGGAGGGTTTGGTGGCGGCGGTGATTGGGCGGACCCTGGACCCTCCCCGCGAGCACCACCCCGCCGGGTGGGACCAGGTCGCGGAGCGGGCTTTGGTGGAGTTGACGGAGGCCCGTTCGACGTGGCGGCACCCTGATGTGGTCCGCGAGTTCGCCCGTGCCACCCCGACCGATCTTGCCGTACCGGCCGGTGTGCTGGTCGAGGGGTTGGAGTTGGCGGCTGGCGGGTTCGCGGGGGAGCGGTTGGTGGAGTTGGCCCGGACGGTGCCGGAGGGGATGGGGGTGCGGTTGAGTGATGGGCGTCCGGCGTGGGAGTCCCCGCTGGAGCGTCGCTACACCACCAGTTTCATCCTGGCCGAGGAAGCCCACCTCGCCCGCTGGGCGCAGGCCCGCTGGTCCCGCCCCGGTCACGCCGGTTACGTCGAGCCGGTCGGGTTGGACTGCGCCCAGCAAGCCGCGGCGGAGGCTGTTGCCGGGGACGCCGCCCTCGTCGTGATTGTCGGCCCAGCCGGAACTGGGAAGACCACTGCTCTGCGTCCCGGTATCGAGGCCCTCACGGCGCAGGGCCGGCCGGTGTTCGCCGTGGCCCCGACGGCGACGGCGGCGGCCGTCTTGACGGGGGAGACGGGGGTGGCGGCGGACACGATCCACAAGTTGCTTCACGAGCACAACCGGCTCGGCGGCCCGTCACTGCGCTACCGGCTCCCGCCGGGGGCGACGTTGCTGGTGGATGAGGCGGCGATGGTGGCCACCCCGACCCTGGCCGAGTTGGCGGTGTTGGCTGATCGTGGGCGGTGGCGGGTGGTGTTGGTCGGTGACCCGTTGCAGTACCTGCCGGTAGGTCGTGGTGGAATGTTCGACTGGCTGGTCGAACACGGGCCCACCATCGAACTGGGCCGGGTCCACCGCTTCAGCGAAC
>JBJXFH010000087.1:0-43010 GCA_046155365.1 Acidimicrobiales bacterium | reverse complement strand
ATGTCGGTGGACTGGTGGCGGGGCCTGCACCAAACCGCCACCCTCAACCCCCTCGACCCCAAGCTGGATGGGCTGATGCTGTTCACGTTCTTCTTCTCGATGGTCACCTTCGCGGTGATCTTCCTGTGGCTCCTCATCCACCGCTTCCGGCTGGCCTGGCTGGACGATCAGGACGACGCCCGTTCCCTGCAAAACGCCATCGCCGAGCGTCGGGCCGAGGCGGTGGCCCGATGAACGCCGTCGGGTATGTGATCGCCGGCTACGCGGTGACCGCCACCGCGCTGGCGCTGTACGTGGGTCGCATGTTTTCCCGGGCCCGGCGAGTGGTGGTCCGCGTGCCCCAAGATCGACGCCGGTGGATGTAACCCCCCGCCAGCTGACGGACCTGGGCCCCGGCGGCTTGTCAACGGCCAGCGGTGCCGGCGGCGATGGCCCCGGTGGCGATCCCGCAAGCGGCGGTGGATCGACCCGCAATCGATCCACCCGTTGGCGCGGGATGATCCTGATCGTGCTGGTGATCGGGGCCCTGGGCTTCGTGGTGGCGCAGGGGCTGGGCAACGCCACGCTGTTCTTCTACAACGCCGATGAGGCCGTCGCCCGCAAATCCGAGTTGGGTGAGGACCGTTTCCGGCTCCAGGGCAACGTGCTGGACGGCACGGTCTCCCGCAGTGAGGGAGCCGCCAACTTCACCGTCAGCTACGGCGGGGTGGACGTCCCTGTGGCCCATCAGGGTGAGATCCCCCAGCTGTTCGAACCGGGCATCCCGGTGGTGTTGGAAGGCCATTGGCGCGGTGACGTTTTCCAGTCGGACCGGATGCTGGTCAAACACAGCGAGGTCTACGTGGAAGAGAACCCGACCCGGGTGCAGGAGTACAACGAGGCACCGGCGGTATGAACGCGGCCGTTGGTACCGCCGCGGTGGTGTTGGCCTTTGTGGCCGCCTGCTCGGGCGTGGTGGTGTTGGCCTACGGGCTGATTCGCCGCCGCTCCCGCACCGCGAGCCTGATGGTGCCCTACGCCACCATGGTGCTGATCGGTGCGGTGGTGGCCTTCGCGGCCATGGAACGGGCCTTCATCCAGCGTGATTTCACCGTGCGCTTCGTGGCCGAGAACGGCTCCCATCGCACCCCGACGCTGTTCGAGATCACCGCGGTGTGGTCCGGCCTGCAGGGCTCCATCCTGCTGTGGGCGCTGATCTTGGCGTTGTACCTGGCGGCGGTGTTGTGGGCCTTCCGTCGCCGTCTCGACGACCCCCTGTTGGGCTGGGCGGTGGTGGTGCTGTTCGCCGTCAGTGCCTTCTTTTTCGGCCTCATGCTGGGCCCGGCCAACCCCTTTGTGCGCTTCAGCCCGCCGCTGGGCTTCGAGGGGGCCGGTCCCAATCCGCTGCTGCAGAACCACCCGTTGATGGCGTTCCACCCGCCCATGCTGTACCTGGGCTATGTCGGGTTCACGGTGCCGTTTGCCTTCGCCATCGCCTCGCTGATCACCGGGCGGGTGGGGGAGGGCTGGCTGCTGGCCACCCGCCGCTGGACGTTGTTCGCGTGGGGCTTTCTCACCGCCGGGATCGTGCTGGGGGCCTGGTGGAGTTACGAGGTGCTGGGCTGGGCCGGGTACTGGGCCTGGGATCCGGTGGAGAACTCCAGCTTCTTGCCGTGGCTCACCGGAACCGCGTACCTGCATTCGGTGATGATCCAAGAACGCCGGGGCATGCTGCGGGTGTGGAATCTGTCGCTGTTGTGCGCCACCTTCGCGCTCACCATCTTGGGCACGTTCCTGACCCGTTCGGGCGTGATCGACTCGGTGCACGCCTTCAGCGAGGGCACGGTGGGTCCGGTGCTGCTGGGGTTCTTCGCGGTGGTGGTGCTGGGCTCGGTGGGCCTGATCGGTTGGCGCGGTGATCTGCTGCGCTCCCCGGGCCGGGTTGATTCGCCGTGGTCCCGGGAGGGCGCGTTCCTCCTCAACAACGTGTTGTTCGCGGCCTTCGCCTTCGTCATACTGCTCGGTACGGTGTTTCCGTTGGTGGTGGAGGCGTTGCGAAACCGGCGGGTGTCGGTGGGCCCGCAGTACTTCAACACCATGACCATGCCGATTGGTATGGCGCTGCTGTTCCTGATGGCGGTGGCCCCGGTGCTGCCGTGGCGGAAGGCTTCGGGGGAGTTGTTGTCCCGACGGTTGCTGTGGCCGGCGTGGGCCGCGGTGGCTGCGGTCACGATGGCGGCGCTGATCGGGGCCCGGGGGCTGACCCCGTTTCTGGCCTTCGGGCTGGGCGGTTTCGCCGGGGGCGCGGCGGCCCGGCAGGTCATCTTGGCCACCCGCCGGCAGGGTTGGCGGGGCATGGTGGGCCGGGCCAACGGGGGCATGATCGTGCACCTCGGTGTGGTGTTCATCGCCGTGGGGATGGCGGCGTCATCGAGTTATCTCCGTGATAGCGAGTTCCTCCTGGTTCCGGGCCAGACCGCCACCATCGGGGACCATACCGTGAAGTATCTCGGGTTGCGGACGGTGGAACGAGAGGAGAAGCGCTCCTACGTGGCTTCCGTTGAAGTGGACGGTGACGAGGTGCACGAGCCCAGTTACAACCTGTTCCGCGGCGCCGGGCAGGGCATCGGGGAACCGTCGGTGGCCACCTCGTTCTTCGAAGATGTGTTCCTTACGTTGGAACAGCCGTTGCCCACCACCCCCGACGGCGCCGCCACCATCCGGGTGATCGTGCAGCCGTTGGTGGCGTGGTTGTGGACCGGTGGGGCGTTGATGGCAGTGGGTACCGCGCTGGCGGCGTTCCCCGGTAAGCGACGCCGTCCCACCGACGCCGTGTCCGCCGCGGTGCCGGTGCGGGAGCCGGGCGCCGCCGCCGAGCGCGTCCCTGCCGAGGTGGGCGGATGAGCGGGGACCACAACGGTGCTGCCGGGCTGATCACCTCCGATCGTTCCTCTGGCGCCCCGCTCGACCCGACCCAGCCCGCGCCGTCCGAGTCCGCGTCGTCCGGGTCGGGGGCGCGCCACTCGCTGGGTCCGGCCCGTAAGGCGGCGCTGGCCGCGGGTGTGGTGGTGGTGGCGCTGCTGGGGCTGTTCATCTACGGCGTCGCCAACGTGGGCAACGAGGACGGGGCCTTCGCGCCCAGCCCTCTCGACGGCGAGCTGGCACCACCGCTGCACGCCCCCACGATGGACGGCGGCCGTTACTCGCTCGACGCCGATCGGGGCAGGTGGGTGGTGGTCAACTTCTTCGCCACCTGGTGCCCGCCCTGCATCCAGGAACATCCGGAATTGGTCAAGTTCTCCGAGCGCCACGCCGCGGACGGCCAGCGCAAGGTGGTGTCGGTGGTCTTCGGTGGCGCCGCGGAAACCGACGGTGTGCGTGCCTTTTTCGCGGCCAACGGAGGGGACTGGCCGGTGGTCGTTGACCCCACCGGCACCTTGTCGGTGGACTACGCCGTGCCCCGCGTCCCCGAGTCGATCCTGGTGTCACCCACCGGGCTGGTGCTGGGCAAGATCCGCGGCGGGGTCACCGCCGACGAACTCGACGCCATCATCGACAACGTGGAACGCAGCGCCATCAACGCCGCAGGGGGTACGGGCCAATGATGCGCTTGGGTCCGGCGGCTCGTCGGGTGCTGTGGGTGGTGGCGTTGGTATGGCTGGTCGGGGTCCTGACCTGGGCCGGGCGCAGCAGCGGTACCCCGCCCACCAACGCCGATCGGGTGCAGACCCTGGCCGGGCAGTTCGCCTGCCCCGAATGTTCCGGTCAGTCGGTGGCGTCCTCCAACGCCATCGCGGCGCGCAACATCGAAGCGGCGCTGGCCGAGATGGTCACCGAGGGCCGCAGTGACCAGGAGATCCGGGACCGCATCGTGGATCGCTTCGGTGAGCGGGTCAGCCTGGTACCCCAACGGGACGGGTTCGTGGGACTGGTGTGGGTGGTGCCGGTGGTGGTGGCCGTCATCGCCCTCGGTGCGCTGGTGGCGGCTCTGTGGCGCTGGCGATCCTCGGTGGGTCAATCCGGGCTGGCATCGGAGGAAGATCGCCGGCTGGTGGAGGAGTTCCTGGTTGAACGTCGGGAGCTCACCGAGGACCCGCCCGCTGATCCCCGGGTGGCCGCCCGACCGTGAGCGAGCCGGTGATCACCAGCACGAGCCCGCCCCCGGCTGAACCCCCCGCCCCCGACGCCTCCGTGGCGTTGCTGGAGGAGCGGGAACATCTGGCCCGGTCCCTGGCGGACCTTGACGCCGAACACGCCGCCGGGGACCTCGCCGAGGAGGACTACACCACCCTCCGCGATGATTACGTGGCCCGCACCGCCGCGGTCCTGCGAGCCATCCAAGCCGGGCAGCGGCCGGCAACCACACGACGGCGTCGAGGTCCCCGGGCCATGGCGGTGGCCACGCTGGTGGTGGCCTTCGGGGTGGGCGCGGGGTTCCTGGTGGCCCGCCTGGCCGGCACCCGCACCAGCGGTGACACCATCACCGGGGACATCCGGGCCACCACCCGCCAGGACCTGGCCTCCTGCTTGGAGCTGGCCAGCGGGGCGTTGCGGGGAGCGGCCACCGACGGCGGGACCGGAGCGGACAGCGCCCAGTTGTTCGAAGCGGTCAAGTGCTACAGCGAGCTGCTCCAACGCGTGCCCGGTAACCCCGAGGCGCTGACCTACCGGGGCTGGTTGTTGGTGCGCACCGGCAGCCCCCAACTGCAGGCCCAAGCCGCCGGTGATCTCGACGCCGCCGTGGCTGCGGACCCCACCTACCCCGACGCCCGGGCCTTCCGGACCATCGTGTTTCTGCGCCTGGGCCAGCTCGATGCCGCCCGCAGCGAGCTGCAGATCCTCGACACGCTCAACACCCCGCCCATCATCAACTCCCTCCTCGAGCAGTTCGGCGTGCGCCAGGCCCTGGCCGAGTAACGCACGGGGCAAGCTTTGCCGTCGGGTAACCCGCTCCTCGAAGGGGTCGTACGTCGCCCTGGTCTCCTGGTACTCGCTCAATCAGACGATGAGCGACAACGACCGGAGCGTGCGAATGAAAGCACCGACCGAACTTCCGTCACCGCTGATCCCGCCACCCCCGCGTTCCGGTGGTGCCCAGGCCCGCTGACCGCCCGTTCGGTTATTGCAGGGAAGAACCTGCCGTCGTCTGTCCGATCAGTCTGCTGTTCTGCTGTTCTGCTGTTCTGTATCTTGAGGTAGAAAGGTAGATTGGTGCCTATGGCGCTGAGCATCAAGAGCGAGCGGGCGGACCAGCTGGCGCGGGAGTTGGTGGCGCTGACCGGGGAGACCATCACCGAGGCCGTGGTGGCCGCGCTCGAGGCCCGGCTGGAGGTGGAGCACCGTCGGCGCCGGCCTGCTGCGGGCCTGTCGGACATCGTGCTGCGGTTCCGGGACCTGCCCATCCTCGACGATCGCTCCGCTGATGACATCGTCGGCTACGACCAACACGGGCTGCCGGCATGACCTCCACGGTGCTGGACACCTCAGCGGTGGTGGCGGTGCTGTTCGATGAGCCCGGGGCCGCTGAGATCGAGCGCAAGATGGTGGCCTCGCCGTGCCTGATGTCCGCCGCCACCCGGGTGGAGTTGGGGATGGTGGTGGAAGCCCGGACCGGGCCGGGGGGGACCGTGCTCCTGGAGGAACTGCTGACCCGGCTCGGGGTCGAGATCGTGGCGGTGGACGGGGCGCTTGCGGGGGAGGCGCTGGTGTGTTGGCGCCGATTCGGCAAGGGTCGACACCCGGCCGGGCTCAATTTCGGTGACACGTTCTCCTACGCCCTGGCCCGGCGCACCGGTCACCCGTTGCTGTTCGTTGGCCGCGATTTCGGGCAAACCGACGTGCTGGTGGCCTGAGCGCGGCCGCTCAGGGCTGGGCGATGTCGAACTCGCAGGCGTCGTCACCGCTGAGGAGGGAGGAGGACCCGGCGGTGGGGGAACTGTCCCCGTACAACGCGCCCACCATGCCCCGGATCATGCCCCGGTCCACGGCGCAGATCACCGGATGCACTACCTCGGCCCCACCGAAGGGGCAGTGCTCGGCCACGATCCGCAACGGGTTGACGCCGTCAGGATCCGTCGCTGAGCCCTCACCGTGGACATGGGCTGCGAACCCGTGGGCGGTCATGGCGTCCGCCACCGCGTGCAGGGCCGCCCGGAAGCTGCGTTGGGTTTCGGCGCTGTCGCCCATGGACGCCGCCATGGTCCGCCCGTACTCCGCGCCCACCTCTTCCGCCAGGGCCTCGGCCTGTTCCCGGGGCAGTAACGCCAGTGCCCGTTTCAGCAAGTTGACCAGCACGACGTCATGGCGGACGGGGACCTGGGGGCTGAGCTGGGGTTCGGTGGCCCGGTACCGCTTGGAGGGCCGACCGGCGCCGGTTCGTTGCCCTTTGGCCAACACCACCTCGGCGTAGCCCCCGGCGGACAACTTGTCCAGGTGATGGCGGGCCACGTTGACGTGGAGGCGAAAACGTTCCGCCACCTCCGCGGCGGTGGACCCATCCGGCCGCTCGTGAAGGGACAAGAAGATGTCCCGGCGGGTGGGATCGCCGAACGCGGAGGAGATGGCGCTGACTGCCGAGGCGAACTCGGTGGGATTCAGGACGGCCCGCTCCACGCCGGTATTCTACCTACGTACATAGGAGAAATCCGGAAAGTGGTCGGGCATGACCGAACGTGAAGCCGCCAGCAACGCCGCCCTCTCCGAGGCTGCGGTCATCGAAGCGCTCCGGCCGGTGCAAGATCCTGAGCTGCACCGTTCCATCGTGGAGCTGGGCATGGTGCGCCAGGTCGGCATCGACGGTGGCGCCGTCAGCGTGGACATCGACCTGACCATCGCCGGCTGCCCGCTGCGCAACGAGATCGACGGTCGGGTTCGTCAGGCAGTGGACGCCCTGGGGGCCACCAGCGTGGAGGTCCGCTTCGGGGTCATGACCGACGAGCAACGGGCCGCGGTTCGCCAGCTGGTGCACGGGGACCCCTCCGCCACCGCCGGCAGCACCCCCGCCCACGGTCACGCCGAGGGCCGCAAGATTCCCTTCGCCGATCCCTCCAGCCGCACCCGCTGCCTGCTCATCGCCTCCGGCAAGGGTGGCGTGGGCAAGAGTTCCATCACCGCCAACCTGGCCATCGCCCTGGCGCAGCGGGGCAAGAAGGTGGCCATCATCGACGCTGACGTGTGGGGTTTCTCCATTCCCCGCATGTTGGGCGTGGACCGGCCGCCGGTGGTGATCGACTCCATGCTGATCCCGCCGGAGGTCCACGGCGTGCGCTGCATCTCCATGGGGTTCTTCGTGGAGGAGGACCAGCCCGTCATCTGGCGGGGACCGATGCTGCACAAGGCGTTGGAGCAATTCCTCACCGACGTGTACTGGGATGATCCCGATTATTTGCTGGTGGACCTGCCGCCGGGCACCGGGGACATCTCGTTGTCGTTGTCCCAGTTCCTGCCCCGCAGCGAGGTGATCGTGGTCACCACCCCGCAACCGGCGGCGCAGAAGGTGGCCCAGCGGGTGGGGTTCATGGCCCATAAGGTGAACCTGCAGGTGCGGGCAGTGATCGAGAACATGAGCTGGTTCACCGGGGACGACGGCAAACGCTATGAGCTGTTCGGTGCCGGCGGGGGTCAGGAGCTGGCCGACCGGCTGGAGGTGCCGCTGGTGGGCCAGGTCCCGCTGATGGTGGATCTGCGCGAGGGGTCCGACACCGGTCATCCCATCGTGGCGGTAGCTCCGCAGAGCGAGGCGGCGCAGGCCATCATCGCCATCGCCGAGCGGTTGGAGACCGAGCTTCGCCCCACCCGGATCTACAGTCCCTCCCTCAAAATCAGCTGAGCCCCTCCCAGGCCGGAGGGGTCAGACCGGTCTGGTCAGGTCATCCGGTATCGTCGAGACGCCCGCTGGCCGACCGGCCGCAGACCCAGGAGCAGGTGTGGACGTTCGCATCGGTATGTTGCACAACCCCAAAGAGCTGACCTTGGACCTCGGTGAGGTCGATCGGGAAAAGGTGCGGGCCGAGGTGGACGGCGCCCTATCCGGTCCGGTTTCGGTGTTGTGGCTAACCGACAAGGACGGCCGTTCCGTGGGCGTGTCCACCGATCGCATCGCTTACGTGGAGCTCGGCAGCGCGGACCCCCACCGCGCCATCGGCTTCGGCCCGGACCGCTAACCGCTGCGCTCACCAGGGCCCGAGCCTCACGTCGCCCATGGTGCTGGCCGGCCTGGCGGTGCCGCCATGAGCCTGCTCGATCGGCGCCTGCTGGTGGTCACCGGCAAGGGCGGCGTGGGCAAGACCATGGTGTCCGCAGCCTTGGCCCGCTGCGCCCGGGCGGGGGGTCGCCGGGTGCTGGTGTGCGAGGTTGACGCCAAGGGTTCCCTGGCCACCGCGTTCGAGGCGCCGCCGGTGGGATTCGAGCCGGTGGAGATCGAACCGGGCCTGCACCTCATGACGATGGACACCGAGGCCTCCTTGAGGGAGTACCTGCGGTTGCATCTGCATCTGCCGATGGTGGGTCGGATCGGCCCGTTGGCGGCCATGTTCGATTTCGTGGCCCGCGCCGCCCCCGGGGTCCGGGAGATCCTCATCGTGGGCAAGCTGGCCTATGAGGTGCGCGAACGCCACTTCGATCTGGTGGTGGTGGACGCCCCCTCCAGCGGTCACGTGGGTGCGTTGTTGGCGGCGCCCCATACCATCGGTGAGCTGGTCAAGGTGGGTCAGATTCGCACCCAGACCGAGTGGATGGCCGACATCCTGGCCGACCCGGCCCTCACCGCGGCGGTGGTGGTGACCACTCCCGAGGAGATGCCGGTGGTGGAGACCCTGGAGCTGCTGGGCGAATTGCAGCGCCGCACCCCGGTCCAGGTGGCGGCGGTGGTGGTCAACAAGGTGCTTCCGGAGCTGTTCAACCGGGCCGAGCAGGAGGTGTTCGACCAGTTGTGCGCCCCCGGCCCGGCCCGCCAGGCGCTGGTGGATCAGGCCGGCGCGGCGGTGGCCGAGGTGTTGACGCTGGCGGAGCAGGCCACCCGTTGGCGTCGGAGCCGGGTGGCGCATCTGGACCGGCTGCGGGCGGCGCTGCCGGCGGAGATCACCCCGCTCTATCTGCCGTTTCTGTTCGGTCGTTCCCACGGGGCCCGAGCGGTGAACCTGCTGGCCGAGGCCCTGGCCGACGAGTTGGACTGACCACTGTGAACCCGACAGCTGTGACCCGACAGCCGTGATCCGACGATCGTTCGACGCCCGCATCGATCGGCTGGTGGCCGCCAGCGACATTGTGGTGGTCTGCGGTGCCGGTGGCGTTGGCAAGACCTCCATGGCGGCCGCGGGGGCCGCCACCGCGGCGGTGGAGCTGGAGGCCAAGGTCCTGGTGGTCACCGTGGACCCGGCCCGACGGTTGGGTGGCGCCCTGGGCCTGGAGGCGGCGGGGGTTGGCGCTGAGCAGGACCGCCAACCCCTCGACGCCGATTCCCGTGCGCAGGTCGGTCATCGGGAGCACCGGATCCCCGCCGCGGATCTGGCAGCGGCGGCAGGTGCGCAACCGCGGGGCGAGCTGTGGGTGGCCATGTTGGACACCCGGGCCGGGTGGGACGACGTGGTCACCCGCCACGCCCCCGACGCCGCCGCCCGCCGGGCCATCTTGGCCAACCCGCTGTATCGCAACCTCACCGGCACGTTCACCCAGAGCCACGACTACATGGCCATGGAACGGCTGCACGAGGTTCACGTGTCGGGTCGTTACGACCTGATCGTGGTGGACACCCCACCGTCGCGCCACGCCATCGATTTTCTCGACGCCCCTGACCGCATGGCGGAGTTCTTCTCCAGCCGCCTGTTGCGCTGGTTGACCGGACCGTCCCGTTCCCGGTTGGCGGGCATGGCCTCCAAGCCGTTCAGCCTGGTGGCGGATCGGCTGTTGGGAGCGTCCTTCCTGGCGGACATCGCCGAGTTCTTCCTGCTGTTCCAGTCCATGTACGGCGGTTTTGTGGAACGGGCCCGGGCGGTGCAACAGACCCTGCGCGATCCCCGCACCGCCTTCGTGGTGGTCACCACCCTGGAACCGGCAACGGTGGCTGAGGCCCAGTTTTTCTGCGACGCCCTGACACGACGGGACCTGGTCCTCGGCGCGGTGATCTGCAACCGGGCGCTGCCGGCGGCCCTGGACGATGCCTTGGCCCGAGCCGTGGCCACCGAGCTGCAACGCCACCCCCAACTGGACCGGCTGGAGGAGCTGGGCCTGGACCCCGCCACCGTGACCCGGGTGCTGGCAGAGGTGGGCCGATCGTTCTCGGATTACGCCATGATGGCCGCCCGTGAAGGCGAGCTGGCGTTGCGGTTGAGCCGTCGCAGCGAGCTGACGGTGCTGGTGCCCCAACTCGATCATGATGTGGCGGGGTTGGCGGACCTGCTGGCGTTGGGCCGCGCCGCCTGGTCCGGCTGAACCGTCGGGCTGAACCGCACGCCGGAACCCCATCGGTAACATGGGTCGCTGATGTACAGCCTGAGCGAGGTGGCCCGGGTGCACACCGGCCTTGATGAGGCTGACATCGACCATCTCCAGCGGTTAGTGGCCAGCTGGGGGCTGATGGCGGATCTGTCCTTCACCGATCTGGTGTTGTTCGCCGCCTGTGTGGGCCAACCCAACCCGGACCCTGCGGCGCGGGCCTACGTGGTGTTGGCCCAGGTGCGGCCCACCACCAGCCAGACCATCTACCCCCAGGACCTGGTGGGCTCGGTGGTGACCGGCGCCCACACCGCCCCCGTGGATCGCTGCTTGCGTTCGGGTGAGCCGATGGGCCCCACCGAGGTGGTCCGGGAAGACGATCTGCTGACCTCCACCCTGGCGGTCCCGGTGCGGCGACACGGGCGGGTCATCGGGGTGCTGGCCAGCGAGGGGCTGCCCGCCGGCGGTCGTCGCAACGGGGAGCTGGAAAGCGCTTACCTGGAGGTTTTCGGGCGGCTGGCCCGGATGGTGTCCGTCGGGGAGTTCCCCTTCCCCGGTGCCGAGGACCCACTCAAGGAATTGCCCCGGGTGGGTGACGGGATCATCGTGCTCGATGCGCAGAGCCGGATCCGCTACAGCTCCCCGAACGCGGTGTCGGCGCTGCATCGTCTGGGCGTGATGATCCAGGTGGAAGGGGCCACCTTGGCTCAACTGGGTCTGGCTGACAGCGTGGTGCGCACCTCCGTGGGCCAGGTCCGTCCGGCCACCGCCGAGTTGTCACGGGGCAACCACACCCACGTGTTGGTCCAGGCGGTGCCGTTGTTGGAACGCCTCAGCCCGGATCGGCGCCGGGTCACCGGGGTCCTGTTGGTGCTGCGGGACATCTCGGACCTGCGCCGTTTGGACCGGTTGCTGGTCTCTAAGGACACCCACATCCGAGAGATCCATCATCGGGTCAAGAACAACCTGCAGACCATCTCGTCTTTGCTGCGGATCCAGGCCCGCCGGTTGACGGTCCCCGAGGCCCGCGAGGCCATCGAGGAATCGGTGCGCCGCATCGCCTCCATCGCCGTGGTCCACGAGACCTTGTCCCGTGAGGCGGGGGACGATGTGCCCTTCCCCGACATCGCCCGGCCCATCATCCGCATGGTCGAGGAGTCCCTGGTGTCCCCGGAGCGGCCGGTGCACTTCCAGCTGGTGGGTGACGCCCCCATCCTTCCCGCTGATGTTGCCACGCCGCTGGCCCTGGTCCTCACCGAGTTGCTGCAGAACACCGTGGACCACGCCTACCGCGGCGGCCGTGATCCGGGGACCGTTCCCGCAGGTGGGCAGCACCCCGAGCCGGGCACCGTGGTGGTGACGGTGACCGGTTCCCTGCCCCGGCCAGGTTCGGGGTCAGGTCCGGGAGCGGGTTCGGGCTCAGATTTGGGGGAGGACCCCGAGTCGGACCGGGCGACGGTGCGCATCGATGTTCTCGATGACGGGGTGGGTCTGCCCGAGGGATTCTCGTTGGACAGCACCACCGGATTGGGTCTGTCCATTGTCCGCACCCTGGTGGAGCACGAACTGGAGGGCTCCATCACCCTGGCCAACCGCACCGACGGACATCGGGGCACGCTGGTGAGTGTGATCACGCCTCTCCGGCGAAGCGACCGCTAGCGCCAACAGGATGAACACGCCTCATCGTCGCTGAGCGGATGGCAGTGGTGGGTTCGCCGGTAGCGCTTGACCGGGCCCACCACCGCGTGACTCAGGATGCCTCGCGCTGGCTGAGCAACCAGCCCTTGCGCAACTTGCGACGCTCTTCTTCAGAGGTGCCGCCCCAAATGCCGGTGTCCTGGTTCGTCATCAACGCGAACTGCAGGCACGGGTCCTTGGACGGGCAGGACTCACACACCGCCCGGGCCGTGGCGATCTGCTCCAACGCCGGACCGGTGGTGCCAACCGGGAAGAACAGATCCGGGCTGGTATCCCGGCAGTTTGCCGTACTACGCCATTCATCATTTTCCGCTGCCAGCGTCAAATTCCGAGACGAAGAAAGGGCCACTTGACCTCCAACCGGGCGCGCATCCTGGGATACACGGGGAAACTGGGTACTACTCGGACCGATGCAACCGCCAACACTGTGTTCGACTGACTCTGAATCAGGCGAACCGTCGTGCTGGATGGGGGGGCCGAAGGCGGTTCGAGCAGCCGGCAAAAGTTACAGCCTGTTAATGCGGCAGATCAAGGGATACGACCAAATTTTTTCCCCAGAATTTATGGGAACCGCCGATTCGCGCTGAGGCTGGCCGGGCCAGCGCCATCGGTGCCGGTCACCACCCCAAACGCCCTCCGAACTGTGCCCGACGTCTCACCGTCGTGCGGGTCACAAGTACGGCACGATCAGGCGGAGTGCGTCCGGTTCGTAGCGAAGTTGGAAGTGGCGGGCGGGGACCATCGGCTCGCCATCGGTCTGAGCCGGGATCGCCACGGGGCTGGTGAGTTCGATCGATCCCGAGAGTGAGCAGTGGACCACCCCGGGCCGATCCGCCACCCCTGCTCGACTGAACGCCGCTCTTGCGGCCAGCGCCGCCAACCGGCGGGCGCCGCCAGGCTCGAAGCACAGCACGCTGAGATGGCCCCGAGGGCCGGTGTCGGGGCGGTCAGTAGGGCCGAGAACCCGCAGCGGCCGGGGCCCGGCGTAGCTGTAGGGGTGCCCGGCCAAGGCCAGCACCCAGCACACGTCGCCGGCCCGTTCCCCTCCCGCGGTCTCATCGTCCCGCTGCACATGGAGTCGCGCTGAGCGGACTGCTCCCCGCGCTTCCGCCAGCGCCGCCAAGCCGAACATCACGTGACCCAGGCGCCGTTTGGCGTTGAGGTGGGCCTCGGTGCGGGCCACTACCGCGGCATCGATCCCGATCCCGGCGTTGGCCAGGAATCCCCGACCGTTGAGACGCCCCCAACCCCGGCGGGCGGAGGACCCTTCCCGCAGTGCGGTGATGGCCATGTCGGAGGCGGCCCGCAGCTGGCGGGGCAGGCCCAGGTTGCGGGCCACCACGTTGGTGGTACCGGCGGGTAGCGGGACCACGGCGGCGTCCGACCCCAGGGAGGCCAGCAGGTTGGCCACCTGGTTGAGGACCCCGTCCCCGCCCAGCACCACCACGGCGTCGGCCTTCGCCGCCAGCGGACCCAGGCCGTCCAGGTGACGGGCACGGCTGCGGATCACGTCCAGCTGTCCCGTCGAGGACCACTGCGCCACCGTGGCCGCAATCACCGCCGGGGTGACGCCCCTGGCGCCAGGATTGACCACCAGCACGATTCGCAAGGCGCCCAGTCTGCCAAATCTGCCAAGCCTGCCAATCCTGCCGATCCTGCCAACCCGTGGATGGGCCCGGGGGCGCGCTGAAGGGTTGTCGGTCAGTGGTATCGGTGACGTACCGCGGCAGATTTGTGCGTGAGCGTCCCGTGCACTGCAAGATTCAGCCCATGCATGTCGTCGTCTGTGTGAAGCAGATCCCCGATCCGGCCGAGCCCGGCGCGCTCGATCCGGCCACCAAAACGCTGAAGCGCACGGGCAACATCATCTTGGACGAGGCCGATTCCTATGGCGTCGAGATGGCGTTGCAGCTGGTCACCACCGCCGGCGGGGGTAGCGTCAGCTTGGTTTCCATGGCCGCCAACGGGGAGACCAAGGGGTTGCGGACGGCGTTGGCCATGGGCGCCGCGGACGCCATCTTGGTGTCAGATCCGGCGCTGGCGGGCACCGACGCCCTGGGCACGGCCCGGGTGCTGGCCGCCGCCATCGGCCGTCACAGCCCTGATCTGGTGCTCACGGCCACCGAATCCTCCGACGGGTACACCGGAACCCTGCCCAGCCAGCTGGCGGAGCTGTTGGGGTTGCCGTCGGTGACCTTCGCCAAGTCCATTACGGTGGACGGTCAGCGCGTCAACGTGCAGCGCCAGACCGAGGACGGCTATGACGAGGTGACCTGCCCGCTCCCGGCGCTGGTGTCGGTGACCGCCGGGGTGGTGGAACCTCGTTACCCGTCCTTCAAGGGCATCATGGCGGCCAAATCCAAGCCGGTGGAGCAGCTCACGGTGGTCGATCTGGGGCTGTCCGAGGACCAGGTGGGTTGGGCCGGCGGCGGCCAGGAGATCGTGGCGGTGGAAGCGGCAGAGGCCCGCCAGGCCGGCCGGGTTGTGGAAGACGAAGGTGAGGGTTTCGCGGAGATCGTGGCCCTCCTCGAGAACCTGAAGGTGATCTGAGATGGCACTGGACAACATCTGGGTCTTCGCCGAAGCCGTCGAGGGCACGGTCAAGACCATCACCTTGGAGATGCTGGCCAAGGCCCGCGACCTCGCCGATGAGGTCACGTGCTTCTTCGCCGGGGACGGCGATGACGTGGCCGCCATCCTGGGTGAGCACGGCGCCGACACCGTGTTGGCCACCGGAGACCTCGACGGCGCCTTGTTGGGCCCACCCCTGGCCAGTGCGCTGGCGGCCAAGATCGAAGCCGACGGGGCACCGGATCTGATCATGCTGGGCACCACCTATGACGGCCGGGACGTGGCCGGGCGGTTGTCCGCCAAGCTCGGCGCGCCGGTCATCACCAACATCGTGGGCATCGAGGTTGACGGGGAGGACGTCATCGGCGTGGAGCCGGTGTTCGGTGGCAACACCAACGTCAAGACCCGCTTCACCGGTGACGCGGTCAAGATCGTGCTGGTGCGGCCCAAGTCCTTCGCGGCCGAAGCAGCCGGCGGGTCCGAGGCCGACGTGGAGGAGCTCGAGGTGCCCGATCAGGGGGCCACCGGCACCGCCAAGGTCACCGCCCGCCACGTGGAGGAGAGCAGCGGACCCAAGCTGGAGGAGGCCGCAGTGGTGGTCTCCGGAGGTCGTGGTCTGGGTGAAGCCGCCAAGTACGCCATGATCGAGGAGCTGGCCAAGCTGCTCAAGGCCGCTCCCGGTGCGTCCCGGGCCATCGTGGACGCCGGTTGGGTGCCGTACTCCTATCAGGTGGGTCAGACCGGCAAGGTGGTCAAGCCCATGGTGTACCTGGCCTGCGGGATCTCCGGGGCCACCCAGCACATGGTGGGCATGAAGGGCGCCAAGTACATCATCGCCGTCAACAAGGACAAAGAAGCCCCCATCTTCTCCATCGCCGATCTCGGGATCGTCGGCGACGTGCACAAGGTCATTCCCAAGCTCATCGAGGCTCTCAAGGCCCGCTGAGGCTTCTCGCTTGGCGTACAACCGGCCGGGTCTCGCTCGTTGGGAGCAGGCCCGGCCGGGTCCGCGTCCGGTTACTCCAGGCGGGTGTCGTTGGCCAGCGCCGCCCAGGCCAGGCCTCGTTCGGGGTCGGTGATGGCCATGCGGAAGGACCAGCCCATCTCCGGTTCGGCGTTGTCCCAGGCGAAAAACGTCAGCTCCGACAGGGCCCGACCCACCGCCGCCGGGCTCAGCGGCCAGTCATCGGCCAGGCCGGCCAGGCTGACGATGGTCCACCAGGCGTTGAACCGGCCCGCGGCCATGCCCCGTCGACGTCCGTGGGCCCCGCCCGACGCCGCGGTCCAGGCCATGATCTCCAGGGCCTGGGCGCCGGTGATGGGTGCCATGCGGACCTCGCTCACCCCCAGCGCGGCGATGGCGTCGAGCTCGTCACCCACCACGCAGGTGGCGTCGGAGCGGCCGTTGGATTCGGTGGTCCAGGCCCGGCTCAGCTCGTTGAGAGCGTCCAGGGTGAGCGGATCACCGGCCAGGCGGGCCTCCTCCATCGGGACCACCATGGGGCGCAGCGGTGGCAGCGGCGAGGGCGGGGTGAAGATGGCCCGCCACGGCTCGTAGGTGGGCAGGGGATAGGTGGGCTCCCAGCGCTGCAACGCCAACGGCAGGTCGTACACCGAGGTGTCGATGCTGGTGTCGCCGCGTAGGTCCTCGCCCCGCAATACCCGTTCGTAGGCCACCAACGCCCTGGTGGGACCGGGTTCGAGGTATGGCGCCAGGCTGGTCCAGTCATGGGTGGAGGCGATCACCTCGCTGAGCGGACCGATCACGAACCGACCGGTGGCCTCGCTCACGATCGGCGCGGCGAATTCCGGGTCCGCCTGCAGGCACAGGCGATGTTCGGCGTGGGCCGCGGCCGGCCACAGCTGGCGTCCGCTGGCCACCGACGCCGCCCGGGAACGGTCCCGCAGATGTCGCAGCGCGGCCCAGTCCCCGCTGTCACAGAGGGCATCGATACGGCGCAGTAACCCGTCCAGGTCAGCCCGATCGATGAGCTCGTTCAGCACGTCGTCGCTGATGGGCTGGTCGGGGCGCTCGGTTGGGTCAGGGCGGTCAGGGCGGTCGGTTGAGTCGGGGCCGTCGGTCGAGTCGGGGCCGTCGGATGGGTCGGGGCGGTGGGGGTCGGTCATGTCGGTTGCGGGCGGCGGTTCACACCAGCGGCCAGGGGTAGCGACGGCCGCTGGGGTCGGCGGGGAAACGGCCCGAGCGGACCAGCAGCCCGGCCCGCTGCAGGCAGGCGTCGCGCTCCTCGTCGTCATCAAGCAGCACCGCCACCTCGGAGGGCAGGCCCGCTTCCATCAGCCGGGCCAGGTCCTTCAGCAGATCCTCGGGGATGGCGTCCCCGGCGTAATCCCACAGCACCGTGCGCAGCTTGAACTCGGCATGGAAGCTGAGCCCGTTGTCGATGGCGTACACCCGATGGTCCTGGCCCACCAGGCAGTGGCCGCTCTTGCGGTCCGTGTTGTTGGCCACCACATCGAAGGCGCAGATGGCCATGAGATCGGCCCGGTAGCGCTCCTGTTCGGCGATGGTGAAGTAATGCTGCTCGAAATCCGCGTCCACGAACAACTGCACCGAGCCCGTTCCGTGAGGGCCGTCGCGCAGCACCGTGGGCGGCACCACATCCCAGCCCAGCGCGGCGGACAACTCGTAGGCCGCCACCTCCCGCTTGAACAGGCCCGACGGGAAATCCCACAGCGGCCGCTCGCCTCGCAACGGTTTGTAGATGGCCCGTTGCTCACCGGTCTCATCGAGGGTCACCAGGTAGGTCCCGTTGGAGGACCACGGCATACGACCCAGTATCTCGATGGGGCCCTCTCGCAGCACGGCCAGGGTGGCCTCGTCGTCCCGGTGCAGGCGCGCCTGGGGACTGAGCCGGTCGGGGTCCCGCCCGGTCATGGACGCGGGCTCGTTGAACCGGGCGGACACATCAGTGCGGACGATGGCCGTTGGTCTTGGGGCAGGTGTGGCCTTCGGCATCGATGGGTCGACCGCACAACGGACATAACGGTCGCCCCCCGGTCATCAACTCCGTGGCCCGACCCACGAACGCCCGGGCCTGCTCCCGGCTGATCACCCAGCGGGCGGTGATCCCCGCCGGTTCGTCATCGGGCCCTGAGGGTGCATCGCCATCGACCAACTCCTCGATGAGCAGCAGCAGCCGATCGTGGTCGCGGTCATAGCCCAAGCCGATGCCGCCCACCACGAAGGCCTCCTGCACCGGCAGGGCCAACTCCATATCTGAGGGCAGGGCCTCCAGCGGCCGTTGCGGGAGCTCGTCCAACACCCTGGCGAAGGACTCGCCCAGCGCTGCCACCTGCTGCTTCTCGCATCGAACGGAGACCAGCGTGCCCAAACCCCGGCACTGCAGGAAGAACACCCGCGCCCCGGGCTGGCCCAGCGCGCCAGCGGTGAAATGATCGGGATCGATCACGTCGTAGGGCGAGGGCATGTTCACGGCGTAAGTCCTGCTGTCGGGTCCGGGGAAGGCTGGTTGCGGGGAGTCTGGTTCAGGATGGCTGCAAGGTGCGCAGGTCCGCACCGGTGGAGTTGGTGGCCAGCACCACCGGCCCGCCGGAGCCGTACAGCACGGCGCTGACCGAACACGGCGAGATCACGATGCGCTGGAACAGGTCCAGGTGGGTGCCGACCGCCGCGGCCAGCGCGGCTTTGATGGGATCGGCGTGGGAGACCACCACCACGGTCTGACCGGGATGGGCGGCGCAGAGCCGTTCAATGGTGGACACGATGCGTAACTGCATCTCGGCGAAGGATTCACCGCCGGGGAAGCGGAAGCCGGACGGATAGCGCTGCACGGTGGTCCACTCCGGCAACTTGAACAGGTCCTTGAGGGCCCGTCCGGTCCACTCACCGAACTCGCATTCCAGCAGACCCGGTTCGGTCTTGACCTTCAACCCCAGCGCGGTGCCGATGGGGGCCGCGGTTTCACGGGTGCGTTCCAACGGGGAGGCGTACACGGCGGTGACGTTCTTCAGCTTGCCGATGCGTTTGGCGGCATCGTTGGCCTGCTTCACACCGTCCGGGGCCAGGTGCAGGCCCTTGGCCCGGCCCGGCAAGGTGGTGCCGGTGCTGGGGGTTTTGCCGTGGCGCACCATCAGGATCAGGGTGGGCTTGGGCCCTGCGGGTGCGGCGGGAGCGTCGGGCTGGGTGGTGGGGCCCGCAGCAGGGGTGGCAGGTGTTGGCATTGGCCGATCACGCTAGCGCCCACCGCCGGAGTGGGGCGTTTCAGCCGCAGGGCCACGTGGTGTTCGAACGCGCCACGGCTTTCATGCGGCAACCCTGAAAGGGCTGGTCAGCGCGGTTTGTGGTTCCGCTAGGGTCCGGGACCGTGGCCGGCGGTGCAGGGAAGCGCAAACGGCCGGTGGCGGAGCTGCAGGCGGTGGCTGACCGTCAGGCCGTGGCGGATCTGGAGGATCTGCAACGAGAGATCGTCGGGTGTCGGCGCTGTCCCCGGCTGGTGGCCTGGCGGGAGGAGGTGGCGCGCACCAAACGGGCGGCCTACCGGGACGAGGCCTATTGGGGTGCGCCGGTACCGGGCTTCGGGGACCCCCGGGCGGTGGTGGTGGTCATCGGCCTGGCCCCCGCGGCCCACGGCGCCAACCGCACCGGCCGGATGTTCACCGGGGACAACTCCGGCACCTGGCTGTACCGGGCCATGCACCGTGCCGGTCTGGCCAACCAGCCCACCAGCGTGCATCGGGAAGACGGCCTGACCCTCAGTGGGGCGTATGTCACCGCCCCGGTTCGCTGCGCCCCACCGGCCAACCAGCCCACCCCGCAGGAGCGTGACACCTGCCGGCCGTATCTGCTGCGCGAGTTGGAGCTGCTGCAGCGGGCCACGGTGTTCGTGGCGCTGGGCGGATTCGGCTACGGGGTGGTGGCGGATCTGTTGGCGGTGCCCCGGCCCCGGCCCCGCTTCGCCCACGGTCTGGAAGTGCCGCTGGGGGACGGTCGGACGCTGCTGTGCTCCTACCACGTGAGCCAGCAGAACACGTTCACCGGGCGGCTCACCGAGGACATGCTGGACGGCGTCTTTCGTCGGGCGGCGGAGCTGGGCGGCGGAGTTGGGCAGGATAGGACACCGGGGGCAGGCAGTACCCGATCCGGGTTAGGCCTATGAGCTGCTGCCCACGCTGAGTGGTGGAGCAGACACTGGCAAGGGTATGCATGGGCCGCAGGAACCTCGGGACCAGAAAGTCGGCCACTCCAGGCCAGGGGCGTTGTCGGAACCGTCGGCCCCCCCACCGGCGGCCGTCCCCGCAGGTCACGCTGTCCCTGCCGCGGTCCCCGCAGTGCTCGATGGGCGCTGTCAGGTTGCGACCCCACATCGTCCCCGGTTCTTCCGTCGGCGACGTGCCATGGCGGCCCCGGGCGGCGCGTTCAGCGGCGGTCACGCTGCCAGCCACGCCGAGTCCCTGGCGCCGGACCCCGAACTCGACGCCGCCGAACGGGCGCTGCTGTTGGCGATCTATCGGGAGCTGGTGGGCACCGCGGAGGGCCCGATCGTGCCGTTCCCGGTGGAGCTGATGGCCGATCCCGCCGAACGGGCCGAGCGATCCGAGAGCGCCGCGGTGGTTGATCTCGACGAGTTCCGTGCCCGCCGCCGGGCCGACCACCCGCCGGAGCCCACCGAATCCCTGCAGTAGTCGGCGCGATTAGCGTCGGGCGGGTGTCCCGATCCGATCGTGCCCCGGCGGGCGTTCCCGAACCCGGCGGGGATCGCTTCCAACCCCGGCGGCTGGCCCTCATCGGTGCCCTGACCGCGGCCAGCTTCGCGTTGGTGGCGGCCCTGATCGGGCTGATCGGCAGCCAGGGCAAGGGAGATGATGGCTTTGACCAGGAGTTTCTTGCTGTCTGCGAGCGCAGTGACGTGTCCTCGGAGCGTTGCCGTTGCGCCCTGGACCGCTGGAACGCCACGCTCGATACCACCGCCCGCCTGGCTCTCGACACGGCGTTGACGGACAACGGGACGCTGCCCCCCGATCTCGGCTCGGCGCTGCAAGCGTGCTGACCCCCACCTGGTCCGAGGTGGACCAGACATGCGGCGCGCAGCCCACCGCCATAGATTGAGCCCATGACGGTCACCGAGGACGCGCCCACTGCCGCCAAGGAACGCTGGACGTTCCAGTGGAAGGAGCTCTACGACGAGGTCATCACCTCGGGTCTGTGCACCGGATGCGCCGGCTGTGTGATCGCCTGTCCCCATGACGTCATCGGCTACAAACACGAGCCGGGTCAGTACAAGCCCTTCCACATCGAAGCTGAGCTGGGCCTGGATAACTGCGTCCACGGCGAGAAGGGCTGCACCTCTTGCACCCGGGCCTGCCCCCGTTTCCGGGCCTGGGAACCGGAGGCCGATCAACACCTCTTCGGCCGTACCCGCACCGCCGAGGAGCTGTCGGGTATCTACAAAGACATCATCCTGTGCCGGGCTAGCGACGAGTTCGTCTATGACGTGGGCCAGGACGGTGGCCTGGTGTCGGCCATCCTCATCTGGGCCATCGAGAACGGCTATATCGACGGCGCGCTGATCTCGGGTCTGGAAAGCGAAGAAGGCCAGGAGGGCGGCTGGAAAGCCATCCCGATGGTGGCCACCAACCGCGAGGAGGTGCTGCGGGGAGCGGGGAGTCGGTACACCTACTCCGCCAACACCATGGCCTATGACGAGGCCACCGAGCGGGGGCTCAAGACCCTGGCGCTGGTGGGCATGAGCTGCCAGACCTCCATCGGACCGGTGATGTGGCATCGCAAGGTGGGCAAGGTGTCCCGCCCCATCAAGCTCAACATCGGGCTGTTGTGCTCCAAGAGTTTCGACGACTCGCTGTTCGACGAGTTGTTTTACGTGAAATATGGGCTGGCAAAAGATCAGATCAAGAAGATGAACATCAAGGGCGTCTTCCAGATCTGGATGAAAGATGGCTCCTATCACGAAATCAACCTGAAGGAATGTCACGCCTGGACCCGCGAGGGCTGCACCCATTGTCCGGACTTCGCCGCCGAGCATGCTGATATCTCCACCGGTGGCATCGGCGACGCCTCGGACTGGACGCTCACGGTGGTGCGCACGGAGTTGGGCCGCGAGATCATTGTCCGCATGCTCGAAGCCGGCGTGATCGAGGCCAAGCCGGGTGACGCCGATCCCGGTGCCATCAAGCTGATGCACCGGCTCTCCGAACGCAGCCGGGCCCGTTGGCCGACCTGGGCCGCCAAGGAAGCCCGGGTAGGGCTGCCCGAAGGGGCCAAAGCAGATCACTAACCGCCCCAAACCCTCCCCCAAACGTTCCCAGGCCTGATCCACCGACGGACGGGATCATCGTCCTGTTCTGAGAGCGCCACGCTCGGTCGATTCGAACGGTCATGGATAGGCGCTGGGGCTGGTTGGGGGGGCTGACCGGCACTGCCGCGCTGATGTGGTGGCTGGGGGGTGCCGAGGTCCGCTCGCTGGTGGTGGCGGTGGTGGCCGGACTGGCGGCGCTGGCCGCGGGCTACGCCGGGATCCGCCAACGGCGAAATCGGGCGGGCTGGCTGGCCGTGGCCCTGGGCCTTTCCGCCAACGCCATCGGTGACGCCATCTTCACGGTCAGCGCCTGGCGCAACGAGCTCAACCCGCCCTTCCCCGGGGTGGCTGACGGGTTCTACCTGGCGCTCTATCCGCTCATGGGTCTGGGCCTGTGGCTGCTGGTGCGAAAGGTGGGCCAGGAACGCACGGCGCTGATCGACGCCGCCATTGTGGCCGTGGGTGCCACCGTGGTGATCTGGGAGTTCCTGGTAGCCCCCATGGCGGAGGATGCCAGCGCCACCATGAGCGCCCGCCTGGTGAGCGGCGCGTACCCGGTTGGGGACCTCATCCTGGTGGCATTGCTGGCCCGGCTGGTCTTTGTGGGTGGTGCCAACGGCCCGCTGCGGCTGCTGGCGGTGGGCGTGGGTGCGCTCTTCGTGGCCGACGTGGCCTACCTGAGCACCGAGCTGTACGGATCGTTCAGCTCCGGTAGCTGGGTCGATGCCCTGTATGTGGCGTCCTACGTCTTCATCGGGTACGCCGCCCTGCTGCCGCCACCGCCACCGCCACCGCCATCGCAGCAGGCGCCGGCGATCGTGCGCCGTCACGGCGGGCTCAGCTGGGCCCGGCTGGCGCTGCTCACCGCCATGACCCTGGTGGCCCCGGCCGTGGCCAGCTCAACCGGTGACGGGATCAGCCTGCCGATCGTGGCCAGCGCGGTGTTGTTCCTTCTGGTCATGATCCGCGTCGCGGGGTTGCTTCGGACGTTGTCCCAGTCGGGGGCGCGACGCTTCGAGGCCCTGGTCGCCAAGTCTTCTGTACTGGTGGCCATCATCGACGGTGCCGCGGTGCGTTACGCCAGCCCCTCGATGCTGCACGCCGCCGGCCTGGGCTCTGCCAACGGCTCCCTCTTCACGCTGTCCCGCCTCGTTCACCCCGACGACATCGACCTCGTGGGCGAGTTGTTACGCGCCGCCGAAACCCAACCGGCCGGGGGGAGCGCCCGCGGTGAGTTCCGGATCTGCCAGCCCGACGGTTCCTGGCGGGTGGTGGCGGCGGTGGCCACCAACCACTACAACGACGCCGACATCAACGGCATCGTGCTCAACGCTCACAACATCGATGAGCTGCGTCGCTTGGCGTCCTTTGACCCACTCACCGGGTTGGCCAACCGCAACGAGTTCACCCAACGCCTCGAGCGGGCGATGGCCGGCGGTGGGGAGCTGACCCTGACCCTGTTGGACCTGGACGGCTTCAAAGAGATCAACGACAGCCTGGGCCACCAAGCCGGCGACAGCGTGTTGGTGGAAGCGGCGCAGCGTCTCCGCGAGGTGGTGGGACCGGGGGAGTTGGTGGCCCGCCTGGGAGGCGACGAGTTCGCCATACTCGGTGTGGGTGCCGGTGTCGAGGGTGCCCGCCGCACCGCTGAACGGGCCTTGCTGGCGCTGCTGCGACCCATAGCGGTAGATGCGGTGTCCGTGGGGGTGGGTGCCAGCCTGGGCCTGGTCCACCGTCCCCCGCCCGGCGCGGCGCTGCCCGGTGCCGGCGTACCGGACGGTGCGGCATCGGGCTCCGTGGGCGGTCCCAGTGAGCTGCTGCGTTGCGCCGACATCGCCATGTACCAGGCCAAACAGCAGGGCCGAGGTCGGGTGGTGAGCTACGAACCCTCCATGAGTGAACCCATCCGCCGCCGTCTGGAGCTACGGGCGGCCCTGGAGCACGCCGTCGCCCGGGGCGAGATGGACGTGCACTACCAACCGTTGTGCGCCCTCGATGACGGCGCGGTGTTGGGCTTCGAGGCGTTGTTGCGATGGCATCACCCGCAGGGCCCCATCGCCCCCGCAGAGTTCATCCCCGCCGCTGAGGAGTCCCACCACATCGTCACCCTGGGACGCTGGGTGTTGGCCCAGGCCATTGCCCAGCTCGGTGAATGGCAACAAGTGGGCGGCGCGGGAGCCAGCCTGTCGATGTCGGTCAATCTGTCCCCCCGCCAGGTGCACGATCCCCACCTGGTGGACACCATTGCTGGTTTGCTGGCGAAACACGCCGTGGCTCCGTCCTGTCTGGTGCTGGAGATCACCGAGGCGGCAGTGGTCAGCAGCCCGGCAGCGGCGGTGGGGGTGTTCGCCCGGCTCAAGCAGCTGGGGGTGCGCCTGTCGGTGGACGACTACGGGTCAGGCAACGCCTCGATCAGCTACCTGCGCCAGTTCCCCATCGACCAGCTCAAGATCGACCGCAGCCTGATCAGCACGGTGGTGTTAAGCAGGGAATCCCGGGCGCTGGTGAAATCCATCCTGGAGCTGGCCGCGGCCCTGCGGTTGGAAGTGGTGGCAGAGGGCATCGAGACCGCAGCCCAGCGGGAAACCCTGCAGGAGCTGGGCGCTGTGGTGGGCCAGGGCATGTTGTTGGGCCCGCCCAAGGACCGGGCAGAGACCACCCACCTGCTCGGTGTCACCGGCTGGCGAATCCCCCGGGCACTGGCAGGCAGCGGGTGACCGGCGTGGGTCAGTCCCGGTAGCGGTCGATGACCTCGCGTCCGTAGCGCAGGACCTCGTCGGGGTCCTTTACCAGCGGTGGCAGGCCGGCGGCGCCGTTGACCGGCACCATCACCCGGTGAACCCCCTGCTGGGCCAACGCCCCGATCTCGGTGGGATCGGCGGGGGCCTGGGCGCTGATCTCGATACCGTCGGGGTCACGACCGGCGGCCTCCGCGGCCCGGCGCATCTCCTGGTACAGCTCAACGGGGTTGCCCCGGGCAGGGAAATACCCGTCGCCCAGGCGTCCGGCCCGGCGGGCGGCGGCCACCGTGTCACCGCCCACGATGATCGGGATCGAGCCCCCGGCGGGCTTGGGCCGGCAATACACCTCGTCAAAGTCCACGAACGGGCCGTGGTGACTGGCGCAATCCTGGGACCACAGCGCCCGCATGGCAGCCACGTAATCATCGGTCCGGGCGCCCCGATCATGGAACGGCACGCCGAGGGCGTTGAACTCCTCCTCCAACCACCCCACGCCGATGCCGCACAGGACCCGGTTGCCGCCGGCCATGTCATCCAGCGTGGCCAACTCCTTGGCGGTCACCACCGGATTGCGCTGGGGGACGATCAAGATGGCGGCGCCCACTTTTATGGTGGTGGTGGCCGCGGCGGCGAAGGCCATCCAGATCAACGGATCAGGGATGGGAAAATCCTCGATCTCCCCCATCCGCCCCGACGCCGAGTACGGATAACGGGACTGATACGCCTTGGGCACCACCACGTGCTCCACGGTCCAGATCGAATCAAACCCTGCAGCCTCCGCCGCCTGAGCCAACTCGATCGCCGCCGGCCCCTTCCCGAACCGCCCCAAACTCGCATACCGCAACCCAAACCTCATACCCAAGTTCTAGCCCCCCACCGCCCCCCTTCGCACCGCCATCTCCACCCCTCCTTCCCCTCGCAGCGCCAACGCCGACCCAGTCCGACCCCCGACCATGTTGCGCGCTCCCTCCCTCCCCGCCAGCCCGCCGCTACAGGGCCACCCGCCGCCTTGCCCGCTCCGTCGTGCGCCGCCCTCCCGGCCGCGCCTGTCGCAACGTGACCCGAGCGCTGCACCTAGCCCGCCGTGCCCGGCCACCGCGCCTGGCCTGTGCGTCGGGCCGGCCCCCGAGGGTGGGGTTGGGGCCCCGCCCGAGCGCCGTCAGGGAGGCGCCAGCCGACCGTTCCGTGCTCCGGCCCGATGTCGCGGATGGGGGTAGGCGCCCCCAGGGCGCCGTAGGGGGGCGCAGCCCCCCTTTTAAGAACGTGCCCCGCCCGAGCGCCGTGAGGGAGGCGCCAGCCGACCGTTCCGTGCTCCGGCACAGCCCCCCTTTCAAGAACACCCCCTTCCCCTGTTCGGTAGGCCCTGCTCTCGCCGCCCCCATTCGCGCCGTACCCCTCAGGAGGTCCTCTCGCGCTGACCCCCTCGCAATGTTGCTCGCCCGCCGAGCGAGTCGCGCCGCGCCTGTCCCAACGTGACCCGCCGCTGCGCCCAGCCCGCCGTGCCCGGCCCATCGCGCCCGGCCTGTGCGTAGGGCCCCGCCCGAGCGCCGTCAGGGAGGCGCCAGCCGACCGTTCCGTGTACCGGACCGATGTCGCGGATGGGGGTAGGCGCCCCCAGGGCGCCGTAGGGGGGCGCAGCCCCCCTTTTAAGAACGTGCCCCGCCCGAGCGCCGTCAGGGAGGCGCCAGCCGACCGTTCCGTGCTCCGGCCCGATGTCGCGGATGGGGGTAGGCGCCCTCAGGGCGCCGTAGGGGGGCACAGCCCCCCTTTCCTAAGAGGCCCGCGCAGCCCCCCATTTAGGAATAGCGTGCGCGGCATGTTGGATCCTGCTGCGTACACCACCATCGCCATCGAAAAGCGCGACGACGGGGTTGCTATCTGCACCTTGAACCGTCCGGAGCGGCTGAACTCGGTCAACGCCACCATGCACCGTGAGCTCGCCACCCTGGCCCGGGACATCCAGTCTGACCGTGCCGTGCGGGCGGCGGTCATCACCGGGGCCGGTCGGGCGTTTTGCGCCGGCGGGGATTTCTCGCCCGGTGGGGAAGCGATGGGTTCCACTACCGGCGGTGCGTTGGAGGAGGCCCGCCGCATCGTGGATCACTTGTTGGAGTGTGAGAAGCCGTTGATCTCCGCGGTCAACGGGTACGCCATGGGCTTGGGCGCCACGGTGGCGTTGTTGTGTGACGTGGTGGTGGCCGGGCGATCAGCGGTGTTCGCGGACACCCACGTGAAGATGGGCATCGGCGCCGGTGACGGTGGGCAGCTCATCTGGCCGTTGCTCATCGGGGTCAACAAGGCCAAGTACTTCCTTATGAGCGGGGAACGGGTCACCGGCGAAGAGGCCGAGCGCATCGGGCTGGCCAGCTTCCTGGTGGAAGATGACGCCCTGATGGAGCGGGCGTTGGAGATCGCCACCGCGTTGGCCAACGGTCCCGCCCAGGCCATCACCGCCTCCAAGATGGCCATCAACTCGTGGATGCGGTCGATTTCCTCGTTGGTGATGCCGCTGTCGTTGCAGCTCGAGGACGCCTGCTTCGGCTCCCGGGACAACAAGGAAGCGGTGGCGGCGTTCAACGAGAAGCGCCCGCCGAACTTCCGCAAGCCCAAGGACTGAGCCCGGGACCGGCCCGGCAAAGGACCCGAGGGATCTCCAGCGGCATCGCGCCACCGGAGATCCCAAGGGTGCGGAACGGGCGGGGGTGTGCTCAGGCCGGTGGGATGTTGGCGTTGAGCCGGAACAGGTTGGTGGGATCGAAGCGGGCCTTGAGCGACCGCAAGCGGGCGTGGTTGGCCCCGTAGGACGCCCGGATCTTCTCGGGTTGGTCGTCGAGGGCGATGTGGTTGATGTACGCGCTGCCCTCCAGATGCGGTTCGCAGCGGTCCCATACCTCACGCACCCAACCGATGTGCCGGCTTGACTCCGAGGCGTGGGCCCACTGGCCGATCACGTCGAAATCCCACTGCTTACGCCGCGCTGAGAACGCCGTGGCTGATTCCGGTACCCGGGTGCCGGCGCCGTGCATATAGAAAAACAGCATGGCGCTGAGCGGGGAGCTGAACCCGCCGGCGGCGTCCACGATGATCTCGATCAGCTCGTCGGGCAGCACCTCGGTATAGGCCGCCCGCCAGTAGCGCTGCAGGCCGATGATGGCGTTGGGTTCATCCAGCAGTGTTTGGCGCACGGCGTAGGGCATGGGACCCACCATGTCCGCCACCGGTTTGCCGAAGCGCCGAATGGGGGCCAGTATCCGTTCGCCCTCGGCCAAGGGTCCGTTGTAACCCATGAGCAACGCCACAATGGGCACGCCGGCTTGGGGTTCGGTCAGCAACGCGGCGTACAGCTCGGCCTCATCGGGCAGGGTGGGGCAGGTGTCACGATAAAAGCGCAGGACCTCGCGGGCCTGATCCAATCCGTACACCACCATACCGCCAAGTACGGTATCGACGGGGTGGAGCTGGAACTCCAGCGAGGTGGCCACGCCGAAGTTGCCGCCGCCGCCCCGCAGCGCCCAGAACAGGTCCGGGTTCTGCTCGGCGCTGACGGTTTGGAACGCACCGTCGGCGGTGACCACATCAGCGGAGAGCAGATTGTCGATGCTCATGCCGTGCTTGCCCATGAGCCAGCCCAGCCCGCCCCCCAACGTTAAGCCGCCGATGCCGGTGTTGGACACCGTCCCGCCGGTGGTGGCCAACCCGAAGGCCTGGGTCTCCCGATCAAGTTCCCGCCACAACGCCCCGCCCTGCGCTTGGACTGATCGTCGGAGCGGGTCTACCCGGATCCCTCGCAGGGCACTGAGATCGATGACCAGACCACCGTCATTGGTGCCATACCCGGGAGCACTGTGAGCGCCGCCCCGCACCGACAGCAGTAGATCGTGCTCCCTGGCGAAGGTCACCGCCCGGCGCACGTCGGTGACCCCGCTGCAGCGCACGATCACCGCCGGACGGCGATTGACGTTGCCGTTCCACACTCGACGGGCATCGTCGTAGCCCACATCATCGGCCAGGATTACCGCCCCCGTCACGTTGCTGCGGAGCTCGCGGATCAACCCGTCCCCCAAGACGGTGGTGTCGCCCCGAGACGTGGTCGTCTCAACGGTTGTGGTCTTGCTCATTTTTCAAACCCCCCTGGCAAGCGCTTCTGTAGCGTTCTTCCCGGTGACGCTAACACTCGATTCCGGCGGCCGAGTCGGGATCGAACCGGCCCTGGGGGGAGGGTCACGGATCAGGGATCGTCACGTTGGTACCGTGGATGAGGTATGACCGCGTCGCCGCAGCTTCGCCCCGCGGGCCCACGCCAGCCGACCGGGCGGGGAACAGGGTCCCAGCGCAGTTGGGGTCAGCGCTTGATCATCGCTTCGGGAGCCATCGTGGCCGTGATGGCGGTGGTGGGGGCGGTGATCGTGGGCGTGGTGTGGTGGCGGCTGGGCAACTTCGACCGGGTGGCGCTGGATCTGGCCACCCCCGAAGCACCCGGCCGGCCCATGAACTTCCTGGTGGTGGGGTCCGACAGCCGCGAGGGGGTGCTGGAGTCCGATGCGGACGCCGGGTCCTTCCTCGATGAGGGCGGGGCCAGCGGGCAGCGCACCGACACCATCTTGGTGGCCCGGGTGGATCCCGGTGATAACAGCATCACGTTGTTGTCCATCCCGCGGGACCTGTACGTCGTGATTGATGACACCGGCTATCAGGACCGCATCAACGTGGCCTTCGCCGACGGTGGTGCCCAGCAGCTCATCGATACCGTCCGCCGGGTGTTGAACATCCAGATCAACCACTACGTCGAGGTCAACTTCGGCGGTTTCAAGAGCTTGGTGGATACCGTCGGCGGGGTTCCGATGTACTTCGACACCCCCATGTACGACGCCTACTCCGGTTTGGACATCACCCAGCCCGGGTGTGTGCGGCTCAACGGTCAGCAGGCGTTGGCCTTCGCCCGTGCTCGTCATCTGGAGTATCTGAATCCCGATACCGGCGAATGGGAGCAGGACTTCACCGCTGACCTGGGTCGGATCAGCCGCCAGCAGCTGTTCTTGCGTCAGGCCATGGATCAGATCGGCGGGTTGGGCCTGACCAACGTGGCCAAACTGAACCGTCTGGTGGGGGTGGCCACAGACAACGTCACGTTCGACGAAGACCTGGGCAACACCGAGCTGTTGCAGCTGGCCAAGCGGTTCTCCGCCGCCTCTTCAGAGTCCCTGCGGACGTTCTCGTTGCCTATCGAGCTGTCCGAAACCGAGGACGGCGCCTCGGTGGTGCTGCTCAAAGAGGCCGAGGCCCAGCCGGTGCTCGACGTGTTCCGGGGCCTTGAGCCCACCACCACCACGGCCCCGGCGCCGGCGTTGGCCCCCGCGGCGGTGGCGGTGGACGTGCGCAACGGCACCGGCATCCCCGGCCAGGCCGCCGAGGCGGGGGACGCGCTGAGTGCCATCGGATTCGGGGTGGGCCAAGTGGGTAACGCCGCCGAAGCCGGTCAGGTGAAAACCGTGGTGCGTTACGGCACCAATGCCCGGCCCGCTGCGCAACTGGTGGCCAGCTTCTTGCAACCGGGGGTGGAGCTGGTGGCGGACGGCGCGGTGGCCGCCGGGAGGGTCATGGTGGTCACCGGTGCCGATTTCGCCGGCATCGTGCTGCCCGAAACCCCCGCCCCTGTCGACGCCCCGGAGGAGGTGGTGGATCCGCTGGCCTCCGCGGCCACCACCGTGGGCGTGTCCCCCGCCGGGCAGGCCCCACCCGGATCCGAGTGCGGGTAGGGCTGATGGCGCGGTGCCGGCCGGTAATGGGCAGCGTCATTGCTGGCCGGGCCCGTTAGCGTGACCGGGTGACGAACCACCTTTCCCACCTGCGCCGAGCCGTGCTGGCAGCTGCGGTTTTCGCCTGCCTGGTTGCCGCCGGCGCCTGTGGCGGCAACGATGACGGCGCCAGCGGGGCCTCGAGCAGCGATCAGACCGCGTCGGCGCAAGCCAACAACGCCCAGGAGCAAGACATGAACGCCAAACCCACCGTGAGCCTTCCCGAGGGCGACCTGCCCACCACGCTGGTGATCACGGACCTGGTCACCGGCACCGGCGCCGAGGCCACCACCGGCAAATCCGTCTCGGTGCACTACGTCGGGGTGAACACCGACGGAACCGAGTTCGACGCCAGCTGGGACCGTGGTTCCCCGCTGCCGTTCAAAGTCGGCGCCGGTCAGGTCATCGCGGGTTGGGATCAGGGCGTGGCCGGCATGAAGGTGGGCGGTCGCCGCCAGTTGGTCATCCCCCCGGATCTGGCGTACGGCCCCGCCGGCTACCCGCCGGTCATCAAGCCCAACGCCACCTTGGTATTCGTGGTTGACCTGCTCGCGGTGAACTGAGAGCACGTCTTAGGGCGGAGCCAACCGGCGCCGGTGCTCCCCGTGGAGGATCTATGCTGCGCGTTGTTGGTGAGTCTGTAAGCCCGAGGGAAGGAACAACATGAGCGAGCAAGCACTCGAGCCAGTACCCGCGCTGGGGGTTAACCACCTGGTGCTCAACGTGCGGGACATTGAGAAGTCCCACAAGTTCTACACCGAGTGTCTCGGCTGGCAGCAGATCGGCGCCCTCGGCCCGCACATCCCTATGGAGATGCGGTTTTACGCCAACCGGCCCGGTTCACACCATGACGTGGCCTTGGTGCAGATGAAAGAGCCCGAGACGGCGCCCCCCGTGGAGAATTGGGGTCTGATCGGATCCAAGGGCCACAACGCCATCAACCATTACGCGGTGGCCTATCGCAAGGAAGATTTCGTCAAGCAGCTGGAGTTCATGAAGACCAAAGGTGTGGAGTTCAAGGTCCGTGGCGAGCACGGTATGACCCATTCCTGTTACGTGGTGGATCCGGACGGCAACGGCATCGAGATCCTTTACGAATTGCCCCGTGAGCTCTGGGAGCAGGACATCAACGGGGCCCTGAACTACTTCGTACCCACACCCACCGAGGGTGATGAAGCGCTGATCGACAACACCGACTACAAGGTGTTCACCGCTCCCGGAGCCTGAGCGGGGTTCTCGGCCCGATCAACATGCGGGGTCCCGTCGCGGTGCTCGGCGGGGCCCCGTGGCGCGTCTCCGCTCAGGCGCCGACAGGATGGTGCTGCAGGCTGATCAACAACACCTCGCCGGCGGCCACCTGGACCGATCCCGCTCGTTGCCATATGGCGGCGCTGATGGCAACCCCCGGTGACGGCTCGGACACACCGCTGGTTTGGTGGAGGGTCAAGTGGTAGTCGCCCGCCGGCAGGTCCGCGATCCGGGCCACGTCACCAGGATTGAGCATGGCGGTCGCCACTACCACAGAGCTGGCGTCCCGAACCTGCACTTGCACCGTGGTACCAAAAGAGCTCTCCAACGCGACGTCGGCGGCGGAGATGGCCGTGCCGCTGGTTTCCGCGCTCTGCACCTCGATGTGCACGCTGGGCGGACCCGCCATGGGCGCTGGCGCTGCTGCTGCTTCCTCCGCTGCTGGTGCCTCCGCTGCGGGCGCTTCCGGTGCGGGCGCTTCCGCTGCGGGCGTCGCGACAACCGGCACATCCGTGACCGGTGCTTGTGGTGCGGCAGTCTCTCCAACAGGTGCCGTCGTTGGGGGTGCTGCCGCGGCTGTGGCACCGGCTGAGGCCACCGCCAACCCGGCGTTGGGAACGCTGGCTGCGTCCTCGGTGCGAACCAGCTCAGTGGGTGTTCGGGTGTCCGGCTGGCCGGGTTGGGCATCGCCCCGCTCGCTGCGCCACTCGACTGCGGTCACCACCACCAGGGCCGCCGCCCCGAGCTGCGCCGCCCGCACCGCGTCCCTCGCCCAGCGATGTTGGGCGGGACCGACCCGGGGGGTGTGATGGAGATGGGTCAGCATGCTCACCATTTTGCACCATCGCGACCTCATATGGGGAGCGGCTCGTCACCTTGGGTGGGGACCCGCTGGCCAGGGCCGCTGTTGTGTCTCAAGCCGGCCCGGTCCCACGTCGATCCTCGGCTCGATGGTACGCCGGCAGAGTGGTCTCGGAGTCTTTGTGCGCTTCGCATTCGCCGGCATGGTGCTGCTGCTGGGCTTGGGCGCAGGTGCGGAGGCGTTGGCCCGCCATGAGGCTTCCCGCAACGCGCAGGAGCAGGTGGCGCGGGAGGCCGAGCTGATCGGCGCCCTGGTGGAACCGGTTCTGACCGATGGGTCCGGTGTGGTTGATCTGCGCGGCCCGGAGTTGGTGCAGATGCAGCAGGCCGCGCTGCACCTCGACGAGCGGGGGTCGGTGAAACGGCTGCGGTTGTGGAGCACCCAAGGCGTGTTGCTGGTGGACGTCCTGGCCAGCGCCACCACCTCTGCCGCCACCACCTCCAACGCCGATCCCGATGCCGTGGCGTCGCAGGTCACGGCACCATCGATGGATGATCCGGCGTTCGGTCATGCCGCCGCGGGGCGTCCCACCATGGCCGGTATCGGCTCAGCGGTGATCGGGTCCGATGGCGGCGGCTCCTCGCTGGTCATGCTGCAGCCCTTGCGATCCGCCGACGGTGCCGTGGTGGGTGTGGCGGAGATCGAGATCGTGCCGTCCCATGAGGTATGGGAAGCAGGTCGGAAACGGTTGCGGGTGGTGCTCATGAGCGCGGTGGTGGTGATCTGGGTGGTGCTCGCCGCAGCCGCCCTCCGCTTCACCCGCACCATGCGCCGCAACGCCGAGGAACTGCGCCACCAGGCCAACTTCGACCCCTTGACCGGCCTGCCCAACCTTCGCAATTTCACCGAACACGGCAATGAGCTGGTGGCCGGATTGGGGGCGGCGGGTGAACCGGTCACCGTGGTGCTGTTCGATCTCGTCGGCTTCACTCAGATCAACAGCACGGTGGGCCGGATCCACGGCGATCGGCTGTTGCGGGGCGTGGCCGAGCGCCTGCAGGCCGCCGTTGACGCCAACACGTCCGGGGCTCGCGCCTCCGGCCGGGAGCAACTGGTGGCTCGTGTCGGCGGTGACGTGTTCGCCATGCTCCTGCCCGGCGTGAACGCCACCGCGGCGTTGGACCAACTTGACCCGTTCCGCAACGCCATCGCCACCGACGTGGAGGTTGAGGGAATCCCGATCAGCTTCGAGACCGCCATTGGGGTGGCGTCTTTCCCGCTGCACGGCGCGGACATCGGGGTGCTGCTGCAGCGCGCCGATCTGGCCATGGAGCACGCCAAGTCCAGCCGGGCCGACGTCAAGGTGTATGACCCCGCCACCGACCGCACCGACGGTCGACGGTTGGGCCTGGCGGTGGAGCTGCGACGAGCGATTGCCAGCAACGAGCTGTTCCTGCACTACCAACCCAAGGTGCATCTGGCCGACGGCACCGTCAGCGGTGTGGAGGCGCTGGTTCGATGGCAACACCCTCAGCGCGGTCTCATCTCCCCGGGCGAGTTCATTCCGGTAGCGGAAACCACCGGGCTCATCGTGCCGCTCACGGCGTGGGTGTTGGATCGGGCCATCGATCAGGCCACCGAGTGGGCCGCGGCCGGCCTGCCGTTGCCGGTGGCGGTCAACGTATCCGCCAAGAGCCTGCGCGACGATCGCTTCGTGGAGCAGTTGCTTCGGCTCTTGGCCCGCAAGGCGGTACCCACCAACCTCATCGAGGTGGAGATCACCGAAACCGCCATCATCACCGACCCTGAGCGGGCGGCGCGTTCGCTTCGGCGCCTGCACGATGCCGGAGTGGCGGTGGCGCTGGATGACTTCGGGCAGGGCGCCACGTCCTTGGCCTACCTCGAGAACATGTCGATGAGCACCCTGAAGGTCGACAAAAGCCTGGTGGACAGCGTCTGCGGTGGCGGCGCCGGAGCAGCCATCGTGCATTCGATGATCGGCTTGGCCCACAGCCTGGGCATGGACGTGGTGGCCGAAGGGGTGGAGCAGGCCTGCCAACAGGAGATGCTGGCCGCTTGGGGCTGCGATATCGCCCAGGGGTTCCACCTGGCACGGCCCATGAGCGCCGAAGGGGTCACCGCCTTTGTGGCCTCCGGGCGGGTGTTCACCGCCGCCCACAACCCGGGCCAGGACACGCCGGCGTCAACGGGTCCCGCCGGGCGCAGTGCGTACGCCGCGGTGACCGGCGCCGCGGCGGCCTCCGTGGCCCCTGTGCCTCGGCCTGAGCGTTAAGCCACCGCGGTGCCGAACAGCGCCCCGATGGCGTAGGTCACCGCAGCGGCGGCGGCCACGATGGTCAGCTGACGAATCGCCCCGAACACCAGCGACCGGCCGCCGGAACGCGCCACCCAGGACCCCACGGCCACGCTGCCCAGCGCCGTCAGCAACACCGAGATGACGGTGGCGGTGCTGCCGCTGGTCACAAACCACGGCAACAACGGTGTGAACGCCCCCACCCCGAACAACGCGAACGATGAACCGGCCGCCACTCGAGGGGAGCCCAACTCGTCGGGGTTGAGCCCGAACACGGTCCGGGCGGTGAAGGCGAAAAAGGTGTCGGCGTCGAGGGGGAGCTCGGTGCTGGCCCGTTGCGCCGTGGCCCGTCCGAAACCGGCGTCCTCAAGGTGATCCACGAGCTGGTCAAGCACCAGCTTGGGGTTGCGAGCCACCAGCCGTCGCAACTCGGCCAGGATCCCCTCGTACAGCTCCACCTGGCTGCGCACAGACACCCACTCCCCGGCGGCCATGGAGAACGCCCCGGCGATGAGGCTGGCAAAGCCCGCCAGGCGCACTGCGGAGGCGTCAGCGGAGGCCCCGGCCAGCGCCAGGATCACGCACACGTTGGTGACCAGCCCGTCATTGACGCCCAGCACCGCCGCCCGGGCCCCGCCACGTGCCACCCGGTCCGCTTGGGTCTGCAGCTGTTGGGCGTCCGCGGTGCCGTCACGTACCTCGGGGTCGATGGGCTCAGTTAGCGGCGCGGGAAGCGGTCTCGGGTGGCCCGCCCGGGCCTGGTCGGTGCTCAAGTTGGGGCCTGGAGGCGGGCAAGGTCGTTGAGGACGTCCACGGCGTGACCGGCCACATCGACCACGTCGTAGGAGGCGGCGATGACACCGTCGGGGGCAATGAGGTAGGAGTGGCGCTGCGGGAACGCGGCCAGGCGGTCACCGTCGGGGCGTACCACCTCATAGGCCCGGCCGGCACTGCGGTCGGGGTCACTGAGCAGCCGGAACGGGAACTGCTGCTCGGTGGCGAAGCGGGCGTTGGCCTCCACCGAATCGAACGAAACGCCCACGATCTCGCTGTTGCGGGCTGCGAACTGTGCGGATCTGTCACGCAGACCCTGACCCTGCAGCGTTCAACCGGGAGTGGCCGCTTTGGGGTACCACCACAACAGCACCCACCGACCCCGCAGCTCCTCCAGGGACACCGCCCGCCCGTGCTGGTCCTGCAGCTCAAAGTTCGGCGCCATGGTCCCGACGTGCAACATGGCCCCATGATGGTCGGGCCGGCACCGCTGGCAGGCTCAGCTGTCCAGTTCCACCTGGATCGTGTGCCAACCGGTGGCCCCGTCGGGGGCGGGGTCTGCCCGCTGGTCGGTTTGGGTGACCCCGGTGCCATCGGTGGCCCGACACCGCAGCCGGTGCCGGTGCCTGCCCGGTTTCCCCACGGACGACGCCGCGTCGGGCCAGGGGAGCCACCACTGACGCCAGGCGCTGGGACCCAGTTGCGGCCCTAGCGTGGCCGCCATCCACGGTGCGTCATCGATCTGCACCTCCACCCCGGTCACGCCCCGATCCGGCGCCCACGCCACCCCGGCGATCACCGCCGACCCTGCGGGGACCGTTTCCCCGCTGCGGGGCACATCGATGCGGGACTGGGTCTTGACCGGGGCCAGTGCCGCCCACCCCCGGGGAATCCAGTAACCCTGGGCCCGATCGAAACGGGTCAGCTCGATGCGGGAGAGCCATTTGGTGGCCGACACGTACCCGTATAGGCCGGGAACCACCAACCGGGCCGGGTACCCATGGGCCACCGGTAGTACCTCACCGTTCATGGTCAACGCGATGATGGCGTCTCGGCCGTCGGTGGCGGCGCTGGTGGGGAACCCGGCGGTGAACCCGTCCACGGAGTGGGTCATCACCTGGTCGGCGTCGGGATCGATGCCGGCCTCCGCCAGCACTTCGTCGAGGCGGACCCCCACCCAACGGGCGTTGCCCACCAGGTCGCCACCAACCTCGTTGGACACACAGGACAGCGTGACGTCCACCTCCACCAGACGGCGGTCCCACAGCTGGTCATAGGTCAGCCGCAACGGGCGCTGCACCATGCCGTCGATGTTGAGGGCCCAGTTCGCGGCGGTGACCACCGGGGTCAGCAGGGCGGTGTCGATCCGGTAGAAGTCCTTGTTGGCCACGAACAGCGGGCTCAGACCGGCCACCGTGGCGGCAGGGTCCGCCGGGGGATCGGGCAACGGTTCGGTGGGGCCGGCCAGCCGCACCCGGGCCCGTTCAAGATCGGCCGAAAACCGTTGCCGCAGCGCTTGGCCCAGTGCGCCCATCCCGGCCGCGGCCACGGTCAGCGTGGTGGCGCCCAGCAGGAACCGTCGCCGGCCCCACATCACGCCCGGCATCGACGGCACCGACGGCATCGGCTGGCTCTTGCGGCCCGCCAGCCACCACTGCGACAACCACCACAGGGCCACCGCGGTGGCGACCCCGGCGGCGGCGGACGGCACCCATCCGGCGCCGGTACTGTTGCGGCCCAGACCGCCGGCCGCCATGCCGACGCCGGCGAACGCGGCCACCAGGCCCATGGCCCACCAGCGTCGACCCCGCATCGCCAGCATGCCGGCGGCGGCGGCCACGGCGCTCAGCAACAGCGCGGTGCCGATGATGAGGGCCGCTTTGTCGTTGGTGCCGAACAACTCGATGCCCAGGTCCTTCAACCACGCAGGTGCGTTGTCCACCACCCGATCACCCACGCTGACCAGCGGTGATCGCAGTGACGGTGCCAATCCGGCCGTCAGGTGCCCGACCGACAGACCCACCAATCCCGCCACCAGCCCCGCCAGCGCCCCAGCCGTGATCCTCGCCGGATCGGATTCTGGCGGTCCCACCGCCATCATCGACTCCTCGTCGGTTGCTGCCCCGTCGGTGGGGTTGGGAGGTTCGGGGTTCACAGCGGCCGCAGATCGGCGATACCGAACGCCACGCTGAACCGTTCGCACCAGATCACCGCGGACCGCCACGCCCCCGGGTCCGTACCAGTTGGTATGGCGTAGTTCTGGTCGCCTTGGTTGCCCTTGAGCCGGCCCAACTCCACCGAGCCCTCCTCGTAGGACTCTGCGGCGGCATTCGACGGTGAGAGGAGCACCTGCAGATCCGGTCCGTTGGAGGTGTCGAGGTCCTCGAAACGCAACACATGGGAGCCGTCGGGCTGGGCGATCAACAACACCGTGCCGGAGGTGTCGTGCTCAATGGACTGGAAGCTGCCCCGGGCCACCACCACCGGCTCGGCCGCGGCAAGGCTGCTCGGGACGGTACTCATCGGCACGGTACCCATCAACACGGTACCGAACGGTACGGTACTTGACGGTATGATGCTGGACGGTATGATGCTGGACGGTATGGTGCTGGACGGTACGGCGGTGGTGGAAGGAGGCGCACCTGCCACGCTCGTGGTGGAACCCGGCCTTGCTGGATCGGGGTCGGTGCGGTCGGTGCCGGCCACCGCCACCGGGAAGTCCTCGTTCACCGTTTCATCCATGAACAGCTTCTGCGGTTGGAACCACACCAGTACGAAGCCCAGTCCGGCCACCAGCACCGCCAGCGCGGCCCACATTGCCTTGCGCCGCGGCCAGGGGCGGGGTTCGGGGATGGCTTGCATTGTCGGTGCTCCTGCTGTTGTGGATCGACGGGGTTCGGGATCTGCGGGTTTGAGGGCCCCGGTCACCTCTGCAGTGTGCTGGACAGGACGAACCGCAACACGACGAAGTTCGAAAGCTTCTCGAAACATCGCCTTGTAGGGGTGCTGTGGCCGCTGGATGGGCCGTGCGGTGCAATACCGTCAGGCGGGTGGCTGCGGCGCGGATCCTGGTGGTGGATGACGAGCCGATGGTGCGCGAGGTCCTCACCGCGTACCTCACCCGGGACGGTCACCAGGTGGCGGAAGCCGGGGATGGCGCCGAGGCCCTCCGCCAGTTCGACCGCCAGGTGCCGGACCTGGTGGTGCTGGATGTGATGCTGCCGGAAACGGACGGTTTGGCGGTGCTGCGGGCCATCCGGTCCCGTTCGCCCTCCAGCGGCGGTCAGGTGCCGGTGGTGCTGCTCACCGCCCGGGTGGAGGAACTGGACCGGGTGTTGGGCCTGGAGTTGGGTGCGGATGACTACGTGGTCAAGCCGTTCTCGCCACGGGAGCTGGCCATCAGGGTGCGCAAGTTGCTGGACCGCAGCCGCTGGGTGGCGGGCCCCGACGCCGGGACGGACCGACTGGATTTCGCGGATCTGGCCCTGGACCTGCGGGCCCGGGAGGTGCGGGTCCGCGGTGAGCTGGTTGCGCTCACCCCCAAGGAGTTCGATCTGCTGGTGACGTTGGCCGGCGCGCCCCGCCAGGTGTTCAGCCGGGCCCAACTGCTGGAGCAGGTGTGGGACTCGACGCCGGACTACCAGGATCCCGCCACCGTGACGGTGCACGTGGGCCGCTTGCGCCAGAAGCTGGAGCTCGATCCCAACCATCCCCGCTGGATCAGCACCGTGTGGGGCGTCGGCTATCGCTTCGAGCCGTGACCAGCACCTGGTTGTGTGGGGCCCGGTTGTGTGGGGCCCGGTTGTGGGCCTCGACATGAGTGCTGCCTCGGGGGTGCGTCTGCTGGTCGGGATCGACATGCCGGCAGAGATGATGTCGGGTCTCGATGAGGTGCTGCGCCGCGATCCGCTGCCGGCGCTGGCGGCCTTCGTGGGGTTGGCGGCGGGGGGTCTGCTGCTGGCGCGGGTCTGCCGGCCGTGGTTGAGCCGGGTCCGATCCCTGACGGTGGTGGTGAGCGTGGTGGCCCTGGCCAGCTTGGCCTTCGCGCTGGCCGCCGCCGCCGTGGCCGCCGGGTTCATGGTCTTCGATCGTGATCAGCTGCGTTCCTTCGCCATTGTGCTTGCAATCGCGGCCGGGTTCGCCGTCCTTTTGGGTGTGGCGCTGGTTCGCCCGTTGGTGGCGGACGTGGAACGGCTCGGTGAGCTGGCGGCGCGAGCCGAGGCCGGCGATCTCACGGTCCGTAGCGGGGTGCAACGTCGAGATGAGCTGGGCCGGGCGGCGCGGGCCATCGATCAGATGCTGGCCCGCCTGGACCTGCTGGAACGGGAACGGGCCGGCGTTGAGGCCGAGCGGCTGCTGCTGCTGCGCAACATCGGCCATGATCTGCGCTCACCGTTGGCGGCGTTACAGGCCGCGGTAGAGGCGTTGGTAGACGGCCTGGCAGTGGATCCGCCCCGATACCTGCGGTCCATGGAACATGACCTTGCCGCGCTGAACACCCTGGTGGAGGACCTGTTTCTGCTGGGCCGGGTGGAGGCTGGGCGGTTGGGGGAGCCCACCACGTTCGATCTGCGGGCCACCGTTGATGAGGCGGTGGAGGCGTTGGTCCCCACGGCGGCCGCAGCGCACATCGAGCTGCAGTTGGTTGGCCCCCGTCAGGCCGTCGGGCTCGGCAGCCCTGAGGCGGTGGCCAGGGTGGTGCGCAACCTGGTGGACAATGCGTTGCGCCACGCCCCTGACCACAGCGCTGTCCGGGTGGGGATCGGACCCGCAGCCGGACCCGGAGTCGGACCCGGAGTCGGACCCGGAGTCGAGGGGGCGTGGTGGGTGATCGAGGTGGCCGACGCCGGGCCGGGCTTCCCACCCGGGTTCGAGGAGCGGGCCTTCGATGTCTCCACCCGCGCCGATGAGGCCCGCAGCCGGGACCACGGCGGGGCCGGTCTGGGGTTGGCCATCGCCCGGGGCATTGTGCGGGCCCATGGCGGGACGATGTGGATCGACCCCGGCCCTGGCGGTCGGGTGCGCTTCACGATCCCCGCGCCAGCCATCCCCGCGGCGGCGGGCGAGGGCTGCGGCTCCGGGGGTTTATCGGGTGGCCAGCCCGGTCGGCCCGGTCAGCCCGGCCAGCCATGACGGCATGCGGGTCGGTCGGCCGGCGGCGGTCATGGCGCCGTGCACGGTGACCGCGGTGGCCCGAACCTGCGTGGCCACGGTCAGCAGGTAGGCCACCTGGAACGTGGTGCCGGTGACGGCGCCGATGCTCAGGTGCACGTCAACCTCATCGTCGAACCGCAACGGTCTCCGGTAGCGCACGAACGCCTCCAGGACCCCGAAATCCACTCCGTCGGCCCGGATGGCCTCATAGGGATGCCCGATGGCCCGCAACCACGCCACCCGGGCCTCTTCCAGGTACAGCAGGTAGGCGGAGTGGTGCACCACCCCCATGGCGTCGGTCTCCCCGAAACGGACCCGGAGCCGGTGGGCGAAGTGGTGGTCGGCGGGGTCCACGCTGGGCTGCAGCGCCATGCGCCATCCGCTGGTGTCGGACACGGCCGCCAACGTAGTTCCACAACCGTGTTCCGCTACCGTCGCCCCCGATGACCGCTGCGCCGCCGCCCGATCCGCCGATCTGGCCCACCTCGCCGTGGGCGGACATCAAGGCCCACCTCGCCGCTGAGGACCGGGTGGTGGTGGTCCTCGATGATGACCCCACCGGCACCCAGACCGTGCATGGGGTGGCCGTGCTCACCACCTGGGGACCCGATGAGCTGGCGGCCGAGCTGATCACCGCCGCCGCCGGTCCTCGCTGCTTCTTCGTGCTCACCAACTCCCGCAGCCTCAACCGCGACGCCGCGGTGGCCCTGGCCGGGGAACTGGGCGCCAACCTGCGCCGGGCGGTGCGCCAAGCCGGGCACCCGGTGGTGGTCATCAGCCGCAGCGATTCCACCCTGCGGGGCCATTTCCCCGCCGAGGTCGACGCGCTGGCCGAAAGCCTGGTGCAAGGCCCCGACCAGCCCTTCGATGCCATCGTGTTGGCCCCGTGGTTTCTTGACGGCGGCCGGGTCACCCGTCAGGGGGTGCACTACGCCCGCATCGGTGAGCAGCTGGTTCCGGTGGCGGACACCGAGTTCGCCCGGGACGCCGCCTTCGGTTACACCCACTCCTACCTGCCCGATTGGGTGGCGGAGAAGACCGCCGGTCGCATCGCCGCGGCCGAGGTCACCGTGTTCGCGCTGCAGCACATCCGGGCCGGGGGACCCACCGCCCTCGCTGCCGCGCTGCTGGCCCGTCCGGCCGGCGGTTGCGTGGTGTTCGATGCGGTGCACGAGCGTGACGTGGAGGTGGTGGTGGCGGCGCTACTGGCCGCGGAGGCCGGTGGGCGCCGTTATCTGTATCGCAGCGCCGCCAGCCTGGTCCGGGTGCGGGCCGGGATCGAACCCCGCCCGTTGCTCGACCCCGCCACGCTGGCGGCCTCCGCCGGCCCGGATGACCCCGGTGGTCCCCTCGGCTCCGGTCGTTTGGTGGTGGTCGGCTCCCACGTGGCCCGCAGCACCGAACAACTGGCGCACCTGCTGGACCACGCCACCGCCGCTGAGCTGCAGGTGGTGGAGGTCGGCACCGACGCCGCGCTGGCTAACCCCGGGGCCGAGGCCCGCCGCTGCGCCGCCGCCGTGGACGCCGCGTTGGCTGCCGGTGATGACGTGGTGCTACACACCGAGCGGGCCGTGCGGTTGGGGGCGGACGGGGATGATTCGCTGCGAATCAGCGCCGCCATCTCCAAAGCGGTGGTCGGCGCGGTGGCCGCGCTGACGGTCAGGCCGGCGTTGGTGGTGGCCAAGGGCGGCATCACCTCCAGCGACATCGCCACCGCGGCCCTGGGGGTGCGCCGTGCGGAGGTGTTGGGCCAGGTCCAAGCCGGTGTGGCAGTGTGGCGCTGCGGGCCCGAGAGCCGCTTCCCGGGCCTGCCCTATGTGGTGTTTCCCGGCAACGTCGGCCAGCCCGACTCGCTCAGCGCGCTCCTGGCGCGTCGCAGCCCCCGCTGACCATGGCGCTGGTGGACGGCAACGAGGTGTTGGCCTGGGCGGTGGCGCGGGGCGTCGCCGCCGGCTCGTTCAACACGTACAACGTGGAAACCACCCGGGCCATCATCGATGCCGCCGAAGCCGAGCGGGCCCCCATCTTCCTCGCCGTGGGCCGCGGTGCCCTGGACTACGCCGGGTTCGAGCTGCTCTCCGCCCTGTGCGGGGCCGCCGCCGCTGCCGCCCGGGTGCCGGTGGCGCTGCACCTGGACCACGCCACCGACGTTGACCTGGTCCAGCGGGCCGTCGCCGCCGGGTTCAGCTCGGTGATGGTGGACGGGTC